>CAMOPX010000016.1 GCA_946622415.1 uncultured bacterium
TTGCAAGAAAAAATCGAAAAGAAACAATAAATAAAAAACGAAGATTTAGGTTGAGATTTTCTTTCTTTCCACTTTCTTTTTAAAAAGAAAGTGGATAATTAAAGATAAAATTATTAGTTAAAAATTTAAATTATCAACTTGGGTAATTTCTTTTTCGCTATATGCGTTCTATTTTTAAACTATGAATAAAATCATAGACAAAACCGACATTATTGATGAAAACGAAAAACTGATTGCAAACATTCTTCACGATATAAAGAGTCCTCTCTACAGCATTAAAATCGGACTGCAAAATAAACTGGATTCGGAACTGAATTCCGATATTTTTGAAACAACGGTTAGTATTTTAGAATATATTGAAAATTTTCTCGTTGATTACAGTTTTAAATCTGGAAAATTCAAAAACAAAATATCGACTTTTGATATAAAAAATTTAATTACAAAAAAAATAGAAAATTATAAATATATTTTTATAAACAAAAACATCCATATAAATATAATTCAAGAAGAAAAAAACTATGAAATAAATCAAATCGAAATATTTTTATCAAGCATAATAGGCAATATAATCTCAAATATTGCTTTCCACGCGGAAAGAAATTCACAAGCCGAAATATTAATCAGAAAAAACAACGGTTACATTTGTTTGGAATTTAAAAATTCATACAGTTCAAAAAACGAGAATTTTAATCTGGGACTTGATTTTTGCAAAAAATTAATATGCAAAACAAAGATACAAATGAGCTTTTGTAAAACCAAAACAACCGTAACCGTTAAATTAAAAATCCCCGAACTGGAATAAAAAATTCTTTTTCATCTTTCAATATGATAGACAATTTAACCATAAAATAGTAATATTCTATTGAGGAAAGTTATCTATTTGTGATGGAAAACCAGAATTATAATACAAACGAAAATTATTTAGACGATAATGACGACATAGAGCTCGATGCGGATTTTGCCAATGAGTACAAAAAAGGTTGTAAATTATACAACTTCAGACGTCCTGATAAATTCTCAAAAGAACACTTAAAAGCCCTGCAAGATATCCACAGGGATTTTACAAAAAGTCTTGCGAGTATATTAACAAGTTATTTGAGAATGGAAGTGGAAATTGATGTAATTTCTGTTGACCAATTAACTTATGATGAATATGTTTGTTCAATGCCGCCCAACATTCAAAATCTAATTTTCAAATTGAATCCCTTGAGCGGAGAAATTTCTTTAGGCATAAGTCCCGAAGTATTATCAATTATTCTGGATAGAATGTTAGGCGGTGCAGGTGTAGCATCTGACCACGGAAAAGAATTAACACAAGTAGAAGAACTTTTAACCATAAAATTTGCGGAAAAAATCGTAAAAATTTTAGAGGATGCATGGAGTACGATTTTAACCATAAAATCGGAATTTGTAACCATAGCAAACGGCTATCATTCCGTACCTATTGCCAATGCGGGTGAAATCGTTACTTTGATATCTTTTGAAGTAAGACTCGGACAAAAGAACTTCGGTTTAATGAATATTTGTCTGCCTTATCCTGTTTTAGAAACAGTTCTTCCTAAATTAACACCGCAATATATTTACCAACACACGGCAGTAACCGCAAACGAAATAGGTAAAAACGAAACACTCGAAAAAATTAAACATGCTCAACTCGAAATGCAGGTTATATTGGGCATGGCAGATATAGAAATAAATGACGTTTTAAATCTGAAAACAGATGACATAATCAAATTGGAACAAAAACTGGATAAAGAACTTGTTGCCTGTGTAAACGGAAAAAAGAAATTCTACGTTATACCCGGCACAATACAAAATAAGGTTTGCGTGAAAGTAGTGAGCCAATATCAGGAAGAGGAATAATCTTGTTATGGAAAAAGAAGCAAAAGACCTTGCTAAAAATCTTGATATTTCAACATTGGAAAATGTTGAAAGACCTCAAAAACCCATAAATACAAACACATGCAACCTTTTAATGGATGTAGAGTTGGAGTTATCCGCTATTTTAGGCGAAACGGATACATCACTAAAAAAAATACTGGATATTACAAAAGGCTCTATAATAGAATTAAACAATAAAACGAGTGAACCTATAAAACTTCTTGCAAACGGAGAAGAAATAGCAAGAGGCGAAGTTGTAATTATAGAAGATAATTTCGGATTAAGAATAACACAAACGAGTGATAACAAACCTGCTGGTGAATGAGATATGGAAATAGATGAAAAAATAGTTAAAGAAATTTTTAGCATAGCAAACATGACAGCACCCGACAAAATTTCGGAAAATGATGTAATGACTGCGCTTGTAAATATTAAACAACGCAAGAATAAAGAACACACGGAAGATGCGACGGAACCAAAAGGAGAAGGTGCTGATTCCATATTGGTTGTGGACGATATAGGCGTCGTTACTTATCAATTAAAAGTGCTTTTGACTCAAATCGGTTACAAAGTGCAGGTTGCAAAAGATGTCTTTGGTGCATTAAATGCCTTTATAAAGTCAAGATTTGATTTTATAATTATGGATTTATTCGTATCAACGGAACAAGAAGGCTATACCCTATTAGAAGAAGTGAAAAAATTAATAACAAAAAATAACTTACAGACAAAAATCATTGTTATTACGGCTTCCAATAAAACAGAAAATAAAATTAAATGCTTAAACGGCGGTGCCGATATATTCCTCAAAAAAGAAACAGGCTGGCAGGATAAATTATTGGAAATCATTGAAAATCATAAATTCGGTATGCAGGAAATATAATTATATAAAGCTAAACTTCTCTATAAAACAAAAAATTGAATTTAGAACTCACTAAATTCAACGTTTTTGATTTTATTTAATTTAATTATATTTCTTCTAATCAGCAAGCCAAGTTATTTGGCACGCATAATCAGGCGCATCCAATATAGCTTCATATTTTTTATATTGAATATTTTCAAATTGTTCTTCATCTTTTTGCGGTTTCAATGCATGAGATATTATGGAAATACCTGCAGCAACAAGCGCACCCACAGAACCATATTTTAAAATTGAACGGCTGTTAGCACGAGCTACGGCAGCAGTAGAAGAAACAAACGTATCTACGCTTTCTTTGTTTAATAACGAAGACAATTCTTTTTTAGTCGGCAAAACATAACGCGCACCCGCACCAATAGCAGCACCTGCAGCAGCCATAAGGGTGGTGTTCGGTCTTCTTCTCGGTTGTGTAGTTTGGATTGTTAAGTTTTCCATAATAATCACACTTTCTTCACAAGATAATCATGTTAATTACTTTAATTAACACTAACTTTTTACTTCACTCTGATTTGGTCAAAAAAAAATCAAATCACCTAGTCAAAATCTGAGATTTCCATTTCCATTTCTCAAATTTTTATTATTCTACCATGTAACACCATGTTTGTCAACAACTTTTTTAAATATTTTTAGTGAAATTTTTATTATTAAATTATCGGGTTAAAACCCGAGATATACTCTTTATTTTATAATCTTTTGCCTCTTTTTTTATATTCAAAGAAATATTTATATATCCGGTTTCTTTGACCGCAAAGAAAATGGGAGAATAGAAACTCCCCACGCTTCTACTTTGCTCATTATTTGTTTGTAATTCATCATCAAGATTTAATCAAAATTCCACAATCTTTTTTTGTTGTTTGAGGAAAGTTATAATTTTGCATTTATGCAAAATGTCTTTAAATATAACTTTCCGAGTTTAAAAAAAGAGGAATTTTGATTAAATCGTAAGTCCCAAGAAAAAATCCAAGCCGAGTTTTCTTTCTTTGGTTCATTTCTTTCTTTTCCTTGCGGCGATTGAGCGAAAAGAAAGAAATGAATAATAAAAAAATAAAATCAAAAAGCAAATAATATAAAATAAAAACTTAATTATCGGATTTAACCCACCCCGATTTGTAAACAATAATTAAAATCGTATATATTCATTCAATAGTCTTTAAATAGCATTAAACAATTCCCGCAAAAAATAAAACTTTATTAATATGTAGGTTTGACACATTTATCACAGATCATTTGACTATAGAGGAAAGGCACTAATTATGAGTGTATCAGGTTTTTTAAGAATGGAGCTTGGGGATTATATACAATTTGACCCTTCTATGCTTCCGAAAAATATTTTAAACAAAAACGTAAAGAATAATTTTGTACAACAGGAAAAAGGACAAAAAATATCCCAAAAAATAAATAGGGAAACTTCTCTTCCAAAAGAAGAAAAGAATATAGATTTTGAAATTCCAAAATATGATTCTGACCCCATTAAAAAAGATAAAATAGAAGAAGCAAATAAAAAAGCTGATTCAATCGGAATGACAGCAGAAGAATTTATGCAAATCTTTAATATAGCGCAAGAAGCACGCGTAAAAGAGCTTGCACAAATTTATAATGCCGACAATATGTCTCAATACGATATTGAAAAGAACCCCTTTTCGTAAAGTACTTAATACGTCCGAACTTTAAATCAAAATTTTATGATAATATTTTTATACTGACCAATGAAAAAGATTTTAGAATTTTTATCAGCTATAATTCTTTTTACATCTTGTGCCTTTGCGATTCAAGATAATTTTGAAAAGCCTATTATTTTAGAACCGAATGAAATTTCCCCCGAAATTAAAGAAGAAAGATATAACCCCTATTCAAAAGAAAGCCTGAAGGGTGTTTTGACAAAAGAATACGACTTAGATTCTATTGAAGGTATGTTCAAAGAACAGCAAACGATTAAATACAAAAGAGGTATTTTTCAAGAAACATACTTTCAAGAAAATATCATAAACACACTGAATGAAGATATAGAAAAAAACGGCGATAAAAGTTTTTATAACAGAATAAATGTAATAGATTTAGCCTTCAGAGGAAAATTTAAAGGCGGACACGAAAATTTCAGCATATTAACAGATGTTTCTCCTCACAAGGAAAGCTTTTTTCACAGACTCATATTAGATGCATATGTAGAAACAGACAGAATCCCGCATCACACCTTATTATTCGGAACATCAAGACCCTATGTCGGTTATGAAGGCGGAACAAGTCCGCATATGATTCCCCTTGTTTTCCGTTCGCAAAGTGCAAGAAATTTTGGCGGCGTAAGAAAAACAGGGATAAGATTAAAAGGCAACTTTAAATATCTTGATTATGATATAGGCGGATATAGTTCGGATACTTATTATACGGAATTTTTTCCGGGAGTCGAAACGGATATTTGGCTGAATTTTAAGCCTCTTACAAATAAAGAAAAGGCTAAAGCAGGACATCTTGATATAGGAGCGGGGTTTCAGGCAGGAAGCAGAAACGGACACGATTTTAAAGTAGCAAGTACGGCTTTAAAATATGACCGTCAAAAATTTACTATATCATCCGAATTTCAATATGCGGATGGTTCAAACGGTGCAAGCGGAATAACCGAAGATACACGTTTTGGGTATAATGCTACATTTATTTATAAATTAACAAAAAAACTTCATCTTGTGGCACGTTTTGACGATTTTAACAATAATGTCCATATAAAAAACAACAACACAAGGGAATACACAACGGGCATAAATTATTATATTTTAGGACAAACGTTAAAATTGATGCTCAACTACATTTATTGCCAAAATATGAAAGATAACGACTCTCATAAAATAATCATAGGGGGACAGTTGCTTTTATAATCAGTTATCTCTAACTTCAAACGTTATTTCCCAATCGTCTAATTTTGAAGTTTCTTTTTTGGTTGTATCCGTTTGTTTTATCGGGTTTTCGTTCTTCTTTTGTTCATTTAATTCATCGAAAACAAGTGAGGGCTTATTTTCATTTTCATTTGAAGATGTTTTCTTGGATTTAAATTGGGGCATTTTACTTGCATCCGCACCGATAAATTTAGCATCAAATTCAGCCTTTGTTGTATAATCGCTGATTTTTTCTATTTTATATTCTTGATATCTGTTGTTATCATTCACGGGGATTTCATTTAGAGTTTTGTCCTTTAATTCTTTTAAAGAAACATCTCGAACGTCCGCTTCTTCAATAGGGAGCCAGAACCCAAAAGTTGAACCTTCATTTAGTTTTGATCGTACAAACACTTTTCCTTGGTGGTGTTTTTCTATAGTAACCTTAACAAGGTGAAGCCCTAAGCCGGTACCTTTTACGGTATGAACTTGATTTTCGATTCTATAGAATCTTTCAAAAATCATTTTTTGATGTTCGGGCGCTATTCCGATACCGTTATCTTCAACCGTAACTTCTAAATATTTCGGGTCTTTTGCAATTTCTGCTCTGATTTTTACTCTGGAATCGTTTGGGGAATATTTTATAGCATTTGTTATTAAATTGCTGACTACTCTTTCTATTGCTTGAGTATTATATGGAACTTTGGGCAGATTATCCTCTTTGATAACAGTAATTTGTATATTTTTTTCATCAGCAAGAACCTTGTGGCTTTGTACAATTTTTTCAATTGTATCTGTTATATCTTGTTTTTCTTTTTCCATAACCGTATCGGATTGCAATTTTGAAAAATCAAGAATATCATTTACCATTTTATTTAATCTGATTACTTCTTGGTTTATTGTGCCGATAAATTCCTTTTGCTCATCAAAACTAAATTCGTTTCCAAAATTATATAAAGTATCCGCATAAGAACTCAAAATTGTGACAGGTGTTCTTAATTCATGGGAAACATTAGAAATAAAGTCGTTTTTCAGTCTGTCAACTTCAGCTTCTTTTGTAATATCAATCAGAACAATAATATATCCCAGGTAATCATGCATTTTTGAATACATCGGAGAAATAACGGATTTTATAACTCTGTTATCAACATTAACATTAAATTCTAAAGGCTTCTTTTCTATAACATCAAGAGGTGTGTTTTTGAATATTGCAATTTTATCTTTAAAACACAAATCTCCTGCGGCATCGCAGTATTTTTGAATAGATGTGTTTAAGATTTCACTTTCCGATGTATTCAATATTTTTGTTGCCGCCGTATTAACAAGAATAATATTGTCGTAGTTATCACATACGACAACGCCGTTCGCAATACTAAACAAGACCGCTTCCAGTTTATTTCTTTCGAGCGTCAACTGGTCAATATTTTGTTCTTCATAGTTGTGGAGTTTTTTAGACATATCATTAAAAGCATCAAAAAGTTCTTTAATTTCGCCTGATGCCTGATTATAGTCCAGTACAGTTCCGAATCTGCCCTGTTCGATTTCTTTTACGCCATGGTGCAAAAGGGTCAATTCACGTCTTATTAAAAGCGCATTTCCTAAGATAACAAACGTGAACACGAGCCAAATAAAGCTGAATACAAAAACCATTGATTTTTTGGTTGTTCTTGTAACATTTTTGGCTAAATCCGCGGACAATCCGACTTCCACAACACCCACAACTTTTCCGTTTTGGTCAATCATGGGAGAAGAAATATTTGTATCGGCATTTGTTGCGCGTTTTGAATAGGCTTCTATTGTGGAATAAATTACTTCACCTACTTTATTTTTGAAGGTAATGTATGAAATATCGTTTGTTGAAGAAAGTATTGAATTAACATGTGCTTTTACAAAAGCTGAAGCGTTATCCGAATGAGCTATTTCATAATTTTGCACGGCAAGAGTTTTTGTCAAAAGCTGACCGAAGCTTCTGTAACTCTCGTCTAATTCTATCTTTATTTTGTTTACTGCCCAAAAAGCTATGAATACGATTAAAATGGTGGAAATTATTAATGCTGAGATTATTAACTTATTTTGAACAGTCAAATCAATATTAAATTTTTTATTCATAACAGAATTGTAACATAATTTGATTTTTATATATATACTAAAAATATGAAATAGAGCTTTTTATTTTTTATTTTGAATTAGATAACTATATATTATTTTACAGCAAATATACCTCATATACAGTTGTGGTGTCATTCCGAACTTGTTTCGGAATCTTATGGCTATCAAGACCCTGAAACAAGTTCAGGGTGACAGTTTCAGATGTAGGGCAGACTTTAGTCTACCGATACAGATTTTTGGCAGACTAAAGTGGCAATCTGTTTCAATATTATGGATTGCTTCGCCGATAAATCGGCTCGCAATGACGTTATGCAGGGCAGACAGGTTTATATATACACGAAGTCGAAATAATAGAAAAACTTGCTGATGTGTTCTCAACCGCTCAACACGGCACATCAACAAGTTCTAAATCTATTATAGCAGATTTAATTAACAAATATAACCCCTCTGTTAAGAATGGATTTTGGTAGACTAAAGTCTGCTCGACTACTTATGTTCAAAGAACAATTCTCTTTTACGTTTACCACTTTTTTTGAACACAAAGGAAAGCTTTTGTCTATATTTTGTTCACTTTCTTTGCGGTCAAAGAAAGTGAACGGAAAGAAACTCCTCAACCTCATCTCCGTTTTTTATTTATTGTTTCTTTTCGATTTTTTCTTGCAAGTGTGAACTCGGAAAAATATGTATTATATCATTGCTAACGCAATTCATATTTTTCCTCAAACATCACACTTGCTTCATATGAAAAAATCTCACAGACAATAAATAAAAACTCCGATATGGTTGAAAATTTTTATCGACATCAAGATTTAATCAAAATTCCTTTAAAACATTACTCTGTTTGTTTGAAGGAAAAAATGGAAGTGCGATAGCAATAGCTTTATACCCATTTTTCCTGAGTTCAGAGAATGAGCGTATTTTGCGTAGGGCGAAGCGATAGCGTAGACTCGAAGTAGCGAGGGCAATATGTAGCTACAACGAAGTGAAGCGGAATACTTGCCTGAGTGAAGCAAAATACAAGAGAGGAATTTTGATTAAATCGTAAATACCAAGAAATAATCTAAGCCTAGTTTTCTTTTTTCGGTTCACTTTTTTCTTTTGTTTGTGGCGTTTGAACCAAAAGAAAAAAGTGAACAATAAAAAATAAAAATTAATTAATAAAACTATTTTATACTCAAAAAGCAACAAACATTAAAAATAGAGCTTTTTATTTTTAAAACCTAAACTCATCCGGAACAGGATCATACCCGCCCTCATGATAAGGATGACACCTTAATATTCTTTTTATTCCAAGATAAATCCCCTTTATTGCACCGAATTTTTCTATCGCTTCAAATGTATATTGCGAACATGTCGGAATATATCTGCAGCAAGAGGGCGTCATTTTGGAAAAATATTGATATATTTTTATTAATTTTAAACAGATTTTTTTGAACATTTTTAGATTAAAACTAATTTTTCTTTACGACAGTATAAATATACGGTTTTGAGAAATATTTATTTGCAACTTCAATAATATCGGCTTGAGTTACATCCATTATCATTTTTTTATATTCATCAAAAGCGTCTAAATTTCTTCCTAAAACACTGTACCAGCTGGATAAATCCGCTTCATCCATATTGGTTTCCAATGACATTAAAAATTGTCCCATAAGTTTATTTTTAGCATCATCCAGTTCTTTTGTCGTCACCATTTCCGTTTTTAAAATTTCAATTTGATTTAAAATACCTTTTTTTGCTTGTTCAATGCTTTTTGCATTGGTACCGATATAAGCAATAAAGGCTCCATCCAAGATATTTGTATCAATGGTAGAACCGACAGTATAAGCAAGTCCTTCTTCTTCACGCAATTTTACAAACAAACGAGAGGACATACCTTCTCCCAGTATTGCATTAATAACGTTTAAAACCGCTATATCTTTTCTGTTATTGATATTACAAGTTTTATAACCCAATGCCATCCAATTTGCCTGAACTTCGTTTTTGAATAATGTTGTTTCAACATTATTTTGGGGTTTAAATTGGTTGAAGCTTATTTTATTAAATGAAAATTTCGTTCCTTTTGGATTACTTGGAATTAATTCCGTAAATTTTTGCGCAATTTCATCTTCATCAATATCCCCAACAACCGCAATATTCATATTTTGCGGATCAATAATGCGTGAATAATATTCAACCACATCATCTCTTGTTACTTTATTTATGTTATCGAGAATAAATTTTGAATTTTGTCCGTAGATTGTGCCTTGATAAGCAAGCTTTTTAAATTCATCAAAAACAAATGAGGAAGGATTATCGGAAATAGCCTTTAATTCTTGAATTTTTAAGGCTTTTATTTTATTTATTTCGGAATCTAAAAATATCGGCTTATTTAACACTTCATCCAATACATAAAAAGCTTTATCCAGATTTTCTTTTGTTGTTTGAATCAGAATAGAAAAAGTATCGTTACCTGAATTTAGGGATAATTTTATTCCGTTTTCATCCAAATATTCTGCAAGTTGAGTATTTGTAAAATTCTGTGTTCCTTTTGTTGCCGTTTTTGATGCCAAAATTGCCGTTGCGGGTTTCTTTTCTGCAGCTTTTGAACCTGAAATTGCTATGTTTATTGCAATAATAGAATTCGTTTTTTTATTTTTGGTTGTAAGATTAATTCCGTTATCTAAAAGAAATTTTTTAGTATTATCTTTTGTTTCCAGCAGTTTCGGCTGTTTGATTTCCGCAGCATAGGCAACATCGTTGACATGTTTGAACCCGTTCGGTCTGACAATCGAAAGACCGTATTTATCCAAAAGAAGATATTTCTTTGCTGCTTGGATAATATCCTTTTTTGTCACTTTTTCAATGTTTTTTATGTAATTGTCATAGTAATTTTCGTTATTTGTAAACGTAAAAATATACCCCAATTCATTGGAAATATTAGAGATTGATTCTCTTGAATAATAGGTGTCGGTTTTTATTAAATTTTTTGCTCTTTTAATACTTTCTTCCGATAATTCTCCGTTTTGTATTTTTTTCAACTGTTCTAATATTTCATTCTTAACGAGTTGTTCGTTTTTTGGATCAAAGACTGCAGTTACATAAAAAACACCGCTGTCCTTTTGAGAATAATTTCCTGATGTAACAGACATCACGAGTTGTTTTTTTTCTTTTAATATTTGATTTAAAATTGAACTTTTTCCGTCGGTCAAAATCGAAGATAAAACATCAAGCGCCAATGTTTCTTTTTCATTGGCAAACTTTGGCGCAACAAATCCAATCATCATGTGAGTTTTTGTGATATCCATGGAATCTGTTTTTGTTTCGATTTTTTCGAGGGGTTTTACTTTAGGATATTTAATTTTTTCCTGTTTTACATTCTTTTTATTTTGCCAATCAAAAGCTTCACTTACTTGTTTTAGGGCATCTTTTGTATCTACATCCCCCACAATCACCGTTGTATAGGCATCAGGTGTATAGAATCGGTTGAAATACGCTAAAATTTCTTCTCTTGTAACATTTTCGATTATTTCTTTTTTGCCTATTATATTGCGTTTGTAGGGATGATTAGATGTTGAAAACAAAATTTCATACATATTATCAAAAAGCAAATTCGAGGGGTTATCTTTTGTTTTTGAAATTTCTTCTATAACAACGAGCCTTTCCCTTTCGAGTTCTTTTCTCGGAATCAGGGGATTCATCAACATATCGGCATGGAGCTCGAGTGCGGTTTTAAAATATTTTGAAGGAAGTTGAATATAATAATGAGTGAAATCCTTGCTTGTTGCGGCATTAACGTTTGCACCTTTAGAATCTAATATTTTATCAAATTCTCCTGTCGGATATTTTGTTGTACCTTTAAAAAATAAATGCTCTAAAAAGTGGCTTATTCCGTTTGTTTTGTCATCTTCGTTAATTGAACCGGTATTTATCCAGGTATCAATTTTGACTATATTATTATCATGCACTTCTTTTATTATTACTTTTTGCCCGTCCGGAAGCGTGTTTATGCTCATACCGTCACTTAGTGCGTATGAAGCGTTACAAACCCCAAAGAGCAATACAAATACTAAAACGAAAAAAGATGAAATTTTCTTCATTTCTCTCCCCTCAAAAATTACACTTCTTGATAAAAGTATAAGCTAAAAATGATATTTTTGTATAGTATAGTTTGATTATATTAATTTTTAAGTTATTAAAATTTAAGATTTTCTTTTTTCTCGCTATTAAGATTTAATCAAAATTCCACTAAACATTACTCTGTTTGTTTGAAGGAAAAAATGGAACTGCGTAAGCAATAGCTTTATACCCATTTTTTCCTGAGTTCAGAGAATGAGGAATTTTGATTAAATCGTATGTTCTTCACATCATCCGAGCCTAGTTTTCTTTTTTCGGTTCACTTTTTTCTTTTGCTTGTGGCGTTTGAACCAAAAGAAAAAAGTGAACAATAAAAAATTAAATTTGATTATAAATTCAAAAAATAGGCAAAATATAAATAGAATTATATCGTCGGGTTAAAGTAAACTGTTTTTGCTTAAAAACCCAAACCCTTATTCCAGCGCTCCCGCACCTGAAATTACTTCGGTTAATTCTTGGGTAATTTTTGCCTGACGGGCTTTATTATATTCTATTGTTAATGTCGAAATCATATCCGTTGCGTTGTTCGTCGCAGAACTCATAGCTGTCATACGAGAAGCGAGTTCACTTGCCTGAGCTTCTAAAAATGCCTGATAGATTATATTTGTAACATACATCGGAACAATTTTTGATAAAACCAAACCAATATTAGGTGTGAATTCACTCAACGGTTCGATTTTATGCACATCATGTTCTACTAAAAGAGCATTTGATAATTCATCATCATAGAATTTTTTAATTTCATTATCGTCCGTAATAGCGGGCAGTAATTGCCAATGTTCTGTTTTATAGCTCATCATGTTTTTATATCTTGTCGTAATTAATTCTATAGAATCAATATCGCCTTTAATATAATCTTCCGCTAAATTTGTCGCAAGAATGTATGCGGAACTTGTACTGATGCCGTCTAAGATGTTTGAATATACCTTCCTTATTTCAAAACCAACCAGTTTTTGAAGATTTTTTATTGAAGGAACAGCCTTTTGTCCGACTAAATAAACCTTTACGGATTTTCCTTCTTCCGTGAATTGTTTTATCATGTTGGTTGCATATCTTATTACATTTGCACAATACGCACCTGCAAGACCTTTGTTGGATGATATTACAACAATTCCGACGCTTTTAATATCTCTTTTGGATAAAAGTTCCGAATAATTTTCCAAAATTTCTTTTGTTTTTGTTTTATCGGTTTCGGATTTGCTCACTTCTTTATATACAAAGCGGAATATTTTTGACAACTCTAAAGTAAAAGGACGTGAAGCACGAACGGCATTTTCAGCTTTTTTAACTTTTGCTGCCGCAACCATTTTCATCGCTTTTGTAATTTTTTGAGTATTTTTGATACTCGTGATTCTGTCTTTTATACTTCTTAAATTTGCCATATTTTTTTCTATGCGCCTCGCTATATTTTAAACACATTTTCCTTAAAGTTTTTAATATGTTTAATCAGTTCTTCTTTATCAGCATCCTCAAGTTTTGCACCTTGATTTAATTTTTCTTCCAGTTCTTTGCAGTTTGAAGAAAAATATTCGAAGAATTGTTTTTTAAATTCTTGAATGTCTTTATTTTCAACATCATTAATATAGCCTTCGTTGCCGCAAAATAGTATTGCTACTTGCTCGGCGACTGATAAAGGATTATATTGAGGTTGAATCAGGATTTGGGTCAATTTTTCACCTTTTAAAAGTTGTGCTTTTGTTGCGGCATCAAGGTCTGATGCAAATTGCGCAAAAGCCGCAAGTTCTCTATATTGTGCCAAATCCAAACGCAATTGACCTGCAACTTGTTTAATACCTTTTGTTTGAGCGGCACCGCCTACACGTGATACCGAAATACCTGCATTAATTGCGGGACGTTGACCTGAGTTAAACAGATTTGATTCCAGGAATATTTGACCATCCGTAATTGAAATTACGTTTGTCGGAATATAGGCTGAAACGTCGCCTGCTTGTGTTTCAATAATCGGCAGAGCCGTGATTGAACCCGCGCCTCTTTCATCCGATAATTTGCATGCACGTTCAAGCAATCTTGAATGCAAATAGAATACATCTCCGGGGTACGCTTCACGTCCCGGCGGTCTTTTCAATAACAAACTCATTGCACGATACGCTTGAGCGTGTTTTGTTAAGTCATCATATATAATTAAACAGTGTTTTCCTTGTTCCAAAAATTCTTCCGCAATCGCACAACCGGCAAACGGAGCAATATATTGCAAAGGTGCCGAATTGTCTGCAGTTGCGCTGACTATGATTGTATAATCCATTGCGCCTTTTTCTTCTAAAGTTTTTGCAAGGTGTGCAACGGTAGAAGTTTTTTGACCTATCGCAACGTAAACACAAATAACGTCTTTTCCTTTTTGGTTAATAATTGTATCTATTGCAATAGCGGTTTTACCCGTTTGTCTGTCGCCGATTATAAGTTCTCTTTGTCCTCTGCCGATAGGAGTTAGGGCATCTATCGCAGTTATACCCGTTGCTAAAGGTTCATGGACTGATTTTCTTTCGATAATACCCGGGGCAACTCTTTCAATCGGACGTGTTTTATCGGAATGTATATCACCTTTTCCGTCTATTGCAACACCCGTCGGATCAATTATTCTTCCGATTAAACCTTCGCCAACCGGAACGGATGCGATACGGCCCGTTGATTTTACGGTCATGCCTTCTTTAATTTGTGTATAATTACCTAAGATTACAACACCGACATTATCTTCTTCAAGGTTTAAAGTAATACCGAGTGTATGATATTTATCATCAAATTCAACAAGCTCAGAAGCCATAACATTTTTTAAACCGTATATACGGCAAATTCCGTCTGAAATCTCCATAACGGTTCCTGTGTTGGAAACTTCCGTTTTTGCTTCATAGTTTTCAATTTTTGACCTTATAATTGAACTAATTTCGTCGGGTCTGATTGCTGTCATTATTTCTTCCTCTTATTTTAGTATTTCTTTTTTCAGTTCTTCTATTTTATGGAAAACAGAAGTATCTATTACATCATCGCCTATTTTATAAACGAGTCCCGCTATGATATTTTCATTTACTTCATAATCAACATTTACGGTTTTATTCAATTTTTCAAACAGTTTATTCTTTATTTCATTTTTTCTGTTTTCATCTAATTCAATGGCACATGTCACATTAACATTCACCGTATTATTTAATTCGTCCGCCAATTCGCGGAAATGATTAATTATTGAATAAATAAAATTAAAACGGTTTTTATCTATTAATAGCTTGAGCATATTTCTTGCCATTTCGTTTGCATCTTTGTTAAAAACAGCGTCAATAATTTCTTCTTTATCCTGAGCCGAAATAATCGGATTTGTCATGGCAAAATACAATTCATCAGAGCTTTTTAAAATAGCTTCAACGTTTCTTAAATCTTCAAGCATTTTTTCTGCTGGGATTCCGTCGCTCTTTGTTATATCCATTAATGACTTTGCATATCTTTTTGCAATTGTTGAATTTTTTTCCGTGTTCATTTTATTTTAATCCTGATTCAAGCTCATTTATGCTTTCTTCAATAAATTTTTGATGATATTGAGGTTTGTTTTTTAAAACTTCTTTTATGTGCTTTTTTGCAAGTTCAATTGCAGCCAGCGCCGTTTTTCCCGATAATTCGGAAATAACTTGTTTATTTTCGGAATTGATTATTTTTTCCGTATTTTTATGTATATTTTCAATCTGAATGTCTGTTTCTTTTTCAATTTTTTCATTCAGAGCGGTTATACTGTTATCGCAATTTTCTTCAATTTCGGATATTTCTTCTTTTACTGATTCTGCTGCTTCATTTGCCTTTAAAAGTTCTTCTATTGAATTTTCTCTTGCTTTTATTGAATTGTCGATTGAATCTTTAACACTTTCTTGTGCAGAAGTCAGCTTTTGACCGATTTTTGCATATTTGCAAATAATAACAAGAAGTATAACTACAATAAGGAAATTGAAGGCATTAGATTGTACAAATTCAGAACCGTAAAAACCCGATAACGAATTTTTTAATGCTTCTAAAATATTTTGAGGTATTAAATTCATAATTTCCATATTGTATCTTTATCCTTGAATTAAGTTTTCTATATATTGGTTATCAATATTTTCCATTTCTTCATGGTTTTTTAAAATTTTATCCGAAATCAACTGTGCCAGATTAATAACCTCATTTCTTAAAGGTTCGATTACCTGATTTGTTTCTTCCTGTGCTTTTGTCTTATTTTCTTCAAGACTGTTTCTTGCTTCTTTTTTAGCTTCCGTAATTTTTTCATTCCTTATTGAATTTGCATCTTCAAATGCCTTTGAATATTTTTGCCTTGAAGATGCTTTTGCTTCAATAAGTTTGTCTTCTCTCTTTGATAAAAGCACTTTGCTTTTGCTGGAATTTGTTTTTGCTATTTCATAGTTATCGTCTATCATTTGTTTACGTTTTGAAACTATTTTGTATATAGGTTGATACAAAATAAAATTCATTATTATTATAAAAATAACAAAACTTATGAATGCGACTATAAATGTAGCGTTAAATTCCATTTCTTAATCCTTATTTTACCAATTGTAATGCAATAAACAACGCATAAATTGCAGTCGCTTCCGCAAGACCAAGACCGAGAATAAAGTTAACGAACGCTTTTCCTGCTATTTCGGGTTGTCTTGCCATAGATTCTAACATTGCTTTTGTTGCAATACCGATACCTAAACCTGCGCCGATTGTACCGAATCCGATTGCAATACCTGCACCCAATTTAGCGAATGCCACTGCATCTGTTGCTATTTGTTCTACTGTCATAATTTTCTCCTTTTATTCTTCTTCTTTATTTACCGCAAGTGAAATGTATGTCGTTGAAAGCAGTGTAAATACAAGAGCTTGTACCACTGCAACAAAAATTTCAAAAAACATAAAGGGAATCGGCAAAAATACGGCACACATGCTTGCAAACGTAAACACAAGTATTTCGCCTGCCATTATATTGGCAAAAAGACGAAGTGCCAGTGAAAAAGGTCTGACAACCAATTCCAACAAGTCGACTAAAGCAACCATTATGCCGTCAATTTTAAAGTTTTCAATAAAGAAATGAAATCCCTTTGTTTTTATACCGTAAAATACGTAATATACAGAAACAACGATAGCCATTGCCGCTGTCATATTTATGTCATTATTACAAGAAGCAAGTTCACCTTCGCTCAAATGTATTAATTTCCAAGGCAATTGTCCCAATAAATTTGCACTCAATATAAACATAAACAAAGTAAGCAAAAGGGGAGTGTGCTTTCTTGCTTCTTTTTCATTCATGTTTGTAGATGCAATATCCGTAAAATAGTTTATTATTCCTTCAAATATCAATTGTATTTTTGTAGGGAATATTGATAATTTTCTGGTTGCCAATAAAGAAACAATAATCAACAAAACCATTGCAGTCCACATTGTGATTAATGTATCCATATTTACATCATATCCGAATAATTTTACTATCCAATGTTCCATAGTTTTCCCATATTTGTCCGATAGTCTATTCTAACCTTTAAAATCTTGAAATACTTAATCTATTTGAATGAATTTTAAAAAATCAAAAAAAAACAAAATATGTTACAAAATCAAATTTTCCTTTTCAAAAAGCAAAAAATATATTACAATTTAAAAAGTAAACTTTTGTAAATAAATGGATGCAAAAATATCACTTTTTATTTTCAAGTTACTTTAATAAATCGTGAAACAATAATTGAGGTTAAAATGAATTTTAAAAATTTCAAAATTGTTAGAACCCTAAAAAACATGAGTTTTTCTAAACTCAAGTGGGCTATGTACAATCAACTTCAAGAATACAAAATTGCCTCCCGATACATAGACTATTTGATTCCCGAAAAGAAAGACATAAATTTAGACAACGAAAAACTCGAAAAAATGGTTCGTGACACTCTTTTAAAAGAATTTTCTCCGAAAATTAAGAACTTGAAATCGTTTGACTTGTTGGTTGATGCTACGGTTCACAATATCAAACTTAAACAAATGAAAGCAATGGGCGACTGGGAAGATATCGAGCTTTAATTAAGCAAATCTTCCAAAATACCCGCATTTTTGGTTGCATTGTTATTGGAAAGAGAACGGTTTTGGCGCTTAATGTATTCTCTGAGAGCTTCTCTGATAAATTCAGAGCGGGTTCTTTGCTCGTTTTGTGCCATTTCATCTATTGTTTTTAAAAAATTATCTCTCATAGAAACCAATATTCTTGCCATAACATCTCCTTAAAAACAATCAAGCACACAAAATATTATACCATATTTTGCGATTTTTTACAGGTCGATTTTTACAACTTTATTTGATTGCTGCTCCGTAACATACAGTCTGTCATGTATTGAATCGTACAATATGCAATACGGTTTTTGAATTTCTGCAAATATACTTACAGAACCGTTCGGAGTAATTTTCAAAATGTTGTTCGCGTTATAGTTTGCAACATAAATATTGTTTTTTGAATCAGCCGCTAAACCGATAGGCCCTTTAATTAAAGAGGAGCCTGTAAATACGGATTTTTTACCGAAAATAGAAACTTTGTATATTGAATTTTCAGCAAAGCTTGCCGAAAAAATATTTCCTTCACTATCAACAGCAACGCCGGATGGTGCTTGAATTTCTGCAATATCAATATAATGCGCTTTTCCGCTTTCATCGGTTATATTTTTATGCTCTTTAATAATTGCTTCCAGTTTTAATTCATCCTGCCTTTTTTCGATTTTATCAATCAATATTTTTGCGGAAGGATATTGAGGTGCAGACTCGGGTATTGCGGTTAAATGTTTATTTGCGTTAGAAAGATAACCTCTTTTATATTGGATTTTTCCGATATTATAAAGGGTTTCGGTGTCGTTCGGATTCATCGCAAGCAAAGCCTCTAAAGATTTAAGGGCTTCTTCATTCTTTTCAACAGACATTAAAATTTGCGCCAAATTGTAGTGCGCTTCATAAAAATCCGGTTTTAATTCAATCGCTTTTTTGAATAAATCAATAGAAGCATTTATATTATCCTGCTTGTATAAATCTATTGCTTGATTGTACATAACCGCAGCATTCTCATTAACATCAGCATAAGCGTTTGTATTAAATGCTAAAACCAAAAATAAAAATATGGAAATTATTAAATTCTTTTTCATGCTATCATTATAACAAAACGCAAATAAACTACAAGAATTTTTACAAAAGGTTAATATGATAATTTTAGCATTGGAATCAAGTTGCGATGAAACGGCTGCAGCAATAGTAAAAGACGGCAGAGAGGTTCTTTCTAACATTGTATCGAGCCAAATAAAAATCCATGAAAAATTTGGCGGCGTTGTACCTGAAGTTGCAGCAAGAGAACACTTAAATTCCGTTAACATGGTAATAAAAGAAGCATACGAACAAGCAAACATTACACCCGAAAACATTGATGCCTTCGCATCAACAGTAGGTCCGGGGTTAGTGGGGTGTTTGCTTGTCGGAATGAACAGTGCAAAAACTTTATCATTAGTACACAAAAAATCCTTCATCGGAGTAAACCATCTTAATGCCCATGTTTGCGCAAATTATTTAAATTCGGATTTAAAACCGCCCTTTGTTTGCCTTTTGGTTTCAGGCGGACACAGTCAGGTAATTTATACAGGAAGTTATAATAAACAAACAATAATGGCACAAACTATTGATGATGCTGTCGGAGAAGTTTACGATAAAGTCGCAAGATTGTGTTCAATCCCCTACCCCGGCGGAATTTTGCTCGATAAAATGGCGAGCGAGGGAAACCCGAGTGCTTTTGATTTTCCCGAAGCAAAAGTTAAAGAAAACGAATTTTCTTTTTCGGGCTTAAAGACAGCAGTATTAAGAGAAATAAAAAAATTCGATAAAAATAATATCCCAAAAGCCGACATTGCAGCAAGTTTTCAAAAACGAATTGCGGATACTTTAATCAATAAAACGAAAAAAATTGCAGATAAATTAAATTGCAAAACTATCGTTTTAGCGGGCGGTGTTGCGGCAAATTCGGAATTAAGAAAAAGACTCGAACAATTGAACAAAGAAGGGTATTCAACCCATGCTCCCGAATTAAAATATTGTACCGATAACGCATCAATGGTTGCAAGCTGTGCGTATTTTAATCCGATTCAATGTAAAGATTCTTTAATGCTTGAAGTTTTTTCAAGAGATAAAGCATAAAAGAAATTGATTCCGTGATAAAATATGTACATTAAATTTATTAGAATTTTTTAAGTTGAGTTTTATATTTTTTAAAAAAGGGGGATAATATGGCAAAGAAAGCAAAAGTTGAAACAAGAACAATTAACGGCGATGATAGCTGCGGTATTTTAGAACATAGTAAAGATACAGTTTGGGTTTATAATGCAGGCTCAAAATCACTTAAATTTATTTATCAAACGGCAAAAAACCCTCAATATGACACGATAAAATACGGCGAAGCCTTTATCAGACAGGGAAATGATTTGGTCTTTATCACTCTTTATGAACACAAAACAACCCATGCAGTGAAAAAAATCACTAATACAATCAAAAACTACTATTTAGCTGACCATGAAATTACAGTCACAAGACAAGACGGCATCAATCTGGCAACAGTCGATGATTTATTCTATACAAGTGCTTCGGGCTGGATTTGGGATTTAAGCAATTCCGACACAAATCAAATATACGGAAGCAAGAAAAAAGACAGCTATAATTTTGTTCAGGCAAGAAATAGTTTTGTGATTGATGAAGCAGGAAACGATAATTATGATGTCAAATATGCAGGTTCCGGCAACAGTTACTATTTTGATTTAAAAGGTAACGACAAATACAACTTTGTGAATGCAAGAAACAATCAGTTCCCCGATATTGTCAATGATTATGCAGGTAATGATAAATACAAAGTTTCAAACAAAGCTAAAGTTAGTGTTACTGATTACAAAGGAAAAGACAGTTACGAAGTATATGATGAAAGCCTTGCAAGAATTAATGACTACAACGGAAACGATAAATACACCATGAATAATGTCGCATTGGGAAGTTCCGTTTCTGATTATGCGGGCAACGATTCATACAGTGTTTCCAATATTCTTATAGAAAACAAGTTTATGAACATTTACGATACCAAAGGAAACGATAAATATAAATTTGACACCATAACTTCAAATTCCTATAAAAACGTGGAAGATAAAAGCGGAAAAGATACCTACAATATATCAGGCGTAAAATCAATAATCATTAAAGATAACAGTGATTATGATAAAAAGAGAACCGATGATACCTACAACGTTACAAATTCATCAATAGTTATTATAGAAGAAAAATCAAGCACGGAAGATAAAAAGATTGCATCAGGAAATGATAAATACAATTTTAACGGAGTAGAAAACACAATTACAACAAATGCAATTAAAGATAGCGCAGGAAATGATAAATATAATATTCAAAATTCTGCAACAATAAAATTTGAAGATGAAAAAGGCGCTGACAACTGGAATTTAATTTCATCTAAAAATATGACCGTTACGGATAAAGACGGAAAGGATAAATGGAATATCGTTTCTTCAGCAGGCGGGGAAGAATATAAATTAACCGATAACAAAGGTGATGACGTTTGGACGTTTAACAACAGCAAATCAATTTATGCAGTTGATAAAGAAGGTGCCGATAAATACACAATTTCCAATAATTCAATAGGCATTGATATAATCGATAAAGGGGGAAATGATAAATATACTATCAAAGATTCTATCAGTTTAGCAATTGATGATAAAGGCAAATCTAATGATAAATATGATATAAATAACTATACATCATCAGATAAATATAACATTTTATTCGTAGATGACGGTGGAAAAGACAGCTATAATATCAATAATTCAAGCAATTTCCTTATAGAAAACTTGAGCGGAAATACTACTTATACGATTAATAATTCAAGAACCGTAAATATAGGTGATAATGCAGAAACAAAAGCAGCCGACCCTGTTCGTGAAAAAAATACATTCAATATTAAAAATTCATTTGCAACAAATATTGATGTTAATTACATAAATTATGAAGAAAGTGAAATAGAAAAATACCTTATTTCAAATGATACTTATAACGTAACAGCAAGCAAAGAAACTTCTATACACGATCAGGATTTGGGTAACGACACCTACAATATCAAATCAAATCAAGGCGGAACAATCATAAATGATGATGGCGGAAATGATAACTATACAATCGATAAATTAACAAACGATTTTAAAATCATAGATGGTGCAGGCACGGATACTCTTTCTTTATCAAAGACAAAAGCCGATAACCTTATTTATATGGCAAACTATAATACATCAACACACACCGATGCACCGAAAAATGACGTAAAAGATGGAAGCTTATTTATATTTGATAAATCAACCAAAGGTTATATTGAAATAAAATACTACTTTAAAACCAAAACAGACAGCTTTGGAAGAAAATTCCTTAATGGTGACGGTAACGGAATTATCGAAACCATCAATGCAGGTAAAAAAGATGTAACATCAGCAATCAACACATACGCTGAATCTATCTCAGACAGTCCGAAACCTGATGCATTAGGGGAAGCCGTTGCAGGATGGCTTAATACAAATTCTTATTCAACAGATACTTATACATCAATTGGTACAATATTGGATTCGGATAAAGCTAATGACTTCCTTGCATTTGTTTCACAATATAAACCTGCATCATAAAAAATCAGCGTTACTATAAACTTTTTTAATAAAGCAATCCGAAATTTATCATCGGATTGCTTTATTGTTAAAAATAACAAAAATATCAGTATGATTGAATTTGAAAAATATTTGCTGTAAGATAAATTTAAACTGTGCGGAATAAACGGCAAAATGTTGAGTTTTGGCGTTTATGAAGTCCATAGAATGCCGCCGTTGTTGCCGAAGTGTAACGCAGGCAACACAGCAATTTTAATTGCACAGGCGGAAAACCCGAAACAAAAATTGAAAATTAAATCTGTCGGAGTGGCACTCTGCCGACGAGAAAGATTAATAATCTTTCGAGGAGAGGGCAAAAGCCGGAGGCGGTTGCTTCGCCACTCGTACTAAACAAAATCTTGAAAATTGAAAATTTAATCTGTCGGAGTGGCGAAATTGGTAGACGCGCATGATTCAGGTTCATGTGGGTAACACCTTGTGGGTTCAAATCCCATCTCCGACATTTTTTTAATAAATTAACCCCATTATCGTTCTCTTATATTACTTACAATGTATTTTACAAAATGTGAAGCGGTCATTTCCGCCAAACTATACAAAAATACAAGAAAAGGTAATATTTTTTCTTTTTAGTGGTAAAATAAATATACTGGACTTGTGGGAGAAAAAAATGGATATGTTGCTTGAAACCGGTACGGAAGATTTTGTAGGCGGTAAATGGCAAAATGAAATAAATGTTCGTGATTTCATTCAAAGAAATTACACGTTGTATGAAGGAGATTCAAGTTTTCTTGCACCTCCCACCGAAGCTACAAAAAAATTGTGGAAAAAATGCACCGACCTTTTTAAAAAAGAACGTGAAAACGGCGGGGTTGTTGATATGGATACAAAAATCGTATCCACAATAACATCACATAAAGCAGGTTACATAGATAAATCCTTAGAAAAAATTGTAGGACTTCAAACTGATAAACCCCTAAAAAGAAGCCTCCAACCCTTTGGCGGTATCAGAATGGCACAAACGGCATGCCAATCTTACGGCTATAAAGTCGATGATGAAATAACGGAAATTTTCACAAAATACAGAAAAACTCACAATCAAGGTGTTTTTGACGTTTATACGCCCGAAATGCGAAAGGCTCGTCATGCGGCAATATTAACAGGACTCCCCGACGCATACGGCAGAGGAAGAATAATAGGCGACTACAGACGTATTGCACTGTACGGAATAGATAAATTAATCGAAGATAAAATCGAACAGCATGCCTCTATTGAAGGCGAAATGACTGCAGAAAAAATACAATTAAAAGAAGAACTTGCAGAACAGATAAAAGCATTAAATGAAATGGCGGAATTGGGTGAAATATACGGTTTTAATATCAGAAAACCTGCCCGAAATGCGCGTGAAGCTATACAATGGCTATATTTTGGTTATTTATCCGCAGTAAAAGAACAAAATGGCGCTGCCATGTCAATCGGCAGAACATCAACTTTTCTTGATATATATATAGAAAGAGATTTAAAAAAAGGTTTAATAACGGAATCTGAAGCCCAAGAATTAATCGATCATTTTATTATGAAGTTGAGATTGGTTAAATTCGCAAGAACACCGGAATACAACTCTTTATTCTCAGGCGATCCGACATGGGTAACAGAATCGATTGCAGGTGTCGGTATGGATGGAAGACCCTTGGTTACAAAAAATTCCTTCAGATATCTGCACACTTTAGAAAACTTGGGTACTGCACCCGAACCCAATTTAACCGTTCTTTGGTCAACAAGATTACCCAAAAATTTTAAACAATATGCAGCCCATATTTCCATTAAAACTTCATCAATCCAATATGAAAATGATGATTTGATGAGGGTTGTCCATGGGGATGATTATGCTATTGCATGCTGTGTTTCTTCCATGGTAATAGGAAAAGAAATGCAATTCTTCGGCGCAAGAGCTAATCTTGCAAAATGTTTATTGTATGCAATCAATGGCGGAGTTGATGAAAGATTAAAAGAACAAGTCGGACCAAAATATCGCCCCATAACATCCGAATACTTAAATTATGAAGAAGTAATTGAAAAATATGAAGATATGATGGAATGGCTTGCGGGTTTGTATGTAAATACTTTAAATTGTATTCACTATATGCACGATAAATACTGTTACGAACGCTCGCAGATGGCACTTCACGATAGAGACGTAAAACGTTATTTTGCAACGGGAATTGCGGGATTATCGGTTGTTGCAGACAGTTTATCCGCTATTAAATATGCAAAAGTTAAAACAATAAGAGATGAAAACGGCCTTGTTATTGATTATGAAGTTGAAGGCGAATATCCAAAGTACGGAAACAATGATGATAGAGCAGATAAAATTGCGGTTGAATTAGTTCATAAATTTATGAACATGATTCGAAAACATCATACCTACAGAAATTCAATCCCCACAATGTCGATTTTAACAATTACATCTAATGTCGTATACGGTAAGAAAACAGGAAATACACCCGACGGAAGGAAAGCGGGAGTGCCTTTAGCCCCCGGTGCAAACCCCATGCATGGCAGAGATACAAAAGGTGCCGTTGCGTCCCTTGCATCAGTTGCAAAATTACCGTTTAACGATGCACAGGATGGAATCTCAAATACATTTTCAATCATCCCGAATGCTCTCGGAAAAGATGAGGTATTTATGGGCGATATTATGGTAAACTTTGATTGCGGATGTTCGGAAGGAAACTGCCAGTAATAAACGGTATTTTATGAATAAATTTATAATTAAATATTTCATAATTTTTGTTTCGTTTATTTCTATACTGTTTTTCTCGCTTGTTTTCTTTAATAAATTCATGACAGAGCAAATGCTCAGCGCAGGGCCGAATATGGGTAGACCCATGCAAGAAGCTCCAATGGGATTCCATCCGTCAGAACCTGTGCAAGAAGCCCCCATGCCGCCTGAACCTCCGATTTCCGTTCCTTTAATATTTATTATTTTTGTAAGCTCCGTTTTTGTTCTGACCGTACTTAAATACATTGAAAAAAACTTTGTAAAACCGCTTGAAAATATAGAAGAAAACGTCAAAAAAATCAAAGAAGGCAATCTTAATATTGAATTTAAAACAAAAAGTGAAAATAAAACTGCCATAGAAACCTTTGATACCTTGAATAAAATGACGGAAGGATTAATTCAAAAAGAAAAATTACAAAACGATTTCATAAGAAATATTGTCCACGATTTAAGAGCGCCAATCGTTGCATCGGAAAGAGCAATGGATATTTTAGAAGGCGAAATTGATAACGAACTTTATGAAGCTTTAAAAGAAAACAGTGATTCCTATTTAAAACTCGTAAACAGCATTATAGAAACAATTACAAAAAAAGAAATCAAAACCGAAAAAATCACTTTTTCATTATTGCCGTTGGTTAATACTGTCGTAAATACTCTTAAATTTTCTATAAATAGCAAAAACATTACTATTAAAAAAGAAATTAGCGAAAATTTTTCTATATGGGCAGATTATGTTTCGGTGAATAGAATTATTTTGAACCTTATTTCCAATGCAATTGAACATAATGAAAACAGAACAATCACAATAAAAGCCATCGACGGAGATTTTTCGACCGTGATTATTGAAGATAACGGATTGGGAATTAAAAACCCCGAAGAACTGTTTAAAAAACATATTTCTATCAATAATTCGGACAAGAAAATGGTTTCGGGACTCGGACTTTCAATTGTTAAAGAACTGACTGAAGCAAACGAAGGCACTATTGAAGTTGAAACGGAAGAAAACAAATACACAAGATTTATACTGAAATTTCCAAAGAAAGAAAAATATGAAAAAAATTAATGTAATTATCGTAGAAGACCATCCTTTAACAAGACAAACTCTTGCTTACCAATTAAAAAAGAAGGAAGAAATAAATCTTCTTGAAGCCTTTGAAAACGGAAAACAAATCTTGGATTATATTTCGGATAAAACAAGTACAAAACCCGATATAATTTTAATGGATATAGACATGCCCGTTATTGACGGAATTGAAGCAACGGTTGAAATTAAAAAGACAAATGCCAATTATCCGATAATAATGCTTACAAACCACAAAGACAGAGAAAAAGTGTTATATGCCTTTAAAAGCGGTGCTAACGGATATTGTGTTAAAGATATTAAAATTGATGAACTCTCGACTGTATTCAACACAATACTGGAAGGCGGTATATGGGTAGATAAAAAGATTGCACAATTCATTTTTGATATTTTAAAAGCTAGCGAAAAAGAACAAATAGAAAAACACACAGCAGAAGAATTTGATATAACGAATAGAGAAAAGGAAGTATTAAAGCTTGTTGCGGACGGATTATCCAATGACGAAATTACGGAAAAACTCTTTATTTCAAGAAACACCGTAAAAAACCATATTTCAAGCATAATTACAAAACTTTCCGTAAAAGACAGAACTCAAGCTGCCGTTTTTGCACTTAAAAACAATATGTTTGACTGATTTTTTTTGAATAATTTAAAAATGGTTCTCGAGAACTATGAATAACATAATTAACTTTCTCTTTATTAATAAGTAAATAGAAAACTTATTAAAAGAAAGAGAGAGGAAAAGATGTTTAGAATTACAAACAACAATTTCGGAGCCAAAAATGCAAGTTCTGAAAAAACCGTAACAAACCCTATTAAAAACGACAACGATCCAACAAGATTATCATTTTGCATACGCGAAATGTTGTCATTTCAATCAACAGTCGAAGATAAAGAAAACAAAGACATACAAGACGCTTTTTATTTAGCACTGGAAGAAGCAGAAGAAGAAAATTATTCTATTAATTTTGTTGAAACATTCTCTTCAAATATTGTTGATGAAGAATCCAAAGATGAACATACAAAATTTTCAATATCTGATTTAAAAAGAAAAGAATTAAAACAAGAAACAGGAAATCAGTTGTTCGATATTTATTTAAACGCCGATTACCCTAATGATGAAAAATACATCGAACATAACGCAATGATGATAACTTTACTTTCAAACGCTTCCGAAAAACAAATTAAAGAATTTATGAATTCTTTTGAAATTTTAACTAAAGATTACGATGTTAATGAAGACAGATATGATTTTTCTTACGAAAACCTTGGAAAACAACTTTTGTATGCATCACGAGCATCAAACATTACGGGTCAAAATATCTTTAATGACTTCATGAATAAAGTTAAGTTGTACCCTGATTTATTTCCTAATTATAACGAATTTGCCGGAATAGCTCTTGGAAATCAATTGTAAGATTATAAATTATTTCGGGATAAATACAAAAGCCGATTGCAATTTCAATAAGTCTTATATTCAAAATTTTTGTAATTTGTCTGTTGAATAAATGGTTCCCGAGAACTATAAATTTTTAATAAAATAATACGTTTTAATAATTACAAATACAAAAGAAAGAGAGTAAAAATGAAAAAAATTTTAGTATTAACATTAATTTTGTCGACAACAATATCAATAGTCCAAGCAAGCAACGTTTTCAATCAAAAAGTGAATTCTAATATGGAAACACCGGAAGAATTTATTAGAACAGGAAATCCCAATAAGGATTTAGAAAACTATGCAAGAATAAATAATATCTCGAAAAGAGAAGCTAAAAAGATATTAAAAGCTATGTATGGAAAACCCAAAAAACCCGAAAAATTGTTTAATCAAATTGCAAGAACGGGTAATCCTGAATTAGATTTATATAATTTTGCACAAGAAAACAATTTGTCTTTGGAAAAAGCAAAAGAAATTTTATTTGATATGTTTAAAGAACCGGAGATTGATTAGTTATGAGACAGTTGAGATTTCTCATATTAAAATAACTAAAGGATATTGAAAAATGATATAAACCAAACAGATTAATAAAAGTTATTATTTTCTTTAATATTTTAAAATTGTGTTATAATAAAATAACTAAAAAGGAGTTTATTTTATGTTAACGCAGCAGGAAGAAAATTTAATCAGCTTACTGGACGGATATGTTGAAAAAGGCGGTCATCATTTAAATGTTAATGTGTTTAATAAAGATACATTAATCGATGCTCAAAAGCACCCCGAAAAATATCCTCAATTAACAGTTAGAGTTTCAGGCTATGCGGTTAACTTTATTAAATTAACAAAAGAGCAACAGGATGATATCATATCAAGAACCTTCCATTCATCAATAAATCCTGCATCGGATAAAACCACTGCTTTAGAAACATCCGCAAAAACAAAAGTAAGAGAATCCAAAGGCGCAATGACGGTTCCCTCTGATTTCAGAAATTCTCCAAAAACAGCAAGAACAAAAACACCTTCAAAGATATAAATAAATCATGCCTGATATTTTGGGAAATATTCATTCGATAGAATCCTTTGGTACGGTCGATGGCCCCAATGTAAGATATGTCATCTTTTTTCAGGGGTGTCCGATGAGGTGTCTTTATTGTCATAACCCTGACAGTTGGTCAACAGACACAAATCAACACATGACCGCAAAAGAAATATTAAAACAATATGAAAGTGTAAAGGAATTTTGTAAAGGCGGAATCACGGCAACAGGTGGTGAACCGTTGTTGCAGATTGATTTTTTAATTGATTTATTCAAAGAAGCAAAAACAAAAAATATCCACACATGCCTTGATACATCAGGAATTTTATTCAATAAAAACGATACAAAAAAATTTGATGAATTAATAAAATATACAGGCTTAATTTTGTTGGATATAAAACATATCGACGATAACGAACACAGGATTTTAACGGGACATTCAAACAAAAATGTTCTTGATTTTGCAAAATATTTATCCGAAAATCAAATCCCCGTTTGGATTCGACATGTTGTGGTTCCCGATATTACATTTAATGAAAAATATTTAAAAGAATTAGGGAAATTTTTATCAACATTAAAAAACATAAAAGCGCTGGACGTTTTACCTTATCACAATATGGCAATACCAAAATATGAAGAACTCGGAATCGAATATAAATTAAAAGACACTAAACCTTTGACAAAAGAACAGGCAATCGAAGCAAGAGATATAATTTTAAATGCTATACAAAATGTTTAAATTAATGTATATTTTTTGCCCGATTTTATTGAATAAGATAAAATTGTCTTATGAAAACTCTCAGCCTTATTGTACCTGTTTATAATGAAGAAGCTACTCTTGAAACTATTATAGAAAAAATACTGAAACTTCAGGAAGAAAAGTATTTAAAAGAACAAGAAATAAATCTTGAACTTGTTTTAGTGGACGATTATTCAAAAGATAATTCTTATTCAATAGCAAAAGAACTGGAAAAAAAATACAATAACATAAAGGTTTTTCGCCACGAAAAAAATATGGGAAAAGGTGCTGCCTTAAAAACAGGGTTTATTGAAGCAACCGGAGATTATATCGGAATACAGGATGCCGACAATGAATATAATCCTTTGGAATATGTGAAGCTCCTTCAGCCTATATTAGAAGATAAAGCGGATATAGTGTACGGTTCAAGATATCTAAAAAGAGATACAAGAAGAATACTTTATTTTTGGCATACCTTTATGAATAAAGGTTTAACACTGTTGACCAATATGTATACCAATCTCGATATTACGGATATGGAAACATGTTATAAACTGTTTAAAAAAGAAATAATTAAAAAAATAGCGCCTGCTTTAAAAGAAAACAGGTTCGGTTTTGAACCCGAAGTAACAATAAAAATATCGGAAGGAAACTACAGATTATATGAATGCGCAATATCATACAATCCGAGAAGTTACGAAGAAGGCAAAAAAATATGCGCTAAGGACGGATTAAGAGCCTTATATTGTATTTTGCATTATGGAGCGCATTCTGCACCTTTGCCTATGCAATTTATTTTATATATCTTTATCGGCGGATTTAGCGCAGTTGTAAACATATTAACATTTGTCATACTTGCAAAATTTATACAAAATTTGTTTATAAATGTTGCAATATCATTCATTATTGCATCCATAGTTAATTATCTTCTTTGCATATTACTTTTATTCCGTCATAAAGCAAGATGGTCGTCAACATTAGAAATCGTAACATACATTATAACGCTTGCTATAATGGGTGCTGTCGACTATTATTCCACATATTTATTTTTAACAATAGGATTATCAAATTTCTGGGCAAAATCTTTTTCTAATGTTATAGGAGTTTTCGGAAACTTTTTGCTCAGAAAATATTTTGTATTTCAGGAAAAGAAAAAATCATAAATGAAGTTTTTATTGTAAAATTATAAAAAAAGGTAATTTTATAATGAAAACATTTGAATTTGAAAAAATACAAGATTTTAAGTACGGCGAAAACCCCCACCAACAAGCAAGCTTATATAAATATGATTCTGAAATTGATTATGAACTGCTAAAGGGTAACAGCCTTTCATACAACAACATTTTAAATGCCACGACCGCACTCGATACTGCCGCTGAATTTTTTGATGTTGCAGGATGTATTGTTGTTAAAAATTCAAACCCTGTTTCTGTTGCTCTTGGTGCAAATCCTGTTCAGGCATACGAAAAAACATTAGATTCAGACCCCGTTTCGCACTTTAATTCAACAATAGCTTTTACAAGAGAAGTGGATAAAGAACTTGCGCAAAAGTTATCCGAAATGTCGGTTGAACTTCTTATTGCACCTTCTTTTTCAAAGGATGCGGAAGAAATATTAAATAAAAACAAAAATTTAAAAATTTTAAAAATAAATACACCTCTAAACAAAATCCCTTCCCTTGTGCAGGAAGAAATTAAAATGACACCTTTTGGCGCTTTAATTCAAGAAAAAAACTTAAAGGATTTTGATAAAGAAACCTTTAAAATATTAACAAAGAAAAAACCGATTCAAAGCGAACTTGAGGATATGATTTTTGCTTTTAAGGTTGTAAAACACGTCAAATCAAGCGCAATTGTTATTGCAAAGGATTTAAGAACTTTGGCAATTTCAGGCGGAGAAGGCAATAGAATAGATAGCGTTGAAATAGCCTTTTCTAAGGTTTGCGATTCGGCAAAAGATTCTGTTGTCGCATCAGATGGTGCTTTCACTACAATAAACAATATTCAAGTCGCAGCACAAAACAGAGCCGCAGGAATCATACAACCGGCAGGAACGGTCAGAGATTCACAAATAGCGGAATACAGCGATAAAATGAATATTTCTATAGTTGCGACAGGAATAAGACACTTGAAATATTAAGGAAGCTATGTTTAATAAACAAAATAAAGCAATATTCGGTTTGAGTTTGGGGCATTTTGCGGTGGATTTATACGCCGCCATGCTTGTTCCCTTATATCCGATGATTACAACAAAACTCGGAATCAACCTTGCTTTAATAAGCTCGGTTATTGCTTTGGGACATTTGGTTTCTTCCTTGTTGCAGCCTATTTTTGGGTATATTGCAGATAAACTGAGGCACAGATTTTTTATGGTTTGGGGTCTTATATTATCTTGTATATTTATACCGTTGTCCGCTAAAAGCAATACTGTTACGGCTTTTTTAGTTTGTCTTTTATTGGGTATGATAGGAAATGCTTTCTTCCATCCGCAGGTAAGCGCTTTAATTAAAGATTTTAATAAAAATAATCCGAATTTATCTAAAGTAATGAGCATATTTTTAGGCTTGGGAACAATAGGATACGCAATCGGACCTTATATTTCAACGTTTTTTGTTGATAATTTCGGAATAGAAAAAATATGGAGTCTGGGGCTTTTCGGTTTTACTTGTGCTTTATTTATGTATTTTTTTGTACCGAAAATGCCCGATAAAGATTGTTATATCAAAGAAAATTTCTTTATTATTATGAAAGAAATTCTAAAAAACAAAACCTGCATGTTTTTAACAATAATTTCCGTTATAAAATCGGCATTAAGCATCAGCTATGGCACTTATATACCTTTTTTGCTTCAACAAAAAGGCTTTGATTTATCATCAATCGGTTTTATTGTCACATTATTTTATATCTCGGGCGGAATAGGTACAATATTCAGCGCAAAATTTGAAAAAAAATTCAAGGCAAATAACGTTATTGTAATATCGTTCATTTCTATCCTGCCTTTAATTTGTTTGTTTATCCCCGCTTTAAATTATAATAAATATTTAGCGGTTATTTTATTTATATTAACAGGCTTCTTTATACTTTTATCAGTCGGTATAATATTAACCCATGCGCAAAACGCAATACCAAAATATACAGGAGTCGTAAGCGGAGTTATGCAAGGATTCAGTTGGGGAATCGGAGCTTTATTTTTGGCACCTTTAGGAATAATAGGACAAAAATTCGGTGTCATAACGATACTTTTATTAATGGCTTTTATCGCATTTGTTATCGGGGTTTATACACTTAAAAATAAATGCCTTAAAAATTAGTTTTCCTGCTGTTCTTCAGACGGTTTTTCTTCAGCGGGCTTTTCTTCTGACGGGCGATTTTCTTCCGTTGAGGGTTTCAAAATTTCTTGTTTTTTATCATTATTTTCTTCCGGTTTATCGGATTTTATTGACTTTATTTCTGTTTCTTCTTTGGAATCTTTTGTATTTTTCAAACAGAAATATCTTGAATCTTCCCATCTTAAATCGATATATTTTATATTGTTTTTATTTTTTTGAGCCTCGGGAATAATAGGTGCTATCCATTTTATTCTTGCCAAAGCAGTTTCATTAATTTCACCGAAACGAATCAAAAATTCTCCAAGCATAACATAAGAATCTTTTTCGTTCCTTAAATCAATATACTTAACCTCTAAGCCCGAATAAGCTTCAAAAGCCTTTGTGATTTCTATTAATTTATCAACCTTCTTTTTATTCCATACTTCTTCATGCCCGTTTACAACACCGTAGGTTAATATTATTTTTGCCTTTTGAGGAATTTTAAAAGGCAAATAATCTTTGTTTATTAATACACCTTCTGCCGTTAGTGCAGAATTTGGTTCGGTATCTAAATTAGGTGTCAATAAAAATACAGGCGTTCTTTCTTCTATCGCTATAATTATGCGAGCAGGAAGCCAGTATCTTTTAATATAAACATTCTTGACAGGTTGAAGCTTTTTTATGTTTTCTTCCAGAGGTTTTGTATCTAATCTGTATATTTGCGTATAGGGAAGTTCTGTCTTCCTTACCATATCTCTGATTTTTTCTTCGGGAGTGAGAGTGTTACCTTGAATTTTTATAATTTCCGAATCCGCATTAGAAAGTTTTGTGCTATCCAAATACCACTGAGGCAATTTTAGCACCCAAACGGCAAAAGCGCACAACAAAAGAGCAATAATAAGCGCCAAAAGCACTCTGACTCTTTGCAGGAGTATTCTTACCCCCATAATTTGTCTGCGCATTTTGTTCGCTTTTAAACGTCTTTTGTAGTATGAAATATCCATTTTATTTTATTTCTGCCGATTTTAATATTAATTCTACAAGTTCATTATAGTTTATGCCCATTTCATTAGCTTGTGCGGGCAAATCAGATGTATCCGTCATGCCGGGATTTGTATTTATTTCTAATATATATGGTATGTTATTACTAACCAAAAAGTCAACTCTTGAAACACCCGAACATCCACAAGTTTTGTGTGCCAATATTGCCAGATTTTGAATTTTTTCGGTTAATTCTTTATCAAAATTTGCAGGCAAAATAAATTCTGTTAAACCTTTGGTATATTTAGCTTCGTAATCATACCATTCCGTTTTTGTTTTAAACCCTAGAATAGGTGTTGCAAAGGTTTCTATTGAGCCGTCTTCTGTTTTTCTTTCCAAAACGCCGACTGTTGCAGATTCACCCGTTAAATATTCCTCAATTAATATTTCTTTATCGCATTCGAGTGCAACCTTCATCGCATTATCCAATTCTTCAATTTTATTCACTTTTGTCATACCAATTGAAGAACCTTCGTTTGCGGGTTTAATTATCAAAGGGAAATTCAATTTTTTAACTTCTTCTTTATAGTTATCTTTATTAACATTAACGGAATTAATAAGCGGGATACCAACTGTCGATAAAACTTTTTTAGTCATTATTTTATCCATACAAATTGCGCTTGATTTTACGTTACATCCGGAATAATCAATTCCCAAAAATTCTAAAACACCTTGAATACAGCCGTCTTCTCCGTATCTTCCGTGCAAAACGTTAACGGCATATTCTATGTTTGCTTCTTTTAGGGTTTTTGCAATATCTCTATCCACATCTATCAAAGTAACATCTTTATAACCTTTATCAATAAGGGCTTTAAAAACATTTTTTCCGGAACGCAGAGAAACCTCTCTTTCATTTGAGAGTCCGCCGCACAAAACGGCAATTTTAGAATTTTTTGTTATTTTTTTTACTGATGTCTTAATATCTTCCATTTTTCTTTTTCACCCTTCGTCATTTCCCCGATATATTCTATTTCGGGAGTTAATTCCACATTAAACTTTTCTTTAACTTTTGAATATATTTCAAAAACCATATTTGTATAGTCAATTGAATTTGCATTTCCTGAATTTATTATAAAATTGCAATGGTTTGAATAAACTTCGCAATTATTTGCTTTATATCCTCTTAAATCACATTTATCAATCAATGCACCTGCCGACAGTTCACAGTTTTCCGGATTTTTAAATACCGAACCCGCATTCGGCAAAGACAGATTCGGCTGTCTGTTTTTTCTGAATATGAGGTTTTCGTCCATTTTTGCTTTTATGTCTTCCGAGGGCATTTTATTCAATTTAAATTTTGCCGAAAGAAGAATATATGGTTTTTCTTTCAAAATTGAATGTCTGTAGGAAAAATTCATTTCTTCTTTCTGAAGATTTAAAACTTTATTGTTTTCCCAATCGTATACCTTGCAAGAAACTATATTATCACTAATTGTTTGACCTTTTGCACCGGCATTCATATATATTGCACCACCCAAGGTTGCGGGAATTCCTATCAAAAATTCAAACCCTGACAGTTCTTTTTCCAGTGCCAATTTTGATAGAGTTTGTGTTTTGATACCTGTTTCAACTTCTAAATTGCTGCCTGAAAAATTAACGTTATCAATTAGCCCCGTATAAATTATCGGACGTTCAATTTTTATTGAAGAAAATAAAACGTTAGAACCGTTACCGAGAACAATCGGGGTGTTATCTTTATGTTTTTTAAAAAGCGAAATCATTTCGCCATAATTATCCGGAATATAAAAGCGTTTTGCAATTGCTTTTATTTTTAGAGTGTTATAGTTTGTGAGGTAAAAATCTTCGTAGAATTTTATATCATTTTGAGAGCAAATCATTTATTACCTCACCTATTTTTGTAACATCTCCCGCTCCCAAAGTAAGCACCAAATCATTCTTTTTTAATTCGGGCGTAATTGTTTTTGCTGCTGTTTTAATATCTCCTTCAATGTATTCAGCGTCAACATTATTTTGTTTAATGTCGTGAGCAAAGTTTTTTGAATTAAATTCTTCATCTTTTTCATCTCCCGCAGAAAAAACATCAAGAACAAAAAGCTTATCTATATTATAAAAAGCAGACAAAAAATCATTCCACAAACCCTTGAGGCGTGTGTATCTGTGGGGTTGAAAAATTACAACTTTTCTTCTTGAAGACTTTTGCACGGCATTAAGGGTAGATTTAATTTCGGACGGATGATGAGCATAATCATCAACAATTTTTATGTTCTTTGTTTTGTTATAGGCAACAATTTGAAAACGTCTTCCCATGCCGGAAAATTCTTCAAAATATTTTGAATAATCTTCAAAATTATAGCCTAAAGTATCTAAAACACTAATTACGGCTAATGCATTACAAATATTATGCAATCCCGGAACAATCAGCTTAATTTTTCCCAAAAAAACATCTTTTTTGTATACATCAAACACAGAATTCAATTCATCAAATTTTATGTTTTTAACCGTGTAATCCGCTTTTGAATCTATTGCATAAGTGATTATATTTTTAAATTCGATTTGAGATTTAAAAATGTTGCAACCAATATTGTCTAAATTCAAAAACAATTTATCGTCACCTGACATATTTTTAACCGTTTTTTCAAAAGTTGCCAATATATCAACGAGTCCATTCTCATAATGGTCAAGGTGGTCTTCTTCAAGATTATTTATTAAAAATAAATTCGGGTGATATTTTTCTATGGTGCCATCGGATTCATCCAATTCCGCTATAAAATATTTTGAATCCAAAGAAGCATTTGCATTAATATTTAATTTCGGAATAATTCCACCTATTGCATAAGAGGGATTTTCACCCATTTTATCCATAATAAAACTCATTAAACCTGATGTTGTAGTTTTTCCATGGGTACCTGCAAAACCGATAAACGTAGGGAATTTTTCGGATATAAATTTTAAACAATCCGACCTGTGCATAATTTTTAAACCCAAGTTTTTTGCCTCTATAAGCTCGGGATTATCTTCTTTAATTGCTGACGAAATAACAACACAAGGATGTCCTTTAATATTTTCTTTTTTATGCCCGATATAAATTTTTGCGCCTAAATCTTCCGTAAGTTTAGTGTATTTGCTATTTTGAATATCCGAGCCTGATACTTTATATCCCAATTGCAAAAGGATTTTTGCCAACGCACTTTGTCCTACTCCGCCTATTGCAATAAAATGAAAATCAAAATTATCCATTATCAGCTTCCTCTAAAGTGATTGTTGTAACACCATGCACGGTTTTACCCCAATCCATTGTTTTTTTGGTAAAAATTATTTTAAATATAATGAACATCGCAATCGGAAACCATATTGTTAAAAAGTATATCGAGGTAACGATTGCCTGCCATAAAGAATTTAAAAAATTCAGATTAGCATATTTTCTGAGGCTGTATACAAATCCGCAAATAAAAAATATTGCAGTTGCAACAACCATAACAATTGAAGATAAAATACAATTATCGTAACCTTTCACAAATCGAAAAGCTTGGAATAAAATTTCAACAACCAACCAAAAAGGAAGTAAAAATTCCGTTATATAAGCTATTAAATCGAAACCGACTCTGAGCGACATATCTTTTGTTGTTAAAACATCCTTTGCATATTCAAGATATCTTCTGATTGAACCTTCAACCCATCTTCTTCTTTGGCGAATTAATGCACCAAAAGTAATAACGCCTTCTTCATACACTTGAGTATTTGAACAAAAACGTATATCCCAGCCTTTTATATGGAGTCTTGTTGACATATCCAAATCGTCAACAATAGTTTCCTCGTTCCAGCCATTAATACTATTCAGTGCTTGTCTTTTAATCAATTCACCGTTTCCTCTTAATTCAACCGCACCTCTCACGGCATCTCTGCCTAATTGCAAATGAGTATCCAAAATATATTCGTTGAATTGGCATTGGGTTAAAAAGTTTTGTTTTGCATTAATAATCACTTTTTGTGCTTGCACCGCACCAACGTCAGCCGGTTCTAACATAGGAAGCATGGTTTTTAAAAATTCGGGTTTAATTTTAGCATCCGCATCAAAAACAAGTATCGCATCGCCTTTTGCAATTTTCATTGCATCATTTAATACAGCTGATTTTCCCGCTTTTGCATCTTTGTTTCTGATTAATATTTTTATATTTTTATATTCTTTTTCCAGTTTTTTTAAAATTTCGGGCGTATTATCCGTACTTCTATCGTCAATCAAAACAACTTCAAAAGAATCGTAATCTAATTTTTGAATATTTTCAACGGTTTTTTCAATAACTTCTTCTTCATTGTGGCAAGGAATAAAAACAGAAACAAACGGGTGAAAATCGTAATTTATTATTGGGGGATTTTTTTTGAGTTTTCTTTTTCTGTATTTTTGAACGCAATACATGTAAAAAGAGTACAAAAACATGAAAGAAATGAGGCTTATTATTGCCCACACAGTATTAAAGTAATTTTGAAAAACAATCAAAAATGCAACAAGCGATATGATTATTATTGACAGTACTACTCGTTCTTTCACTTCAATTCCTCACCGTACTCAATAAATTCTATCAAAAAAATGAAAAAAGGTAAAATTATTAAGCTCTTGGGATTCAAGAGTTCCAATATTATATTGTTAAGTTTTGTAAATTAAATATTCTATACCTAGCAATTATATATTCTGTATATACTTTATACATTTATTAAAAAGAAAATAACAAATATTGTAATATTTTTTAAAAAAACCGTTTTTCACGTTTAGATTTTTGCTTTACGTGGAAATAAGAATATATTGTAGTAGAACAACTTATAAGAACAGGAAGGTCCATAATGGCAGAACTTAGAGCAAATTACGATTTTAACAATGTGCAACAATACAAAGACCAAAAAGCACAACTTCAGGAACAAACTGAAGCAATTAAATCTGAAAGAGAAAATCAAACAAAACAATCCGACACACAACAAATTAAAGAAAATATGGAATCCACCCTTACGAGCGCACAATCAATGGTGGATACTGCTGCAGGAAAAGTAAATACCGCAAGCGGTAATTTATCCAGTGCGAACGCAGCATTATCAAGCCTGGGTTCAAGACCTGCACCTAAAGAAGTAAAAGATGAAACAGGCAAAGTGGTTTCAACTGATGATTCCGCAGGTCAAGCATGGGATGCCAAAAAGGCTCAATTAGAAGCTGCTCGTGCACAAGCTCAAGCTGAATTGGATGCAGCACAAGCAGAACTTGGTGATGCAAAAGAACAAGTAAGCAGTTTACAAGAAGAAATAGAAACTACTTTAAAAGCAGCAGAAGAAGAAGAACAAGCACTTGAAGAAGAATATCAAGCAAAACTTGAAGAAGCTGAAACACAACTTCAAGAACTTGATGATAAAATCCAACAAGCAGAAGAAGAATCAAGCTCAGTTGAATCTCAAGATGAACAAAACAGAAGTTCTGTTACTGTTACATTGGATGACGATGAAGCAACAAAACAAAAAACTGATGAAAACGGTAATCCGATAGCAGAATTTGCAAAAGATGAAAACGGTAAAGATGATACAACATTAGCAGGTTTACTTGCAGGAACATACGTTGATGAAAACGGTAATCCTATTGAAGCAAAAAAAGATAAAAACGGTAAAGTTATAACAAATGAAGAAAACAATAACGAATTAAATTCAGCAGCATGGGCATTCTATGATAACAATAAAGATGACCCCGCATTTAAAGATGCTGTTGCTAAAAAATATAGAGAAGTAACAGGCAACGACTTACCTGATACAATTAAATCAGAAGATATTCCGCCTGAAGTTCTTTTGGGTACTGATTTATCAGGAGTAAATAAAAAAGATTTAAATAAATATACATATCAAAGCTTAAATTCACTTGATTATGATGAACAATCAGGTGCAAAATTAAGCCAAGAAACTAATTTTGATGCTACGCAAGCGCTCAATATGAATGATTATAACTATCAAACGGGCGAAATGACTCAAGAACAAGCACAAGAAAAACTTGCAAAAGATATCGCAGATACATACGGTATAGATGTAAATAATTCAGACGCCATGAAGGAAGCTTTGCAAGATATCGTTATGTCTAACCCTGATACATTCAAGGATTCAAATATCGATTTAACAAAAGCTACAGGTGACGAATTATTACAAAAAGTTCTTGGAATCGGAAATGATAACAACACAAGCAACGATAATATTAATGCAACGTCAAATGTACTCGATTTATCAAGTGCCGCAGGAACTACAACAACTGCTCAACAAGCAGCCGATAAAGAACATAAAATTGAAAGCGGCGAAACAATGAGCAGCATAATAAGAAAAGAATTAGGTTTACCTGATGGTACACCGGTAAGCGATGATTTAATACAACAAGTTACACAAGCAAACGGAATTGATAATCCTGATATGATTCAAGCAGGTGATTCAATAACTATCCCCGGTTCAATGCTTCCTCAAACAGAAACAACTACAACATCAAATCTGACAGATGATCAAATAAAAGAAAATGTAACAAAAGCTCTATGTGATCAATACGGCGGATTTACTCCGGAACAATTAATGAATTCTCCTGCAGGTAAGAATATTTTAGCAGGTATAATGCTAGACCACGCTAACGATGAAATCTTCCAAGGTAAAAATATTGAATCAGAAGAAGATATCATAAATGCATTAGTAGAAGCAGCTAAAGAAGGAAAAAAAGTTGCAACTCCTGATACATCAGTTTCATTCTTAACCGATAAGAATTATAATGATAATGAATTAAGAAATAGAGCCCTTGAATCAACTGACAGTAAGATTTCTTATCTTGCAGTTGAAAAAGACGAAGTAAATATGACTGATCTTGAAACATCAGGCGAAAACGGAAAATCGACATACCTTGATTTACTTGATGAAGTTCAATACGAAGCAAAAGAAGACGGTACATCAGTAAGCGTAAAAGATGCAATTTTAGGTGCAGAAAATGAAGTAAACACTCTTCAACAAGAAATGAACCAAAAAGCTGCAGCAGGGACTTTAACACCTGAAGAAGCAGCTGCATATACTCAACAAATTAATGATGCAAAAACAAAATATGATAGCTTAACGGAACTCGGAAAATCCGCAATTCAACAATTAGCAGAAACAAATCCTCTGTTATTCCCTGATTTGTATAATGAAAACGGAGACCTCGACGTTCCGGGTCTTGAAAATGGATTAAATACAGAAATTACAAATCCGAAAGATGAAAACGGTAATGAATTATCTAATGATAAAGTTACAGTTCAATTAGAGGCAATTAAATATGTAATTCCTCAACCTGAACCTGAAACTCCGGCTCCTGCTAAGAAAGAATGTGAACCGGAAGAACACCACGGAGTAAAAGGAGAAGAACCTGACAACCCGGAACCGGAACCGGAACCAAAGACTCCTGATCCGGAAAATCCTAACCCTGGAGAAAAACCCGGAACCACACCGGAAGAAACACCTTCAACTCCCGGACAAGAAGAACCCGGAACCACACCGGAAGAAACACCTTCAACTCCCGGACAAGAAGAACCCGGAACCACACCGGAAGAAACACCTTCAACTCCTGATGAAGAAAACCCCGGAACCACACCGGAAGAAACACCTTCAACTCCCGAACAAGAAGAAGATAATCCTGGCGAACCGGAACCGGAACCTAGTGATGAACCATGTCCCGAAGAACCGGAAAACCCTCAAGGTCCTTCAAACGAAGATCCTGATGAACCGACAGAACCTGAAGAACCGGATACACCGGAAGTACCGCCATGTGATGACCCGGATGCGCCCAACGAACCTTCAAACGAAGATCCTGAACAACCGGCAGATCCTGACGAACCGGATACACCGGAAGTACCGCCATGTGATGACCCGGATGCGCCCAGCGATCCTTCAAACGAAGATCCTGACCAACCAACAGATCCTGACGAACCGGATACACCGGAAGTACCGCCATGTGATGACCCGGATGCACCTCAAGATCCTTCAAACGAAGATCCTGACCAACCAACAGATCCTGACGAACCAGCAAATCCTGACCAACCGGAAAATCCTGATCAACCGGAAAACCCTGATCAACCGGAAAATCCTGACCAACCGGAAAACCCTGATCAACCGGAAAACCCTGATCAACCGGAAAATCCTGACCAACCGGAAAACCCTGACCAACCGGATACACCGGAAGTACCGCCATGTGATGACCCGGATGCACCTCAAGATCC
>CAMOPX010000017.1 GCA_946622415.1 uncultured bacterium
TTCGTTACACACTACGCAAAATTCGCTTCTTTTTAAAAAGAAAGCGGATATTAAAGATGAACAATCTTAGTTTTACTTTTTCCCATAATGATCCAAATAAAAATCCCACAAGGTATAACTCTTGCGGGATTTTTTGAAATTATTAAACTAATTTATTAATCTTAATTAGGCACGGATTTTTAATTTTTTAACCAAAGCACGGTATTTTTCGAGGTCTGCATTCTTTAAATAAGTAAGCATACCTTTTCTTCTACCTACCATAACAAGAAGTCCTCTTTTTGCTTGGAAGTCTTTTTTGTTTGTTTTTAAGTGTTCGGTTAATTCAGAAATTTTTTGTGAAAGCATAGCGATTTGAACTTCAATGTTTCCGCTGTCTTTTTCGTTTTTGCCAAACTTTTTAATAATTTCTTGTTTGTTTTTTAAATTAATTGACATTGTTTTTTCCTTTTTTGTTATACTTTATGATTCGACAAATTTAATTCTAAAATAAACAATTTTTTTTTACAAATTTTTTGTTTAAATTATTTAAAATGTCTTTCTAATAATCCGCTAAATCCTCTGCCATGGCGAGCTTCGTCTTTTGCCATTTCATGAACCGTATCATGGATTGCATCATATCCTAATTCTTTTGCTTTTTTAGCTAATTGCATTTTGCCGTCACATGCACCGTGTTCTGCTTGTGCTCTCATTTCTAAGTTTTTCTTTGTTGAATCAGTAAGAACTTCGCCCAACAGTTCGGCAAATTTAGCTGCGTGTTCAGCTTCTTCAAAAGCGTATCTTTTGAAAGCTTCTGCAATTTCAGGATAACCTTCTCTGTCGGCTACTCTTGACATTGCTAAATACATACCTACTTCCGTGCATTCGCCGTTAAAATTGTCCTTTAATCCTTGAATAACTTCACTATCAACGTTTTTTGCTATTCCTACAACGTGTTCCGTTGCATAAGATTTAATTCCGCCTGCTTCATTGAATTTTGTAGCCTTGCATTGAGGGCAAATTGCAGGTGCAGTATCTGCTTCCGTTGTATATCCGCATACGGCACAAACCCATTTTGTCATATTATTCTCCTTTCAATTTATTTATAATTGCGTTTGTAAATTCTTGTGTTGAAGAATTTCCTTTTAAATCTTTCGTTAAGAATCTTCCCTCTTTTAAAACACTATAGAGCGCTTTTTCGATTTTGTTTGCTGTTTCAAATTCGCCTAAATATTCAAGCATCATAACTGCACTCAATAGTAGACCTGTCGGATTTGCGATATTTTTTCCAGCAATATCGGGAGCTGAACCGTGTACAGCTTCAAAAATTGCAATATCCTGACCGATATTGGCACTTTTTGCAACTCCTAAGCCGCCGATTAATCCCGCACAAAGGTCTGATACAATATCACCATATAAATTCGGCATAACCAATACATCAAATTGTGAAGGATTTTGAACGAGCTGCATACATAAATTATCCACCAAGATTTCTCTTATTTTGATTGATGGGTAGTTTTTAGCAATTTCTCTAAAACAATTTAAAAACATTCCGTCTGCCAGTTTTGAAATATTTGCTTTTGTAACTACTCCTACTTCTTGCCTTTTGTTTTTGATTGCATAATCAAATGCAAATTTGCATATCCTATCACAACCCTCTTTTGTTGCAAGTTTTATGCCGTGGATTGTGTTTTCGTCAATTTTGTTTTCAATTCCCGCATAAATATCTTCCGTATTTTCACGAATAATAACCAAATCAACGTCACTAAAGGGTGTCGTGATTGATGGAAGATTTTTGCTGGGTCTTACGTTTGCATATAAATTAAAATATTTTCTTAATTGAACATTAACGGATGCAAATCCGTGTCCGATGGGTGTGGTTATCGGAGCTTTTAAACAAACTTTATTTTTCTTGATTGAATCAAGTGTGCATTCCGGTAATACGGAATTGTATTTTTCAAATGCGTTTGCTCCTGCGAGTTGTTCATCCCAAATTATATCCATACCGGCTTCGGATAAAATTTTTGTAACCGAATCCGTAATCTCGGGACCAATGCCGTCGCCTTTTAAAAGTGTAATATTATATTGTTTCATGAAAGTTTAAAATCCCCGTTTTTATTTAAATGTTCAACTAATCCGCCGTCGTTTAGTAATTTAATCATTACATCGGGCAGAGGTGTTATTTTTAATTCAATATTTTTTGTTAAATCTTTTAAAACACCGTTTTTTATGTCTAATTCCAGTTCGTCACCGGCGTCTATTTTATCGGTATCGCATTCTATTGCAAGAAGTCCTATGTTAATTGCGTTTCTATAGAATATTCTTGCAAAGGATTTTGCAATAACTGCGCCTACTCCTGCTATCTTAATAATTTGCGGTGCGTGTTCTCTGCTGGAACCCAGACCAAAGTTGTTACCTGCAACGACAAAATCGCCTTTCTGAACACGGGAAGCGAATGTTTCGTCTGCATCTTCCAATACATGCTTTGAAAATTCCTGTAAATCATTTCTTAAATGAAACAATCTTCCGGGTGCAATGTGGTCTGTTGAAATGTTATCGCCAAATTTAAAGGCTTTTCCTTTTTTAATAAAATCTTGTGTCATATTTACTCCCTAATTTATAAAAATTATATTATAAAAAACTTTTTTGTTATAATTTTTTTATGAAAAATAAAAAAATAAATGTCGGAGTTATAGGCTTAGGTTTAATCGGAAGTTCAATATTAAAGGGATTGTCGGATAATTCTGATTACGAACTCTTTGTATGTTCAAAATCAAGTTACAAAAAAGCACTTGTTTATACAAAAAATTCTTCTGATGATATTTTGATTCTCAAAGATTGCGATATTGTTTTTGTTTGTTGTTCTTTATCAAATACACAAAGGACTCTTGATGAATTAAATTCGATATTGAATAAAGATACAATTGTTTGTGATGTTGCGTCTTTTAAGGGTGATTTATTAAATAAAAAATATAATTTTGATTTTATTTTGACTCATCCCATGGCGGGAACGGAAAAATCAGGGTTTGATGCGGGATTTAAAGAATTATTTAATGGTGCAAAGTGGCTTGTCGAAAGAAATAATACAATATTATCCGATATAATTTCTGCTTTGGGTGCAAAAGAGCTTTTGATTGATATGAAAGACCATGATAAATTGACGGCACAAATTTCGCATTTGCCTACGATTTTATCGTTTTTATTATTCGATTCTGTTGAAGACAAAGCAAAACTTATAGCTTCGAGCGGTTTTCGTGATATGACTAGACTCGCTCTATCAAATTCGGATTTAGTTTTAAATATGTTTAAAAACGAAGAAAACATTTTAAAATATTTTGATATAATAATTAAAAAGACAAACGAATTAAAAAATATGTCAGATAAAGAAAAAATTGATTATTTTAAACAAATATCACAAAAAAGAAATAAAATGTATGATAAATCAGGAAAAAATATTTTTAACATATAAAAATTTAAAGCAAAGAATTAAAGACAAATACAATTCTTTAAGCATCTTGGATAGATATATCTTAAAACAATTGTTTGATGTATTTGTTTTGGGAGTTGTTGTTTTTACATCTATCATATTTGCATCGGAAACCTTTACTCAGTTGATTAAACAAATTTCTCTCTATGGGATTCCTTTTCATATTGCAATAATGATGATTGTTTTGAATTTACCGCAGGTTTTTGTTTTAACGATTCCGATTTCTACTCTTTTTGCGACAGTAATGACCGTTAATGATTTGAGTTTAAAATCCGAAATTACAGTATTAAGAGCATGCGGAATCGGATTGGACAGAATTGCAAAACCTATTCTCTGTTTTGCTCTTTTGATGACCGTTGCGAGCTTTTTTATAAACGAATTTATTGTTCCGATATCATCTGTTCAGTCAAAATCTCTTGCGATATATTCTCTTGAACAAAAACATATACCTGAAAACAAGATGAATTTTACGGTTAAGGATATTGATAAGGAAGGTAAATTAAAAAGACTTTTCTATGCTCAATGGTGTAAAGATAAGACTCTTAATAATGTGACTGTTGTTGATATTTCTAATCCGAAAGTTGTTCAAATTGTTCAAGCAAAAAAAGGTACAACCTCGGATTATGGCTGGAAATTTGATAACGGTGTTATATATTCAATTGCTCAAAACGGTAAAACATTTAACACAAGTCTTTTTGAAGAATCTAATATAACGTTTGGTATCGGTGATGTTAACGAATTAGTTAAAGAAACTACGTCAGAATATAATTTCTTCAAGCTCATGAAACATATAGAAAATCAAAAATCAAATTTAGAAAAGAAAATTAAACTTGAATACGAAGTTAATTTGTTTGATAAATTAGCTTTGCCTTTGACAACGTTTGCTCTTGCAATAATCGGCATTCCTCTTGCAATTACTCCGCCGAGAGCCAGAGTAAACAGAGGCTTTTTGTTCAGTATTTTAATTATTTTTATATATTACGTAATCAGAGCATTCTCGCTGAATTTGGGCGCAACGGGTACAATCCCTTCTTTTGTTGCTCCTTGGCTCCCTGTTTTATCAATTTCGCTTTTGGGTGCGTATTTATTCTACAGAAAAGCCTATAAAATCTAGTTTGCAAAAAGAACAACCGATTTCAATGCGTCCATATAGTCGCTTGATAATGTTTTTGCAAAATCCATCGGGTCAATTTGAGTGAGTACAATTTGTGTTAAATCTATTGGAAGCTCTTGTACCATAGGAATCAAAAATTCTTGGTCTAATCCGTTTAACATCTTGATTTTATCACCCTTCATTAATAAATTCATAGGTTCAACCAAATCATCGGGTCTGAATAATAAAAGCAAGTCTTCATCCTGCTCGCATACTCCGCAGATTAAATTCATTGTGTCTTTTTTACCGAACGATGTAACGAAGCTTTGATATTCGTTGTTTTTCATTTGACTCATTTCGTCAAGTATATCTTCTTTGCTTTTATCGTCATAACTTTCTTTTTTTGTTCTTTGCATTAGGCCTTGCAATTCTGTTTCTTTCATACTTTCAAAGTATGATTGCATATATTCTCTTTTAACTTGAGATTCTTTGAGAAAAGTATCCATTGCAGAATCTTCCATTAAATCGAGAACATCCGTTAACTGAAACTTTTCAAATATCATTCCGACAAGCACTTCTATCGGGAGTTCTTTTGTCATGGCAAGAAGTTTATCGTCGGTAAAAAAGTCTAATCCCATGCAAAGCTGATCATTATTCAATAAAGGCAAAAGACTGTCTAAATCATCTTCATTTAGATTTTGAAGTATTATAAATTTATTTTCAAGTGATGATAAATTAAATATTTCGAGTATTTTTCTCGGTTCAGATAAAATTGATTCATAATTTTCCGCTTTTTTATTGCCTTCAGAGGCTTCGAGCTTCATTATCTCTTCAAAGTCTTTGTTGGCATAGTTCGTATATATTTTGGCATAGGATATACCAAAATACTTGTTTAAAAGCGCATTATCGGCATTTAATTGTATCATCTTGAACCTGTTTTATAAAAATATATACTACTCTATTATATTAAAGTATATTTTTAAACAATAATTTCTCAAAAATTAAATTTCGTAATATTTGTTAATGTTTTAGCTTGAAAAATGTAAAATTTAAACTTTTTTGTATTATCTTTATCTTGCTCTAAAAAATCTTTGGTTCGTTCCGCCTTCGCCGATTTTAACTTTAATATGACGCATACATCTTGGACATCTGCCTTCGTAGTGAGTGTTTTCTTTGTTTTTGTAAATTCTGCCGTAGACATTACAGCATTCAAACAATATTCCCAAAAAACTTTTTTCTTTATTCTCCATATCATCTATATTATATTGAATTATTCTAATTAAATCAGTCTTTTGTTTGAATTTCTTTGCAATTTACCGGCAATAGTTGTAATATAATCTATGTAGTAAATTAAGGAATTTATATGGGAATACATATGCAGCTTATTATTGCATTATTATTGGGTATAAAACGCAACGGACATATATTTATCGGTCTTTTGCTGGGTATAGCAGTCGGAATATTATATCCTCAAACAGTTGAACATGTCAGAGTTTATAATATTTTGAATTTTGTCGGACAGGCGTTTATTAATATTATACAAATGGTTGTTCTGCCTCTTGTTATCAGTGCAATTATGATTGGTATTGCTAACATTGGTGATTCAAAATTATTAACAAAATTCGGCGCAAAAATGTTTTTATATTATTCAATAATAACAGTTACCGCTGTGTCTGTTGCTTCGGGTTTAGCATGTTTAATAAAACCAGGTTTTAGTGCCGCAGGATTAATAAACAGTGAAATAAGTAATCAATTACAAACACATGTTGCAGAAGCAATGGCTTATCAACATCATAATGCTTTTCAAATTTTAATGGATTTAATTCCAAGAAATCCTTTTGCCGCTGTCTCAGACGGAAAAATGATTCCTGTTATTATTTTTGTTTCTATTTTTGCAATTGCTTTATGCAGAACGGGAGAAATTGCAAGACCTTTGATTTCTATATTTGAAAGTATCTTTGCTGCTACAATGAAGGTAACGGATTGGATTATGTATCTTGCAGCTCCGGGTGTTTTTGCATTGACCGCTACTTCTGTAGGTTCTTTTGGTGTTGGCGTATTTAACGACATATCAAAATATGCGCTGACTGTTATTGCGGCATTAGCAATTCAATTCTTTATTGTTTATCCTGTTTTATTGAAAGTATTTTCAAAAGTTCCGGTATTTACATTATTTGCGGCTGTTTCAGAAGCTTTAATGGTTGCATTTGGTACAGCTTCGTCTTCTGCGACTTTGCCATTAACTATTACATGCTGCGAAAAAAGAGGTATATCCAATAGAGTTTGTTCTTTTGTTTTGCCTTTGGGTGCAACTTTGAATATGGACGGAACGGCAATATTACAAACTGTTGCGGTTATATTTTTAGCCCAAATGTATGGTATCACATTGACTCCTCTTTTGATATTAGAAATTGCTTTTCTTGCAATAGTTGCATCTTCTACTTGTGCTGGAATCCCAGGTACAGGTATGATAACAATTGCCTTAATATTAAATGCAATCGGACTTTCTCCTGAACATATGGCAGTCGGTTTTGCTCTGTTGTTTACATTAGAAAGATTTATCGATATGTTGAGAACGGTGTGCAACGTAACATCTGACGTAGTTGTAACAGCTTTAATAGCAGATAACGAAAACGAAATTAATTATGATGCTTTTAATGGCACTGTACAACCCGAAAAGGCTAATTAATGAATATAAAAATAGTTCTTGAGGGAAAATTAAAAGAAAGTTTTTATAAAAACGGCGTTTTTGAATACCAAAAGCGCCTTTTTGGTATGGTTAATGTTGTCGAAGTTAATTCTATTGCTGATTATATTAAAACTAAAAGTAATGCGTATTTAGTTGCTATGGAAATAGAAGGAAAACAATTATCGAGCGAAGAATTTGCATATAAAATCAGAGAAATAGAACAAGATGGCTTTTATAACGAAATTTTATTTTTAGTCGGCGGTGCTGAAGGCTTAGATAAAAATGTCAGAAAAACCGCGCATTATTCTTTTTCGATGTCTAAAATGACTTTTCTTCATCAAGAGGCAGTTTTAATTTTAATCGAGCAAATTTATCGTGCCTTTAAAATTTTAAACAATGAACCCTATCACAAGTAATTTTATGTTATAATTTACAAAAAAAGGATTTGTATATGCGCGCTGTTGATTTAATACAAAAGAAAAAAGAAGGATATGCTCACACAAAAGACGAAATCTATTTTCTTGTTGAAAATTTTGTGAATGGTAATATTGAAGATTATCAAATGTCTGCGTGGCTCATGGCGGTTTGTTTTCAAGGTTTGACTGATGAAGAAACCGCATATTTAACTTCTGCTTTTGTTGATAGCGGAGATGTTCTTGATTTTTCGGATATTTCCCCCTATATTGCAGACAAGCATTCAACAGGCGGTGTTGGCGATAAAGTAACAATTATTTTAATTCCGATTCTTGCCTCATTAGGTGTATATACCGCAAAATTATCAGGTAGAGGCTTGGGTTTTACGGGCGGTACTATAGATAAACTTGAATCTATTCCGAATTTCAGATGTGAATTATCTCCTGATGAATTTAGAAAACAAATTAAAGACATTAAAGTTGCAATTTCATCTCAAAGCCCAAATTTAACTCCTGCTGACGGTAAGATTTATGCGCTTCGTGATGTCACGGCGACTGTCGATAATAAATCTTTAATCTGTGCTTCTGTTGTATCTAAAAAAATTGCTTCAGGTGCAACTTCAATTGTATTGGATGTAAAGTACGGTTCCGGTGCATTTATTAAAACCCCCGAAAAAGCTCGTGAGCTCGGTGATTTAATGATTAAAACGGGAAAATTGTTAAACAGAAATATTGATGTTGTTGTCAGTTCCATGGAACAACCCTTGGGATGTGCTATCGGAAACAGTCTTGAAATCATTGAATCAATTGAGTTTCTGAAAGGAAACAAAAAATCGGATTTATATGAAATTGTTCTTGAATTGGCTTCTAAAACGCTATTTAACTGCAAATTAGCGGACGAATACAATAAAGCAAAAGCCATAATTGATGAAGTTATTGATAACGGTTCTGCCTTGGATAAATTAAAACAAATTATATCTGCTCAAGGCGGAGATGTTCGTTGTATTGATGATTATAGCTTATTTAATGTCGGAAAAAATCAAATTGAAATTGTTGCAGAAGATTCAGGTTATATTTCAAAATTAGATGCACTCGATATTGCATATTCTGCAAAATTATTAGGTGCAGGCAGAGATAAAAAATCAGACAGTATTGATTTTGGTGCCGGTATTCATTTGAATAAAAAAATCGGTGACTCTATTCAAAAAGGAGAACCGGTCATGACTCTCTTTTATAATAACGTTGATGAAAATAGAATTAATGATTCTAAAAATTATGCCTACAAATCATTTGAGATATCTCAAAATAGAGTTGAATCAAGGCTGATTTATTAATTTTAATTCTTTTTCAATTTTCTGAATCTAAATCTGATAAATCTGCCGTTTTCAAATTCGTAAAATTCTTCCAAAAAGGATTGACTTGGTGTTTTAGCAGGTGTAAGTTGTTTATATTCAATTTTATTTGATTCGCCGATAAAGAGTTCTTCTTTTACCATTTTTATGTTTTTGTTTAGTAAATAGTTTTGATAAGCTGCAAGTTTGCCGTCTTTAAAACTGTATAATTTTATTTCGGCACCTTTTTCACCGAGTTTTACTGCTTTTATGGATGATATATTGCCGTTATAAAATAATGCTGTCGTTTCAGAATTTTCGCCGCAAATTGAAACGGAATTAATTTTGTTTTCTTTTTGGTTGTATTGAACGCTGTATTTGTATTCATCATTAGAATCCGAGATTTTAGCATTTCTTCTGGTTAATTCACCGTATTGAATAATTGAATACGGAAAATCATTGTTATTTGGATTCGAATTATATTCATTTAGTATAGACATAGCCTCTTTTGCGTAAGATGTATATTCAGAATATAAGCTTTCACCTTTGTTTTTGATTTGGTTAATTTTATCAAATAATATTCTTTCTTGTTCGGCTTTATAATTTTCCGAGCATGAAATCGGATTTTGTGCCGAATTATTATATATTTGTTTGGGTATCGAATTTTGAGGCCTTTTATTGAAATTATATGCGTATGAGTGTGCTATACTGTTTATTCTCATAGTATCTCCTTGCACAAAATATAAAACATAAAAATAATTTTTTTTGCCCAAATATGCAAAATATTTTATTTATGAGCTTTATATTTTATTATATGATTAAAATGTAAATGGAAAGGTGATATATGACACAAATTAGTCCTTTACTTTCAAACAAATTAAATCAATCAGTCAAATCTCCAACAAAATTTGGAACTACTGATAATGCAAAAGTAGATTTAACAACAAAAGCTGACAGTATTGATTTATCAAAGAATAATTTTGATAAAAAGAAATTTCTTAAATATGGCGCAATAGGGGTTGCATTTCTGGGGTTAGCAGCAGGCGTTGCTGCTATAATCAAGAAAGGTAAAGTTCCCCCTGAAATTCTATCTGTTCAAAAATCTGCAAACGATATGGAAAAAGAGGCAATATCCGTAGCGGAAGGCGTGCAAAAAACTGTAGATAATGAAATTAAACCTTTGCAAGAGTCGGCTGAAAAATTAGCCGAAGAAATAAAAGACCGTGCGGAAAAAATAAAAAGTGAAGTCACTGAATTATTTAATAACGGCGGGAAAAAAGGTGGTATTCAAGCAGCTGATATCTTAAAATCGGAAGATGAAACATCTTTAATGAAAGAATTTAATTCTGACGGAAAACTTCTCAGAAAATCAGGTTTTAATTCAAACGGTTTGCTGCTTTTTGTTGAAGAATCATCTGATGTTGGATATACAAGGTATAAATTTACCAATGGAAACATCAAAGACTATCAGGAAGGTGTTGAAACATTAGCAGATGGTACGCACAAGATTGCAAAATCCCTTACGTTATACACAGATGGAGCTTATTCATACAAATTTGGTCTTGAAAAAATGCCGGATAAAACTTCTATAACGAATAAATCCATTCTTGTAGACGGTAGTGAAATCTGTGAATATAGTGAAGGTCTTGAAAAATCACCTAATAAAATCAATAAAGCGGCAAAAAAGTTCATATTTGAAGGCGGAAAACTATCAGAATACTTGGAAGATTTCGAAAAATTACCTGACGGAAACGAAAAAACAGTTAAAGCTTTGGTATTTCGTAATGGAGAAATCGCAACCTATGATAAATTAGGCGTAAGAATTCCGAATAAAACAGATAAATATGCACAATATATGGATTTTGAAGATGGCAAAGTTGTTGAATATATGGAAGATTTTGAAGAGGGAGCAGATGACACGATTAAATATGCAAAAAATCTCAGTTTCATAGATGGAGAACCTGTTTCATATGTTGAAGGTTTTGAAGCTATGCCTGATAATGATATAAAAATTGCTAAGTCTTTAACTAAAGAAGGTTCAAAGTGGGTTGAAAAACATTAAAAACTTATTTACGAATTTTTCATTTTATCAAAAGCCCTGAATCTTCAGGGCTTTTATATTATTTATTTTGTTTTACGTTTGACAAATTAACAAAAGGCATTGAATTTCCGAGCATATAATCAGGAAGCTTTCCGTCCCATTTTTGTACTGCTTCATATTCAACAAGAGCCTTATTTTGTGTTAAAGCTGTTGCTCTGATTTTCATTGATTTTGCTTCCGCTTCTGCTGAAATTAATTTTTGTTTTGCTTCTTCTTCTACTTGTACCGTTTTATTTTTTGCTTTTAAGGCTTCTTGCTCTGCTGTAACTTTAGATTCAATTGCCTTTTCAAAGACTTCCGAATAATTTATGTCAATAATTTGGAATGATGTAACATTAATGTATCTATCCTTCATTTGAGTTTGAAGTTTGGATAAGATATCCGCTGTTGCAACCGCACGATTTGCAACTAAATCTTGTGCGTTCCATCTTCCGATAATGTCTTTAATGTTACCTTCTATTGCAGGAATTAAAATTGTATCTTTATAATTCATACCGACTTCTCTGAACATTTGGTGAACGTATTGAGGCATTAAGTTGTAGTTTACGACATAGTTTATTTTTGCCTGTTGAATATCTTTTGTATAAACTTCCGTTGTGAAATTCAATTTTTGCGTTTTAACATCCATTACTTTAATTTTGGATATAAAAGGCATTACAAAATGTATCCCCTCAGAAAAGCTCTTATCAGAAACTCTTCCTAAAGTTACCTTAACACCTCTTTCACCGACGCCTACTATTGCAATAGGGTTAAAAAACAAAATTGCAAGCACAAGTAAAACTATTACAGATATAAACATAGCCTGTTTTTCTTTATTTTCTATCATTATTTTTTTTCTCCGTTTAGCCATATTTATTAAATGAAACTTAAAACCGACATAATAACAAAAGTAACTATGACTGCCAAAAACAAAAATACAAAAAAGTTAAAAATCTGTTTTCCGTATTTTTTATATAGGTTCACATTCATAATAAGTCCGACAGATGTAATCACAAGATTTATTATTAACGTGATTCCTATTAAAATTAGTATTATTCTTGTTGCCATAATTAGTCCTTTAATTTAATTTTATCAGAATTTTATTAATTATGTCTTTAGTAAATAAAACTTAATATTAATAATAAATTTTATTTTTTTGGTTGATGAGTTATGATAATTGTATTGAATATTTGTTTGGAGAAGATATGTTAAAACTTGATAAAATTTATGATGCGAAAAATATATTATCTAAAATCGCAAGAGTAACAAACCTTGTTGAGTCGAAATTTTTAAGCACAACAAATCATGTCTATTTAAAATCTGAAAATCTGCAATTGACGGGTTCATTTAAACTCCGTGGCGCTTATTATAAAATAGCAAAATTATCACAGGAAGAAAAAAATAACGGCGTAATTGCTTGCTCTGCAGGTAATCATGCACAGGGTGTTGCACTTGCAAGCAGGGAAAACGGAATTAAGGCAACAATTTTTATTCCATCAACCGCACCAATTTCAAAAGTTGAAGCAACAAAAAGCTATGGCGCAGATGTAAAGCTTATTGATGGTGTGTATGATGATGCATATAATGCGGCAATTGAATTTCAAAAAGAAACCAACGGTACATTTATTCACCCGTTTAATGATATAGATGTTATAGCAGGACAAGGTACAATTGCACTTGAGGTTTTTGAGCAATTAAATGCAATTGATGCTATTGTTGTTCCGATAGGCGGTGGCGGTTTGATATCAGGGATTGCAGCGACTGTTAAACAACTAAAGCCAAGTTGCAAGGTATATGGTGTGCAAGCTGAAAAAGCAGGCTCTATGTATGAATCCTTAAAACAAAATAAAAGAGTAGAACTTCATTCGGTTGCAACTTTTGCGGATGGTACTGCAGTAAAATTGCCGGGTGAATTAACTTTTGAATTTTGCAAAAATTATGTCGATGAAATAATAACCGTTTCGGAAGATGAAATCGCAACGGCAGTTTTGACATTAATGGAAAAAGAAAAAATGGTTGCGGAAGGCGCAGGTGCTTTATCCGTTGCGGCTGTTTTATTTAACAAAATACCTTTGCAAGGTAAAAATGTAGTTTGTGTTGTTTCGGGCGGTAATATTGATGTTAATATTTTATCCCGTGTTATAAACAGAGGCCTATTAAAAACAGGCAGATTATCTAATTTGACTGTAGAATTATTGGATAAACCGGGACAATTAAGAGATGTAAGTACAATAATTGCAGAATTAGGTGCAAACGTTATCCGTGTTCGACATAACCAAGGCGGCGAGGGTACCGATATTAACGATTGTTATTTAAAAATATCCATGGAAACAAGAGATTTCAATCACTTTAATCAGGTTAAACAAGCGCTGATTGATAAAGGCTATGTTATTTTATCATCTGCCGAGTAATTAAAAGAAAGGATTTTTTATGAAAAAAGTTATATATACATCTTCTGCTCCCGAACCTGTCGGACCGTATTCACAAGCAATTTTAGCAGGTGATTATTTATATTGTTCCGGTCAAATCGCAATTAACCCCGAAACAAACGAATTTTTAAATTCGACAATTGAAGACCAAACGGAATTAGTTATGAAAAACATTTCTTCCCTGTTGAAAGAGGCAGGATTAAGCTTTAATGATGTTGTTAAAACAACATGCTTTTTGGACGATATATCAGATTTTGCTAAATTTAATGAAATTTATGCAAAATATTTTACATCAAATCCAGCCCGTTCATGCGTTCAGGCAAAACTTCCAAAGGGTGCTAAAGTAGAAGTGGAAGTTATTGCATATAAAGGATAATAAACTTTAACGCTTTTTAAAATATAATATTCAAACAAGAACTATTTTATTAGTTTAACAATCCTAATCCTTTTAATTCGTCCTGAAAAGGCGAAATTTCTGCAAGTTTTTTAATAACTTTCGGCACGTTTTCTATTGCAAAATCAATTTCATCATCTGTCGTAAACCGAGAGAGAGAAAAACGAATCGAGCCGTGCAAAGATGTGAAGGGAACTTTTTGTGCTCTTAAAACATGAGATGGATCAAGGCTTCCTGATGTGCAGGCGCTTCCCGAAGAAGCATAGATTCCTAAATCATTCAAATACAATAAAATAAGTTCACCTTCTATATATTCAAAGCCTATATTTGTTGTGTTGGGAACTCTTTCTTTGCTTTTTGAATTTAGTTTTGCATTATTTAATGCTTTTAAAATTCCGTTTTCTAATTTATCTCTTAATCTTTTGACTTCAGTTAATTCGTAATTAAGTGATTCTTTTGCAAGGCGAGCAGCCTCTCCTAAACCTACAATATAGGGTGTGTTTTGCGTTCCGGCACGAAGAGAATGCTCCTGATGACCTCCAAGCATAAAGGGTTGAAAAAGATTTCCTTTTTTAACATATAAAGCGCCGACACCTTTGGGTGCGTGGAATTTATGTCCCGAAATTGAATAAAAATCAATATCTGAATCTTTCAAATTTATATTTATTTTGCCTGCAGCCTGCACCCCGTCAACAAATACTTTTGTATTGCTATTTATTTTTTTGACTTCACGAGCGATATCATAAACAGGATAAATTGCACCTGTTTCGTTATTTGCGTGCATTATTGAAACAAGAATCGTTTGAGGAGTAACTTTTGACAATAAATTATCAATATTTAGTTCGCCATTTTCATTTACTCCGATATATGTTGCCCTCATTCCTTTTTTTTCTAAATATTCATAGGTCGATAATACACAAGGATGTTCGACTTGTGATGTTATAATATGGTTATTTTCGGGTGTTGAAAATTGCTCAACTACACCTTTTATTGCGGTATTAGCGCCTTCTGTGGCACAGGATGTGAATATTATTGTTTCTTTATCATCCGCACCCAAAAAATCAGCTACCTGTTCTCTTGCTTTTTCGATTGCCTTTGCGCTGATTCTCGCTGTATTATACATACTTGACGGGTTTGCATAATTTTCTTTTAAGTAGGGAAGCATTTTTTCCAATACTTTCTCATCTACTTTTGTTGTTGCATTATTGTCTAAATAAACTTCTTTCATTGTTAACCTTCGCTCACTGTGATTTCTTCATCAACAAGTTCTTTTAATTTTGTTTCAACAAAATTTTTAAGAGTTAATTTTGCATTGGCGCAAGTGGAACAGTGTCCTTTGAGTTTGACTTTTACGTTGTTTTCTTTTACGTCAACAAGCTCTATATCCCCAAAATCCTTTTTTAATTCCGGTGCGATAATTTCTTCTATTATGGAATTTATTTTAATAATTTTTTGTACCGGTGTAAGTGGTGTTTTGTTTTCGGGTTTTATATGTTGTTTTATTATATTTTCAATTGACTCTTTGCATCTTCCGCAAGCAAGCCCTGCTGATGTAATTCTTGATACATCATCAAAATTCTTTGCCCCATTCTTAATTGCTTCAATAATTTGTTCCTCTGATACATCATAACAATGGCAGATAATTTTTGATTCTCTGTTTTCATCTGTAATTTCCGACCAATCATCATTATGTAAGTAGTTTTTTAATGCATCTTCGAGCGCTTCTCTGCCCATAACGGAACAGTGCATTTTTTCGGGCGGAAGTCCGTCTAATTCATCCGCAATTTGTTTATTTGTAATTTTTTTTGCTTCTTCTACTGTTTTTCCAATTAACATTTCGGTTAGTATACTGGATGCTGCAACCGCAGAACCGCAGCCAAAAGTTTGAAATTTGGCATCTTTTATGATTCCGTTTTCAATTTTTAAATAAAGCTTTAATTTATCTCCGCAAGATAAGGCTCCTGCCTCTCCGATTGCATCTGCATTTTTTATTTCTCCGACATTTCTCGGATTTTTAAAGTGTTCTTTTACTTTTTCAGAATAGTCCCACATTTTAATTTCCTCTCTCAAATTAAATTATAATTCAAAAATACAACTTGTATATGGTAAAAAAAATATTTAATAGTGCATAATAATATTATGGAAAATAGTAACTACAGTTCTCTAACCGATAAATTAATCCAAAACGGAATTATATCAAATCCGAATAAAGATATGCCCAATTTTTTTGAAAATGCAAAAACCCCGGATTCTTCACAATTTAACGATAACCCTTCTTTTTCTTCAAATAACATTTTAATTCCTGATGGCATTTATCCTGATTCAAAAAAGCGAATAAATGAATATGATATGAATCTTTTGCGTGCAGGTAAGCATTCTGTTGATTTCAAAAAGGTTAAATCAAATAATATTTATGATTCTTTTTTATCAAGATTTTTCCCAAAAATATACAAAGCAAAACTCATCAAAAAAGCCATGAAATGCATGCGTAATTCAAATATTGATACATCCTCTTTGTTTAATAAAACCATTCCGTATGGTGAAAGCGAAATTCATTATAGGGAGCTTGTTAAATATTTGGTGCTTGCAAATGAATTGCAATCCAAATTATCTCAAAAAGATTAATTTGTTTCATCAAGATGATTGCTTTGAATTATTTTTTTGAGCATTCTTTTACTGTTATACATGTTTCTGTCTGACAGAGTTTTTTCATACAGCATGTTGAGTTTTGATGTTATATAGATTTCCGAATTATCCAAACAAGTGCGTTTTGTGTATATGTTTGGATATTCAAATATTCTGTTTGTATTAATGCCGTTGATTTTTGCCATTGTCTTTCCTTTTGACCTCATATATTATAAAACAAATGAACGTTTTATGTTGCTATAGTAAATAAATTTTTACAAGAGAAATATCGGTAAATTGTTCTTTTCTGCAAATTCCAATAATTTCTCGGGTACTTTTTTCAGTGAATCCGTTTTTGCTATAACGGAATTAATCTTCGGGTTATAGATGTCTGCTTCGTTATGAGCTTCGTCATAATTCATAATATCTTCTTGAGCTTTTAAAATCGCATTTTTAACTTCGTTTGAAGAGAGGGTTTTTCCGCTTAATTTAATTTCGCCCATATAATCTAATCTTGATATATATTTTATTTTTTGCAGTATTCTGTATAGTTCTGCATATTCTTCATCATTAATATCGAGATAGGTTTTGATTGCGTCAGGAATCGTATCTCTGTGTGAATGTTCGATATCTCTATCGGTTAATATTTTGCTAAAATCATCAAAATTTTTGCCCTTTCCGGATTTTAAATTAAACGGTGCTGCGTTTGCAATATTGTAACTTTCTGCATCTAATCCCAAGCCGTATTTGTTATTTAAATAGGTTCTATTTTTATCAAGTGATATAAACGATGCCGATAAAAATCCTTTGTTTTCAGGTTTTGATAAATAATATACGTTATCTATGTTTTCAATTTTATTCTTTGTTACCGTGTGAATAAGTAATCTTAAATTTTCACGGGTTGTATTAGGTTCAAAACCTAATTTCGATAGGTCTGTATCCTTTGGTAATGTTCTGAAATTAATTACTTTGTATGTTTTGCCGTTTAATGTTTCTGTCGGAATTTTAGAAGGAGCAATAATTTTGCTTGTGTATAAAATTTGACCTGATTTATTTAAGTCATTAATTGCAGTTTCTATTTTTCCCTGTTTTTCTTTGCTTAATGCATTTTGGAATCTTTCATAAATACTGCCGTCGTTTTTAACACCCTTCATATCTGCTTCTGCAATAATTTGCGCTATTTTAATATCACCTTCTCTTCTAAATAGCACTGCGATTTCTGCGGGTGATTTTTTATATGTATTAAAATATGTCAGCCAATGGTGATTTAAAATATGTTCATATACTCTGTTTTTTATTTCTTCAGGCAGAATTATACCTTTTTTATTTAATATATCTTTTGCATACATTGCACATGGTTGCGGATGATTAACGTCTTTTACAAATTCCGGTTTTGCAATATCGTGCAGTATTGTAACTAATTTTAAGCACAACTTATCCTCATCGGATAATTCGTTATATTTTTGATTTTGGAATGCGTATTTTAAGACGCTCAAAATATGTATATCAGTTGTGTTATCTTGTCCTTTGTGTTGGTTTTTACCTATTATATTTATAAATTCCGGCATTCCTTCAATTAAAGAGTTAAGAATCCTGTTTAATTTTTCGGAGTTTGTTGTTATTTTGTTTTCTAAGATGAATTTTTCCGCCAGATTTAATACTTTTCCTTCTTTACCTTCAGAATCAAGTTTTTCTAAATTTATAATGCCGTCATAGCCTAATAAATCACCATTTAAATCTCTTATAGGTGATATTTCCATCTTGGCGAATATTTCGTTTTGCTCTTTTTTGGTGAGATCTTTGAGCTCTTTATTTAAATCTTTTATAAATGATTTTCTTGAATATTTTAACGGCAAACCGGATTTTGAATATTGCGCAAAATCTGCATTAGCAATAATATTTTCTATTCCTCTATTGTTTGCAAAAAATCCTTCAAACATTCTTATTATGGAATTTTTGCCTACTTTTGTTGTCGTGATACTATATTTTAGTGAATTTTTTAGTTGATTAATTTGTGCGTTTAATCCTATTCTTTTTTTGTCGCTTTTAGTTAGCGAATCATTTGATTGTATTCTCTCTAAAAGATGTAATTCATCCATTTTATCTTTTAGAGTTGCATTTTCATCTTGTGTGTTTGCATTTAAAAGAATATATACTATTTTGTCTTTTTCTTCTTCTTTAAGGCCTTTATTTTTATTGATTTTTAGGATAAATGCTCTATTCTTATCAAAAGAATCCGATTTTAAAATTTGGTCTAAATTGTCATTATAATATAATTTAAAAATTTGTCTTGGCGTGAGAGCTTCTGATAGATTTACTACTAAATCCTGTATATCAGGCTTCATTTTAGTGAATTGTATTATTTCCGACGGTTGGAATTTTTCTTCTATTTTATCGGTATCTTGAGCTTCATTAAATAGTAATCTTGATAATCTGTTGATTGTGTCCGAATCCAAATTTGCAATATATTCGATTTCATCTGCCGTGAGCTGAGAATATTGGTCAAAATATTCTATACCCAAGAATTTTCGTGCGATTTCATATTTTTGGTTGTCTAAATATGCAAGCCTATAATAACTTTCAAATACGTTTTTGTTTTCATATTCTTTAAACATATTTGTTTTTCTGAATTTTATTGAAAAGGGAATTATGTCATCTGTTATTCTTTGATAACAAACGTCATCCATATCAAGAAGCCTTTTCTTTGTTTTGACTGACGCTTCTATATCTTTTATTTTTCTTTCTTGGTAGAGTTTGTATCTGTCTTCAGAAAGTTTTGCCATTAACTCATCTTCTTCGCTGAAGGATTCTCCGACGTAATTGTATTCTTTTATTAATTCTCTTATTTGAGCTTTTCTAAATTCTTCATCCGATAATTTTGCGAGTCTAATTTTGCTTTTTGTATCAATTGCAGGTCGATTTTTATTTTTTTTGTTTAAGTCCCTGCTTTCTATTCTCGCCCATTCTTCTTCCGACAATTCTGCAAGTGCGGAGTCATCTGTTGAACTAAATCTTATTCCTCTGCTTTTGATGTTTGTATCCCAGGTTTTATCATCTATGGCAATCAAATCCCTTAATCTGCTTGCTCTTTTGTAATCAATGTTTCTTGATAGTATTTTGTTCCACTCGTCGTCATTCATCTGAGAAATTTCTCTTGCGTTCCATGGATTTATATCTACCAGTTCGAGTAAATTTCTTGATATTATTCTTTCGTACTCTTCGTCGCTATATGCTGCGAGTTGATTTATTGTGCTAATATCCGCATATTTATTTTTACCTATTTTTAGTGTCAACAGTTTTCTGCTTCTTACCTTTTCCCATTTTTCATCATCTAAATTTGCAAGATAAACTAATTCATTATGGCAAAATGCCTCTTTTCTTTCCGGAATTTTTTGAAGCAATCCTCTTTTGTGCATTTTTCTTATTTCATAAAGAGAACATATCTTAAATTCTTCTAAGATATCGTTCTTGCTCTCTGCACATTGTACATTATCAGGATTAAATAAATCGTTATCCAGCATATATTTTATTGTGCTTGTTTCAGCAGAAACTGCAAACTGTGTTAAACTGTCCAAAGAAATTCCTTTATCTTTAAGACCTATTTTTTGCATTAAATCATATACTTTTATGTATTCGGAAATATCGAGCATTCCTAAATATTTTATATTTATATCAGGGAATCCTTCTTCGGGAAAGTTCTGCATTCTTTGTTCAACAAGTCCCAATATATTCCTTGTTTTTATGTTTTCATATGTCGTGATTCTCGGGGTACTGTACCCGAATATTTTTTTATCAGGTGTTATATCATCCCTTAATTCTGACAGTTTTAAATGATACGACAAAATAAGCTTTAATTCTTCATTATCGCATTCGGATAAAACTTTGTATGCTTTATCTATTTGCCTTAAATCATCATCACTCGGTTCCGTTTGCTCTCCTGTTGATAGGTTTGTTTTAAAAAATGAATATAAAAATTCTTTTCTTTCTTCTTCGTTAGACGGAATTTTATCAAATGATTCATAAAGCGATTTAATTATTTCGGGATTAATGTTTTTTTTCTCGGGTATTTGAATTGAGTGTTTGTTTTCTTGTATTTTGGATTTTGTTTTTAAGCTGATATATTTTTTCCCTAGAATTTTGCGCATAATTCTTCCTGCAATATTAGATAAAGGAGAAAAATTACCTTCAAAAGAAATACTTTGATTATTGCCTTGCTTAATAAAACTGTCTTTGTTGAATTCTTTTTTGTAATAAAAAGTATTCAAAGACTGTTTTTTGGGATTTGAATTTGTATTTCTCAACGGGTTTATTTTTATGTTGTTCATATGCTTCTTTGTTGTATATTCAGATTTACAAAACTCGTGAATATAAATAATTGCTTACCTGATTTTTGAGGCGCATTTAAAATTATATAATCAAAAAAATAATTAATATAAGTTATTTTGATGATTTAATTCTTTTTTGTTTATGAAATAAATTTATTATGAAAAATGTAGTAATTATTTTAAGTTTATTATTGTTTAGCTGCAGCTGTTTTGCACAAATTCCGGAAGACAAATACAGTGTGTGTTTAAAACCGCTAAATCTGTCTAATTCGCAAAAAACAAAAATTGATTTAATCAATCAAAAATATTTATTAAAATTGACAGAGCTGAATGCGAATCTTTTAGTCAGCAAAATGTCGTTTGCACAGCTAAAATCGCAAACGCAATATCAATCAGAATATAGTAAATTAAATTCTCAATTAAGACTTGCTCAAAATGAACTCAATGAGCTTGAAAAACAAAAACAGGAAGAAATTTCTGATACCTTGGGATTTTTTAAAAGATTCAAATTTAACAGATGTTGCAGAACGACGATAAAATAAGATTCTTCTTTTTTTTGATTGTGATATAATTTCCGTATGGAAAACAATACTTTAAAAAGAACGGTTTGATAAGCCTATAAGTAGGACTATTGAACTGTTCTTTTTATATATAAACGTCAGATATGACGATATAAATAGGAATTAAGTAAAACAAAAAATATAGGAGAAAAATATGGCAGATATCTATAAATCAGATAAAGTTGTTAAAACTAAAAAAGGCTGGCAAGTTGTTACTAAAAAGGGAGATTATCCTGAATGCATTGATTTACAGGAATTTTATTCTTATTATCCCGAAAATACAAAAGGTGTTAATATTGTTGCCAACAGCACTTGGACCGGCTATGACAATTATAGTGAAATAAAAAGAACCCGTTTTGGGTTCTTTTTGTGGTGGGCGTTGATGCTTTAGTTCTTGGTGAGCTTGCGAGCCATAGAAATAAAGTATGCGCAGATAACGTAGAAAATTTGACCGCAGGTCTTAATTTTCAAGTTAGCCAGCAGAGGCGTAGCCTCGAAACGCAATAAAAAAAGACTTCAACAATGAAGTCTTTTAATGGTGGGCGTTGATGCTTCAATTCTTACGAACGAAGTGAGTATTAGAAGTGAAGTATGCGCAGATTGCATAGAAAATCGAAACTTATGTTTCTGATTTTCAAGCAAGCCAGCAGAGGCGAAGCCTCGAAATGCAATAAAAAAGACCACTCTTGAAAGTGGTCTTTATGGTGGGCGTTGAGAGGCTCGAACTCCCGACATCCTCCTTGTAAGGGAGGCGCTCTACCAACTGAGCTAAACGCCCGAATGTTATTTAATTGTCAAATCTTTTTTCGCTCAGTTGGTAGAGCTTGCTCTACGTTTCTGAGTTTGTTGCTTTCGCAACAGGGAGCTAAACGCCCGAATGTTATTTAATTGTCAATCTTAATACTTTTAATTGTCAAATAATATATCCATTTGCCTTGCCGGAATACCGCCAGCAAGATTAATAATACAATATCAATATTATTTGTCAAGCATTTTTTAAGCCTCTGTGATTTGTTGATTTTTAAATTGCATATTGTATAAATTTCTGTAGCTTCCGTTCTCTATCTTTAAAAGTTCTTCGTGTGTTCCTGCTTCTTGGATTCTTCCTTCATTGATTACAACAATCTTATCCGCATTGTATATTGTGGATAATCTGTGCGCTATTACAAATACCGTTTTATTTTTCATTAAATTGTCAAGCGCATACTGTACGACTTTTTCTGATTTATTATCAAGTGCAGATGTTGCTTCATCCAATATTACAATCGGTGCATTTTTTATCATAGCTCTTGCGATTGCAATTCTTTGTATTTGCCCGCCCGATAGCGATGCACCGTTTTCTGCAATTTGTGTATTTATTCCATCTTCTTGCGAAGCTATAAAATCCTCTAAATGCGCTGCTTTGATTACATTTTCAATTTCTTCTTCGGTTGCCGATTTGTTGCCAAGTAAAATATTCTCTTTTATTGTTCCGCAAAAGATAAAATTGTCCTGAAAAACCTCAGATATAGCGTTTCTTAGTGATGTTAGAGTATAGTCTTTAATGTTTTTGTTGTTAAAAAGAATTTCTCCTTTATTTACATCATAAAATCTCGGCAAAAGATTTACGACAGTCGATTTTCCTCCGCCAGAATTTCCGACAAGCGCAATTGTTTCTCCTTTTTTAACTTTTAAATTTATGTCATGTAAAACTTCTTTTTCTTCATTATAAGAAAAACTTACATTTTTAAATTCTATTGTTTCTATTTCAGAGGTTAAATTTTCTCTGCCTTCATCTTTTATTCTTGTTTTGTAATCAAATAATTCAAAAACCCTGCTTAATGATACAAAAATATTTTGAATGTTTGTTAAATCATTCCCGAGAGTTTTTATAGGTTTATATAACAGTAAAAGCGAAGTTATAAAACTTGCAAAACTTCCTGTTGATAATTGTCCGTTTTTTATTAAAGTGTTTCCATAGAACATTACAAATGCAATACCGAAACTTGCAATCAAATACATAAAAGGTGAAAGCCAGCCGGCACGTTTTGTTAATGACATCTGAAGGTCAAAAGTTTCTTTGATTAATTTTTTTACTTTTTTAAATTCATTGTTTTGCAGATTGTAGCCTGCGATAACTTTATTTCCCGAATATGTTTCGTTGAATGATGTTGTTATATCTCCGCCAACAACAGTTGTTTTATTGGAAACTTTTTTTATTCTTTTTCTGAGTAATGTCATTGGGACAAACGTCAAACCTAAAACCGATACTCCGACAAAGGCCAACTGCCAAGAATTATACAACAATACAAATATTAATCCCAAAGCACTCGTAAAAGCTGTTACTATTGCTTTTAAACTGTTAATCAGCTGCTTCGCTGCTAAATCGGGATCTGTTAAAAATCTTGAAATAACGAGTCCGGATGAATTTTCATCATAAAATCTTGAATCAAGATAAACAAGCTTTTTAAATAAATCTGTTTTGATATTGTTTGATATTTTTAAACTTATCCAATCAGCAAGGTATACATTTAAATATTTAAGCATACCTTGTACGCCTGCAAAAAATATAATCCCCGGCGGAATAATTATAGAAAGAAAATCCCTTGTGAGAGTATAATTAAAATAGCTTATATTTTCACCGTTCACAACAACGTCAATATAAGGTTTTAGCATAAATGCGGTTATGCCATCCAATAATCCAAGCGGAATTGCAAGAAAGAATGCCGTTAAAATCCTGAATGTCAGGGGTTTTATATATGGGAGCATTCTTTTTAGCAGATATTTATAATTAAATGCTGTTTCTGAATTTATTTTATCCAGCTTCATTGTATTTAAATTTGTTGTCATTACCTTATTCCCAGTTAAAACTCTTAATGTTGTTTTCTTTATTAATATCTCCGAGAACTTTAACTTTAAAATATCTTGGTTGTTGTTCTTCGTTTTCAATCGGTGGTATTTTTAAAAGCTGTTGTTCGTCATGTCTTTTCTTTTCTGATTTAATATCTGTTATTGCATTAAAAAATTGGCTCAAAGAAGCATTACCGACTTTGCCTAAAGCTGATGAAATGCTTTGAGACAGTTTCCCATATATTCTTATATTTGCAAAGTTTTCTAAAATATCGTATTCTCCCTCCAAGAATAAACTCAAATTCTTGCCTTTAGAATAAATTTCGAGATTTTGAATTTTTGCATCTTTGATTTGAATATTTCCTGAAATTTTTTCAAATTCACCTGTTTTGTATGGTGTTAAAACCTGAATTATATTATTCAAGGATAAACCGAATAAACCGTTTTTAATAAGGTTTCCTGCTCTTAATAAATGTTCCAGCGAACCTAACTTCGGCATTTTCCCGTTTTCAACGGAAAAATCTATTTCGGATTTTAAATCCTTGATATTATCAGGTGTATCAATTGCTTTTGCGCTGACTTTAGCTGAACCTTTTATTTTTCCGAATATTTGATTATTCAAGTTTAAGAATTGTCCTGCCAGAGTATTCGCTTCGCAGTTATTCATTTTTGCATCCAAATCAATCTTTGATGTTTTGGCATTATATTTTCCGTATGCTTCCAAATTTCCTTCCGCAATATCAATTTTTGCTGATTTTAAGTTAAAAATGTTATTGTCAAAACTAAAATTGCCTTTAAAATTTTGACCGTTTATTTTATCGTAAGAAATTTCTTTAGCGTTAATTATTCCGTTTTTAATTACTAAATCCTGTGTGTTTAAAGTTTCTTGTTTTGCGGGGATTAAATCGCTCATTTTTGCCGATTGGTTTTTGCTGCTTAAAATTTCTTTTAAATTTAAGTTGTTTGATTCTATATCAAGTTTTTCCACTGTGACAGGTAAAATTAGCTTATTTTGTGCTTTGAGGTTTATTTTAATATCGCTGTTTTTGTTTTTGGCTAAAATTTCGCCGTCAATTATTTTATCGGATAAATTAAATTTCATATTATTGATTACCGTATCGTAAAGCGGTATATCCAAATCCGATAAAATAAGCTTACCTGTGGCTTTTGGCAGTTTAGAATTTCCGTTTAGATTTATATTACATTCAAAATTACCCTTTTTTAAAAGCGATTTTTTGAATATAGAATTCAAAATTCTGACATTAGTAGGATTATTTGTTTCTACTTTAAAATTGTTAAAAATCAGTTCGTTATTTTTTTGTAGAATTCTTCCTTCTGTTTTTAAAAGCACAAGGGCATTTGTTTTTTTATTTTGATTTTTAATGAATTTTATTAATTTTAAATTTTTTACATTAACAATGTCGTTATTTACATCTATTGTTCCCGAGAGTTCTCTGTCATAGCCAACGTCTCCGATATTACTTCCGCTGAACGATATATCTGCTTCTTTTGGAATTTTTGTTACAATATTCATTGTGTAGTTGTCGCTTTGGCCGTTGAATGAGCCTTTTATCGGTATTTCGTTTTTAATTTTTATCGGTGTAACCAAAAATGCATTTATTGTATTGTCTGCCGTTTGTTCGGTCATAATCGTTGAAAAATTAGCTATAAGAGTTTTTTTGGAAAAAATGTTTTTAATCTGTGCGTTAACAAATACGGGCATATTTTGATATACCATATTAAACGAATCAAATTTAATTTCATTATTTTTTGCTATAATAAGACCGTTTTTGAGTGTGCTGTTTCTAAATTTAATTTTATTTAAAATTAAATTTAAATTTTCCAAATTTATGTCTTTTAAACTCACATAAAAGTTGTTTTGCGGACGTTTGGATAAATAATTTGTTATGCTTCCGTTAAATTTAACAAGTCCTTCTGATATTAATATTTCAGGTTTTTCAAAAATAAGTTTGTTGCCCGATAATTTTATTTGTCCGGAATTAAATCTTATATTATTTGATTTTTCGTTCAATCCCTGAATGTAACCGTTGTTTTTTAAGTTACTTAAATCAAAGTTCTTTAAATCAATATTCCCTACTGATGTAACATTAAACTTGGTTGAAAATCTTATACTGTTGATTTCTGAGAGTATTTCTTTTTCTTTTTTATTTAAAATGTTTGAATTTAATAATGTATTTATTAAATCAAAAGAATTTAATTTATCTGATGATACTTCTGATTTAACAAGTAATGAATTATTTGATGCTATTTTTTGAAGAGGAGTCTGACTGTTTAATTTAAAATCAATTTTTGAATTATTTAAGTAGAAATTAAGCTTTATATCTTGAATATCGCCAAAATTTATTGCTCCTGAAATTTTGTTTACCGTTAATTTGTTGTTTAAGATTATTTTATTGTTAATTAATTCAATCCGCCCTGTCGGTTTTAATTCGTTTAAAAATTCTTTATTTTCATAGTCTTTTATTCTGCCTTTCAGATTAACTTTTATGCTTGCAAGTCCTGAAGAAGCTGCTATATCTTTTGTTAAGAAGGAATATTTTTCTGATAATGCGCTGTTTTTAAATATTTTTATTAATTCTGTCGTTGTTATATTGTTGATATAAGAATTTAAATCGACATCGCCTTTGGTGTTTCCTTCTCCTTCGAGTTTAAAATCCGCATTTCCCAGTTTTCCTTTTAGTTCTTTAAATATTAAAGTCCTGTTATCAAAAACAAGTTTGCAAATACCTTTTGTTAAATAGGCATCCAATCCTTCAATCTTTGCAGAAGCATTTTCTGCATTAAAAGTACCGAAAATTTGAGCATCAAAGATTGTGCCCTTGGTTTTAATATCAATGTTTCCTGTTCCTGATATATCCATGATAGGAACAGGACCAATATTGAAGCCTATTATTTGTTGAATCGGAACAAGATACATTTTTGCAAAAGATAAATCAACATATTTAGAGGATTTTACCGTATATTGTCCGTACAAAGAGTCATCAAGATTAGAGATACCGTCTATTATTACGTATTCATTTTGAGGTGTGTATATTTTTGTATACACTCTCATTTTATCTTTCATAAACATTAAATTAACATCATTGCTGACACTGGGTTTCGGGTAATTTGGGATATAAATATCAGTTACTTTTAAATTTCCGCTTATATCAATCGGCATTAATTTAATATTCATTGAACCATCGACCGTACCGAAGAAATTACTTTCTTTTAGTGTGGGTATGCCTTTTGGTCTGTAATATATCAAGTTATCCGGTAATAAATAAACAAGCTTGTTTATTTGTGTGTTTTTAAAATCTGTTTTTAAATCAATATTCGGGTTGTTTGTGAATATTTTTGATATTTCACCTTTTAATTTTATATCGAGCTCATCCGATAAAACGCTTAATTCATCAATAAATAATTTATCCTTAATAATTTTGATTTTAGATATTAAACTAATTTTATCGAATAGATTAATATTTTTTTTATCGGTTAAATTTAATTTTGTATTGTTGATTTCCGCTTTTATATTCAGAAGATTTGTGCCTTTATTATTTGTTATATTTAATTTTGCAGCACCTTCTAAATTTTCGATTTTGTTTGAAATATATTTTTTAAATAAATCCTTTAGGACTTGCAATTGGAAGTTATCAATATTAATTTCAAATTTATTGTTCTTTGAGTTTTTTTCTTCAAGCGGAAATCTTGTATCTATATCAACATTTATGTTGCTTAAACTTTTTGTGTCATTTGAAGATAGTTCCAGTGTGCCTTGTTGTTTTATTTTTAATATTTTCTTTTTCTTTGAGTATTCGATATTTGAATTGTTTAAATTTAAAACAACCAAGTTATTTAAATTAAATTCATCTTTAAATACAAATTCTAACTTATTTACTTTTGAATATAATCTCGTTAAAACATATTTTTCTATTTTGAATTTTTCGAGATTTTCTTTATTCAGTTCTTCTAAAAAGTCAATTTTTCCCTGTCTATCTCTCTTGATTGAAATTTTTATTTCATCACAATCGAGATTTTTAATGTTGATTTTATTGAATAGTATGGATAAAGGTTTTATTTCAAATGACGGATTTTTAATTGATATAAATTTTTTTGATTTTTGTTTATCGTAGATATTTATATATTCCGCCTTTGATACAAAATTGATTTTCCCGTTAAAATAGGATTCGGGGTTGATTAATTCTATTTTTAAACCCAAGTAATTACTCAAATTATTTTGAACAAGCGAATATGATAAATTTTTTACAACCAAACAAATTGCTATGATTGTAATTACGATAATTGATAAAATTGAATATATGATTTTTTTGTATTTATAATCGTTTATTTTTTTGAAATTAGTTAAAATCTTTGTCAGCATATTTTTATTATAGTTTTTTTTTAAATTCTAGGCTAAAAATTCATATAAAAAATTGTTGAAATCTTGAAAAAAACAATTAATATTGAAATATGACAAAAAAAGTATTATTAATATTTTTAACATTTATAAATATTCTATCTCCTGCTTTTTGTTTTACACCTTATTTGCAAAAAGGAACTTTAATAAAAGTTTTTTCAAAAGAACCTATTACAACAAAAAATCTTGAGGAAGGTTCTCTTGTTTATTTTATTTCTCCTGCCGATGTTTGGGTATTAGAAGATAAGATGATTGCTAAGGGTGATGTTTTTCAAGGCTACGTTGATATGTTAAAAATGCCGATTTTAGGTGTTAATGCAGCATTAAGCATTAAAGTTACGGGTATTATAAAAACTAACGGCGATAAACAAGCTGTGCAAGGCAGAATTATATTCAAAAATTCCGATATTTTGGGCGGTAATTTAACGAATCCTCTTTCTTACAATAAATCATTTTTTCCAAAAAAAGTATACGGAAATATTTGGGGCGGAACGTACAGATATGTTCCGAGCGGAGAATATGAATACGGTCAGCATGTAAGAATTGATTCTCACGACAGCATGTTTGTTCAGTTGGATGAAGATTATTACAATAATTAAGATTTATTTTTCTATTGAATTATTATATTTTATTGTGTTATTATAATGAAGATTACAATAAGGGGAGTGTGGATTATGAATAAATTATTTGCTTCGTTCATTTTTGCGACATTATTTTCGTTATCCGCTTATTGTGCAAGCAACTATACTTATTCTCAAAACCAGCCCGAATACGGTTATGACGTTAATTACGGATATGAATATTCAAATTTGCAGGGTCATGCTGTTTATGTGCCTGCAGGTATTACATGTAAAGGAATTTTATCTCAGGATATATCATCACAAAGTGCAGTTGTCGGACAAACAGTCAGCGTTGTTCTGAATGAAGACTTTACATACAACGGTTCTGTTATTGCACCTGCCGGAAGTACTGTGAACGGTACAATAGCCAGCAATCAAAAGGCGGGTTACGGAAACAGAAATGCAAAAATGATGATTAGATTTACAACAATTCAAACCCCGTATGGCAATACTATTCCGATAAATGCCGTCGTTGCAACAAGTGATTCAACAGGACTGCTCAAAGGCGGAACGGTTAAAGATTCGGCTAAAGAATATGCAAAAGATGCGGCAATTGGTGCGGGTGCGGGTGCCGTACTCGGTACTGCGATGGGTGCTTTGTCAAGCGGCTCTGTCGGAAGGGGCGCTGTATTCGGTACTGCTTTAGGCGCAGGTTTAGGTGCTGCAAAAAGAGCTTCAAACAAGGGCGCTTCAATCAGTATTCCTGCTAACAGTGTAATTGATTTATATTTTACTCAGCCTGTTACATTCACTGCACAATAATTGCCGAATCGGCTAGTTTAAATAAAAAATTTTTCAATTAATAATTACAAAAGAAAACATTATGACACATATAAGAAACAGATTCGATATACAAAATGATATGGCAGATGAAACGTTGCTGCTAAAGAAGAGATTGCCAAATTATTTTCTTGATGATGACGGATTATCAGGAATCCAAGGATTTCTTTTATCGGTTGCTATTCATATCTTATTGATTGTAATTGCGCTTTCACTTTCTACTTTTGTGTTTTCTAAATTACCTAAACCTATGCCTCCTACAAGAGATATAGAATTTAAACTTGTTCAAGCAGAAGAAAAATCGCCAATAAACAAAAATACAAAAATTCGTTCAGATAGAAATTCTCAAGCAGGCGGTAAACATGACCCAAAAAGACCTATATCTGAACCCGGAAAGACATCTGTAAATAAAAAACAAGTTAAATCGCAAGCAGCTCCTAAGTCGCCTGCAAAAAAAATACAAAATATATTAAAACAATCTCATCCGCAAAACCAAAAACCGCAGATACAACCGCAAGTTAAACAGCAAGCTCAACAAAAACAAACTGTAAAAAAACCGACCCCTGTGTCTGCTCCAAGCGCAGCAAAACCGTCGGTTAAGCCTTCTAATAAGCCTTCTGTAGCTGCACCTCAGGCGCCTAAATTTGCAACAGCTCCAAAGAGTCCTTTTACGGTGCCTGCGCCAAAAACAAATGCTCCTGTTGGAAGCACATATAGGCAAGGAACATCAGGTGCTACAGGAACTTCCGGAGGTTCATCCGGCACACCTGCGCCAAAATTCAGTTCAACTTCTGGCTCGGGTTCTCGCAGTGGTTCAGGTTCAAGTGGCAGCGCTGCTTCACGTGGCAGTTCCGGCAGCTCCGGTTCCCGCGGTTCAGGTGGCGGGGTTGGTTCAGGCAATAATCCGGGACCCGGAAATCCAAACGGTACCCCCGGTATAGATGCTTTGAAACAGCCAAATTGGGGTCCTTATATGCGTGACTTGGAACAAAGGATAAAAAGAAATTGGACTCCTCCAAAGGGTGACACTTCTAAACGTGTAGTTATTCTTTTTACAATTGCAAAAGATGGCAGATTGCTATCCAAAAAGATTTCTAAATCTTCAGGATTACCCCTTGCAGATCAGGCTGCACTTAAGGCAATAGAATCAACTGCACCATTTAGACCCCTGCCGCCCGAATTCAGAGGTACATCGGTTCCGATAGAATTTACGTTTGATTATAACGTAATAAACAGTAGTTTAATAAGCAGATAATGAAGAAATGAGGATATAAATATGAATTTATTAATTAATGCTATTGCACAGGATTTTGTAGTTTTACTTCCTATATTTGCATGTTCGATTCTTGTGGTATGGTACGCTATAGACAGATTTGTATACTACAAACGAAACAAAAGAAATATTCAAGAATTTATTCCTAATTTACAAAAGGCATTAATGAAAAATAATATCGGTGCCGCTCAAAGATTATCCGCACAAGTCGGCGGTATTATATCAGAAATGGTAGATGAAGCATTGAGAATATACACCGAACAAAAATCAGGTTTTTCGCGTGCTTATGATATTTCTTCTTCACTTGCAATAAGAAAACTTGAAAAGCATCTTACAATTTTAGGTACAATAGGCGGTGTTGCACCGTTTTTAGGTTTGTTTGGTACCGTAGTCAGAATCCTATATACATTCCAAGATTTAGCAACTCAAGGCAATCAATCTGCGGCTGTTGCATCAGGTATTGCTTCTGCCCTTATTGCTACGGCTCTCGGTTTAGGTGTTGCAATAGTTGCTGTTGTGCTTTTTAACTACTATCAGAAAGTTGTTGAACGTTTTGAATCTGATTTTAAACTTATTAAATTAGTATTCTTGAGCTTTATTGACTCCGATGAAGAAATCAACGTAAATAAAAATAATTCTATTGCTCTTTAATTTAAGGATAATTAAATGAACTATACATCTGATGAAGAAGGAAAAAAGAAAATATTTAACGAGATTAATATCACGCCATTAACGGATATTTTTCTTGTTTTGCTTATTATAATGATGGTTATCGCGCCCAGCTTTAATTCTGTCGATAGCAATATACAAATGCCTGAAATTAATTCAGGTCTTGCAATTGAACAGGATTCTGTTACTGTGTCGATAACTAAAGACGGACATTTCTTTGTTAACGAAAGAAGCGTGCAGGAGTTTGATTTAGAAAACAGTTTATCTAATCTTGTAAATTCGGCTGAAAAGAAAGAAGTTGTTGTTCGTGCCGATAAATCAGTCAAAAGTTCAGAGATTATGAAAGTTATGAAATCAGCTCAAAATGCAGGATTTGAAAAAATGGTTGTTGCAGGCGAGCCGCTTTCTAAAAAAATGCAAAAAGAATTGTTAAAAAATGCGGAAGATGAGGTCAAAGGATAATGAGTCGCCAAACATTTAACGATATCAATATAACACCTTTAACGGATATTTTTCTTGTTTTATTAATCATAATGATGGTTATAGCACCTATTCTTGATCAACAGGGTCTATCTCTTGCTATACCTGAATATGTTGAAGAAAATTCGCAGAATCAGGAATCTAAAATTCTGAACGTAACAGTTACAGCTGATGATAAATATCTTTTAAACGGTTCCGAGGTGACTGAAGAAGACCTCGTTTCAACAATCAAAGAACAATCAAAAGAATATAAAGACGGTTTAATGATTGAAGCTGATGGTGATTCAAGTCACCAAGCCGTTGTTAGGCTAATGGATTCGGCGAGAAATGCAGGAGTGCACAGCATTTCTATTTCTGAAATATAGTATTGTTAACTTTTGTAAAACTATCTCTATTTATGAAATTAAGTTGTTAAAATAGACTTTATAATAATAATGAGATAAATAAGGAGTTTTGTATGTCAGATTTAGATAACAAAAACACATTTAATTCGTTAAATACTGCTAAAGTGCAACCACAAGTTGTTACGACTGCTGATGTTAAATTTGGAAATGTTCAAGTTGGTTCGGAAGAAAGCAACATGAGTACTGTGGATATTATTGGTCAGCTGGTTAGTACATTCAAGTCGGGTATTCCTGTGGGATTTGAAAGCTCAATTATAAATCAATTAAAGAACACTTATAATTTAACACAAGAAGTTGCCAAGGCATGTGTTGATGCAGCAGCTGCAGAAATTGCTTCTAAAAACAAACAAGATTCCAAGGATTCAACAATGGATAAGATGAATGATTGGGGCAAGTATCAAAAACAAATGTTAGATATGCAAAATTCAGCAAATACTCAAGGCGGAGATTAGTTCCTTTCAACCAGTACAACCGCATTTGATATAATGGAAAGCAAATTACCGACGGAATCTTGATTTTCGTTGGTTTTTGCTTTTATTGATACTTGGTTAATATTTAAATTGCAAGTATTTGCAATATTTTCCCTCATTGAATCAATGTAGTCTTTTAATTTTGGTTTTTGACAAATTACGTTAGAGTCAATGTTTACTATTTTATAACCTTCATCATTTAATATATTGCATGTTTCTTTTAAAAGCACTAAGCTGTTAGCGTTTTTGTATTTTTCATCTGAATCCGGGAAATGATATCCGATATCTCTTTTTGCAATTGAACCTAATATTGCATCTATGATTGCATGAACTAATACATCTGCATCGCTATGTCCTTCTAAACCTAAATTATTTGGAATTTCCGTTCCGCCAATAATTAGTTTTCTGTTTTCAACGAGTTTATGAATATCGTATCCTATGCCGATTCTCATTATATATACCTTTTCACAATTTCTACGAGTTCGTTGCTGTTTACATTTTTGCAATTATAATCTGCAATTTCTGCTAATAATCTGCTATAGTTGCCAACTGAAACCTTTATTCCTGCATTTTTTAATAAGTCTATATCGTTATCCTGATCACCTGATGCCAATATTTCCTCTGTTTTGATATTCCAATATTGTTTTAAGAAATTTAGAGCATTTCCTTTTGTTGCATCGATATTATTTACTTCTAAATACATTGGTGCGCTTTGTACTATTTTTAAAATGTTTTTATATTTTTCGCTCAGTTCTGATTTAATTTTTTCCATAAGTTCAGGGTTTTCAATGACTGCAAGAACTTTTGGAACGTTAGATAAGCTGATATCTGACAACGAATCAACAACTGTGTATTTTGTTCCTCTGTTGTTGCAATATGCATCCATTATTCTTTTGTTGTCATCATCAACATATAAAATATCGTTATTGTATAGGTGGGTGTGGATATTTTTTTCTTTAAAATATTGAATTACTTCTTTAACGATTGAATTTTTAACCAAACTTTGCCATAAAACTTCTTCTTTAGTTCTGACAACGGCACCTTGATAACAGATAACAGGTGTTTTAATATTGAATTTTTTTGCTTCATGGTATGCGCCATCAAACATTCTTCCGGTTGCAAGCACAAATTTTACATTTGATGAATTAATTTGATTAATCAAATCCTTCATCTCGGGCGTTGTGCTTCCGTCATAGTTCATTATTGTGCCGTCAATATCCGTTACCCAAAGTTTAATTTTTGTCACAATTTTACCTCTCAGTTTCTTTATTATACAATAAAATTATAAATAGAAATTCTAAAGGAGCTTATAAAATTTATGGTTGAAAAAATAGAACGACAAAGACAAAAAGAACAAGACAGATTTGAAAGAAGAAAAAATTTTGATGCCGTAGAAGAGAATTTTACGGCTGAACAAGCATCTCTTGAGGCTTCAAGATGTTTATCATGCAAAAATGCCAGATGTAAAACGGGATGTCCTGTTTCTATTGATATTCCAGCTTTTATTAAAGAAATTAAAGAAAATAATTTAGATGCCGCTGGTGATATTATAAGAAAATCTTCCATGCTTCCATCGGTTTGCGGAAGAGTTTGCCCTCAAGAAAAACAATGTGAAGGAAATTGTATACTTGGTTTAAAAGGTCAAAGTGTTGCAATCGGTGCTTTAGAAAGATATGTTGGTGATAATACCCATGCAAAAAAACAAACTATAACTCCGAACGGTAAAAAAGTTGCAATTGTGGGTTCAGGTTGTGCCGGTATGTCCGCTGCAGCCGACCTAAGAAACGCCGGTTTTGATGTTTCTATTTTTGAAGCTTTGCATGAATATGGCGGTGTATTGAGATACGGAATTCCTCCTTTTAGACTTCCGAGAAATGTTTTGGATAGAGAAATTAAATCTCTAATGGATATGGGTGTTAAATTCTATAAGAATGTTATTGTCGGAAAATCAATCACAATTAAACAATTACAAGATGACGGATATAATGCAATATTTATCTGTTCGGGTGCAGGTTTACCTAAAATGATGAATATAAAAGGAGAAAACCTTAACGGGGTATATTCTGCTAATGAATTTTTAACAAGGGTAAATTTGATGCATGCTAATAGCGATGATACTCCGACTCCATTAAAAATTGCAAAAACTGCAGCAATAATCGGCGGCGGTAACGTTGCTATGGATGCTGCAAGAACGGCTGTTCGTGTGGGATATGAAAAGGTTTATATTTGTTACCGACGTACAGAAAAAGAACTTCCTGCAAGATTGGAAGAAATTCGTCATGCTAAAGAAGAAGGAATAGAATTTAAATTCTTACATGCACCTGTTGAAATAATTGGCGAAGACGGATGGGTTAAATCAATGAAATTTGAATTAATGGAGCTTGGTGAACCTGATGCATCCGGTCGTCAAAAACCTGTCGGAACAGGTAAATTTGTCGATATTGAACTCGATAGTGTTATTGTATCCTTGGGTACAGGCCCTAATCCGATTATTCAAAGAAGTGCTAAAAATGATAACATCGATTTGAATACGGATAATAAAGGTTACATTGTTATCAATGATAAAGGTGAAACTTCCGTTACCTCTATATATGCAGGTGGTGACGTTGCGCCATTGGGTTCGTCTACTGCAATTAATGCTATGGGCGCAGGAAAACGTGCCGCAAAATCAATCATTGAAGCTCTTAGCTAATGTACATTAAAAGCTCTCACATTTGTGAGAGCTTTTTTAAATTTTATTTGATTTTTAAAACTGTTTTGATTTTTTGTATTATTTTTTCAAAGAATTTTATTATACTATCTATAAAACTTTCTTTATCCTCAGCTTGTTCTTCCGTTTGAGCGGATAAGCTAAAACTATCAAATGTATCTTCTTTTTTGAAGAGTGCTTGTGATTCTTCATCGCTACTTCTGCGTTGAAAATAGCCCGTATTACCACCACCGCCATCTGTAGTCTTGTGGCTTGCTTGCACGTTAGATAAATTAATATTTGGGCTAAAATCAAATGACATATTCTACCTCATATTATAATTGTAGCACAAATTGTAATATTTCTCAACATAATTTAACTTTTCTTTAATTTTAAAATCTAAAACTGTTGATTTTACTGAATAAATTTATCTTCATTTTTCTTTACAATTTCAGTTTTTCTCTAAAGTTATAAATATTTTTGCCGATAATAAACATGTAACAATAAGGGGTGTGTATGTCTTTAAACAATATTACAGCAAATCTTAGAAAAGCATTTATAGAATACATCAATGAAATAGAACAATCTGAAATTAATACAGATAATTCAAATTCCGAAAACAATTTTGATGATAGCTTGAGTACCATTGATAATTCCGCTTCAATATTTTTTAAACACGCATCCGAATTTAAGCAATTTGCAGAATCAAGTTTAAAAGGCATGGGTTTATCCGTGGATGAAATAAGAACTGCTATTGATGCTGCAATACGAAATTCATACAAAGGCGACGATGTCCAAATAGATGAAGCTGATGAAAAAACAGATGAAATATTAAATAAAAAATTAGAAGCAAAATCGGATAACAATATTAATAATGAAACAATTAAGCAACAGGCTAAAGTTCTTGGAATTACACCGGAAGAATTAGTTGAAATCGTTAATCAAACAGGTATTAATTCAAGTGAAATTACGCCTGATTTATTAAAACAGTATTTAAATTCAATTTCCCAAAACGATAATAATTCTGATAATACAGTAAATACAGATGCGGGTTCTGATTCAACAGTTGCAGAAACTAAAGAAACAACTGAATCCGACAATAGTTCAAATAACGACGTAAACCCCGCAACTGATGCAAAAGAATCAACTGATAGTACAAATAATAAAGAAGAAAAAGAATTAATTGAACCTAAAGAAGAAAATGAAATAACAACAAATAAAACCGATACAACAACCGATAAAACAAACAATGATTCATCCAAAACTTCAACAGATACTTCCAATAACATAAACAATACAAATACAACAGATACATCTTCAACGACTAATGCTTCGAATAATACAAGCAGCACAAATACAACAACAGGTGATACTTCAAATGTAGGCAATGCATCAAATACAAATAATACAGTCAATACAACAGACTCATCAACAACATCCGCTGCAATCAACAAAGAAGTAGAAAATTTATTAGCTGATATATTTAAAGATACAAAAGCACTTGATTCACTGGATTCCGATGTAGACGGAAAATTGAGTGAAGAAGAAAAGAATAAATTTAAAGAATACGTTAAAGGAAAAAATGACGAAATAACACTAGAAAACCTTAATAAAGCATACGATTTAATTAAGAACGGAAAATTTGACTATAATACCCCTCTTGATGAAATTACTAATACAACAAATTCCGCAACTAATACAACAAATACTGCTAACACTGCGGACACATCAAATAATTCTTCTGCAGATTCTGCAGATTCATCAGACAAGGCAGATTCATCATCCGGCAGCAGCGGGACACATAGTCCCTCATCTTCCTCTGGCGGTGGCACTGACCCTGCTGCATCTCCAGCATCATCCTCAGGTGGTGTAGATAGTAGTGCAGATACACAAAATCCGGAAGATTTAACAAATATGTCCGTTGATGAATTAAAATCAAAAAGAGATACAGAAATTGCTCCCTCTGTAGAAACCGCTAAATCAGATCTTGAAAAAGCAAAAACAGAAGGTGATGATTTAATAAAAGAAAAACAAGAAGCATACGATAAAGAAAAAGAACAACATGATGAAGCTAAAAAGAAATATGAAGATGCTTTGAAAAATGATAAATTCCTGACTTCTCCAGAGGGACAAGAATTAAAAGAAAATATTGAAAAAAATCTTGAAGAAATAACACAAGCAGAAGA
>CAMOPX010000018.1 GCA_946622415.1 uncultured bacterium
ATAACTATTGAAGAAGCTAGTGCTGATGAACAACGTGAAATGGAAGACTTTTTATTTGCGAAAACAGATGCTATATCTTCATTTTTTTGTTTGTTTAGGTTAATGAAAAACTTACCCGGATTGTTTTCCAATCCAAACATTTCTTTTTGTTTACTTTCTAAAATTTCATACAAATCAGGTTCCGAATTATTAACCGTCAAAATTCTTTTTAACTTGTATAAAAATTTGTTGCTTTTGAATTCTTCCGTCGATTTTTCCCCAATTTCCGACATAAAGTCATCAAATAGCTGTAACAATTCGGTTTTCAATTGCTCATCGATTTCTGCTTCTTCTACAATTTTCTGCATATCCTCAAGTATCAGCATTCTTGCCAGTTGCGTATCGTCTAAATATCTTTGTGCGAGCATTTTTATAATACTTCTTATATTTTCATCGGGATATTTTATTGTATTTTCTTTTATTAATTCTAAGGCTTCTTCTGCCGTGGGGTCGAATACAAAATCAGAAGAATCGTCATTTTTTACCATAGGATAGAGTAAACCGTTTTTCATTCCGTTTTCTATGTATTCTTTTGCTTCTGCACCACTCAAAAGTAACATTTTAAGAGCATATTTTTTAGCTTCTGATTCTTTTGCCATCGGTTCATTACAAACAGGACAAATATTTACCGGCATATCCTCAACTATCTTGTGTGCAGGCAGTTCTGCCTTTTCAATACCGCTTATGGGGGGTCTGTTCATTAACCATATTGCTTCATCACATTTTTCTCTTAAAGAATACCAGTATTCACTGTTCGGAAAATCAACACTGTTTTCAAGTGCGCAATTGCATACATATTTCATTTGCTTAAGAACGGATATTGATTGAGCTATTACTTTATAAACATCGCCTTCTTTAGCTTTATCACTATATATACTTTTTGACTCTTCAGAACCGCATTCGCCATAGGGAGTCAATATAGTATTAAAATTTTCAATTGAACTTTGTCTGTTTTGATTTAATAATGCCCAGCAATATGTGTAATATCCGCTAACATCATTTGAATATGTTTTGCCTGCAAAATCAATATGCGACGCTTTAGATTTTATTCTGCTTTCTTTACTTTTGAAAAAAGTTTTCATTCTGTCATATTCTGTTGATGACTGAGGGGTTGCATCTTTTGGTAAACATCCTAATTTTTCTTGTATATTTTTCGCACTTTTTGATAACATTCCAATAAATTCACTGTCTATATTGGTGTCTTCTGCTCTTCCGCTTCCTCCTATGTACCCTGCAACTTGGCATAATTCCACAACGGAAACATCTTTTAAATTTTCATGATATAGCATTTCAGCAAACATAATGGGGTTAGGGTTTTTTGAATATGCAAGTAATTTTCCCTTTGGTGTTACGGTTATTTCATCGTCATTTATAGTAACATAGCCCATTCTTGATAACCAAAGGGTAAGTGTATCAAATTCCCTTGATAAATTTTCCGTTTCAATGTTTTTATCTTCTGATAAATATACCCTAAAAGATTTTTTTATTTTATTCAATAATTCACTGTTATCTTTATTGTCGCAATAGTACTGCGTTAAATACGAAACCGAAGGTCTGAATGAACTATATAAATCATCGGGTTTTGAAACAAGATATTCTTGAATAAGTGCTTCCTCGTTTATTTTAAACCTATCTTCAGGTTTTTTAGGATTCGGAACAAACGGGTTATATATAATTACATTACCTATTGAATCTTGTCCCCGTCTGCCTGCTCTGCCTATCATTTGATGAAACTCATTTACGGTTATCGGGGTTTGTATTATCCCTTTAGCATCGGGGCTAAGTTGTCCGTATGTAACTTCGTTTACTACCGTAGATTTTGCGGGCATATCTATCCCGACACCCAAAGTTGAAGTTGCAACAACAACTTTTAAGAGTTTCTTTCTGAACAATTCTTCGACAAGCTCTTTATAATCGGGGGCTTTGCCTGAATGGTGCGTACCTACGCCATTTATTAAATTTTGTCTTTCTGTTTTATCAAATAAACCTAAATATTTATTATTTTCTATGTAACTGTCAATAATTTCTTCTATTTGTTTCTTTTCTTCGTCGGATGTTAAACATAACGTTTTATCATACGCAATTTCTCTTGCCGTATATTCGCATTTGTTTCTTGAAAGCCTGTATACAATAGCGGGGAGCATATTTTTTTCTTTTAAATCAAAGACAAGTTGAGCAAAATTATCACTTTTTGGTTTAGAATGAAATTTTTTAATCACTTTGTTTTCGGGAGTTAAGAGCAGATTCGCTATTGCTTTAACTTCATCATCCCCCAAACCGTAACTGCTTTTAAGCACACTTTCTAAATCATAAATTGAAATATTCGAAGAATCAAAACCGATACTATCTATATTTTTTCTCAAATCAAAAACAGTAGCTTCTATATCTTCATCTGATACCGTTTCATTTATATCTTTATCTTCTTTAATTCGATATAGTGTTTCTATACCCCTTTTTTGTCTTTCGGTTAATTTATCATCCAATGATATTTTTCCGTCTGTTAAAGGTTCAAATTTTCCGTCGGAATAAAAATAATGAAGCAGCGGAACATATCTTTCTTCAGGGTTTACTTCTATTCTTGAGATTTTTTGAGTTGGATTTAAACCTAAAATCCAGTTTTGAAATTTTTCACTGTTTCCTATTGTGGCAGATAAAATGAGGATTTGTATGTTTCTTTGTGCACTTCCGACAATCGAGTTTTCCCATGCCATTCCTCTTTCCATATCTGATATATAATGGCCCTCATCATATATAACAGTACCTACATTTTCCGAATTAAGAAATTCTGATTCTATTTGTTTATCATATATTTCAGTCGTCATAATAACAATTGGTGCAAGAGGATTTTCTTTTCTGTCACCCGTTAAAATTCCCACATTTTCTTTGCCGTATATTTCGGAAAATTCATCATATTTATCGTTTGCAAGAGCCTTGACAGGAACCGTGTAGATTGATTTTTTATCTTCGGATAAATTCTTTGTCATTGCCCAGTGCGCAACGGCTGTTTTGCCCGAACCCGTTGAAACAGAATACAAAAGACTGTTTCCGTTATACAATTCTTTTGCTGCTTGTATTTGATTTTCATCCGGCATAAGCTGATACATTTCGCCGTTTTTGAGTTTAATCTTCGGCAATTGGAAAAAGTTTTTATGAAGCGTATCTTCAAAACTGATGCTTGGAACAGTTTTATAATATCCCGTAAAATTCATATTCTTGGGATAATTTAAACTGATATTTTGGAGATTGGTATTTTGTTTTGTTGCTGCTTTGCGATTTTGAATCTGACAACCGGCAAAAGGTCTGTTGAATGGCAATTTTATGGGGGTAATCATTTTTAATCCTTAAAATTTTAAAGTGGTTTTTATTTATCTATAAAACTCCTGAAAAAAAATTTTTGCGAAATAACATTGCTTTGATAAAAACATTTACTGTTGAGCCGCTATTACTACAAATCTAACCTTTTATTTTCAATCTTACTTACATATTAAAATATATTACGAAATTGAAATAGCCTTAATAAATATATTATACTACTGTTGGGGAGTGCCCTTGGATAAAATTAGTAATTTTATGGATAAAATCAGTGAACGAACACGTCAAATTAATAATTGAAGATATAAAAAATTTGTGGCAAAAACTCGACCTGAACCAGAAGTTTTCTATTGCTGCGCTTTTAGTGGCAGTGGTTGTCGTAGGAGTATTTTTTATATTTAAAGCCACAGAACCGAATTGGACAGTATTATATTCGGATTTATCAAAGGAAGATGTTGCATCAATCTCGGAAAGCCTTAAAAAAAGCGGGTACGCATTTAAGGTTTCGGATGACAAAACAGCAATCTTGGTCAGAAATCAGGATAAAGAAAATTTAAAAATCTTTGTTGCGGAAAATGACCTCATAAAAGATACATCGGGTGGATTTGAGTTGTTGGATGATTTACAATTAGGTTCTACTGATTTTAAAAATAAATTAACAAAACAACGAATTTTCCAAGGTGAACTTACACGTTCAATTGAAAAAATACAAGGCGTTACAAAAGCCAGAGTTCAATTGGCAGAACCCGAACGTTCAATATTCTCGGATGAAGATGAAGAACCTTCAGCGAGCGTTGTTCTTATTTTGCAAGCCGGAGTTAAATTAAAAGCAAGCCAGATTTTAGCCATAAAAAACCTTGTTGCATACGCAATTCCGAGATTAACAAACGACAGAGTATTTATAACAGACCAATTCGGAAATGTATTATCAGAAGATGTTTCAAAAAATTCATCTGATATGCAATCATATAGAACAAACTTTGAAAAAGAAGCGGCAAAAAAGATTAAAGATACTTTAGAAACCATAATGGGAAAAGATAACGTCTCCGTTCAGGTTTCAACCGTAATGGATTTTAATCAAACCCGCTCTACAATAGAAAGCTATACTCCGACAAAAGGCTCTGAAACAGGAGTCATAATGACTCAACAGGGCGAAAAAGAAGTTTATTCAAAACCTCAAGACTTACCTTCGGCAAACGGTGACGTTGATAGCGCCGATTTAGCAAACAAACCCGAACCCACTCAAGCGCAAATATTAGCACAAAACCAAATGGATAATATTGCAGCCGAACAAAATCAAAATCCTAAATTAAATCAACAACAAGCAGGCTCAAGTGCTCAGGATGTTGTTGAACTTCCTTTGAACGAAACACCCGCAAAAACCGTAAATTATATGGGTACAAAAATGGGCGACAAGGATGATGATGTTCGCAAATTAAGCTATGAAAAAGAAAAACAAGCAACAACATACGCCATCACAAAAGAAGTAAAACAGGTGGTTTATGCACCGGGGTCTGTTGTGAGAATGAGTGTTGCTGTTGCCGTTAATAAAATTTTAACCGAAAACGAAAAGAAGGAAATAGAAAATCTCGTTATGGCAGCAGCCGGTATGGACGCTGCAAGAGGTGATATGGTTAATGTTTCCAGTCTTAAATTTACGGGGATTGATACCGAAGAAGAACTCAAACAAGATAAGCTTGAACAAAAAGAATTCATTTTTGAAGTTTTGAGTTTCATATTTAAAAATATAGCGCCTGTATTTATTGTTTTGCTTTTGGGCTTGCTTGCAATGCATAATTTTGGTAATGTATTTAAAGCACCAAAACCAAACGGCGACGGAAAAGAAGAAGGCGAAGAAGAAGCACAGTTACCAACATTCGACCCTTACTTAATGCTTCAACAAAACAATACAAATACGGATGATTTTTATAATCAGGATATGCAGTTTGCTTCGGCACTTGATAAGAAGAAAAATGATATAATAAATATGATTCTTGAAAATCCCGAAGAAGCAGGCAGAGTAATAACTTCATACTTGAAAGAGTAAGAAAGAAACAGTAGAAATGGCAAGAATTCGACTAGAACAAATGACTCCAACCCAAAAAGTCGCAGCGCTTTTGATAACGCTGGGGCCGAATACTGCTTCTGAAATTATGAAGAATATTACGGATGATAACGTTCTTGAGCAAATAACAATAGAAATCACAGGTTTATCAAAATTGCCACAAGAAATTATAGAAGCCGTTGTTGATGAATTTCATACTGTATTTCAGGCATCTTCAATGCTTTCATCGGGCGGTATGTCTTATGCTAAAGAATTATTGGAAAAAGCTTACGGTTCTGCAGAAGCGGATAATATTTTAAACAGACTGGTTACTATTTTAAATTCAAACCCCTTCCAGTTTTTAAACGAAGCAGACCCCGTGCAATTGGCAACATCATTTCAAAATGAAACTCCTCAATTAATTGCTCTAATACTTGCGTATTTAAAGCCTGAACAATCAGCAAAAATATTAAACTGTTTCCCTCCGGGAATCCAACATAAGGTTTCACTTAAAATTGCGCAAATGGGTACTACAAATCCCGAAATACTTGCGGAATTGGAAAAAATTGTTGAATCAAAGTTTTCAACAGTTGTTGCTTCAGATTTTACAAAAGCAGGCGGAACAAAGGCTCTTGCAGATATCTTGAACAGTTCGGACAGATCGACAGAAAAGAACGTTATAGAAATGATGGAGCTGGAAACTCCGGAATTAGCGGAAAATGTAAGAAATCTAATGTTTGTATTCGAGGATATTGTTTTACTGGACGATTCTTCAATACAAAAGGTTTTAAGGGAAGTAGATTCAAAAGACCTTGCTATGTCGCTTAAAGGCGCAAGAGAAGACGTTAAACAAAAAATTCTTAAAAATATGTCTGAGCGTGCTCAGGGTATATTGTTAGAAGATATTGAATACATGGGACCGATTAGAGCTAAAGAAGTACAAAAAGTTCAATCAAAGATAGTCGGCATCATAAAAGCACTGGAAGCTGTTGGCGAAATTACTATTTCCCGTGGAAATCAAGAGGATGAATTAATTGAGTAAAATTAAAAAAGACAGAATCAATTTCATGGATGATGATTATGTCGTTGAAATAGATAAAAAAGTAAAAACAAAAACTCCGGTTCAAATTTTTGATGAAGAATTTTCTGAAGCTCAAGTTGAAGCACAACTGGATAAAGATGAGCTTGCTAAAGTTAATGCTCAAAAAACTTTAGAAGAAGCGGAAACAAAAGCAGAAACTCTTTTGGATAATGCCAATAAAGAAGCAGATGAAATTTTAAAAAAAGCAAAATCCGAAGCCGAAAAAATTTTAAAGCAGGCGCAAACGGAAGCTCAAGAAAACGCTCAAAAGAGTGTCGATGAAATAATTTCCAAAGCAAAAGCGGAATTTGACGATAAAACGGAAAAAGAACGTGTTGAAACAATAAACAATGCCTATAAAGAAGGATACGAAGACGGACACAAAAAACTTCTTGAAGAACTGGACGAAAAAATAAAATTTTTTGATGAATTCTGCAAAACGCAATACACAATTGAGCAAAATATTTTAAAAGCGGCATCTAAAGAGATTTTGGATTTAATTTTAACAATTTCAAAAAAAGTATTGTTAAAAGAACTGGATTCTGCAGCTCTTGAAAAAATTATAGAAAATTCAATTAATTTGCTTGAAAACAAGGAAAATATTAATATAATATTGAGCGAAAAATACGCAAAAATCCTTTATGAATATCAAAAAAGGTCATTGAATACAGATATAGATTTTGATTTTAAAGATTTTAAGCAATACAAAAATTTTAATATAATATACAGTCCCGAATACAGTGATGATACAATTATTGTAGAAAGCATAAAAGAAAGATTGGACGCTTCAATCGCTTCTCAAATGGAAATTTTAATCAGAAACATAGAAGAAAAAACACAGCAGGAAAAACTTGAAATAGAAGAATACAAAAGAATCCATGAAATTGAGTGATTTAAAAGATGTAATAAATGATTCAAGAACAATAACAAGGGTGGGAAAGATTATAGAAATAATCGGCCTGACGATTGTTGCAGACGGGCCTGTTTCTTCTATAGGCGATTTTTGTTATATTGTGCAGGATAACAGTGAAGATTTAATCAGTTGCGAAGTCGTTGGTTTCAAAAAAGATTGTATATTATTAATGCCCCTGGGGTCTATTGAAGGTTTAAAAGCAGGCGCAAAAGTAATAAATACAGGCTCCGAAATGAAAGTGAAGGTTTCACCTACTTTGCTCGGAAGAGTTTTAGACGGTTTAGGCAATCCGCTGGATGATAAGGGAGAAATTATTGCAGATGATTACTATCCGACTAATGCAAAAATAATTAATCCTATGGATAGAAAACCTATAGATGAAGTTCTGTCGCTTGGCTTGAGAGCAATTGACGGCTTAAATACAATAGGCATGGGGCAAAGAATGGGGATTTTTGCAGGGTCAGGTGTCGGAAAATCCACGACTCTTGCAATGATTGCTAAAAATACCTCAGCCGATATTAATGTAATAGCTCTAATCGGAGAACGCGGCAGAGAAGTACGGGAATTTATTGAAAATACAATGGGAACAGAAGGCATGAAACGTTCTATTGTTGTTTGTGCGACTTCGGAACAACCTGCCCTTGTAAAAATAAAAGCCTCTTTTGTTGCATGCGCAATTGCTGAATATTTTCGTGACAAAGGAAAAAATGTATTGTTTATGCTTGATAGCGTAACCCGTATTGCATTAGCGCAAAGAGAGGTCGGGCTCGCTGTCGGTGAACCGCCTGCAACCAGAGGTTATACCCCTTCCGTTTTTGCATTATTACCTAAATTTTTGGAGCGCGCGGGCGCAAATAAATTCGGTACCATCACAGGGTTATATACCGTTCTTGTTGAAGGTGATGATATGAATGAGCCCATAGCTGACGCCGCCCGCAGTATTTTAGACGGTCACATTGTACTTTCCCGTGCATTGGCTCACAAAAATCATTATCCCGCAATTGATGTTTTAGCAAGTATTTCCCGTGTTATGAATAATATCGTAGATGACGAACATAAAGAAGCCGCGGGCGTAATCCGTAATTTAATGGCGAATTATGCAAAAAATGAAGATTTGATTAATATAGGTGCATATGTAAAAGGAACAGACCCCAATACGGACTTAGCAATTTCAATGCATGACAGAATTGAAGAATATTTAATTCAAAAGGCAAACGACAAATCAGATTACGAATTGAGTAAACAGATGTTAATTGAATTAGCTAAAGGATAAGCTTATATTTTACCATCCGTATATGTTTTGCAGTTTTTTGATATCTTCCGGCATTATATTTTGATTTTTATTGGTTGTAGGGTACATTATGCTTTTATAATCGCTTGAATGTCCTAAACCCAGCGCATGGCCTATTTCATGAATAAGTACATGATATAAAGTTACATCATCCAATACAACACCGTTTTGTGATTTATATGGTATTTGTATCTTTGCTTTTGCTATTCTGCCATCAGGAGTATAGTCCGAATATGTTAAACCGAGAATCTCGCCCGATTGGAGTTTACCTTCAGGGATTATTCCCACAAATTCAAACACAATATTGGCATTTTTCGGATAATCCAAAAACACAAAGCCGATTTTCTCATCACTTGCCCTAATCCATGCCTTAAAGCTTTCTTTTACTATGGTTCTTCTTCTGTTTTGCGGAACATAAACTGAAATCTTTCTCGAATTTTTCCAATAATCAGCACCGTTCAATGCATCTTCTGCTCCGAAGGCGATAATGTTTATAAAACATAAAATAACCGTAATTAATGATAATATTTTTTTCATAATTATAATTACGGCAATTTTTTTGAAAAGTTTAATTTAATTTTAATATTTTAAACTTAATCATAAATTATCGTAACACCTGTCTTGGCACCCGATTTAGAATTATCGATATAGTTTTTTCCGTTTGTTGAAAAATCATTGTCTTTTCCTGTGTTATCGTTCCCGTTTCCCCACAATTCCGTATTACAGGTTGGACTGTTTAAAAGAGCGGGTTGGGATTTGTTTTGAAAATTATTCCAAAACCCGTTTTGCACAGGAACACTGTAACCTGTCAGAGCACCCTTATTATTAAGCAAAGAGATTCTGTTTTTATTTTTTCTTTTTATTTTTTTTAATCTCTGTCTTTGTTTTAAGGCGGAAACACTTGTTGTATAAGGATTATACCTTTGTGTATAGTAGGTAGTATAGTTGCCTCTCCCGCAATAAGGACATCTCGTATTGTTGTAGAGAGTATATTGCGGATTATGAGAATAGTATCTGTATTGGTTTATGTTTGCTCGATATGGATAATAAGGAGCATAGGGACTGTAATAATTCCCGTTTGAATACCCAAAAACAGAACAAGTACCGATTAAAAATCCTAACCCTAATATAAAAAATTGTTTCTTCATATATTAAGATTAAATCGGAATGTAAAAAAATTAATTAGCCAATCAGCGTTTATTTTTAACTATTTTGTTTGTACAAGAATTTAATTTATTCTTACACAAGTGACATAATGCCATACATCAACACTAAAGAAAACGTGCTCAATACTATCCATAAACGCATTGAAGAATGTAAATTGTTCCAAATTTCCAAAGTTGTTTTTAACATAATTTGATTATATGTTTTTTTTCTTATATTTGAATCATCTGACAATACTACATCTTTTGATTGATTTGAAATTATTCTTACAATTTTTCACTGATAAACTTATGAATTGTATCCGATATTTTATCCATTTCCTTAAATGACAGTGCAGGATAAACACCCACCCAAAATACGTTATTCATAATATATTCCGTATTCGGTAAGAGTTTAAAATCTTCTTCGGTTAAATCTTTTGAGGATTTAATTTCACCGTCATTTATTCTTAATTTAATATCGTTATAAACAAACGAGGGTTGTCTTAATATGTTACCGGCAAAAAGTTGTCTTGTGCCTATGCTGTTTTTTTCCAAATATTCAACAAGCTCTTGTTTTGTAAATTTACAATTTTCTTTTAAGCCGATTAAAAACCCAAACCAAGAAGGCTCTGATTTGTCCGAATAAGAAGGTAAAATAATATATTCCGTTAAATCAGACAATTTTTTATATAAATATGAAAAATTCTCTCTGCGTTTTTTAATAAAGGAATCAACCTTTTTTAATTGCGCTAAACCAATTGCAGCTTGCCAATCGGTAATTTTCATATTATAGCCTATATGGGAATATACATATTTGTGATCATATCCGAAAGGCAATTTGCCAAATTGTTGTTCAAATCTGCAATTGCACGTATTATCGTGTCCTGTCTCGCACCAACAATCTCTTCCCCAATCCCTGTATGATTTCAGAATTTTATTCAATAAGGTATTGTTTGTTACAATAGCACCACCCTCGCCCATAGTGATAAAATGTGCCGGATAAAAACTAAAAGTACCGATATCTCCGATTGTTCCCGTCAGTTTTCCTTCGTATTTTGCACCTAAGGCGTCACAGTTATCTTCAATTAACCATAAATTATGTTTTTTGCATATTTCTTGAATTTTACCCAAATCATATACGTTTCCCATGGTATGTGCAAGCATAATCGCTTTTGTTTTTTCCGTGATTGCTTTTTCAATTGCATCTGCATCAATATTGCAGGTTTCAACCTTGCAATCAAGAAAAACGGGAACTAAACCTAAAGACACAATAGGATTTATTGTTGTCGGAAAACCTGCCGCAACCGTTATTATTTCATCGCCTTTTTTAATTTGTCTTTCTTGAAGTTTATAAGACATTAAAGCGGACAAAGCAATAAAATTAGCACTCGAACCTGAATTTACGGTTATACAATGTTCAACACCCATATATTTTGCAAATTTTTCTTCAAATTCTCGGTTGAATCTTCCGCCCGTCAACCACATATCCAATGATGCATCAATCATATTTTCCAATTCTTCACAACCCAAAAGTTTTCCTGAAGGCGGAATATATTTAAATTCTTTTTTATTTTTGTATATTAAATTCCAATATAATTTTGATGAAGCTTTTACAAAATTTCTCAAAAACTTTTCTTTTAAATTCGTCATCATTTCTCCTATAAAACATATCTTAAATCGTAAATATTTTTATTTTTCAAAAGCTCCTTCTTTTGAATAAATTCTTTCCAGCCTGTTGCAATTATGATATTTTCCGAATAATTAACAGCTTCTTCAAAAGTATTTGCGTATTTTATTTCAAAATTGTACGTTTTTTTAAATAAATCGTTTGATATGGGGTCATATGCCATTATTTTTTTATATCCCTTTTCGGATAAGAGTCTTATAATTTCAGAAACCGGAGTTTGTCTTATATCATCTGATTCAGGTTTAAAAGATAGCCCTAAAATTGTAAGTGTACTATCTTTTGGAACATCTTTTTCAATTTTAGATATCCAATGAGGTTTAATTTCAGAATTAACTTTTAAAACACTTTCAAGTATTTTTGGATTGTAATCGAATTCTAAAGATTTTCTGACCAGAGCTTGTGTATCCTTCGGCAGACAATACCCGCCAAAACCGCAACCGGGGTATGCATATGTTTGCATATTTGCGGGATTTCCATACCATCTTTTATCTTCATGGAATATTTTAAATGCGGTTTTAATATCAATTTCGCCTATTTTGTCTGCAATAATCGACATTTCGTTAGAATAGCTGATTAAAGTTGCAAGAAAAGTGTTAGAAAGATATTTTATAAATTCTCCCGTATTTAAAGATACAAAATGAACGGGAACTTCAAAAGTTTTATATATTTGATACATTACTTCTTTTGCGTAATCATCATTGCTGCCTATAACTATTCTATCCGGATTAATAAAATCGTCCCAAGCATGACCTTCTCTTAAAAATTCAGGGTTATTTGCAACAAATATATCGACACCCGTTTTAAATCCTTTTGATTCAATATAAGGTATTATTTCTTTTTGTGTTGTGGAAGGGGGAATTGTTGATTTTGTTACAATAATTTTCTTATCATCTTTTTTAATTGAAGATAAAATTGTATCTAATGCCGATTTAATATATTTTAAATCAGCTTTTCCCGTTTCATCCGAAGGTGTTCCGACGCATAAAATAATAATTTTTGAATTTTGAACCGCGTCTTCTAAAGTCTGCGTAATTTTAAAATTATTGTTAACATGTTTTTCGAGAATTTCTTGCATGCCGGCTTCAAAAAAAGGTAACTTTTTGTTCTTTATGGTTTGAAGTTTATTATTATCCACATCAAATCCATATACAATATTTCCCTTTTCTGCTAAACCCAGTGCGGTTGTTAAACCTACAAACCCCAATCCTGCAACAGTTATCATTCTTTTACACCTTCTTCAATAATATATTTTAAAAATCTTTCAACGCCTTCTTCAACATATATTTCAGGATTATAATCTAATAAATTTTTGGCCTTATCAATAATCGGACATCTTCTGTTGGGATTATCCGTTAAATAATTCTTTTCATCGGATTTTTGATAAATCACATTACCTGTATATTTTGCAAATTCTCTGCCTTTTTCGGCATATATATTTGCAAGTTCTAATATAGAAATTTCAGGTTTATCAATCCCTATATTGAATACATCAAATTTTCCATGGAGCAATACTTTAAGGTAGCCTGTTATTGCGTCTGCAATATAACAAAAAGTTCTTGTCGGTTTTCCGTCCGATAATATAGTAATATCTTCATTATTAATTACCGCCTTCATAAAATCCGCAGGCACTCTTTTATCCCCTAATTTCATTCCCGGTCCATAGTTATTAAAGGGTCTTACCAAAGTAATCGGAAGATTGTATTCCTTTGCATATTCATAACATATTGTTTCACCGAATCTTTTTGATTCATCATAGCAGGCTCTGGGCCCTATTGTATTTACATATCCTCTATAGTCTTCGCTTGTCGGGATATGTGCATTATCGGGGTCACCATATATTTCCGAACTTGAAAAGAATAAAAATCCTTTTAAGCTTTCATCTTTATATAAATCGAGAAGTTTTTTAAGTCCCCAAATATTGGCTTCTATAGTCTTTATCGGATATTTTCTGTAAAAAACGGGGGAAGCAATTGATGCCATATGTATTACAAAAGAGTTTGATTTATCAAGTTTAATTTTTTCAATATCGCCATCTATTATATCGAAAACCTGAAAATCAATTTCACTTTCTTTGGCTAATTTTTCAATCCATTCGGGACGTCCTGATTGAAAATTATCAACAGCAACTACGGATTTTATTCCGAGATTGTTTTTGTAAGCATTAAAAAAGTTTAAAAAATAATATCCCAAAAATCCGCAACATCCTGTAATAAATATATTTGAATTTTTAAATTTTTCAAGATTACGTCCGGTTTTTTTATAAATATATTCTAAATCTTCTTTTAATATCGTATTCATTTTAATTCTTCTCCTGCTGCCATATTGCCCACGGTGCAAGTCCGCTTCCCCATAATTCGTCTAATTCTCTTTTTTCTCTTAATGTATCCATGGCTTTCCAAAAACCATAATGTTTATAGGCATTGAGTTTATTTTCCTGAGCAATTTTTTCAAGCGGTTCTTTTTCAAAAATAACATCGTCGCCTTCTCCTATGTAATCAAATACTTGGGGTTCGCATACAAAAAAACCGCCATTTATCCAACTTTCATCACCTTTTGGTTTTTCTTTGAAAGAAGTTATTATATTATCTTCTTTTATAACCAATGAACCAAATCTGCCCGCCAGTTGTACTGCGGTCATTGTAAGCATTTTATTTGATTTTTTATGCGAATCAATAACTTTTGATATATCAACATCCGCAACACCATCCCCGTACGTCAAAAGAAAAGGTTCATCTCCTATGTATTCTCTGGCCTTTTTAATACGGCTTCCGGTCATTGTTTCTATACCTGTATAAAGCATAGTAACTTTCCAAGGCTCAGTTTGCATGCGGTGAATTTTAACCGAATTATTTTCCATATCGACCGTTATATCGGAATACTGTTCATAATAATGCAAAAAGTAATCTTTTATAACGTGAGATTTGTAACCTGTCAGAATAATGAAATCGTTAAAACCGTAATAGGAATATATTTTCATTATATGCCACAAGATTGGTTTTTCGCCTATTTCTACCATAGGTTTTGGTTTTAGGCCTGTTTCTTCGGATAATCTTGTACCTAATCCGCCTGCGAGTATAACAACCTTCATCAATTCATCACCTCTTTGAATAGTGACCAAAAACTCCTTTTAACGAGGGGTTTGATTTTTATTTTGGTATCTTTTAATACATTTTCATATAAATCAGTAATTATATCTACATATTTTTTTGTTGAAACCACGACATAATCAGGATTTAGTTCTTTAATATCATCAACGGAATATGTCTTATATCCCAAAAATTCATTCTCGTCGGTTTTAAATGAATATCTCCTATCCGTAATTCCGATTATATTCAATCCCGATAAATCAAAATATTTTTTTATTGCTTCTAAATATGCACCCGCACCATACAAAAGCACTTTCTTGTTTTTCAATTTTTTTATTAATTTAGGAAAAGTTTTTTCAAACTTATGTTTATACAAATTACTCAAATTTATTGATTCATCTTCTATTTCTTGAACAAACAAAGTTCTTATTTTATTTTCATCAATATCGAATTTTTCTTTTAAAAATCTCAGAATGGGTTTTGTGTATTCGTTTGTAATTAACAAATAGTCAAACTCCTCTTGTTCGATATTTTCGGGAATTTCAGGATTTATCATTTTTATATCTTTAAATTTTTTTTGATTTTCTTTGATTACTTTTTTATCTTTAGAAGCAAATTTTAAATCGGCAATCCCTATAATATCAAATTTTTCTTTAAAATTATAAATTTTATCCAGAGCAAAATATGCTTCTCCCGCACCATAAAGAAGAACTCTTTTTCCTTTTAATTCATCAAAAATCTCACTGCAATGGTTTTTAAATATATCCTTATCCTTAACGATTTTAAAATATTCGCTTAACATCTTTATTCTCCAAAAATAACATATATGTATTTTAACATTTTAGATAAATTTGCACAAATTGTTTCACAATAAAACGCCGTTATTATTTGAAAAACTGCAAACAATATGCTAAACTTTACCGATAGGAGTTTTTTAAAAAGGCAATATGAAATTATTTAAACTGTTTAAAATCAATAATGAATTGATAAATACAAAAGAAACAGATAAAAATGAACTGGGTAAGCTGTTTTTTAAAAAACTTTTTGAACCTTTAATTGAAATACAAAATCGCTCTTTAAGGTTTTGTATATTTTTATTTAACAAACAAATCTTAAATATCTCAAAATTAAGATTAGAAAGCATAAAGAGGACTTTTGTTTATTCGTTTATTCTTTTCAAATTAAAAATTTTATCGAAATTCAGAAAAATAAGAGTAGGATTTTTAGTGAGTGAAGAAGCCAAATGGACAAATCAAAATTTATACAATGAATTTAAATGCGATAAACATTTTGAACCTTTTATTTTATTGACATATTTTTCAAGACCGCAAGGAGAATATTCGCCCGAAGAATTTTATAAAAAAACAAGAGATTTTTTTAAACAACAAGGTATAAAAATTTATAACACCTATGATGTCATTAAAAAAGCACACAAAAATTTAAATAAATATAGAGCAGATATAATCTTTTATCAGCAACCATGGATGATAGCCAATATTCAAAAACCGAATACAGTCTTTAATAAATCTTTGCTCTGTTATGTTCCTTATTGCTTTTATTCGATGAATAGCTATATAAATTATCTTGCTAAATTTCACGGAATTATGTGGAAATATTTTGTTGAAACAGACTTGCATAAAACAGAATATAAGACGCTGTATGGTGCAAATAATTGCTGCGTATCAGGTTCAACAAAACTCGATAATTTTCAATACTTGGATAAAGAAAAATCAGAAAGTCATTGGAAAACAAAAGATAAAAAAAGAATAATTTATGCTCCGCACCATTCGTTTGTTGACAATTTCCATGAAGTTGCAACTTTTTTAGAAAACGGGAATTTTATTCTTAATTTAGCAAAATCACATCCGGAAACAGAATGGATAATAAGACCTCATCCGCTTTTTGTCGATAGAATTATCAGAAATTCAATAATGACAGAAGATGAAATAAATGAATATTTTGAAGAATGGAAAAAAATCGGCAGGATATCAAAAAGTGAAAATTATTATGAAATGTTTTTATCCTCTGATTTATTAATTACTGATTGCATATCATTTTTAACGGAATATGCGCTGACTTTAAAACCCGTTATCCATTTAAGAAAAAATAAACAAAAAGACGAATTTAATTCTATAGTAAAAAAGCTCGATACCGGTTATTATCAGGTTTATTCAAACGAAGAACTGGAAAAAATATTCAATAGTTTGATAAAAGACAATAATGACTTCTTAAAAGAAAAAAGAGAGAAAAATATTGATATCTTAAACACTTCGACACCTGCAAGTAAAAAAATATATGAATATATCAAAAAGGAATTAAAAATAAAATAATGACTGAAAATAAATTTGATTTTTTAAAAAAATATAATATCCAAAAAAAAATAAATGCTTTAGAAAAAAAATATAAAAACAAAAAAGTATTATTATATGGTGCTAATGATTTTTCAGGATATATTTTTGAAAATTACAATTTATCAATGTTAGATATTATAGGAATTACGGACAAAATTTTTCAAAACAATATGCCCGATTCTTTTAAAGGATTTGATTGTATTAACCCTCATAATCTTAAAAACGAAAGATTTGATATAATTTTAATTTCTGATTTTGAATCACAAAATGCGTATAAAATCTTAGACGAAGAAATTTTATACGGAACAAAATATGCAAAAACCGAAATAAGACCTCTGATTTCATTTACATTTAAAGAAATTTTCCTTTCTAAAGAATAATTTTTAAAATTTAAATCATATAAACAAATTAATTTATAATATACTAAAAACGGTTGAACACTAGATTAAACACAGTATTTTACCTGTTTATTTATTTTCTTTTAAAAAGTGTTATTTATACGTTTTTTCATTTTCTCCATCTAAAGATTTAGATAAAAAGAAGCACAACAAATAACTTAAATTTCAATCTCAAGCTTGATGATGAGCCCGCCTAAAAGAAGTATATTCAAAATATAAATTACATAAATTGAATTAAATCGTTTGGAAAAATATACTTTTTGGAGGGGTAATGAGAAGAACAATTGATTTTAAAAGAAAACAGAAGGTTATCGTAGTTGACGATAAATATGAACACGCATCAGGAGTAAGAGAACTGGTAAATCTCGAAAATGATTACGAAGTTATTGCAAATGCAGGAAACGCTAATGTTGCAATTTCTTTAATCAAAAAATATCAACCGGATTTGGTTTTAATGGATATAAACATGCCTGAAATGGACGGTATAAACGCAATTGCAGAAATCCAAAAATTAAACCTTAAAACAAGAATCATAGTTTTAACCGCTTATGATGATGCTGATTTGATTTATCGTGCAATGAAAGTCGGTGCTTGCGGTTATGTTTTAAAAACCATGGTTTCAGCTCAATTAATTAAAGCATTGGATGAAGTTTCAATGGGCAGAATTTATCTTCCGAATGTACTTTGTTCAAAATTCTTTGAATATTTCCAAGAATTTGAAAGAAACGGACAAAAAGCTATGGAAGATGATAACGAAGAAAACTTGCTTCACTATTTAACAAACAGAGAAGAAGAAGTTCTTTCATTGTTATTAGAAGGTTCAACCTATAAAGATGTTGCAAGAGAATTGTTTATATCAGAAACAACAGTAAAAACTCACGTAAACAATATCTTCCAAAAATTACAAGTTAAAGAAAAAACACAAGCTGTACTTTATGCAATTAATAAAGGGTTTAAACCCAAGAAAAAAGTTGGCGTAGCGTAACCCGAGCCAAACGAGCGAATTTAGTGCGCAAGCACTTAATGAGCGAAGTTGAGGGCATCGGGTGTGTGAAGCCCGAACGGGTTTGCGTTGAGCAAAGCCGACAGGGCGTAACCGTACCAATGCGACGTGGGACGAAGTCCCTCAGGAGCAAACCCGTACCAAACCGCCAACCACAAATATTGGTAAGTAAATGAAAACAAAAAGCTTAAATCAATTTTTTAAAAACAATGAATTATTTAACAACCGTTCTTATTCAAAGACGGTTGTTAAATCATTAATTAGAAGCGTACTTGAGCCTATAACAACACAAAATTCAAAGGCTCTTGTTTATATGCGTCTAAAAAACATGGAAGGAATTGAAAGCTTAATAAAAAGAATAGAATATTTGCCGGATGTAGCCTTAAATCAATTTGGGGATTTTGAATTTTCAAAATTTGATTCCGAAGAAGTCGGCTTCATTGTTTTAACTTCTCAAAGATACAATTGCGCACTGTTATTTAAAGAAATTGAAGACAACAAATATGAAATATATTTAAAACTGAATTCAAAACTCGTATCCGATGTTTATGAAACATTAAAAAGCATATTTTTAATTGATGACGATGAAGAATTTTATTCACATAAACCTGAACGCAGAGAAAATACGACTATGAATAACGCCGTTGAAAATATATTAAAATATTTTGAAGATACAGTGGAAGAAAGCGAGTGTAATTTAAAAATCCAAGAAACTTATAAAAACGTAAATCTTGTTAATAAGGATTTAAGAAACGAAGTTTATCAAAACGTAAAAGCAATAGCACATGAAATAAAAAATCAATTAAGTATCTTGGATATATATACAAGAATATTTGAAAAAAAGACACAAACACCTGAAATTGTTCAACCTATAAGAAAATCCGTAGAAGTTATTAAAAAACAACTTGAACAATTTAAAAACATTGATGTCGTAAACCTGTGCGAAAGAAATGTTAAAGAAATAATACAAGAATCAATAAAAATGTATTCAAGCGTTTTAAAAGAAAAAAACAATAAGATTATCCTGATAGATGAAATGCCCGAACATGTTGCAAATGCATTTGTAGATGAGGATAAATTGTCTATTGTAATTAACAACGTAATTAAAAACGCAAATGATTCAACAAAAAATGATGAAATTTTAATAAAATTGGCACAAGTGCAGGATAAAATTAAAATTTCTTTCATAAATCACGGACAAAAAATCAAACAACAAGACCAAGAAAAAATTTTCTCATCGGGTTATACTACTAAAAAAGACGGATGGGGAGTTGGTCTTTCCGTTTGCAAAAAATTCATAGGCTCGCAATTCGGTTCGTTTGAACTTGAAAAGAGCGACAACAAAGAAACAATTTTTTCTTTAAAATTGCCTCTGGCATAAAAACTAATAAGGATAGAATTATGGATTTTATTAACAATAGGACAAAAGACATTACCGCAATGGCACTAGACGGGCTATATGAACGCTCAAAAGCAATTTCTGCTAATACCGTTAACGCCTTGACTCCTGATTACAAAAGGAAAGAAGTAAATTTTGAAGCGAGCTTGAGAAATATTATTCAGCAAGAAAACGAAAAAGCGGAATTAAAAGCTCAAAATTCGGCATTTTATCAGGCACACCCTGATATGATTTTAAAAGGAAAAAGTCCTGCCGAGCTTGCACTTTTGAGTTCGAATTTCGATAAAGGTTTTGAGATTGAGGTTGAAACAGATATATCAGACCCTGTTGACAGCGAAGGCAACAACGTATCAATCGAAAGAGAAATGATGGACGAAGCCAAAAACGGTATGCAATATATGGTTTTAACAAATCTGATGTCAAGACAGTACAGACAAATGAATTCAATAATTTCAGGTCAAATAGGTAATTCATAGGGGGATAGAAAATGAGTTTTAGTGTTTTTGATATTGCCGCAACAGGAATGGAAGCGCAAAGAATCAAAATGGATACCGTTTCCTCTAATATAGCCAATGTGAATACAACAAGAAACGCAAAAGGCGAAAGAGCTGTTTACCACAAACAAGAGGTTACATTTAAAGAAATGGCTCTGAAAAAAGGTTTTACATTCCCAAAAGGAAACGCATTTGTAGATTTTGATCCGCCAAGTGAACCTATATTAAGAGGGGGTGTATATGACGGTAACGAAGAAATAGCAAAAGGCGTTATGGTAAGTTCTATAACGGATGCGGACAATCCGACAAGAATCATCTATGATCCGAATCATCCGGATGCGGATTTAAACGGATATGTGGAATTACCAAATGTAAATGTGGTAGAAGAAATGGTCAATATGGTAAACGCTTCACGAGCTTATGAAGCAAATGTTTCTATAGCACAAACAACAAAAGCTATGATAAATAGCGCCATGAATATATAACCCGAATGAAGTGAGGCGTAGTGCACTGCACTAGCCGAACAAAATGAGGGCATCAGGTGTGCGAAGTGCGTACGGGAAAGCGACGAGCTTTGCCGTTAGCACGAAGACCGTACCAATGCGACGTGGAAATTTTAATTTCCACAGGAGCAAACCCGAATCAAGTGAGCGGATTTTGCGTAGGGTGAAGCGAAGCGAAATCCCGAAGTAACGAGGGCAATATGAAGCGATAACGAAGTGAAGCGAAATGCTTGCCCGAGTGAAGCAAAATACAAGACAGCTTTAGTTTGCGAAAGCAAACTTAGCGAACGCAGATGAGGGCAAAGCTGTGCGGAATAAACGTCAAAACATTGAGTTTTGACGTTTATGAAGACCTTAGATAACCGCCGTTGCGAAGTGAAGCGATAGCGAAACGAGCGAAGAAATCTTCGATTTCACAGGCGGATAACCATAAGCCAAATGGTAAACTAATTAAACGGAGATAAACTATGAACAACTTTGAAATAAATCCAAATTTTAACACCAATTTCGACAGCTCCATAAAAGACTTTAACAAAATCTTTTCTGATTCTTTAAACCAAACCAATAAAACTCTAAATGCGAGTTTAAGTTTTGATGACGTTTTTAATAAAGTTGGTGAAAACTTCAAAAACAAAACCGTAAAAGGTGGTATAGAATTAACCTTTGACGATACAAAAAAGAAAAATTTATCTCCCATAGCAAAACTTGCAAGCGATATAGGCAAAGGTTTTAGCAACAGTTTAACTGAATTAAACGATATGCAAAAAAAAGGTGAACACGACATTGAAACATTTGCATCGGGCGGAGATATTAGTATTCACGAAGTTATGATTTCCGCACAAAAATCCGGCCTTGCAATGAATATGGCAATTCAATTAAGAAATCAAATGATGAATGCTTATAATGAATTTAAAAATATGACTATATAATTTTTTGAATGGCAACTTTATTTCTTTACGAGTTTCATATGACTATTAAATATTACTATGTAAAGAAAGGCAATCATGATTTCACCAATTTCATTTTCAAGTACATATAAAGTAAATAACGAAGACCCCAAAGCATTTAGCGAATTTCAGAAGTATGCGCTGAATAAAGAATATAAAGATGGTGTCAAAACATTTTTAAAAGACAGAGCCACAAGAAAAGGCATGGATTTTAAATATAAAGCCGAACAAACATTAATTGTTCCGGATTCTATGGATTTGGGTGTTGAAATGTATTGCGCCAACAGAGGAATCAAATATAAAAAAATAACCGCAGAAGATTTATTGCAGGTTGAAGCAATAAAATCAAGAATCAGAACAGCTCCTGCAGGTTATAAAAAAGTCTATGTTGATGCAGACAAATTAGAAGAATTAAGCGCAAATCAAAGCAGTAATTTAGGTCACTGCAGAGAAGTATATAATGAACATTTTTCAGATGAAGTAGATACCATGATAAAAAGCGGAGATAAAATTACCGCAACAACCTTGTTTATTAATCCCGAAGAAGGATATTTTTCTTTTGGAGAAGGAAATAAAAGGTTAAAAAAATATGTTGAAACATTTGGAATAGAAAGATTGAATAAAGAACAAATCGGTCTCTTTTTCTGCCAAAGAACAAACCAACCCGACCATTGCACATATTTTGCTCTAAAAGATTTGGGAATGGATAAAATCCCTGTTTATGTAGATAAACAAGGTTATGAAGCAGGAAGAATTTTAGGTTTATTTGAATAGAACTATTTATTCACAAGCTTAAATATTTGATTACAAATTTCAAATGTTTCTTCCGCCATATCTAAAGTCAACATGTTGTCTCCATCGCAAAGAGCTTTTTCAGGATTCGGGTGAACTTCAAAAAATAAGCACTTTGCACCCGCCGCAACCGCAGCTTTTGCAAGCAGGGGAACAAACTTTCTTTCTCCCGCAGAACTGTTACCGTGACCGCCTGGAATTTGTACACTGTGCGTCGCATCAAAAACATAAGGATAATTAAGTTCGTCCTGTATAATCTGTACACCCCTCATATCAACAACAAGGTTATTATAACCAAACGAGGTTCCTCTATCCGTAATCAAAATTTTATCATTACCGGAATCGGATACCTTTTGAGCTATTGATTTCATCTGATAGGGAGATAAAAACTGTCCTTTTTTAATATTAATTATTTTCCCTGTTTTAGCCGCAGCAACAAGAAGGTCTGTCTGGCGGCACAAGAAAGCGGGGATTTGTATAATATCAACTACTTTAGCGGCAATTTCCGCTTGGTATGATTCATGGATATCCGTTACAACCGGAACATCGAGTTCTTTTTTAATTTCCGATAAAATTTCAAGTCCTTTTTCAATCCCCAATCCTCTGTAAGAATTTAAAGATGAACGATTTGCCTTATCAAAAGAGGTTTTAAAAACAAAATTTATATCAAATTTTTTGCATATTTCTTTTAATTTTTTTGCGGTTTCAAAAGAGATTTCTCTTGATTCCGTAGCACAAGGACCCGCAAGAACGGTTAACTTATCTTTACCTATTTCAAAATTTTTTAAAGTTATACTTCTCATAAAAATAATTCCTTTTTGAAAATTATAAAATAAAAAACAGCCCTATACAATATTAGGATATAGTCTTTCGCTTTCAAAAGCAGATGTCGAATTTTAAAACTTAACAAGAATTTTTAATGTATCTTTTTTTGAATTTTCTTCAAAAGCTTTTTCAAAATCATCAACACTATATATCCCTGAAATCAAAGGTTTTACGTTTATTTTGCCTTGTTCCAACAATCTTAATATAGGTCTGAATTGTCCGCATCTTGAACCCACAACCGTAATTTCATCCACAACAATAGAAGCCAGATTTAATCCTTCTTTCGCTGTTATTGTGCTTTTTAAAACGAGTGTTCCTCGCGGTTTAACAAGAGAAGAACTCAATTCAAAACCGCCTGTTGAACCTGTTGCTTCTATTACGAAATCAAACGATTTTTTGTGACTGTCTTTTAATTCGGATAAAAGCATTGTTTTTACGCCGTTACTTTTTGAAATATTTAATTTTTCTTCATGTTTTCCAATATGAATAAAATCAATATTTAAAGCGGAAAATACAAGACTTATACACAAACCCAATTTACCGTCACCGACAAGTGCAACCTTAGAATCCGGCCTTATATGTAATTGTTCCAATATTTCATAAGCCGCAGCCAAGGGTTCTGTGAATGTAGCGGTTTCATTATCTATATTATCAGAAATTTCTATGACGTTTTCTTTGGGCAAGGTAAAATATTCACTAAAACAGCCGTCTTTTTTAAATATTCCGAGTGTGCTTCTGTTGGGACAGTGCCTTCCTAATCCTTTATGACACCATTCACAATTGTTGCAGGCTAAATTAATTTCCCCGACTACTCTTTTATTGATTAAATTTTTGTCAACATTGGAACCTGTTTTTTCTACAATACCGACAAATTCATGTCCTAAGACACCTTGATATCCCATATATCCTTTTGTTATTTCATAGTCCGTATTACAAATGCCGACCATTAAAGTCTTAATTAAAACTTCATTTTCTTTTACATCAGGTATCGGATAATTGTTATCTAATTTAAGTTCTTTATTATACACTAACGCTTTCATTTTTCTCCCCTTTTTATTTTTATTTTAAATAAATATTTTTTTTAATACAACTTTTATATAATTTTATTTGATTTTTGTGTAAAATAACATTAAGGTTGAGAAAAAGTTTTGAAGGTTTAATGGTAAAAGAATTATTACAACAAAGAATAGCAAACATTAATTTTCTCATTGAAAATAAAGAGAATATTGAACTTTTATACACAATTGTTCTTGAAACCATATTAAACAACAAAAAACTCCTTATATGCGGAAACGGGGAAAGCTCGGGAATTGCTGATAATTTAGCAGGATTGTTTGTATCGAAATTTAAAAACTTGAAAAACCCGATAAAAGCAATTTCTCTTAATTCAAATATTTCTCTTATCACGTCGATTGCAAACGATACGTCATTTGACGATATATTTAAAAAACAAATAGAAAATATAGGAGAATCAGGTGATACATTAATTATTTTTTCCGCATCGGGTACAAGCAGAAATATAATAGAAGCTATTAAACAGGCAAAATTTCAAAACATAAAGGTTGTTCTTGTAACGGGAAGCTTGAAATTAAATTATGCAATTGATTTAGAAATCAATACGTTTGGCGAAGATATTGAACAAATCAACGAAATGCACAACATTATTGCTCATATAATTTGTGAATTAATAGGCAGTAATTTTAATTCCTAATTTAATAAAATATTGATAGAACAAAATTTTTCGGATAAAATTTTATTAAATTTAAGGAGATAAAGTTGTATATAAAATATAAGAAAATTGCTGTCTTTATTTTGTTTTTATTATTTACATTGAATATAAATCAATATTCTTATGCAATAAAAGATAACTCTCAAACTCAAACTCAACAAAATAAAAAATTTAGTTTATTTAAAAAGAAAACTTCAACTCAAAAAACAACAAAACCCAAAGAAGATAAAATACAAAAAAGAGTAGAAAAATTATTTAAACACAAAAAAGGCAGGGTGGAAGAAATTGAGCTCCAACCGGTGATTGAAGGCAGACCAAAGATACCTTTCAATCAATTAAAAGTAATGACGATAGAAGATTGCGTTGATTATGCACTCGAACACAATCCAAACCTTATGTATTCTCATAGCAGAGTAGAAGCAATAAAAACAGGTGCAAATCAACAAAGAGCAAATTATTACCCCAGAATTTTTGCCAGATTAAACTATAACCACGATTCCATACACAACAAAATGTACACATCCGATAATGATTCCGCAGGATTTAATGCAGGAATTTCCGAGATGATTTGGGATTTCGGAAGAACAACCGCAAAAATCAACATGGCAAAATTTAACTATTTATCTGCCGTTTATGACCACGATTATGAAATATTAAACGTAATATACAACGTAAAAATCAGCTATTACAAAGTTCTTTCGGCTTTGGCGGATTTGGATATTTATGAACAGTATGTCCGTATTCAAAATCTTAATTACGAAAGAACAAAAGCAATGTTTGATGAGGGTCTGAAATCTAAAATCGACGTTGTAAATGCAGAGGTTAATCTTGCTGATTCTAAAATACAGCTTGTCGAAGGACAAAATACTCTTGCTAATGCAATTATTGATCTTCAAAATGCAATGTATTATCAGGAAGAAAATCCCTTTATTGTACAAAATACAGAAAACTTTAACTTTTTAAAAGCCGATTATAAGAAAAAAATAGAAAGTATAACAACCGTAAAATCACCCGAAACCAATATCAAAAGAACTCCCGACGGATTAATAATGTTATCTTCCGGTATTGAACACAGGGATATAATTCAAAATTTTGAATTTAAACCTTGGATTTTATCAAAACAAGAAGCCGTTAATCAAGCGCTTGAGCTTCGTCCTGATTTAAAAGCTAATCAAATGCTTGCTTTAATGCAGGAAGAATCTTTAAAAGCAGTTAAAAAACAATATATGCCGGAAATAACGGGCGAATTAAGCTGGGGATATACAAGACAAGAAAACCATATGTATAATTCACCTCTTACTATGGGCGCAAGTATCGGAGTAGGTTCAATTAACCCCTACGGAATCCACTGGCAGGTAAAAGAGGGAGAAAATTATTTGGATATGGCTTTGCATAATCTGAATATTGCTAAATCCGATATTTATTGGGAAGTTCAACAAAACTACATTAATATGCGTCAATTGGAAAGAAAAATTCCTTTAATGAACAGTAAAGTAAAAGCTACTTTAGAAAATTTTGAACTCGCTGACGGAAGATACAGTGTGGGTTTAAATAACTATGTTGAGCTTCAAGACGCATTAATAAACTACAATACTTCACAACTAAATTTTGTTGATGCGGTATTTAAATATAATGTTGCAAGAGAAACCTTATTAAAATCAATGGGGGTAAGGTAAAATGGATAAAATCAAAAAAAGATATCTTATTATAGGTATTGTAATCGCTATTGCAGTGCTATTTTGTTTAACATTTTTTGTTAAAAACGGCTCCGTTAAATACATTACAAAAGAAGTAACAAAAGATACAATAACTCAATATGTAGAAGCGAGCGGAACAATAAAACCGATTAATACAATACAAGTCGGTACGCAAGTTTCAGGAACCGTATCTAAAATATATGCGGATTACAATTCACAGGTTAAAAAAGGTGACTTGCTGGCTGAGCTTGACCCGAGCTTATTCCAAGCAAATGTTGACCAGTCACAGGCAAAATTAAACAACGCAAAAGCAACACTTGCAAAGGCGAAAGCCTCTTATAACTATAAAAAGAACAACTATGAAAGATATAAACATCTTTATCAAAAAAATTATGTTTCAAAAGATGACGTAGAACTTGCACAAGCTAATTATTTATCCGCAAAAGCCGAGCTTGATGCGGCAACTGCCGAAATTTCAGCTGCGAGCGCAACATTAAACAATAATTTAACAAATTTAGGATATTCTAAAATAACCTCTCCCGTTGACGGAACGGTTATTTCAAGAGCGGTTGACGTGGGACAAACCGTTGCCGCAAGTTTTAACACTCCGACATTATTTGAGGTTGCGGAAGATTTAACAAAAATGCAAATCGAAACTTCCGTTTCAGAAGCTGATATCGGAAAAATAAAAGTCGGACAAAAAGCAGAGTATACTCTCGACGGCTATCAGGATAAAACCTTCTATGGCGAAGTTTCACAAATCAGACTGGAATCCACTACAACAAATAACGTTGTAACATATACGGTTATTATTTCTGTTGATAATACGGAAGGTTTTGTTATTCCGGGAATGAGCGCTAACGTTTCCATTATCGCAAAAGAAATCAAAGATGTACTCACGGTGCCTTCTCAAGCGCTTAAATTTACGCCCGAAGATAAACAAAATGCGGGTAAAAAATATGACAAACAAGGTATTTGGCTGCTAACAAAAACAGGCATAAAACGCTATGATGTTGAAATCGGCGCAAGTGATGATACAAAAGTTCAAATAATCAGCAACGAAATAAAAGAAAAAGATAAGGTTATAATAGGAATCGTCGGTCAACATCAAGGAAACAGACGACCAAACAGCACAAACAGTGCCGTTCCAAGACGTATGCCCATGTAAAAATAAAAAGGAAACAATGACTTTAATAAAAGTAAGAAATGTAATAAGAACTTATCAAATGGGGGATGAAACCTTTTATGCCCTCAATGGTGTTTCTTTTGATATAGAAGAAGGTGAATTTGTTGCGATTATGGGAACATCGGGTTCAGGAAAATCCACCTGCATGAATATGTTAGGAACCTTAGATAGACCCACCTCGGGTGAATATTATTTGGATGGTATCGATGTATTTTCCTTGAGCAGTGACGAATTATCCGACATCAGAAACAAAAAAATCGGTTTTGTTTTTCAAGGGTTTAATTTAATATCAAGAACATCCGCTATTGATAATGTTTGTTTGCCTATGATTTATAAGGGAATAGGCGAAGAAGAACGCTATGAAAAAGCAAGAGAAGCTCTAAAAATCGTAGGCTTGGAAAATAAAGAAAACAACCTTCCATCTCAAATGTCAGGCGGTCAGCAGCAGCGTGTTGCTATCGCAAGAGCGATTGTTAATGATGCACCTTTGATATTGGCAGATGAACCGACAGGTAACTTGGATACCAAAACAAGTATTGATATTATGGAATTTTTTGTTAATTTGAACGAAAAATACAATAAAACCGTTGTGCTTGTAACTCACGAACCCGATATTGCAGAATATACAAAAAGAATTTTGAAATTCAAAGACGGAAAAATTATTTCTGATTTAAAAAAAGAAGATTGGGTAAAACAAAGGAATAAAGAGACCTAAAGTTTTTACACAAAAAATTTAGAAAAAACTTTAATATAAATCAGAATAGCCGCAAGAATAAGCAATACCCCCGAAACCTTCATCAAAATATCCGAAATATGGGCGATACTTTTTATACCTTTTAAAAATGAAGTAAATACCCCCGCAAGCACCACTATAACGCCTTGTCCTAACGAGAAACAAAGAAGCATTAATCCCGCCAAAAAGATATTTTTTGTTAATGAAGCAAAACTCATTATCCCCGCTAAAATCGGAGTAGAACAGGGGCTTGCCGCAAAAGCAAATAAAATCCCGATTAAAAAGGGATAAATAAACATGCTTGTTGAATTTCCTTTGGGAAATTTTTTAACTATGGGCGATAAATTTAATTCAATTAACCCCAATAAATTTAATCCCATAATTAAAATAAAAGAAGCTAAAAATAATATCCAATAATTTCCGCCAAAAGCAACAAATACGCCTCCGCCGACTGCACAAATTATTCCGATAACGGATAAAACAACCGATAGACCAAATACAAAAGAACACAACTGTAAGAAAGTTTTAAATTTGTTTTCGCTATCGCCATATCCCCCGACATAACCGACAATCAAAGGGATAATTCCTATTGAACAAGGTGAAATCGAGGCTAAAATACCGCCTAAAAACGAAATCACCAAAAACAAAAACGAAAAATGCTCCGTTTGCATGTATTGTACTAGTGTATTTGACAGTTGATTCAACATATTATTATCCTATTTCATTGAAGCCATGATTTTTGTTATTTCGTCGGCTTTCATTGCTCCTTCTTTCCGCATAACCGTTTTTCCCTCTTTATCCACAAAAACAAGTGTCGGAACAAGAGTAACTTTATATTTTTTAATCATTTTTTTATTATAATCCGCTTCGGGTTTAGTATTTTCTAAGACATTAATTTCTTCTATCAATATACCGTTTTTAGTGTCAGCAGAAACTTTTGATAATTCCTGTGCTACTTCTTTACATTCGGAACACATCGGAGAAGAAAATTTGATTAATTTTGGTGTTTCTTGTTTTAATAATTTTTCCTGTTCTATTGTACACATTTTATTCTGTGCTCTTGCTTCCAAATAAGCATATAAACTCAGAGGCGTAATAAAGATTAATAAAATTATAATCCAATTTTTCATTATTCTTTCCTTTTTAAAATATAACAAGAACAGTATATGTTTTATTTTAACCAAAAAAATCCTAAATGTGTCTAGTCTTTTCGTACAATTCTTTAAAGCTTTATAAAAGCCGAGTGTCTGTTTTTGGTTTTGTTTTCTTTTCTGTAAGAAAAAAATTTGTCGTTATCGTCAACCGTACAATAAGGACAAATGTCTATTCTTTTAACCCCTGCTTCATTTAGCTGTTTTGCGTTTATTCCTTTTAGGTCTGCATGGTTTTTATTGAACAAGCCGGCGGGATTTTTAATTGTTGTTTTTAATTTGTTAACAATTTCATCGGAAGTTTCAAAATTTTTAAAACTTATCGCAGGGCCAATCACGGCCGTAATATCTTCTGTATTTGTATTAAAATTATTTTTCATTTTCTCAATTGCAACTATTGCTATTTTTTCTGCCGTTCCGCGCCAGCCTGCGTGAACAATTGATGCTATGTGGTTTTTATTGTCATAAAGAATAACAGGAGTACAATCGGCAAAATTTAAATACAGTCCGTAACCTTTTTTATTTAAAATTATTCCGTCGCAATCGGGATATTCTTTTTTATTTTCGTCAAATATTTCAACATTTTTACTGTGAGTTTGGGTCGGCTTGATTATGTTTTCTGCTTTTAAATTAAAATAATCAGCAACAAAAGACAGATTTTCTTTTACCATAAAATCTCTTGAATTAAAAAAATGCTCAATTTCCAAAATATCAGAGCAATAGATTCTTTTTCCTTTTATTGTTTTTTCAATAAACATATTTTCTCCTGTCAATTATTTTAATTTAAATAAGCTAGAGTGTATAGGATTAATGTTTTTATTTTTACTATCTTTTAACCGTAAAATCTTCTTATTATTTAATGTCCGCTTTCTTTTTAAAAAGAAAGCGGAAAGAAAGAAAACCTCAACCTAATCTTCGTTTTTTATTTATTGTTACTTTTCGATTTTTTCTGCAAGTCTTGAACTCGGAAAAATATGTATTAAGTCATTGCTAACGCAATTCATATTTTTCCTCAGACAAACAAGACTTGTTATATGAAAAAATCTCAAAAGACAATAAATAAAAACTCCGATATGGTTGAGTGTTTAATTCTATCTAAAAATATTTTATTCCCACGCATTAACGTAGTGAATAAATTTGTTATGCAACGAAAATTTCGTTAAGAAATCGTGTTGTTTGAGAGGTTGAAAACCTCGAGTTCACGATTTCAGAAATTGAGTTGCAATAACAAAACGAACGGAGTGGAAGCTAAGGCGAGTTTCTTTTCCGTCACTTTTCTTTGCAGGTTCAAAGAAAAGTGACAAGTGATTATTGAATAAAGTTTTCTTTGCAATAAAAAAATAGATATATAAAACTTTTTTAAAAAAGTAAATAAGTAAAATTAAAACATTAAGAAAGCCATAACAATTAGTGAGGCAGTAAAGGTACACCCCCAAATTGCATTATAATAAACAAAAATTTTAATATTTTTAATGTTTTAGCCATATTTGTATTGTACTAAACAAACGAAGGTTTTTCAATGAATGAAGATAAATTAATAAATAATCTATAAATAATATAATCAATTATTTAAAACTAATTTATAAAAAACATATAAATAATATTTCACATTTTAAATTTTTTTTGTATTATAAAAATATGAGAGTTTCAAAAACTATTAAAAATACAGGAACAGAAAGCGACATTTTCACAAAAGTTATCTGCAACTTTAAAACTCCTATTCTGGCGCAAATTGGAGCCCTGAATTCTCTATTATCCACCGCAAATCAAAAAATAAATAATGAAGAGCGGGAGCTTATTGAACTTACACTCAATTCTTGCGGAGTTTTGCAGAATTTAATAGATGTTTTTTTAATTGCTTACAAAATGAGCTTTTCTACAATTACACCGGAATATGAAAAGTTTGATTTTAGTGAACTAATTAAAGATATTGTTTTGGAATTTAAGATTTTATTAAAATATTATAATATTGAACTTGATTTGAAAATTCCCGAAAATATTTCTTTATATGCAGATAAAAATTTATTGAAACAAATTATAAAAAATATTATTTTTAATAATATCAATACGGCATACAAGGGTTCAAAAGCAGAAATAGAAATTCAAATAAGAAATTCGGAACTTGAATTTCAAATTAAAACACAAAGCAACTATTTAGAACCTTATATGCTAAAAGAAATTTTTGAAAAAGAAAAGAAATATAATTCACAATATTCAAAACCCTCTATCAGCCTTGGTTTATATATGTTAAACAAAATTATACATATCCACTACGGCTCCGTATTTATAAAAAGTTACCCCAATAACGTAAATATTTTCGGATTCATATTGCCGATAAAAAAATAAAAATAAAGTGCGGGAAACACCCGCACAAGTAATTTAATTAAGTGAAATGTGGGTGTGTAAACTTAGCCAAAAGCATTGAATGTTTTTTCAATATTTTCATTTATAACTTTTTCAACGGAATCAATTTCAGTTTTTACGGCATCTCTTTGAGTTTCAATATTATCTAAATCGAGTTGAAGTTTTTTATCTTGTGCTTCAACTTGTTTTGATAATCTGTCGTATTTTGCCTTTGCGCCTGCATCATCAGCATCATAATATTGATCTGCAACATTAGAAGCTGCGTCCCAAGAAATTTCTTTCCAGGGTTTATCTTGTGATACAGAATCTGCATAATGTTTTTCTATAATATATTTGCCGTTTCTGAGGCAATTTTGAAGATAATTTACATTACTTCCGTTATCATTTAATTTTTCATCAACTACATATGTTTTTCCGTTTACGGAATATTTGTTATCGCCGATTTCTTTTGCTTTATCAATATCGGGAATTTCTGATTTATCCGAAACGACAATAGAGCTTCCGTCTGAAAGACGAAATGCTTGTGAATTTGAATAATCGGTTGTATTTATTCCTGCAGATTGTTTTAGACCGCCATCTAAACCAACCGCACCACTAACAAGCTTTGCATATGTTAAATTAGAAGTAACACTTGTTCCTTCGCTTGTTTGCATTGTTATAATCATTTGACGGTTGTTTGTTGATGTTTCATATTCTTGACTTATTTCGTCAAGTTTTCCTGCCAAAGCTAATCTTTGTTGTGAAACTTGTTGTGCTTGATACTCAAGATCGTTTTGTCTTGCAGTTAATAATAACAACCTTCCTTGACTTGCTGATAAACCCATTTTTGCCACCTTTACTTATTAAATTACTTTTAGATTATTCACCCATATTTTTAATTCCATCATTCGCAATTATTTAACGCTTTTTTGTATATTGGTTTACAAAACTTAATATTTAAAATATAAAAAACAACCGGATGTTAACAACTAAAGTATGATTTTTGTAAACTATTGTATAAAGTTTTTAAAAATCGCTTCAGATTTTAAAATTTGTGCCGATATGTTATTATATAATATACGGCAAAAGGATTGAGTATTTATGAATGCAAAAAAGGATAGTGCCAACACTTCATCAATGTATACAAGAAGTATTAACTTGATAGAGGACGACCCGTTAGAGGAAATTTTCGCGCTTAATTTGGGTGATTTTTTAACAGAACAATTAATCAACCCCGAACTTGTACAAAAAATTTCCAAAAAAGCAAAAGAAAAAGACAAAAGAAAAAGCTTAAAAGAACAGTTATTTGAACTTATTTCAATTTATTCAATAGACAATACATTGTCATTATTGGGCTTTGAAAACAATGAAGATTTTGTTATCTATAATTCAATTGCGAAAACAATTAAATTGATATTAAATTTATCCGAATGTAATATTTTTCTTTGCAAAAAAAATGAACCTCTGCGTTTAGCCGGCGTGTCGGAAGGAAATATTACGGAAGGCGAAATTGCAGACTATATCAAAGATGTAATGGAAAAAGAAGAAGAAGTCGTTTTTGAAAAAGATGACTATCAGTATTCTTTATTCCCTATGAAAAACAATTTTGAATGTATAGGCGTAATTGAAGTAATAAGAAAAAAAGAACGCCCGCTTGAATTTGAATATGCGGATTTGATTCAAAATATGGCAGGTTTGTTTGTTACTTCTTTAGGTTTGCAAAAGTTAATTGAACAGGTAAAAAGAATAGCTTCTATTGATGATATTGCAACATTAGAACTTCAAAATCTGAGAGCACAATTAACGGCAATCATCGGCGACCTTGGCGATCAACAACAATCTTTCGTTGAAAAACTCGCCTACGCATCAGACCTCAAGGGTCAATATAAAAGAACACACTCTATGGAATGTGCGGAATTGTCCCGTGAAATTTGTAATCACTTAGGATTGAATGAAAAAACTACGGATTTAGTATATTATGCAGGTTTATTACAAAACATAGGAAAAATTACTTTATCTGAAGAAATATTCAATAAAAAAGAAGAATTGACTCCCGAAGAATGGGAAGAATTGAAAAAATCTCCGAATGCGGGTGTAGATTTATTAATGAACATAAACTTCATGTCAGAAGTTGTTCCTTATATTAATTATCAACAAGAACGCTTTAACGGAAAGGGATACCCGGAAGGTCTAAAAGGAAATTCAATTCCTTTAGGCTCCAGAATAATTGCTCTTGCGGGTGCATATTGCGCTTTGACTCAGGATAGAGCTCACAGAAAGGCTCTTTCTAATGAAGAAGCTCTTAAAATACTAAAAGAAGAAGCCGGAATCAAGTGGGATCCGAAGCTTGTTGATGTTTTAGTTGAAATAAAAGGATAAGAATAACTTTCTTTAACCGAAAAACTTTTCATATATAACCGCTTTCTTTTTAAAAAGAAAGCGGAAAGAAAGAAAACCTCAACCTAATCTTGA
>CAMOPX010000019.1 GCA_946622415.1 uncultured bacterium
ACCCTAAAACAAATCGAAGAACTAACAAAAGAAGGTTGCTTTTTATTGTTTGATTGTTTTTTCGATAATATCTGTTTTGTTGATTATGAAAAACAATTTTACAAAATTGGAAATAAAAAATTTTATTTCTCCGATTAAACCGGTAACAATTAACATTCAATCCAAAAAATACATTAATTCAAATGTGTTTGTTTGTTACGATAACGATTGTATGCTTGTTGATAATATCGCACCTTCTAAAATATATTACTCGCAATTTCAATCAGGTTACGAAAATTCAGATAATAAAAAAATCAAAAATATCACTCTTGCATATCCTAATACTGATAAAGATTTTATTTCCGATATTGATGCAATTGATTTATATATAGGAAATGAAAAATACTATTTATCAAATTCTGATTTATCTCAAATTACTCCACAAAAATTTAAAATGGAAATTATTGATAATGCAACCAAAAAGAAGAGCATAACAGAATATAATACCTTGCTTTTATCGGATAAAGGAAACTATAGAGGAATCTATACAAATATATGTTCTCTGTTTTTATCATTGTTTTATAACTGGCAATATTTTATAATCCCTTATTTTTGGCTGTTCCTTGCTTTTGTTTTTTACTTATTTAATCGTGATGAAATAAAATTTAAAATAAAATTACCAAAATTAAATCCTCTGTTAATTTTAAGTTTGATTGTTATTATAGGTGTTTTATTGAGATGTATTCGAATATCATATTATCCTTTGTGGACTGATGAAGTTTATACAAAAACGGTAGCTATAAAAAATTTTATTTCCTGTTTTAAGGATGCAGGGAATCCGCCCTTGTTTTTTATTTTTGAATATTTAATAACAAGAATAATCGGAACGTCAGACATCGCATTAAGGTTTTTGCCTTTGATATTCGGTGTTTTGATTATTCCTTGTACTTATTTTCTATTTAACAAAATCAATACTAAAATAGCTCTCTTTGCGTCATTTATGGTTTCGATAAACACTATACTAATTTATCATTCTACAGAGGCTAGAGGGTACACACTTTCTGCTTTATTAATAATTTTGAGTATTTGGACCTTATTTGAATATTTAAAAAATCAAAACCCAAAAAACTTATTCTTATATGCTTTGATTTTAATATGCTCTATAAATCACAATTACTACCTTATTTTGTTTGCATTTGCCAATTTTATCTGGGGTGTTATTGATTTAATCAAAAAGAAAAATAAAAAATCCCTGCTTTTGTTTTTAGGCGCAAATATAATTGCTTCTTTTACTTTTATTCCATATTTGATAATATCATCTAAAACAGCACTATCTGCAGGATTTAACGGTTGGATTCCGCCTTTATCGGTCGAATTATTTAAATATGCCATTAATTTTTTCTTTATCAATAAATACATATTTTTATTTTTATGTATTGTAGTTTTAATTAATTTAATATTGAGCTTTCTTCCTGATGATGTTCTTTTAAAAATCAATCTTAAAAAGAATAATCAAAAATCCGATTTATTAATTTATCTTGTTTTTAATTTGGCTTTGATAATCATACTTGCAAGTCTTATTTCGATATTTATAAAACCGATTTTTCATAAACGGGTTTTGTTATCTATTTATATGCTTCTTTTGATGATTGAAATAATTAATATTTCAGGTATTGTTGAATTTGTTAAAGAAAATATAAAAATTAAAATATTTAAATCTCTTTATTTTATTATTTTGTTTTTAACTTGTTTTTCAATTACTTATCCTATGCCTTTAAGAGAATTGTGCAGACTGGATGATTTTATGCATGTTCTTGAATATGATGTTCCGAAATATGAAAAACAATATGAAATCCACTGCATTACTTGTGATACGGAAGAATATTTGGATTATTATCCCGAGGTTAAAAAATTGAATATCAAATGGCATTACATAGACACAAACTCCGGATTTCATCTTGAACAGTTAAATAAATTTGATTATATAGATAAGAACAAAAATTCTGTGATATATTTCCACGGAATTTCTGCCGATATTTCAAAAATATTTATGTCAAACCCGAATGTAAATATTTTCAAAAGCAACTCAATAAGCACGGGTCGTTTAATATATGAAGCAAAATAAGGAGAATATAAAATGAATATAGCTGTTTTATCGGATATCCATGGAAATTTGGCAGCATTAAATGCCGTTGTTTCTGATTTTGAAAAATTTAATCCCGATATGATATTCTGTTTAGGTGATTACATCATGGCGGGATACAACCCCAACGGCACAATGGAAAAATTATTGGGTTTAAAAGAAAAATTTAAAGATAATTTTATAATGATTCAGGGTAATACCGATAAAATGGTTGCAACCTGTAATAATGAACTTTTATTGAATACAAAAAATTCTTTTGCTTGCATGGGATATTCTCTTGAACAGGATATCAAAATAACCGATAAAAGAAATATTGATTTTGTTAAAAATTTACCCGAAAAAACAAATATTGAGATTTGCGGTTTAAAAATCGAGCTTGTCCATGGTTCGCCGAGACGTCAAAATGAAAATATTTATCCGGGTTTAAAAGAAGAAACCGTTGAAGAAATGGTTAAAGATTCAAATGCCGAATTGATTCTTTGCGGTCATACGCATAAACCGGCAGGTTACAGTTTATCTTCTGGAAAAACGGTAATAAATGTCGGTTCTGTCGGAAGGTCAATGACTGATAATAAAATGCCTGTTTATTTGCAATTAACAATCGATAAAAACGGTCAATTTTATACCGAACATAAAGTCGTAGAATACGACAATAAACAGGTATATAACCATATCATGATGAGAAATTTTCCGCATTGTGAAGAATTAGCTGAAATGTTTGTTTAGATGAAAAAAATTCTTTTAAATATTTCATTTTTATTGTTTCTCTTGCCTTTGCTTTTTATAAGGCATCATTTGAGCATATTTTATTTTCAAAATGATATAAATCGAATTGCTGTAAATATTGAAGCGGATAATTTAAAAGAACCCTATATTTGTTTTGATTCTGAATGTGATTTGTTAAAATACCAAAACGGAATCTATTCTTACAAATTAAATCAGGAAACCCCTTTATTTTATAATGATATTTCAAACATTGAATTAATATTAAGTAATAATACCGATTTAAAATCAATAAAAAATATAACAATATTCAATGGCAATAAATTTGAATATATAGATTCATCAAAATTAAATTTCAAAGAAATTGATTTCAATAATTCAAAAAAAATCTCCCTTGATTTGCCTTTTTCGTTAAATTCAAAAACTGTATTACAAAAGCTCGGTGTTTATATAGAAAGTATATTCTATAATTGGTATTTTTATGTATTAGGTTATATTTTACTAATTTTTTGTTTAATTAAATACGATTTTAAAAAAATTAAAATTAATCATAACATCTTTCTTTTGTTGATTATTCTTTTGGGAACAATATTAAGATTTTCACATATCGACTTTATTCCTTTATGGAATGACGAACTATATACTTATACCGTGATTTCGGATTCAGCTTCCGGGTTTAATTTAAAAAATATTTTTTATGATCCCGGAAATCCGCCGTTATTTTTCCTGTTATCAAATATTTGGCTTAAATTTTTCCACTCATCTGTTACATTAATCAGATTATTTCCGCTTTTATTGGGAGTATTTGGAATATATTTTATTTATTTTGTGACAAATAAAATCTTAAATAAAAATGTCGCACTTGTTAGCAGTTTTTTGATGTCTTTTAATATATTTGTAATCAATGAATCAAATGAAATAAGAAGCTATATTTTATCTATGAGTCTTGTTTTATTTGGAATGTATTCATTTTATTTATTGAATAAAGAAAAAACAAATAAAAACTTTTTAATTTATTTTTTATCTTCTTTTGCTCTTATAAATACGCATTTTTATTGTTTTTTATTTGCATTGTATAATTTTATTTTAGGATTAATTTTATTCAAAGATTCTAAAATAAAGTTTTTCTTTGTAAATATAGGTGCATTTTCAACGTTTTTAATTTATTTTTTATTTACATACAAAAATTCTTTTTCAAAAACCTTTAATACTTGGCTTGCATCGCCTGATATTAATGTATTGTATGATCATATTATTTTTTATTTTGGTAATATTATCTGGTTTATTATTTCGCTTGCGTTTTTATGCTTTATATTTAAAAAACTTTCAAAAGATGAAAAGAAAATTGTTATTTACATAGTTTCTTCAATTTCTTTTGTGTTTATATTTTCTTATTTATTTTCTTTGTTTGTAAAGCCAATACTTTTTGAAAGATATTTTTGTATATTTATACCTTTATTAATCATAATTACTTCAATATTTTTATGTTATGAATATAAAACTAAATTTAAACCACTGATTATTCTTGTTATTTTGTTGTTTTCTTTTTCTGCTCCAAAATATGAAAATTTTAATTTATTTAGTAATATTCATCTTCTAATTAAATATTCTTCTGTTGATTCAAAATATTATAGCCAAGAATACGATATCTATACTATAATTCCTGACAATATTAAATACACAAATTATTACAAAAACGAAATCAAGAATATAAATTCAAAATTTATTGTTTCAAATAACGGGATACTAGAAGATATTGATATGCTGGATGAAATAATTAAAAAATCCGACAAAAAGAAGGTCGTAATCTATTTACCGGAGATTTGTACAAATCAATTTGTTAAGCAAAAATACAAAGTGAAAAAAATTTTTACATCAATTCTTCCCGTTTATAAGATAATTGTGTTAAAATAATAAAAAAGAGGGGTAGAAATGACAACTTTAGAAACAATGCACGAAGCTGCAATGAAAAATTACGAAGAAAAGAACCTTGATAAGGCTCTTGAAATATATAATGAAATAATCAGATTAAATCCGATTGATGAAGTCGCTTTGGCTTGTGTTAGAGATATATATGAAGAAAAAGACGACAGATTTAATTATTACTTAGCAAGGGCAAATGTTAATATTGCACAAAATAAAATGGAATACGCAATTAATGACACAAAAAAAGCTGTTGCAATTGATATGGAAAATCTGGATGCAAGACGTAAGCTTGCTCGTTTATATAAGGTTTCAAAACAAAACCTAAAAGCGATAGATGAATTTTTAAGATTGCTTGCTGTTAACAATAAAGATTTTGACGCATATTTTGAACTTGTTGATTTGTATATGATGGAAGATTCAATAGACAGTGCGATTTCTGTTGCAAAACAAGGAAGCGAAAACTTTCCAGAAAACAACAACATGAAAAATATGTTAGCTCAGCTCTATTTTAAGGCAAATGATTATGAATCTGCATTGTCTGTTGTTGCAGACGATATGTTGAGAGCTAAAATCCTTCTTCAAAAAGGGGATGATGATGAAGCAAAAAATATCTTAGACAAATTTAATCCAAACAGTCTTGATGATTTCCAAAAGAAAAATTACTATATCCTCATGGCGCAATATTTATACAACAAAAAAGATTTTGATAATTCTCTTTCTCAAATTGAAAATTACATAAAAATCTCAGGTCCTGATGCTGTTTCGTTCCAAATGAAAGCGTTGATTTATGAAGAAAAAGATGATATGTTTAATTCTTATTTGAATTGGGGATTCTGCAGAAAGCTACAAGGCAGACAAGATGAAGCTATTGTTGAATTTAATCATGCTTATCAATTGAATGCTAATGATAAAACGGTACTGTTTGAACTTGCGCAATTATATTTAAATCAAAAAGAAAGATATATAGCGATGGAATTCTATCAAAAAATATATGAAATTGATAGAGATGAAAAGGCAAGAAATATCTTGGCCGAATTTTATGAATCCGAAGGCGACTATAAAAAAGCAGAAGAATATGGTATAACCAGAGAATCCAAAAATTCAAACGATAAGCCTGAAGAAGAATTTGTGGGTTTATTAGACAGAATCATGGGTATGTTTTCTAAGAAATAAATGAGTTTTTATGACGGAAAATAATAACGAATCAAAAAATCAAAATTTAAACCAAAATTTAAAAAATATTAATTGCAAAAGCAAAATCGAGTATTTACAAAATGAGCTTTTGGATAGTGATAAATGTCGTGAGTTTTCTGAAAAGCTTTGTGATTATATTAAAAACTCGAAAAAAGATTAAAAATTATCGAACGATTCAGTCAAGTTTTTGATTACTATGTTTAAATCGTAAGTTTCTACTTCACCTATTGTCATTGGTTCGTTGTTATTATAAACACCGATTGATGTGCCAATGAATTTTGAAAATCCGAGAAAATTGTATTTTTTGCAAAACAGGCTTGTATTCATGGCCTTATTTTTTAGATTGCAGCCTTTAATCGCATAATGTGATTTTACTATATTGTCATGAAGCGGTGTTTCGTTGTGTGCATCTGTGGTTATGGTCGGAATTATTTCGATATTATATTTTTCACTGATTAAGTTTCTGATTCTTGCAACGGTTTTCAGCAGATTTTCGTAAACGGAGTCATAGTGCATAAAATCTTGCGAAACAACAGTGAAGATACCTTTTGTTGATGTCCTTAATTTGTGACTTCCTATTGAAGTGTTTAATTTTTCATATATAACATTGTTTAATTGGTTTATTGCTTTTGGTGGAATTTCAGAGCCGCTTCCTTTTGAATAATCAAAAGAAACTGCGATTGAATAGTATTTTATTTTTTCAAATTGTTGCAAATATTCTCTTTTTTCTATTTTTTTTAGATTTTGGGATTTTATTTCTTCTGTTTTATTGTGCATTTTAAGAATTGTATTTTGAACAAATTCCGTAATAAAATAAACCGCATACAGAGGAATGAGCAATTTTATAAATGTAAGCGCGGTTTCTTTATATATATCCAATCCTTGTATTTCGGAATGAAAATAGTCTGCAATGGGTCTAAATACAGGTTCTGTTTGTTCAAGTATTTCTTTATCGTTTGAACCTGCCATAAGTCCGTAATATAAAATGTAAACTATAAAAAATAACGCACATACCCCCATTAATATTTTTGATATGTTTTTTATTTTTTTTGCATTTTCTTTTATTGCTATAGTAAAATTGTCGGTTGTTGTAAACATAATACCTATATTCCAAGTACAGATTTATCTTTTTATTATTATATAACTTATCCGAATTTTGGAAAATAGGCAATATGCTCTAATTTATTTTGAAAGCATAGATAATGTCATATTTAAATTTTTATGGACAACATTGAGGTCGTATTCTTTATAATTTTCTCTGTCAAATGTTGAATATAATCCGATAGGAATTCCTGCATATTTACTTTGACACATGTGAGTGTATTTTTTCCTGAATATCGCAGTTGTTGTTGATCTTCCCTGTAAATTGCATTTTGCAATATCAAAATGTTGTCTTATTGTTCTTTCGGGAATAAATTCGCCTGTATATGCGTCGGTTGTAATTGTTGGCAGAAATTCTATTTTATCTCCCAGTAAATTCTTAAGATCTGCAAGTTGTTTTAAAATCATTGAATATATTTTATCAAATGAATAGAAGTCTTTTGAATATATTAGAATAGCCTTTAAATTCATTACTCTAAAATTTGTTGTTATTGTTAATAGTTCTTTTTTGATTAATTTTGTTAAGTAAGCACTAATTTCTTCCGAGAAGGTATCAGATATATTTTTATTTTCCGAAAAATCAAGAGATAAACAAATTGAAAAACTGTTTATATCTGTGTATTCCTGTTCTCTTACTCTTTCCGCAAGAATTCTTTCCGAACGTTTTTTTGTTTCGATATTTTTTTGATGAATTGCAATTATTGCTTCTTCTGCTTTTTGTACCAAATAATGCGCTACAAAGCAAGGACAGCTTGCCATAAATAAATACATACTCATTGAAAGATAATTATCGAGTGAATCAATATCATCAAAAAATTTACTTACAAGAGGTGCAAAATATTGTTGTAAATATTCAACGACAATATCCCCGTTCAAAGCCAGGGACCAGTATAAACCATATAATATTCCGCCTAAAATACATAATCCTGTTGCAAAGACGATGTAACTTCTGATTGTTTTTGAATATCTTTTGACATTCAAAATAAAGCTATCATGTACTTGAAACATAAAAAATTATCCTCTCGTGAAATATCTTATATAAATAAAAAATAACTCCAGAAAAAAATTGTTAAATTTCTGAAGTTATTTTTAAAATTGTAAAAATTGTTTACATTTTTTATATATTGGGTCTTTGATTGTATATACCTAATTCTTGTTCCAGTGCATACGCTGATTGCAATAAAGTAAGCTCGTCAAGATTTTTTGCAATAATTTGCAAACCGACAGGCATACCCCCCTTATCAAATCCTGCAGGCATTGATAATGCAGGTGCACCGACAAGATTAGAGGATATTGTTGCAATATCTGTTAAATACATAGCAAGAGGGTTATCAGCTTTTGAATTTAAATCGAATGCCGTTGTGGGGCAAGTCGGAGATACTAATATATCGACTTGTTCAAATGCTTTATCAAAATCTTGTGCAATTAATCTTCTTAATTGTTGTGCTTTTTTATAATACGCATCATAGTACCCGCTTGATAGCGCATATGTTCCAAGCATTATTCTTCTTTTTACTTCGGGTCCAAAGCCTTCGGCTCTTGTCTTGCAGTACATTTCGAGAAGATTTTGCGGATTTTGTGTACGATATCCGTATCTGACACCGTCAAATCTTGCAAGGTTTGAGCTTGCTTCTGCGGTTGCAACGATATAATAAACACCAATTGAGTGTTTTAAAAGCGGCAATGAAATTTCTTTTATTTCTGCGCCAAGTTTTTCATACGTTTTAACAGAGTTTTCAATGACTGATTTAACGTCATCTTCAACGCCTTCTGTCATTAATTCTTTTATAACACCGACTCTTAATCCTTTAACACCTTTTTTAAGGTTTCCTGATATATTTCCTACTTCCATATTTAATGATGTAGAATCTTTTGTGTCGTGTCCTGCTATAACTTCATATAAATTAGTGAGGTCTTCCGTACATCTTGCAAAAGGACCTATTTGGTCTAGCGAAGAAGCAAATGCAACTAAACCGTATCTTGATACCCTTCCGTATGTGGGTTTAAAACCGTATATACCGCAAAAGGATGCAGGGAGTCTAATTGAACCGCCTGTATCGGAACCGAGAGACAATGTAACTTCAGATGAACTTACTGATGCTGCAGAACCGCCTGATGAACCACCGGGAACTTTATTTAAGTTGTATGGATTTCTGACAATCTTAAATGCTGAATTTTCGTTACTTGAACCCATTGCAAATTCATCCAAATTTGCTTTACCCAGAATCGGTATAAGGTTTTCTTTCATTTTTGTAACTATGGTTGCATCGTATGGAGACACGTAATTTTCAAGAATTTTTGATGAACATGTTGTTTTTGAACCTTTAAAATTCATATTGTCTTTAAGGGCTGTCGGAATACCTGCTAATAAAGGAATTTCTTCATTTTTTGCAATCTTTTCATCAACTTTTTTAGCTGTTTCAAGAGCACTTTCAATGGTTAAAGAATTAAACGCACCCAAATCTTTATCAAGTTTTTCTATTCTTTCAATAGATGCCTTAACGAGTTCCTCTGCGCTGACTTCTTTATTAATTAATGCTTTGTGCTGTTCTATCGCTGTTTTTTTAAGTAGTTCCATTAATTTTACTCCATACAATTTTATTGTCTTATTATTATTTTATGACAAAATAATTTTATGGCAAAGAATTTTATATCAAATAGAGACTTAGGCTCGTTTGGCGAGAATCTGGCTAAAGAATTTCTTATAAAAAAGAAGTTCAAAATTATTGATATGAATTACCATTATTCAAAAAATTCAGAAATTGATATTATCGCTTCAAAAGATAACATTCTTCATTTTATAGAAGTAAAAACAAGAACTCAAAATATTTTTGGTGAACCTGTTGAAGCTATTACCCCAAAAAAACTTTCTTCAATATATAAGTGTGCTGTTTTTTATATGCAAAATCACAAAAATAATTATAAATCTTTTCAAATTGATGCCATAGGAATATTGTTATCAAAGGATAAAGAAGCAGAATTTAAATTTATTGAAAACATTTCATTATAAATATCTAATGCAAAAAATTGAAAACCAACACATAAAAATAATTATTTTGGTCTGCTCTTTCTTCTGATTTAAATTTTATTTACCTGAATTAGATTAGTATTATTCAAAATAATGAAAGGTAAACAAAATGACCAAAATAAATCTATTAAAAGAAAAAGGAATGCCGCTTGAAAAACAAGTAAAATCGTGGCATGAAATAGTAAAAAGACCCTACAACAGAGAACTTGTTGACAGTTATTCGCGAACAAGACAAATATTATTAAACGGTATTGAAACAGAAAGCTGGTTTTTTAAGCATTCTTGGGTTAGAATGCTCGACGATTTGGAACTTAAAAAAGTCCTTGTTTCAATAAGACGTCTTGAAGATATGCAACAAACGACAATTAATTGGCTAGCGCCTCATAATCAAAGCGTTCTTGATACTACTTTGGGTTATGAACAAGTTGCAGTCGACCTTACGGCGTGGCTTGCTCAAAATGAAGATGATGAATATATTAAAGAAACATTTGATTTTGGGTTATTAGAAGATTATGACCATCTTTACAGGTATTCTCAATTTGCATATTTAATTGAAGAAACTCATCCTGATGTTATTTTGCATAATAATACTGATGTTACAATAGGCAGGCCTACACAATTTCACCATAATTGCAATGCCTTGAGAATCAGAAAACCTTATGACAAAGACAAAACTTCCCCGAAAACAAAAGTAAATATCTTAACTCTGATTTCAGCAGAACAGCAAACCCATAATTTTTATGCAGAACACGGTTTTATGTATGGCAATACGGATTTAAAAAGACTTTATGCTGAAATTTGTGATGTTGAAGAAGAACATGTTACCATGTATGAGACTCTTTTGCCGCATAATGAAACCCTGTTTGAAAAATGGCTAATCCATGAATTTACGGAAGCTTGTAACTATTATAATTGCTATGTTGATGAAACAGACGAAAAACTAAAGCTTATTTGGGAAGAAATGTTATCTATGGAAATTGAACATTTAAAAATTGCTGCAAAAAGTTACGAAAAATATGAAAACAAAGATCCGGAAGCAATAATAGGAGATAATGTTGTAATGCCTTGTCATTTTGAATCTCAAAAAGAATATGTTAAATCGGTATTGAACAAGGAAACAAATAAGCGTGTAGATAAAAACGGTACATTTAATACAGTCGATAAATTAGATGTCGATTGGAACAGCTATAATATTCAAAAAATAACAGGTAAAGATGGAGTCCCCTCGGAACAAGCGATTAATCTTTCGATTAATTCAATCAATCGGGATATTGCACTTGCTGATTGCGAATTAATCAATAATCAAGCCGGTCTTCTTGAAAAATCTCTACAAAAAGACGGTGTTGCGCCAAATACTATATCTGTTGATAAATATAAGGAAATACAAAAGATAAAATTTGAATATTAAAAAAAACGAGGCTTTTTGAAGCCTCGTTTTAAATGTTAATTATATTGCATTTTTGCAATCTTCACAGATTCCGTCTTGGTTTAATTCTCTATATTTCCAGCATCTTGAACATTTTTGTCCGCTTGCCTTAAATACTTTAACGGTATAATCGTCTTGCGAATATTCATTCAAAGGCTCATTTGATGCTTTTATATTTGTATGAGAAACAATATATAAGTCAGATAAGACATCAGAATATTTTTCAAGAAGTCCTTGTTTAAATTTGTCGCTTGACGAAATTTCAACATCAACCTCTAAAGATGAACCGACAATTTTAGGTTCTGATGAACGCAGAGGTTCGATTGCTTTTGCTACAATTTCTCTTGTTTTTAATAAATTTGTAAAATCTTCATCGAGTTTATCGTTTTTCCACTCGTCTTTTGCATCTGCCCAATCTAAAAGAAGTGCGGATTCCGTATTTTTTAATTTTTCGGGTGTATTTTGCCAAATATCTTCCGCTTGGTGGGGCATTACGGGAACAAGAATTTTGATTAACGTAAGTAATGTTTCATACATTACGGTTTGACATGCTCTGCGCGAAAGTGATTTTTTGCCTTTTGTGTACAATCTGTCTTTCACTATATCAAGATAAAACGATGATAAATCCGTGCTTGCGAAGTTTTGAAGATGTTGGAAATATTTATAAAACTCATACGTTTTAAATGATTCATTTACGTTTTCAATTAATTTTGAAAGTCTTGAAAGTGCAAATTTATCAATATTTTCTAAATCTTCATATTTGACATAATCGTTTTTGGGGTCAAAATCAAACAGGTTGCCCAATAAAAATCTTACGGTATTTCTTGTTTTTTTGAATACTTCAACAAGCTGTTTGATTAAGTTTTCGCCGATTTTAACGTCGTTTCTATAATCAACACTTGCTGCCCATAATCTTAAAACATCTGTTCCGTATACTTTTATAACTTCTTGAGGTGTTACGATATTACCCAAGGATTTTGACATTTTTCTGCCTTCGCCATCTAATACAAAACCGTGAGTCAATACCGATTTATAAGGTGCAACACCATCCGTTGCGCTTGCTACCAACAGAGATGATTGGAACCATCCCCTATGCTGGTCCGAGCCTTCCAAATACATATCAACAGGGATTACTTCTTTTCCGTTGCTTTGGAATTCTTCTTTTCTTTGTTTTACAACAGCAGACCATGATGAACCGGAATCAAACCATACATCCATAATGTCGTTTTCTTTTTCAAATTCCGTTGCTCCGCATTCACATTTAAAGCCGTCGGGCAAGAAATCTTTAGCTTCGTATTTTACCCATGCATCTGAAGATTCGTTTCTGAATTTTTCAGAAATAATCTTGATTGTTTCTTCTGTAATAATCGGTTTTCCGCATTTTTTACAATATAAAATAGGTATCGGAACGCCCCATGCACGTTGTCTTGAAATACACCATTCGGAACGGTTTTCTACCATATTACTTATGCGTTTTTCGCCTGATGCAGGGTACCAATCAACTTTCTTAATATTTTCAAGTGTTAAATCTTTAAACATTGAAACTTTAACAAACCATTGAGGTGTAGAACGATACATAACAGGATGTTTACATCTCCAACAGTGAGGATAAGAGTGCATTATTTCTTGTGATTTAAGTAATGCGCCGATACTTTTTAATCTGTCTATTACAATTTGGTTTCCTTTATAATAAGGAATGCCTTTTAAATCGGGAACTTCATCTGTCCAACAACCTTTAGAATCAAACGGAGAAAATGTCGGGAGTCCGTACTTTTGTCCTGCTTCCCAGTCTTCTAAACCATGACCCGGAGCTGTATGAACACAGCCTGTACCTGCTTCCAGTGTTACGTGGTCGCCTAAAATAATAAGTGATTCTCTGTCGGGATACATTGGATGAATCGCTTTAAATCTTTCAAATTCTGCACCTGAAAGGGTTCCTAATACTTTAATATTTTCCCATTCAACATCTTTAACGAAATTATCCAATAAATCAGTTGCAACAAAATAATTATCACCGTTATATTCAAATATACTGTATTCAAAGCGAGAATTTAAACAAATACCGTTATTAGAGGGTATTGTCCAAGGGGTTGTTGTCCAAATAACAGAGTAGAGTTTATTATTTGAATTTATGTTTGCTTTTGAATATAGTTTTTGATAATCTTTTACTTCAAATCTTACATAAATTGAATCCGATGAAATGTCCGCGTATTCAACTTCGGCTTCTGCAAGTGCTGTTTCGCAATCAGCGCACCAATAAACTGGTTTTAAGCCTTTTTGTACATATCCTTTTTTGTACATTTCCCAGAATAATTCCACTTGATGTGCTTCAAATTCAGGTGCAATAGTTACATACGGATGTTCCCAATCACCCAAAACACCAAGACGTTTAAAATTAGCTTCCTGACCTTTAAGATTCTTTGCTGCAAATTCTCTGCATTTTTGTCTTAATTCTAAAGGCGTAAGAGCGCTTCTTCCCCCTTTAATATTTTTTACAACTGCATTTTCAATCGGTAATCCGTGGGCATCGTAACCCGGAACATAGGGAGTATAAAAACCGAGTTGCGTTTTATATTTTAAAACAATATCTTTTAAAATTTTATTCAGAGCATGACCTATATGAATTTTATCGGAGCTTAAATATGGAGGACCGTCATGAAGAATAAAACTGTCGTTTCCTTTGTTTTTTTCTAACATTTTTTCATAAATTTTATTGTCTTCCCAAAATTTTTGAATTTCTACTTCTCTGTTTGCTGCATTGGCACGCATGGCAAGCGTAGTCGAAGGCAGATTCAGAGTATCTTTAAATGATTTTTCTTCTTTTAATTCAGTCATAATTATCCTCATAAAATTAGTGTTTGATTAAATTATACTATAAAAATTTTCTATTCTTGTTTACTGTGTAATTAATTTTTTCTATGTTAAAATAATTTTAGACTTTTGAGGAGAGAACTTATATGGGACTCGTAGACATATTATTAAAGATTTTTAAAGATCCTAATGTTAGAAAAATCAATAAAATCATGCCGATAGTTGATAGAATCAACGAACTTGAAGAAGAATTTTCAAAACTATCGGATGACGAATTAAGAGCAAAAACGCAAGAATTTAAAAACACGCTTGCGCAAAGACCAACATCGACAGATTTTAAAAAAGATTTAGAGCTTGAAAAACAGGCGCTTGATGAAATATTGCCGGAAGCTTTTGCGACCGTCAGAGAAGCGGGAAAACGTGTTCTTAATTTAAGACACTTTGATGTTCAATTAATTGGCGGAATTTTTCTCCATGAAGGTCATATTGCAGAAATGAGGACAGGTGAAGGTAAAACTTTAGTTGCGACATTACCTGCCTATTTGAATGCTCTGACAGGAAAAGGTGTTCATGTTGTGACGGTTAATGACTACCTTGCAAAACGTGACAGAGATTGGATGGGAAGAATATATGAATTTTTAGGTTTGAGTGTCGGAGTTATTTTATCCCAAGGCGAATATAATTCCTACGAAAATAAAAAACAAGCCTATGCATGTGATATTACATACGGAACAAATAACGAATTCGGATTTGATTATTTAAGAGATAATATGGCATCTTCAGTTGAAGCCCTTGTTCAAAGACCATATAACTATGCGATTATCGATGAAGTCGATTCAATTTTGATTGACGAAGCAAGAACCCCTCTTATAATTTCGGGCAGACTCGAAAAATCAGCAGAAACATACCAGCTTATGGCTAAAATTGCGCCTCTGTTAAATAAAGATGAACACTATGAAGTTGACGAAAAGAATAAAAATATAATCTTTACGGAGCAAGGTGTTATAAAAGCCGAAGAATTATTGGGTGTTGATGAATTATTTGACATGAAAACCCAGTATGCTCACCACCTTTTACAAGCTTTAAAGGCTAAAGAATTATTCATAAAAGATACAGATTACGTTGTAAAAGATAATCAAATAATGATTGTTGATGAATTTACGGGTCGTATCATGGAAGGCAGACGTTGGTCCGAAGGACTTCATCAGGCAATAGAAGCAAAAGAAGGAGTAAAAATACAAGATGAAACACAAACCCTTGCTTCTATTACATTCCAAAATTTATTCAGATTATATCCAAAATTGGCAGGCATGACAGGTACTGCTATGACAGAAGAAGCTGAGTTCGGTAAGATATATAATCTTCCGGTTACGCAAATTCCGACAAATAAAGAAGACGCAAGAATAAATTACCCTGATGTTATATATAAGACAAGAGAAAAGAAATACGAATTTGTGGCAAAAGAAATTGCGCAAATGGCAAAAATCGGCCGACCTACTCTTGTTGGTACGATTTCTATTGAAAAATCCGAATATCTTTCTTCTCTTCTTAAAAAAATGGGTATTAAACATAACGTTTTGAATGCAAAACACCATGAAAAAGAAGCCTATATTATTGCACAAGCGGGAAGAATCGGCGCTGTTACGATTGCAACAAATATGGCTGGTCGTGGTACGGATATTCTTCTTGGCGGTAACGCAGAATATATGGCAAAAGAAGAATTGGATAGATTGGGAATTACTCCTGACCATCCCGATTGGGAAAGATTAAAAGATGAAGCACTTAGACAAGCAAGAGAAATAACCCAAAAAGAACACGATAAAGTAGTTGAGCTTGGCGGATTGCATGTAATAGGAACAGAGCGCCATGAATCAAGACGTATAGATAATCAGCTTCGTGGTCGTGCCGCTCGTCAGGGCGACCCGGGTTCAACAAGATTCTTTTTATCTTTGGAAGATGATTTGATGAGAATATTCGGCGGGGAAAAGATTGCAAATTTAATGTCATTGTTAAATATTGATGACGATATGGCAATCGAAAATATTCTTATTACAAGACAAATTGAATCTGCGCAAAAGAAAGTTGAAACTTATCACTATGACATAAGAAAATCAGTTCTTGAATACGATGATGTTATGAATATTCAAAGAGAACATTTCTACAAAGACAGAAAAAAAGTGCTTTTGAGTACGGATTTATCTTCTGATATTAAATTTATGATAGAAAAAGAAACGGATAGAATCTTAGGTCAATATATTAATAAGGATATGTCACCTCAAGAATACATCCCGGAAGATTTAAAAATGTTTGAAAAAGAATTTTTAAGTGTTTTTCCGCAAGCAAGAGATACATTTAAAATTGACGATATTAAAAATTTAAGAGCTCATGAAATTTCTTTAAAACTAAAAGAATTAGCACTTGATGCTTATAAACAATTTGAAATAGAAACGGTTAATAATTTTAACAACGGTATGAGGCAGTACTACGGCGATGATTTTGTTGAGCAAATTCCTTTCCGCTCTGATAATATCATCCGCAGCATTGAACGTGATATATTGCTTCAGGTTATTGATGCAAAATGGATTGACCATTTGGGCAATATTGATATGTTAAAAGATTCGATTAACCTCGTTGCATACGGTCAAAAAGATCCTCTCATGGAATATAAAAATGAAGCTTCTAACTTATTTAACGCTATGATGGGGGAAATTCAATCTGAAACAGTTCAACACTTGTTCCGTGCAAAATTCGGAATACAGGTGTTTGAAGATTAATTTGGTTTTTTATCTAATTTTTTCGGGTATTTTTCAAAAAAGTTCGGATATTGTTTTATATAATCATCTAAATCAGAGCAAAATGCTTCAAAATCAAGAGAAACCCCTTCTTTAATCGGTGAAATTCTCAAATTATAACAATGCATTATACTTTTTGCTAACATGTTTGCAACAGAATCATTTCCTCTCATATATGGGCATTCTTGTGAAATCAACCATTGAATTGTAGCACAGGTTTCAAGTATTTCTTTTTCTGTCGGATTTTCTTTTGATAATAATTCTGTGTATGCTTCTTGACATAATTCCAGATTGCTTTTTTCTGCGACATTGTCATTATCATCAATCCAGCCGTAGTGTACAAGGATTTTATCTTTATCTGTTTTTCCTGAATACTCGTCATCGTAGAATGAAATGTAACCAATATTAGCATCCGGATATTTTTTAGAGGATTTTGGTATAAATCTGGGATTCTTTATATTGCCTTTAGCTTTTAATTTTTGTTCATATTTATCAAAATATTCTATACTTCCTCTCCAAGCAGTATCATTTCTCTTTATCAAAGCTGCGGAAAAACCTCGTCCGTCTCTTTTTTCTCCGTATCTGAAATCATCGTTTATTTTTGAGATTTCATCGCATAAATAACCATCTAAAATTTTAAAAAAGCCCGTTTTATCTTTTATCATTTTAGATATTTCAAAACAAAGCTCCATCATATCTTTAGCCCAATAGCGGTTTTCTTTGTATCCTTTCATTCTGATAAAAAAACATTCGGGAGTGATTGTGGATTCTTCTTTTTTTCTGCCTGTAAAATTTAAAAATATGTTTTGTGAAAACGGAATATTTTTAGTATCTGATTTAAGTGAACAAGAAGCGGTTTTTACAAAAACATCTTGTGAGTGTGCGTAATGTTTAATTGTATTTTGATAGCTATCAGATTTGCGATTATTGATGCTTTTGCAACGACTATTTATTTTTTGACCTATTTTAATCATATTAAATTAAAACATGTGAATAAAATATTTTGCAAAAATAAATAAACTAAAATCTATGCTAATTTTTCTCTGATTAATCTATCTGCTTCAAAAATCTCATCTATACCGGGGTCTTGGATGTTGTTTGTTTTTTCAATTTCTTTTGTCACAATTTTTTCTATATCAAGAAAAGATATTTCACCTCTTAAAAATTTATAAACTGCTGCTTCGTTGGCTGCGTTTAATATGGCAGGCATGATACCTTTTTCTTTCCCGCATTCAATTGTTAATTTTAAAAGCGGAAATTTTTCATAATCGGGTTCAAAAAATTCAAGCTTTTGATTAAACGGAGAAAAACTGTCGGATTTGATTCCTTTGAATCTATTGGGATATGAAAGAGCGTACTGAATGGGTATGTGCATAGAAGGTACTCCCATTTGCGCCAAAAAAGAACCGTCATTAAATTCTACAAATGAATGCACAATACTTTGCGGATGAATAACGACCTTTATATTTTCATAATCAAAATCATAAAGATGATGTGCTTCAATAACCTCTAATCCTTTATTGACAAGCGTTGCACAATCGACAGTGATTTTTTTGCCCATTGACCATCTCGGGTGATTCAAGGCTTCTTTTACCGTAAATTTTTTCATTTCTTCTCTTGTATTATTGAGAAAAGGTCCGCCTGAAGCCGTTATCCAGAGTCTTTTTGCAAAAGGATTGTTTATTTTGCCAAGACATTGTAATATTGCAGAGTGCTCCGAATCAATAGGCAAAATATCCGTATTATTTTTCCTTGCTTCTTTTATAACGATATCACCCGCCATAACCAGTGTTTCTTTGTTTGCAAGAGCTACTGTTTTTTTATTTTTAATTGCTTCTAATGTTGCTCTGACCGATACTATTCCGTTTGTGGCACTGACCAGGATATCGTAATCGGGGATTTGTGCGAGCTTAATCAATCCTTCTTCGCCATAATATATTTCAATATTGTTAAATTCTTTTTTTATATCGTTAATTTTATTTTTATCTTTTATACAAACGAATTCGGGCTTAAATTTTTTAATTTGTTCTTTTAAAAGTTCAATATTATTTCCGCAGGCGAGTGCTTTTATATTAAATTTATCGCTTAATTTTTCAACTACCTCTAATGTTTGAACTCCGATTGAACCGGTTGATCCGAGAATGATTATATTTTTCATTTTAATTATCTTCTTTTAATTTGTCTTGCTTTATGAAATCACACATATTTTCAAGTCTTTTTTCTTCCATGTTTTTCATAAAGTCTTCTATATTTTTTACTTTACCGAGTTTTAGGGCAAGTTCATACATCAAAACGCAGTCGTTACAGAGTCGATACTTTGAATATTGAATAGAACCTGCAAGACAAGCAGTTTTGGCACATGCACTGCAATCGAACATTTCAAACTCCGAATCAGGATTTTCTTCTATGTCATCAAGCTTCATTTGCAAAACGACCGCCTGCATATCAGAGATTATTTGTTCGCTTTCGTTATTGATTTTGTTCATTATCTGCCTTTAAACTGGTGTATATACCTTGCATTATATTCTGAAAATCTTGTTCTTGCAAGCTTGATGCACTTTTAAATATTCTGTTTATGGGTAGATTTTTATCATACCATCTTCTTTTATAACTTTGCGCATACAAACCCAATACCCTTTCTATTCCTAAACTTAAAGGAACCTCGGGTAATTCTCTTGAATTAACTTTTATTGCTTCAATAATTTTCAGAACTTCTCTTGCAATATCGTAATGAGATTGCAGTGAAAGCTCTTTTAATATTGACAATACCCCATCCGCATATGGTTTTGAATCATACCAGCGTTTTTGCGTATAATTATTACTATCCATAATTGAATTATAAAACTTGGATTTAATATCGGCAATTTTGTAACATATATTCAAATTTTTGATTTGTAAACTTTTGTTACATCAATACAAATTTTACTAAATTTTTTTTAAAAAATGCCGTCTATGAATCTTGTAAAGGTTGACAATGGATTAAATTTTATTAAGTTAGGAAGAAAAGGAATAAATTATGTCTGTTAATTCTGTTTCTATAGGTATGAATGGTACTCAATGGGGTGCTTATAAACAAAAATTATCTGAAGCGACTAAAGCAAAACTCGCTGAATTAAATATTCCATATAATGACAATATGACGGAAGCTCAGGCAAGAAGTCTTATTGCTGAGGCACTTGCCAAGCAAGCTCAAAACAAAAACAAATTTAATAATCAAAACGGTAGGCCTTCAAATGACCCTATGATGGAGCAAGCAAAACAACTTGCCATGAAATTGGGTATAAGTGTCAAGGAAGACGCTAATTTTTTGGATTTATTGACTGAAATTGAAGATGCATTAGAAAAAAAGATTAAGGAAAATCAGAATAATGTTGATATGCTCTATGAATTAAAAGCATACAGCAGTCAATTGGCAACGTTGCAACAAATGACATCTCAAGGAACCGTATCTGCTAACCCTACTAATGAAGCATTAATGATGAGTCTTGAAATGCTCAGCCAATATAATCAAAGTCTTTTAAACAAATAATCAGAAAAAATAAATATTCGTGCTGAAATTTATGCTTTCGCTTGTCGAACCGTCATTATTTCTTGTGTAACCTGCATAAATATTAAAATCGGCTGATTTTGATTTAAAAGGTGAAACAGCAAAACTTATATCATGGTCTGAAGATTTTGTTAATGTATTCATTTTATTTATAAAACTTATTGAAAATTTATCGTTAAATTTCACGGACGGCGTGAAATAAACTTTTTTAGATATGGGATTTTGGTCTAAACCTCTTAAATTTGTTTCTAAACCCGATGAAAATGTCAGTTTATCGGTTATTGAATATTCTATGCCTGTTTTAAATTTGTAATCGTCGGAATTATATTTGTTTTTGAATTTGTATGTATCTTGTATTGCGTTTAGTTTTTTGGAAATTCTTATTGTTGTTTTTGTATCTTCTTTTTTAAATGATTCTTTGTATGCTTTTATATCGTTACTTTCTATCTTGAGTTTAAATATATCGCTTTCATCATTTTCCAGTGTTATCTTGTTTTCTTCCGCAAGTTCTTCTTCTTTTAATTTTTTTTCGTGTTTAATTCTTTTTGCTTCTTCTTTTGCTGCTTCTTTTTCTTCAAAATCCAAAATTGAAGCATATTCAATTAAATAATCAAAATATTCCTGCGAATATAGAAAATCATTATTGTTTTCTTCTTGTTGTGGTTTAGCATATACCGAAGAAAACAAAAAACATATAATAAATAAAATTACTTTAAAATTTTTCATAGCTAAACAATAATATTACAAACAAATTAATTTAATAATATTTTGTTGCATAATTAATCGAAATTCATCTTTTTATTTGAATTTTTCAATGGATTTTTCGATTTGCTTTATTTTTTCCATAGCTAATCCCGAATCTATTGTTTTTTGCGCTATTTTTATTCCATCCATAATAGATGATGCATTTTTTGAAATATATAAAGATAATGCGGAGTTTAAAATAATAGTATAATAAGGCGCGTCTTTGATTTTGCCATCAAACACTTTCTTTGTTATTTCAAGAGATTCTTTATTGTTTTCGGTTTTGATTTTATCAATTGAATAGTTTGGCAAATCCAATAATTCCGAACTTAAAGTATATGTAAAAATCTTATTTTTCCAAGCTTCCGCTATGGTATTTTCTTTGTCTAAGGTAGCATACGGCAATCCTTGAGCGGAAGTTAGCGTTATTGTATTGTCATATTTTAAAAGGAGAGCTAATTTTGCTGTTTTTTGTACGTCATCCGTGTTTGACGTGCCTATCATATTGTTTTTTATTCCGAACGGGTTTAAAAAACAGTCAATAAAATCAAATATATTTTCAAAATCAAAGTTTTTTCTTATTTCGTTTGTATACTTAAGATATTTTTCGTCTTTATCCAAATAATAATAGCAAAAATTTGTTTCTTCCAAATTATCCAAAAATTCTCGAGAATAGTTTTGCCCTTGAATGGCGTAGGTTTTAAATGTATCCGTATTATTAAATTTATCAGTTGCATATTTTATTGTTGTGACATTGTTTGCGGAATTAATTACGTCTACTGCAAAATAAACATCTAAGTATTCATTACAATAAGATGTTGATATTGTTTGAAACGCATTTTTAAATTCGCTTGTAGGTTTTTTAACGGCATCCGTACTTGCTTCTATTATCGCTTGAAGTGTTTCTTCCGTTTTAACAATTTTTTGAAGTGCGACAATAAATGCGGTTGATGTAATTTCCCCCGATAACCCCTGATAAATTTCGTCAAATATTTCTCTTGCTTCTATTTGTTCAAGAACAACTTTATTATTTTCAAGAATATCTTTTGTAATTTCTTTAATCATATTTTAATAATATAACATATTATTGCAGGAGTTATAGAAAAAATTAAAATTTTTCCTATAACTTTGAGGAACGGTTTCAATCGAGATTATATAATATCTCACATACAACCTTGATTTTCACACTTTTAGTCGTGTTTAAAAAAGCTCGAAAAAATTTTATTTTTCGGCTTTTTGGCACACTCTTTTTGTGACAAAATATTAAATTTTAAAATAAATAAATAAGAGGTGCTTGCAAAATATTTATGTTTATTGTTTGATAAGATTAAGACAAGTACAAAAAAAGGAATTTAACAAAGTGGTCAAATTAAGATTAAAAAGACTTGGTTACAAAAAGAACCCGAGCTACAGAATAATCGCTATTGATAGTCGTGCAAAAAGAGAAGGTGCACCTATTGAAGAATTGGGATATTACAATCCTAAATCAAAAGAAATGAAATTGAATGTAGAAAGCGCAAAAGCAAGATTAGCTCAAGGTGCACAAGCTACTCCTACTGTAATGTACCTTATCAACAATGCAAATGCAGACGGTACATTGAATTACAAAAAATCAGAAAAAGTTAAAATTTCTAAAAAAGCACAAGCAAAATTAGACGCTGAAAAAGAAGCGGCCGCGCAAGCTGAAGCACCTGCTGAAGCTGAGGCTTAATTTTGTTTTGTTTTAAAATAGAATTAAAAAAGCCTTAGAAAGTTTTCTAAGGCTTTTATTTTTAGATTAAGAGGATTGTTATGGAAAAAGTTGAAACTAAAATTAATATAAAACCGGCAGATAGAATTTTGAATCTGCCCAGATATATTTTTGCACAGCTGGCTGATATGAAACAGCAGGCTATTAAAAACGGTGTAGATGTTATAGATATTTCTATCGGAAACCCTGACGGTGCGACACCGGATCCTGTTGTAAGAGTTGCGGTTGAAGCTATTCAAAATCCTGCTAACCACGGATACCCTAATTTTAGAGGTAAAAAGGAACTCAGACTTGCAATTTCGGAATGGATGAAAAAAAGATATCATGTTGATATAGACGCAGAAACCGAAGTTCAAACTTTAATTGGCGAAAAAGAGGGATTGGCAAATATCGCAATGACGTATACAAACCCCGGTGATATTAATATAATTCCCGATCCTTATTACCCTGTTTTATGCAGAGGTACACTTATTGCGGGCGGTACACCTTATTTTGTGAATTTAAAAGAAGAAAACAGATTTTTGATAGATTTATCCGATATTCCTGTTGATATTGCAAAAAAAGCGAAAATGTTCTTCATAAATTACCCCAATAACCCCACAGGTGCCGTTGCGCCAAAAAGTTTTTTAAATGATGTAGTTAATTTCTGCCGTGAATACAATATCCTTTTGGTTTCGGATCTTGCATACGGCGAAGTTTGTTTTTCAAATTACAGACCATATTCTATCTTCTCTGTTGATGGTGCTAAGGATATAGCAATAGAGTTTCATTCCTTTACTAAAACCTTTAACATGGCAGGCTGGAGATGCGGTTTTGCAGTTGGAAACAAAGAATTTATTTCCAATCTTTACGCAATGAAATCAAATATTGATTACGGTACTTCCACTATTGTTCAAGATGCTTGTATTCAAGCGCTAAAAATGCCGATTGATTATGTTAAAGGTATTATGGATAAATACGATGCGCGTCGCGAAATAGTTGCACAAGGTTTTACCGATTTAGGTTTTTATGCACCCAGAAGTGATGCAACGATGTATTTTTGGATTAAAATTCCTTCAACCTTTAAATCTTCTATGGAATTTTGTAAATACGTTCTTGATAAAACAGGTGTTCTTTTGACTCCGGGCAGTGCATTCGGAAGTATGTCGGATGACCATTTCAGAGTGTCTTTGGTTCAGCCGATATTAAGGCTTGAAGAAGTATTTGAAAGATTCAAAAAAGCCGGAATTAAAAATGAATAAATAATTTTAAGCCCTTTTGAATAAATAAAAGGGCTTAAATTTTTACTTTTACGCCTGTTCTATAATATTCGTCAAAATTTTCTTTGACGTCTTTGTATAATTCATTTAAAGCGTTTTCGATTTTTAATCTGATTTCCTCTGTTTTTTCATCGTTTAATTCTTGCGGTATTTCGATAGGGTCGCCAAATTTCATTACGAGCTTATTACCGGGGGTTGGAAATCTAAATTCATCCCAAGATTTGAATTTCATAAATGTCTTATCTTTACTCCACCAAATAGCAGGAACAACAGGAACTTTTGCCATTTTAGCAAGTTCGATTATTCCCTTTTTAACAATTCTTTTTGGTCCCTTTGGTCCGTCAATTGTTAAAGCGCCGTTGCAGTTTGCTTCATTCATTCTTTTTATTAATTCAAGACTCGCTTTTGCCCCGCCTCTGTTTTGTGAACCTCTAACCGTTTCAACCCCCATTGCATTTGCTGCACGGGAAATTATTTCTCCGTCTTTTGAATTTGATACCATAATGACGGTTTTACCCAATTGATTGCAGGAAAACACACCGCATTGATGCGCATGCCACAAAGCAAACATGGCTCTTTGCTTGGGGTAATTTACGCATCTGCAATTATAGAAGAATCTTTCTATATGAAATAGTATTATAACCAGCCTTGAGATTATGTTTAATTTTGTATCATTACTGTATCTTGATTTTACGGTTTTATTTTTAAGTTTCATTTTTTCTCCCGAATTGAATTTATGAATGAATCTATTTCATTCCAATCAAATTTTCTGTATTCTTCTATTTCTGTTTTTGTATTAAAAAAGTCGTCCAATTTTTCATTTAATCTTTCATAGCTGAAGCTGTCCAGATTTATATTTGGAAGTAAAAATTCATCAGACAGAGTTTTTAATTTTTCATCGTAATTTAAAGTAAAAGTTTTTGTTTTTAACGCATTAGAAACAATTGCGCCGTGTAGTCTTGTTGATATCATAAACTCTGCCTTGTTTATTATATCAATTGTTTCTTTTATCGTTTTATGCTCGATTAAAACTGATTCAATGTTTAAAATTTTTAACTCGTCTTGCAATTCTTTGCATATATCTAAATCCATTGAATCTTGTAAAGAAAGAACTGAAATTTTTTCGTTAAAATTTTTAGAGATTTGATTTGCCAGATTTTTTATAAAGGCATTGTTTATATGTTTTGTTTTCCTTAATTGGACTATCAAACCTTCTTTATCGTTCGATATTTCTGTTTTATCTATAATTGAATAAATCGGATCCGTTAAAAGAACAGAATCTATACCCAGTTTTTTTAAATATTTTTTGCTTTTTTCATCTCTGACTGTGATAAAATCAGTTGTTTTTAAAACCAATTTTAAAATCAGTTCATTAAATTTGTTTTTTAACGGTTCAAACCCCTGTGCAAATATAATTACTTTTTTAAAAAATAATTTTGCGATTATTACTATAAAAAGGTAATAATATAGACTGAAATTGCTCGTTTTATCCTGAAGCAGACTTCCGCCGCCCGATATTAAAATATCGTTTGAGCGTATTGCTTTAATAATTGCTTTAAAATTTTTAAAATAGTATGTTTTAACACCATATTTTTCTGATGTTTCTTTCGGGTTGTTAGATAAAGCGCTGACTTCAACATTGGAATTTTTTAAATGCTCGGCGAGTGCATAAAAAATTGCTTCATCTCCGAAGTTATTAAATCCTAAATATCCTGAAACCAGTACTTTCTTCATAAAATCATTCTATCAAAAAATTATTTTTTTTAAAATTAATACAAATTAATTAACTCAACAAGCCGATATTTTTTTCATATGAGCAAATTAAAACTTTATTTAAGAAGTTAAACGTGAGGATGAAAATTGAAAAAAATAATAAGCTTTTTAATTATATTGAATATATTTATATTTAATACAAAAACATTTGCGGATAATTTAAACCCCGAAATTAAATTTCCGCCGTTATCATCTTTTTATGTTGATGATTCAAAATATGAAAAATTAAATCGAAAAATATTTTATTTTAATTTAAAATTGAATAAATTGTTTGCAAGAAGAATCCATACTCTCTGGTGCAGTATTGTTCCGAGAGCATTAATTGATTGCCTTAATTATGCATATATTAATATAGAATACCCAAAAAGAGTCGTAAGCTGTCTTTTGCAAAAGGATTTTGATGCCATAAAGCACGAAACTAAAAGATTTATAATTAATTCAACCTTTGGTTTAGCAGGATTATTTGATGTTGCAAACAAATATTTTAATTTGGAACTGTATAATGAAGATATGGAGCAGGCGCTGACAAGGTGTAAGGTAAAATGCGGAAGTTATCTTGTTTTGCCTTTTGTATCTTCCGTTACATCAAGAGATATCATGGGAAGAATACTCGATTTTATCTTGACTCCAACAACATACATAGCATCCCCAATCGCCGCTGCGATAAAAATGGGCTTATTAATTAATCGAACGGCATATATTCAACCGATAATCAAAATGGTTGAATCCAATTTTATTGACCCCTATGATATTGCAAAAAAAGTCTATGGTGTTGAAAAATATATTAAACTGTCTAATTATGACAGAAAAAACGTAATAGAAAATATAAAAAACGATTTTGATGAAATAGAACTTGTTGATAATACAAAAGACAGACTCGATGTCAAAGGCAAAATTTCGGATAATTTGTTTGTAAATACCGAAGATAATTATACATTAACTCCCGATATTCTATTAAACGATTTCAATGCTCAGAGTCCCGTTCTTGATTCAATCAGAACAGTGCTTTTGGGCAGAAAAACAAAAAAGGACTTTTGGCAGGAAACATCACTTTGGAATAGAGACTTTTCGAAAAAATTAAAAACGGGATACGTCCAATTGTACCCTGATAGACCCAAATACCGCTATAAATTTATTCTTCAGAAAGATAAATCATCACCCATGGCGATAATTTTTCCTTCTATTGGAGAGGGTGCCGATAATTCCCATAATATATTTTTTGCAAAAATGTTTTATGATAAAGGATATAGTGTCATAGTTCTTGGAAGCCATTTTCAATGGGAATTTTTAAGAAGCCTTAAAAAGAATTATGTTGCAGGAAACATTAAAGAAGACGTAAAAATTGTAAATTTGCTTTTGGATAAAGTGATTAATGATTTAAGCCTTCAATATAAAAGAGCTTTTTTATCAAGAGTTGCCTTCGGAACATCAATGGGTGCTTATTGTGTGATGTTCCTTGCGAATAATCAATATGAAACGGGCGGAAATAATATTGATAAATTTATTGCGATTTGTCCGCCTTTTAGTTTAATTTATGCCGCAAAAAAGCTTGATGATGTAATCGAAAGTTGGAAACTCCATCCTGATAATATGCTCGATAAAGCGGCTGTTGTTACGGCAAAAGTCATGAGGGCATACGACGATAAAGAAAATTTATCCAAAAATTTCTCAAAGATGCCGTTTTCTAATTACGAAGCAAAATTAATCAGCGCGTTTGTTTTTCATCAAAAGTTATCGGATTTGATATATCAAATCGAAACAGATAGTGATAAAAATAAAGCTTCAAAAGAAATATACAATATGATTTATACAATGAATTTTGATGATTATATTAAAAAATATCTTCTTGTTAATTACGGTTATGATGAACTTGAAAAAATCAGCAGCTTTGATTCTATAAGTAATTATTTAATCAACAGTGATAATTATAAAATTTATCATAGCCTTGATGATTATTTGGTTGATAAATCACAGTTATCCAAATTAAAGCAGTATTCAGAAAACAAACTTGTACTGTTTGACCATGGTTCTCACCTTGGTTTTATGTATAGGAAAGAATTTTTGGACGAATTGAATAATGATATATCAGCTTTTAAAACTGCTATGAATAGTGATTAAATTTCATATTGAAACTTTAAATCGCTGCATTCGGGATTATCCAATATATTTTCCAAATAATATTCACAAACCGGTTTTCCGTAATAATCTCTCATAGCAAATAATTCTTTACGTTGTTCATCCGACAAACCTTGTATGGCATCAGCAAAGTCCTTAGGTGAATGCATTGCTAATATATGCGCTGTGGAGGAATATCCGTTTGTTAATTTGAGTAGTTTGAATCTGTCTTCAGTTTTTAAACCTTCTGTTGTTTTTACGTATTCTTTTGGACTGCTTTCTGCCAGATTACTTGCAACAGTGAATCCAAATGCGTTGGTTAGATTTAATAAATCAATCTTATCTTCATATTCAAAGTCTTCTGTCGCTTTGCTGTATCCTTTGTCTGGTAAAAAATGTGCAACCGTATTTCTAAGATTGTCGGATAATTTTAACAAAGCCAATCTGTCTTCAAGTTTAAAATCTTTTGTTACTTTATTATATGCTTCAAGAGAACTGTTTGCTAATATGTGAGCTACGCTGAGTCCTCTTTTGTCGGTTAATTTTAATAATTCCATATTACTTTTGGAATCAAGAATTCTTGTAATTTGATAGTATACTTCGGGAATATTTTCTGCTGTTTGGTGTGCCGTAGTATAGTCATCTTCACCTATTGATTTTAATGTTTCAATTATATTTTGTTGAATTGGTTTTATTTCTGTGCTGTTGTTATTACCTCTAAAAGAAATATTTGGATAATACACTTTCATTGTTTCAGAAGTTACTTTTGTAGGCGTTTCGTTTGTCAGGGGTGTAATAAATGATTTTTTTACACTATTTTGAATATTTTTATTTATGCTTGTAATACAAGGTTTTGTTGAATTAATAGCAGTAATATTCATACTCAAAGATGTCCTTTCTCTTAATTTTTATAGTTATATAAAACAGGTAAAAAATAATTTTACCAATAGACAATTTTTTTGTAACATTTATTAACATAAAAAGAATTTTAATTGAATAAAAAAATATTTACTAAATTATTATTCAGGCAAAGTGTCTCCGACTTTTCTGCCAAAATGATCTCTTATATCGAGTAATTCTGTCAGCTGTTCTTCGGACAAACTTTCTGTTGCTTTAATAAAATCTTCTGGTGAGTGTGCCAATTTATGTGCAACAGTTGTACCTACTGTATCGGATAATAGCAACAATCCGAATTTTTGTTTGTCATCTAAACATTCTGTTGATTTTACATATTCTGAGGGAGCTTTTGATGCCAATCTGTGTGCAACGCTCCATTTATAATCATCTGATATTTGTAATAGTATAGATTTTTGGTAATTTTTTAAATCGTTTGTTATGGCACTATATTCTTCCGGGAATTCATCGACAAACTTAGATACGACAGTTTCACCATTATTTTTGCCGCCTGAACACAAACTTAAAAATTTTTTATCTCCGTCATAGCTCGATAATTCCCTAATAAATTCAGAAGGATGTCTTTTTTCAATCAAATCACATAAATACAGATAGTCTTGATTAGATTGTTTTTTAGCGTGTCTGTTTCTTAAATTTATGCCGCTGAAATGAATATTTGGACAATATGTTTGTATTGAATCCAAAGAAACTCTTTGCGGATTTTCATTTTTGATTGATAAATTTGATATTGTATTTTTAATTATTGAATTTTGTGTATTTTTTGCTTTTGAACGTAAGCTGTTAATTGGATTTATGCCTATAATATTCATTTTAATTTAATCTTTCCTTTGTATTTTACCTTATGAATATTTATATAAAACAGCTAAATAAAAAATGTTGCTCTTAAATTATTATTCATCCTGATTTTCTTCTTCATCATCCGTAATGGCTTGTGCCACCATATTAAATTCTTCGTCTGACTCTATAATTTCAAATGTACATTCATCTTCTGTCTTTTTCATTTTCATAATGATAATTTCATCCGCTTCTTCGTCATCTGCGGGTAATTTATCATCTTCTACGATTGATAACAATGCATAATCCTGATTATTTAAAGTTACAATTTCTTGTAACTTCATAAAGATTTCTTCCCCTTGTTCGCCTATAACCTTAATTATTTCAGGTTGTTCCATTGATTCTTTTTCGTTTGTCATTTCTTTTCCCTCTTGTTATTTTAATTGATCCAAATAATCTTGTAATATTACGGCAGCAGCTGCCGAATCCACTAAACCTTTATTTTTGGTATATTTTTTTCCGTTTTGTTTTAATATTTCTTCTGCTGTGTTTGAAGATAATCTTTCATCTTGTTCTATGATTTTGTACTTATTTCTCAAGGGTTTAATAAAATCTAAACAATTCTTTGCCTGAAACCCCAGAGTTCCGTCCATATTATAAGGAACACCTATTAAAATTATATCGGTTAAATATTCTTCGCAAATATTTTCAATTTCTTTTCTTGCTTTTGTATCGTCTTTTCTTTCTATTGTTTTTATTGGTGTTGCACCTATATAAAGGGCATCGCACACGGCAACACCTATTCTTTTTGTTCCTATATCAAGAGCTATTATTCTTTTTTTTATTTCCATTTTTTTTCTATTGAATTAATAATTTTTTTAATTTCTTTGTCTGTAAAATGCGGTTTTTGTTTTTCTTTAAAGACGTTTTCCTCGTCTTTTTCTTCAATATATTGTAATAGATTGTTGTGTATGCTTATTTGAAAAATATAATTTAAAAATTCTTTTATGTATTCTTCATTGTAACAAATGCTATATAAATAATCGGCGATTTTATCAAATTTTGCCAATTTTGATATATATGCCTGAAGAAGCAGACGTGTTTTAAATATATCAATAAAATTTTTATCGGTCAAAAATTCTTTATCAATAAAATTAAGAATATCTTCTTCAAATTTTTCATAAGACGAGATATTTTCATTATTTAAAACAGAGAAGATTTTATCTGTTTTTTTATCCTGATTTTTTACATAGAACCAGCTTTCGGTAATTTTTGATTTAAAAACGGCTGATATTTTGGTTTTCGGAATATTTACGACGTTTAATTTTGAATTTAAATATAAAGATAAATCTTCCGTGTACTTTTTGATATCGTTTGTTAAATTAAACCAAATATTGAATTCATAAGGAAGCGTTGTATTTGTTTTTTGGTTTTTTTGAGAATAATAATCCAAAAAAGAAACAAGTATCGGCGGTTCAATTTCGATGGGCGGAGAATCCGCAAAGAGTCTTAGTAAAATTTCTTGAAAACTTCTTTTTTCGATTTTATAAAAACCGACAACTGATGTTATTCCTAATTCTACATTTGCTTTTGCAAAAAATGTTTCTATAAATTTTTTCTTATCAATTCTTGAAAATATAAGAGCAAAATCGCCCATACCGTCAGTAAAGCTGATAAAGCATTTATAGGGTGTGGAAGTTTCTATTAATGCCGTATTTTTATATTTCGGGTTTTTAAATTCAATTTCTTTTATTTTCTTTTGTATTTTTTTCTTGTATATATCTTCTGTTTCTTCTAATGCTTCAAGATTTTTAAGGCCTTTGAGTGCGTAAATTGATTTTGCTGATAAAAGCGCTTCTGTTGCCATTTGTCTTTCTTTTTTTGATAATTCTAAACTTGTTATTAAAGAAAGTGCGTTTATTTCTTCGTCACCTGTGCTGTTTGCTGTTAGATTTTCAAGCAGGGCTATTTTTTCATCACTTGTAATACTGCAATAAAAATCTAATAAATCGATTTGCGCTTCAGGGTTATTTGTTGCGCAAATGAGGAAATCTTTTACGCCGTCTGAGGCCGTTTGTTCAATGTTATCTATATATTTTTCTATCTCATCGGAATCAAAGAATATTTCTTTTTGCTTTAAGATTGAAAGCATATATATCTTTTTTTTGTCGGGTACGGTTTTATCTTCGAGAATTTTTGATGCGGCTTTTATAACAGAAGGCTTATCTAATGCCCTTAATACAAACAGAGAACAGTATTTTGCGTATCTTTTCTCACCTGAGAGCATTTCTGTCAGTAATATTTTGCTTAAAAGCTCTTTTTCTTCAAAATCGCTGAAATACTCGATATCTTTTTTTAAAATATCGGGTTTAATGTCCTTTTTAGTGTTGTATTTTGACAATACGGAAAGAATTTCCGCCCTTAATTTTATTTTAGATGCGGACATTATTTTTTATTGGTACTCCACAATAAATCCAGTATTTTCTGTGCTTCTGCAGATAATGCGCCGTCTTGCAAAATTAAATATTGCACTGCAATAAGAACACATTCTGAACAAATATTTACTCCGGGGCCTTTAACGAGTTTTGGTACTTGTGTATTCGGACGTCCGCAAAAACTGCAATATTCTACTTCTTGTATTGAATCGTTATTTTTAGGATGTTTTTTTTCAAATGAAACTACTTTTTTATCTTCTTTCATGATTATTCCTCTATTATTACTACTATTCTATGCTATTTGGGTATTTATTACAACGATTAAATTGTTAAGATTTGTTAAGAAATTAAATCTTTTTGCAATTTTTGTTTTCAAAAATACTTTATTAAGATACAAGAGTTTATTAAGAGGGTTAAAAACATGGCAATCGGCGCACAAGACAAATTAGACAAAGCATTAGTTAAAAAATATCAAAGTTTAAAAGTAGATAATGCAATCGTTCAAAATTCAATGATCGATCCTAATAAATTGATGAACACATTAAATGATTATGCAAACGCTCATATGGAAGCTTTTAGAATACAACAAGCAGTAAAAGATGTTTGTGCAAAAGCTATCAGCATGAATATTCAATATACAAAAATGAAATCAGTTAAATCCAAGAAAGAAAGATTAGCTGAAGCTGCTAAGAAAGTTGTTGCAGCACAAATGGCAAAGAAAAATGCATTGATGGAAAAATTGAAAAAAGAACCACGTCCTGAAATTGCATAGAAAACAAGTTTATATACTACATACAAACCAACTCATAATAAACTCAAGAGATAGTTGACAAGTTTTAGAAATGGTTTGTGTGTGTTAAAAGCCTCAAGCGATTGAGGTTTTTTTTATACCCGAATCAAGTGAACGGATTTTGCGTAGGGTGAAGCGAAGCGGAATCCCGAAGTAGCGAGGGCAATATGAAGCGGTAACGAAGTGAAGCGAAATACTTGCCAGAGTGAAGCAAAATCCAAGACGGTTTAGTGCGCAAGCAAACTTAGCGAACGAAGATTCGGGCAGAAGTGTATGAAGCTCGTGACGTCAGACTGATGAAGTCTGACGGACAGAGCGGAAT
>CAMOPX010000020.1 GCA_946622415.1 uncultured bacterium
CAACAATAAAACCTGCAAGATTTAAAGAACAAGGCTATAAAGTACTTGCAAAAAGTGTTTATGCAAGTATAGATACAGCAGTAACTCAAATTCTTGTTGATAAAGCACCTTTTAATAAATTAGATACAATTTATAAATCAGGAAGCAATACTGCTACATTCTCTATGGGAAAAGCAAGCAACGGAACGGAATTTGTTAAATTATTAAAAGATTATATGGCAACAGCCAGAGGTACTGTCCCTGCTACTTGTACAGGTATAAGCTACGATGCTGCATTGTTGCTTAAAAACGGTGCTTGTATGGCAGTAAAATCAGGTTCGGTTTCGGCTAAAACTTGGATTCCCGGAGAAATCGGTGAGACTGCCTCTACAGCATATTCATATGGTATGATATTCTTGGATACAAACGGAGGGGACGAACCGAATGTATTGGGTACGGACCAATTCTATATTCCTCTTGATATAAATGGTATTATTTCAGGAAATTAGAAATAAAATATAATTGAAGCAAGGGAAATTAATATGGACATTAGAAAATCAAAAGCATTTACCATGGCAGAAGCCGTACTCGTTATGACAATCTTGGGTATCATTGCAACTGTCATGATTACAACAATAAAACCTGCAAGATTTAAAGAACAAGGCTATAAAGTACTTGCAAAAAGCGTTTATGCGAGTATAGATACAGCTGTTACTCAAATCCTTGTTGATAAAGCACCTTTTAATAAATTAACTCAAGTTTATAAAACAGGAAGCAACACCGCTACATTCTCTATGGGGGTTACAAGCCAAGGAACGGAATTTGTTAAATTATTAAAAGATTATATGGCAACAGCCAGAGGTAATCTTCCCGAACAATGCGATCCTTCAAAAACCGGCAAACCCGCAAAAGGGTATGATTCAGCTCTGTTACTTAAAAACGGTGCTTGCATGGCAGTAAAATCAGGTTCAATAACATCGGGTGATACTTGGATACCGGGTGAAGGCAGTAAAACAACAGCGACTTCTGCTTATGGTATGATATTCTTGGATACAAACGGAGATGACGAACCGAATGTATTGGGTACAGATCAATTTAAGATTCCATTGGATGAAAACGGGATAATTTCAGGTGATTAATAAAATAAAAATAAAATATAACAAAAAATCCGCTCTGACACTTACGGAAGTAATGATAGTAATGATTATTATACCGTTGGTTGTTGTTGCGTCTATGATGGCATTGCGCCCAAAGGATATCAAAAAAGATGCAATGCTGAAAGCATCAAAGATGTTTTATGCGGATTTGGTTGTTGTGACTAACGATGTTGCAAGAAGATATTCAAATAATGCAAATCTATCAGGATTATATACAAAAGATAAAACTTCAAGATTTGAAATAACCGATTCAGATGCAACAGATAAATTACTTGAACTTTATGCAGTGTCGCTTCGTCGTTCAAGAGAAAATTCGACCATGACGTACGAAGATTATAGCGGACATTATAAAGTTAAAAACGGAGCATATTTTGCCCTGAAAACGTACGGAGATTGTACAACGACAACAACTACATATAATCCCATGTATGAAGAAGCAATGTATGAATATGATACCTGCGGCGCGATAGTGTACGATATAAACGATGAAGAAGAACCGAATGAATTGGGTGTTGACAGATACATAATCGGTTTTGATAAAAACGGTTTAAGATAATAAATACTTTTAAAATAAACTTTAAAATATTGCCATTTATTGTACAAAAAAGTATAATTTAAATATGAATATTCTTCTGATAATAGGATTAGTAATATTTATTTGTTTTATTCTTTGGGTCTACATTTTGTTCGTTGCAAACACGGTCAATGAACCTGAAACATATGAAGCTGTCACAGACAATATAGATTACGATAATGCGCTTGAACAATGTAAAAAATTGTTTGCCGAAGAAAAATATCAGGAAGTTCAAAAGCTGGCTCAAAAAGCGCTCACAAAAAACTACAGTGATATAGAAATAAGAAGAATATTAGCGCAAGCATTGATGAAACTAAATGAAGAACAAATGGCAATTATGCACTATGAAGCGATATTGTCCGTTGCACCCTTTGACGTTTCCACTCAAGAGCTTCTTGCAAATTATTATCTTGAAAACGGTATAAAAAATAAAGCAATAGAATTGTTTGAACAAATATTAATGTATGATAGCGGAAATGTTCACGCTGTTGAAACATTGGCGAGTCTGTATAACAGTGTCCAAGATTACGAAAAAGCGGTAAAAATGTATGAAATGCTGATTGATGCTGAATTAAACGAAGATAAAGCAAAAGAGCTGCAATATACTTTGGCTGATTTATACGTAAAAATTCAAGCGGACGGAAAAGCTTATGATACATATAAAAAACTTTATCAGAGCGATTCGGAAAATCTTGAACTGTTGCTTATTCTTGCCGATTTGGCAGCAAAAAATAAATACTGGAAAGATGCTCTTTATTATTACAATAAGGTTCTTTCTATTGTTGGAGATGATTTTGAAATTCTTGAAAAAATTGCACAAGCTCAAACCACACTCGAACAATGGTCTGATGTTATTGTAACGTACGAAAAAATCATTTCTCTTGAAGATGAAAAATCAAGTAATTATTTCTATCACCAAAACGAATTGTGTAACGCATTGTTAAAAGAAGGCAGATGCAAAGAAGCAATTGAAAAATTAAAAAAATTATTAATAGAAAACCCGACAGAAACTGCTTTTGCTTTCACACTTGCCGGTGCCTATGCTATGACAGGAAATTATCAACTGGGTGTTGATTTATATAAAAAGCTTGTTGATGAATTACCGCCGGAACAAGGCGGAATGATAATTAATTTTATTTCAAATCTGGTTGCTTCTTGGGGACAGGATTTATTTGATAAAGGTGATTATACACAGGCTTTTGATAAGTTCTTTGAAGCGCTAAAATACAATGAAGAAAATGAAAATGTATATTATAAATTGGGTGTTTGTAATTTTTATATAAAAAGTTTCCAAGATGCAATTGCAAACTTTAAAAAAGCAATTTCAATTAAGCCGGAAAACCCTGAATATTATTATGCTTTGGGTTGTGTTTATGATGAAATGGGTGCAATTAAAAATGCAAAGGAAAATTTCTATAGTGCTCTGAGTATAAATCCTATGTTTGTCAAAGCAAAAATTGCTTATGCAATTTCCATGACAAAAGAATTGGAATATGCTCAAAGTATCCCGCAATTCATTGATGTTTTAAAACTTATTCCGGATAATGCGGATACTGTCTATAATCTCGCACTTGCTTATGAATTGACAGGCGATATTGAATCTGCAATAGAAAACTATAAAAAAGCATTGAGTATAGATCCTGAACATAAAGAGGCGTTAAATAATATAAGATTATTGCTGGGTGATGATTATATGCCTGAAAATGTTCCCATAACAGCTTCTCAGCAGGATGTTCCTGATGATTATGCAGATGAAAATACAAATAATCTCAAACAACTGCCTAATATGTCTGTGACCAAAGTACAAGAAGCAGCTCAAGAACCCAATCAAGAGCCTGCACAAGAATCTGCTGAAAATCTTGAGGATTTCGATTTTGATTTTGGCGAAAATATGAATACGGACAGTAATTCAAACAGCATGTTCAGTTAAGCAATTTGGGCTGTAATTACTCTATCAATATTTGCTAAATCAGGTACTATGTTTATATTTTTGAAATCATATTTTAGTAAAATATCTTTTATAATCCCGCTTTGGTTTATTCCGATTTCAAATGCAAGAAACCCTTCTTTTTTGAGGTATTTTTTGGCATCTTTTATTATTTTTTCATAAAATTCAATGCCCTCTTTATCTTGAGCAAAAAGCGCAAGTTCGGGTTCAAAATCACTAACAATTTTATCAAGGTTGTTTTTTTCCGATAAGGGTATGTAAGGAGGATTTGAAATAATTAAATCGAATTTTTCAAAATCTCTTATTTTAGAATATATATCTGATTTTCTTATTATCACTTTTCTGACTAAATTCAAATTGTTTATGTTTTCTATAGCAATTTCAAGTGCGTCCGTACTAATATCGGTTGCCAAGATTTCAATATCCTTTTTTTTAAGTTTTTTTGCCAACGCACAGCTGATACATCCTGAACCTGTTCCTATATCAAGAATATTTATTTTTTCTTTTTTATCTTTTATTAAATCGTATGCATTCAATACAAGAAGCTCTGTTTCGTCCCTCGGGATTAAAACGTTTTTATTAACCTTATATTTTTCTTCCATGAAATAACAAAATCCCAAGATATGTTGAATAGGTGCTTTTGTTGAGGCTCTTTTTTTAGCGATATTTATTATTTCTTCTTCATTTGGAATAGTGTTGTTTAAATATATCTCTTCTGCGCTCAACCCAGAAACCTGAAGCACAATCATTTTGGCTTCAGCTTTATATTCTTCTATGCCTGCATTTTTTAATATATCTTCTGTCGTTTTAAATATCGAATTCATTTAATATTTCCATAATCCAATTTCTTAAATCTAATTTAGTTGCCTCGGTTGTGTCTTTCTTTTCTATGTTGTGGGCTTTTGTTATTTTATCATAATAAAAAAGCTGCTTTTTTGTGGGTTTTTGTTTTGACATTTTGTATTCTTGAGCTTTTTTTCTTTGAAGTTTTGCAAGTTCTTTTTGTTTATCAAGATATGGCTGCATTAATTCTTTTTGTTGTTCTTCGTATGACAAAAAATCAAAATACTTTTCAATATCACGATAAAACTTGTCATCTTCAAAATAATCCTTCATGAATTCAAAATGCGGATTGCCTATTTCTATATAATATTTTTCATCCTCATAAAATTTATCTATGATTTCGATTTTTGATAAAGAGGAAAATTTTTTGTAATATGCCTTCAGAGTTCCTAAAAGCTGAGATTTTTGTCTTGGTGTTAAACTTAAAAAAAGAAGATTTTTAATGTTTTGCATAGTTTATAATATGTCTTTGGTTTTAATATCTTTTTTTGTTTCTCTAAAAGCTAAAAACTTTGCTTTAATCGGGTTTTCGCTATAACCGTTTTCGATAAACTTCCGCATTAGTTTATCGGACTTTTTAGCAAGTTCTTTTTCTTTTATGAAACTGATTTTATCCTTATTCATATTAGAAATTATACCATTAAACTCCTCTTATTAATATAAAGTATTTTTTTTGATATTAAATGCCGTTTTTTAATGAAAAATTAACATCTTTTCATATATTTTAAAAATCGGTTCTGTTTAAAAATGATACAAAAGCTTCCTGCTTATTTGTAGGCGTAGCTAAATTAAGCGGAGCATATTCATCTATATATTCGTTTTCAGCAAAGGCACTTGAGCGGTATTTTCTTATAAATAACAGAACAACATATATTATTGCACCCGCCATAACTACCATAAACATTGTTTTGAAAAACAGAATAAGTACCTTTTGCCCTTCTTTTCTTGTGTCGGGAACGACTTTTTTCTTCAGGTCCTCTGTATTTATAGGTTCAATATCTAAATCATCAACCTTTATGTCGTTTTGAATCAATTCCATCTGTTCCTGTAAAGATGTATTGGTTGGTTTTTGCCCAAAAACCTTGGGTTGACTGATTAGAATAAAATTTAAACACAATATAAAAATTAGAAATATTTTACTAATTTTCTTTGGCACTTTTTGTTCTCCTGATACGTCTTTTTGGTTTTTCAGCCGGTTTTGCCGCTGCTTCTTCCGAAGTTACGGTTTCTGTTTTTTCAATTTCTTTTTTCTGTGTTTTTTTAGCTTTTCTTGATAGTTTTTTAACTTCGGCATTTTCTGTCGGAGCTTCAGACTGCGCCGGTTCTTGTTTTTCCTGTATTGGTTCCGTATTTTCTTTTTGTATGGTTTCTTCCTTGTTTTCTTCTTTTGGTGCAGGATTGTCGCTTAATTCAATATCTTTTATTAAATCGTCAATAAGTTCATTAACTTTTGATTTAGTTAATTCTTCATTTTTTGTTTTTTTGTTTTTTTGCTGTTTTTTGTTATTGGGTTTATTATCTGTTTTAGTTTCTGTTGTATTATCTTCAATATTCGGCTTTTGTTCAAATTCTTGTTGAACAGGTTGAATATCTTCATTTATTAATGTTAATTGCTCTTGAGTTTGCGGTTGTTGATTTTGTTGTTGAGAATTTTTCTTTTTATTTTTATCAAATTTGTTAAAGTTTTTGGGTGCGGATTCTTGATTAAAGCTTGAATTGAAAGGACCCTTGATTTTGTTCATTTTTGCTCTGTTTTCGCCTACTGAGGTAGATGTTGCAAATTTCAATTCATCAACAATAAAACCTTGACCGCCGCATTTGTCACATTTTTTTGTGAATATTTCGGCTAAACTTTGTCCTTGTCTGTGTCTTGTTAATTCAACAAGTCCCAAATCGGAAAGTTGTCCTATTTGCGGTTTTGCTTTATCTTTTTCAAGCACTAATTCAAAATGTTCTAATAGTGCTAATTTATCCATACGAGAATTCATATCGATAAAATCTATAATTACCATGCCGCCTATGTTTCTTAACTTTAATTGGCGTGCAATTTCGTCTGCCGCTTGTATGTTTGTTTTTAATATTGTTTCCGCTTGGTTTGATGAACTTGTGAATTTTCCCGAGTTTACATCCACAACAGTCAGTGCTTCAGTTTGTTGTATAAACAGATAACCGCCCAAAGGCATGTTTACTTTTGTATTCAGTGCATTAGTTATTTCTTTGTTGATGCCTGTTGCAACAAGCAAAGGTTCATTGCCTTTATGGATTGTAACTTTCACCTGCATATTCCAATGTTGGAGAAGTTGTGTTGTTCTGTGGAGTGCAAATGCAGTATCGACAATAATTTCTTCTACATCCGAATCAACGGCTTCTCTGATTACTCTGTATAATAAATCTTGGTCTCTATAAAGCAGGGTAGGCGGATTTGCGCTATCTGCAGCATTTACGATAGAATTCCATTTTTCAAGTAAAATTTCTAAATCTTCTTGAATTTCAGCGTCGCTTTGACCTTCTGCTTCTGTTCTCACAATCACGCCTACACCGACAGGTTTTAGAAGGCTAACGATTGATTTCAATCTTGCTCTTTCTTTTGTCGATGTGATTTTTTTAGAAACATTAACACCCTTTTCATCAGGTAATAATACCAAAAATCTTCCGGGTAAAGATAATGCTGTTGTCACACGGGGACCTTTGTGTCCCGTGGGTTCTTTTACCACCTGAACTATTAATTTTTGGTTAGGTTTAACTTTTTCTTTTAGTGTTCCTTTTCCCATGATGTCGTCTGTATGAATAAAGCCCATTTTGTCGTTCATTCCGACATCAACAAACGCCGCTTCTATTGAAGGTAAAATGTTATCAACACGTGATAAATAAACATCTCCCAATAGTACATCGCCTTTTGAAACAAAAAATTCGGATACTTTGTTATCTTCTACGACTGCTGCAATATTGTCTTTTTCAGCTATTATAATTTTTTTAGACATAATAAAATCCTTTACTTTTAACTTCTATATTACGTTAAAGGTACTATCGAAAAATTCCTCTCGTTTTATTTTGAAGTTATTATTATCAACAAAAAACTTCTTTATAAATTCATCGGCACGCAAAGCGGGTATTTCCTCGTTATGTCCGACTTTTAATATAAACTCTATCTCGTCATCATTATTAAATTCTAATGATTGCAGGGATTTTCGATAATTAATTGTTTTTTCTATACCTTTTTTAGTTTTCTTCGTGATTAAAATTTCATCAGAAGACAAACATTTATCTATAATATATCTTATTTCATCAGAATTGTAAATATTTTTTTTATCATTTTTGATTATTGCTCTGTATTTTGCCCACTGCGCAAGGTTTTCAAGAGATTTTGGCTCGGAAGAATCGGGATTTATTTTTTTTAATTCTATGATTTTAATTCCGTTGGGAGAATTTTTTTCAAAATTTTCTATAAAATCTTCCTTTAGAGGTTCTTGAGTTTGAAAATTCACAAGTTCGCAATAAGATTCTATAAATATAGGCAGGGCGGGCGAATAAGAAATTTTAGGCATTTTATTAAAGCCTTCCGATAAGACGAGTTTAATTGAACATCTTCTGAAAATTTTTTGTATAAGATTCTGCCAATCTAAATGGGAAATATAACGCAGTTCGTCGGTTTTTGTTAATTTTAGTCTGTATTTAAAAATATCTTTTTGCATTTTTTTGATTTTTTTGAAAATATTGTGCGGTATTAATTCCTTGCTTTTTAATGATATCTGTTTGCATATCGTTAAATTTGCTCAGCATGCAGATAGTTTTATTTAATTGTTTTCTTTTAACCTCTTTTTCAAGGTGATTCAATTCTTTTGTGTTTATAAAATTATCGAGAAAAAACGTATTCATAATATCACAATATCATCAATTGTCTAAAAAGTTAAATAATTAAATATTTTTAACATTCTAACCTTTTTTCTTTAAAATTGTTATGAATTTATCAATCAATTCAGACAGCATCAAAGATAATTTTTTGTGGTCGAGAATGGTAAAATCGACAGTTTCTGTTTCATATAATCTTTTTTGTTCATTATCGATTATAGAGAGTCTTATTAAAGTATGTTCAACTCCGTCATATTCAAGCGCAAAGCTTGCACAGATATCGCCTCTTGAAACACTAAATAGGGATTTGTTTCCGACATACAGATTGATTGCAAAATCTTGTTGTTTAATTTTTAAGATTTTTTCGTATTTTCTGAATACGGGCGCAATTACAAATTTAATTTTTCTTTTGTATGCTTGATTGAATAGCATTATGCTTGTTTTATCAAGAGTGGAACGAACTTTTGAAATATTTGTCGGAAGCTGCCCTTCTTCTTGATGTTCTTTTTGTTTTTGTATAATTTCTTGTGCTGAATCAATATTCAAAATACCTTGGCTTTTATTGGAATAAAAATCAGAAGCAACGATTAGGGAGTTTGTGTTTTCATTTGCTTTATCCAATGCATCATTCAGAGCTTCCGTTATATCTTCAAATTTTTGGTCTTGAACTTCAACAACTCCTGCGTTAGCTCCCGCATCTACTCCTAAATTATTGTTTATTCTTTCAAAAACACTATATGCGCCGTTTAGTTTAGTTTTTTGAAGGTAGATATAGTATTTATCTATGTCTTTTATTGCAATAGAATCGTTGAGACGTATTGATTTTTTAATTATTTCAATAAATTCTTTCGGATTTTTGTAGGTCGGGTATTTCTTATCGGGAGAAATCAAGAGGATGCAGGCTCTTTGAGAGTATTTTTTTGTTTGCGCAATTTCATTTTTCAAAAAGTCTTCACAATATTTTTGACTGTATGCACCTGTGGCTTCTTGCACAACACCTAAGGTTGTTAAGAAGTTTGTTCTTGATTCGATACACAAATTCAATTCATTTTTTTGCAAGCACCATATAATTCTGATTAAAAGTTCATAATCAATTATGGGCATAAACAAAACGTCGCTTATACCGTTATCAAAGGCTTCTATTATTGTTTCTCTGGAACAATTTTCATTCAAAAGCAATATCGGAATATTCGCGCAGAGAGGTTGTTTTTTAAATTTTTTAATTAAATTGAGAGCATTTACGTTGTTGCTTTCGCAGTGCAAGACAATTACGTTTGCCGAAAAATCGTCAAACATATTTTGAGCTTCTTCAATTGAACAGGATTTAATTTTATCAAGATTTCTTAATAAAACGAGTTTTTGCGAAACCTGTTTTATTAAGTCCTGTTTATTACTTATAATAACAACTGTGTTAGCGTCTGACAATTTGTGACTCCGAATTGCTCTCCCCTTTGTCTATAATAACAATACTACAAAATTTTAATTTTGACAAAAATAAATAAAAAATACCCCTCGAACAGTCGAGGGGTAAATTTTATGGCTTATAGAATGTTAACACTGTATCATCAACAGTGATTTTTTTGTTTTTATTTACGTTTCCGTTTTCGTCCGCAGGATATATTGTTCCTTCTTGTACAACGTATTTTTGAGGTACGGAAGAAGAAATACTCAGAGTTTCATCGCTGTAGGTTTTTCCGGATTTATAAACTTTTCTTTGTAAAACTGTACCGTCTTCAAACGGGCAATCGTCGATATGTATCGAATCTATTTCTTTTGGCGCTTCTAATTCAGCTTTGTATGCATGCTCGTATTTTGGAACATTGAAGTTTGTAATTAATTGCAATACTTCGTTGCCTTTTTTGTTATATGAATAGATTGGAAGAAGTTCAAAATTTTGGGCATTTTCATATCGAATTTGTTCATTACAATCTCTGGCTTTTTTGAATTGATCCAATAGTTCTTCAAAGTTAGATTGTTTGGTTTCATAGATAAATCTGTCATAACAATCTTTGTTGTGGTATATTCCGAATTTTTCTTCCATTGCATTATATGTACTTTGTTCATCTGTGGGATGTTCTTCTAAAAATTTTTGAACTGCTTCATATCCGCCGTTATTTACCATTCCTGAAATGATATATTGGCGTTCACCCGATAGTTCCGGTTCGGCATACAGTTCTTTATATTGTCCTGTTTTGATTATGTTTAACACTTTTTTTGCGCCATCTCTTATTGCAGACAGTCCTTTTAATTTATACAAGCCTGAAATAGCAAGCATTTTATCATGGTAATCTTTATATCTTTCATCATTTCTCAACGAACGTAATATTGGATTTCTGTTTGCTTGTGTTTCGTTTTTATTTTTTTGTTCCCAGCCTGTTTGAGCAAATTCCGCACCGTTAAATATTGTCGGAGTGCCGGGGATTGCGTTCATCATTTCCCACATTGATGTTTGCTGGCTCATTGCTTTAGATAACATTGAGCTGTGGAAGTCAAGAACTCTATCATCCAAATCATCTGTCAAACCTGCTTTTTTAAATAAATCTCTTATTGAAATTTCATAAGGTGTATTGCCGAAAGCTTCTGAGCGTTTCATATCCGTAGGAGAAGTTTTTGTTTTTTTGCCGAGCGTTAATTCTGTCAGAGCTTCTTTTAATTGTTCTTTTTCTTCGCCTTCATATTCTTTTTCAATTTGTTCATTCATCATTTGTGCAACAGCAAGAGCTTTAGGAGAAATTTTTGAATATTCTTTTGAACCTGTTAATTCTTCTGCAAGCTTTTCGTAATCGGCATTACCTTCAATTTTTGCGCTGTGGAAAAGTTTTATATCTAAAGGCAATGTATGTAATGCGCGGGGTTTGTCGTGGTTTTCAACAAATGAATGGGTTAAATATACATTATCGGGTTGATTTTGTTTCATAAAATCAACAATGCTGCTTCTTAATTGTTCGAGATTTCCTGCACGTTCCTTAGGATTATTAAAGCTATCAGTATTGGATTCTGTGTTTGTTCCGACAAAGCAGGCTAATTTATGGAAAAGGAAGATGTAATTTGATGACGTTGTTGAACCTGAATCAGCCAAAAATTGATTTTCTGCTGCTTTAGCTTTTTCAAATGCCGCATTGCCGTCTATACCTTCGCTTTTTCCTATAAGGGCGCCTAAATCTGTTATTTCATTAATAACATAAGAAGCAGGATTATATTTTCTTATATTTGCAATAAAATCAGTCCAGAAAGAAGTTGTTTCTTTCCATATTTTTTCAAATTTAGCCTGGTTAAAATCACGCACGGCATCCAAATCGCCTATATCTTTTGCTGCATCAAAACGCCAGTTCAAGCCGCCTTTACCTTGTGATACTATTGCGTCTGCGAGTTTAAAATCATCAAGTGAAACATTTTCCAGTTCGTTAAATACTTTCTTTTCTGCACTTTCTAAAACTGATCTTGTGAATCCGTTTCTTATTTCATCTATAACGAATTTTCTTTCTTCTTTGGGAGAATCAGGTATATGATGTTTTATTACTATTCCTCTTAAAGTAATATCTTTTAATTTTTCATTAATTAATTCGCCGTCGCTTGATACTGCTTCTCTGTTTAAAGCACCCGCATAAAGGGTTTTTATTATCATGGGAGCAAATGTTTTTATGGCATATTGTTTGTATTCTTTAAATAATTCCGTATTTCTAATGCTTGCATCTTGTTCTTTTTGGAATTTTTTGAGAATTACATTATCTAATACACTGTCAACAGCCGTTTCCATTTTCGAGGCAAAATCTTTTGAGCCCAATAATTCATCATTAAAATTGGGTTGTGCAAAAATTGCGCTCAATTCCGGACTTGTTTCAATTGATTGAAGAGGGAATTCTCTTAGATAATCGCTTATATCCTTCTTTTGTTCCAATACGGGGAATCTTGCGTCGGGTGCTGATAGATTTGCTTGTATTTCGTCAAAATCCGCTTCATTGTTTTTTGCAATTTCCGCTTTTTCTTTGTCGCTTGCTTGTGCGGTTTTTAATATTAAATCGGATTGTATTGTTTCTGTCCAAAAAGTTGCGGCATTAATAATATATTGTCTTGCATACTGCATTCCGAGTTCATTTGCTTCAGTATTTTTGGCATTAGAGAGATTCATCTTTATTATATCTCTGTTTCCGTCCCAATAAGTAGCTCCTGAAGCGGAATGCCTGTTTACAATAGCAAAATTTTCAAATTTTAAAAAGTTGGTTTTGTCTTCTTCTTTTTTAAATTCATTTAACATGACATAGTTTCTGCCCGCTTTTTCAAATGTGTCAAGCTGAGCTGTGTCCTCAGGGGTGATTTCAAAAGAAAACATATAGACAGAATCATTGTTTGTTGTGATTTCATAATGGTCTTCGGGGTTTTTATCCGTGCTTTTGATTAATTCGTTTTTTGCAATCGAATCAATGCTGACAAGTCTGTCATCAAAAAATTGTATGTACGAGGGTTTATTTCTTTGATAGCCTTTTTCACGGGGGTTGTTTACGATTTTTACACCGACATGCTCCATTGCTTCTTCATTGTCCGGCAATACACCAATACAAGGAATTTTTCCTGAGCCTGTGTCTATTTTTAACATATTTGCCCAAGGGGATTGTTCGCCCCATTTATAGACGTGTTGAACGAGCGGAGATTGTATACTTTGAGAAGTAAAAGCACCGTCTGCAACGTAACCTTTTCCGCGTTCAAAACAGTGGAAGTTTAAATCTTTAAATGCTTCCATATCCGTACATTGATAAATATTATTCGGCCAGTATTTATGTGAAGAAGTAGGATCTGCGCCTATATCAGGATTGGATATTATATATCTGTAGGGATTTAATTCATCTGTTTTTGTTAAAAGGTAATCTAAACCTTTGATATTGCCGCCTAATTTATTAAAATGATTGTGTACAAAGTCAAACTCAGCATTTCTGTAGGGATTTTCCTGTTTTGCTATGTTGCTGTCAAGAAATACGTGGTATTGCGTTCCTGTTTTTGGTGTGATACCTGTATTTGGTGATGTTTTTAATACATTAAACTTTTCTTTGTTATCACCGTTTCCAACTTCTTTTGTTTCTGTTTCGTCGTAGATTATTTTATCTCCGATTTTAAATCTATACAATAAACCATCGGAATTTTGAGTAATATATTTTACATCATCTTCGTTTAAGCTGACTTTATTGCTGCCTTCGGGAAATTTTTCGGAATATGTTTCTTCTATTTTGCCAGTTTTATTGTTGTATAAAGCAAACTCAAGCACTATAGATTCATCTTTGCCCAGCGATTGTACATATTTGGGCGGAATGAAGAAATCAAATGTTCTTTGTCCTTTTTTGTTGTAAGAAGATTCAAAACCTTTAAAACTGATGTTTTTGTTTGAAATATTTCTGTTGTTTACTGATAAATCCATAGCTTATCCTTTATACTGTAATTTCCCTTCAAATGTAAAAGTTTAACTTTTTACAGATATTTTTGTTGCAATACGTTTTTGCCTTCCGAAAGCTTTTCGATTTGGCTATCATCAATTTCAAATACACAAGCTCTGCTTGTTCCGAGTTCTACTGAAATTGTACCGTCTCCGTTATTTTGGAATTTGCATTCTTCGCCGTATTTTGGCATTAAGTTATCGAATTTTTGGTCGGGTTTTAATCCGGGGATTGTGATTGTAGCGCCGACTGTTTTGTTAACGTTTCTGTTTCCGATAAAAAGAAGTGTCTTTCCGTCTTTGTGTCTTGCGAAAGATATAACTTCGTCATTATTGGAAGGTAAAATGATGAATGAACCTTTTGTGATTACATCTTGTGCATTGTTCATTTTTAGTTTTGTATCTTTGCTTGTTTCGTTGTATCGGTTATTTCTTAAAGCGAAAGCTGTTTTTATAACATTTTCTATTTCGGGTTCATTTCCGCCCGGTTTTCTTGATTTATTGAATATATCCATTCTGCCCGAGTGAACGGTACATTCGTGGTTATCCGTCAATGTGTCTTTAACAAGCCCGTTTTCGTATGGGAATTTATAATAATCGCCCGTTTGAACACCGTCTGTTATATAAGGATTTACCTGTGGTAACATTGATTGAAGAATTGATGTGAACATTACCCAAGGCGCTCCGCCATAGAGCATTGGTGATTGGTCATCATGGGTTGCAAAAGAACCGATTAACGATTTTGAACCGTATTTTGAACCGATTTCATTATTTAGTTCTATATTTTCTCTTACATAATCGTATAATTGCGGAGCTTTTGTCCAATCGTTGAAAATATGATATTGTCCGTAGTAACTGTCAAAACCTACTTCCAACAGTTCTTTCGGTCTGTCGTACGGCATATTTAATTGAGGAGATGCATCTTCGTGGGTATAAGTTTCCGCAAGCCATGCAAACTCTTTATCTCTTTCATGGGAGTAATTAATAATTACATTCCAAAATTCAACGGGTTTTGCACGTCCGACATCCGCTCTTATGCCGTCAAAATCTAAGTTTATACAAGCGTCAACGTATTGCTTGTGCATATCGAGTAAAGGTTTATTCAGGATTCTTTTGTGTTCATCCGTAAACACTTTGAACATTCTGATATCTTGCCAGCCTTGCGGTACTTTTTCTTTTCCGTTTGCATCGGTTGCCATTAATTCGGGATGTGCTTTTGCAAAATCTACACTTGCGCAGGAAGGTAAATCGAGCATAACGGAAATTCCGCGTTTGTGACATTCTTCGTTAAAATATTTAATTTCGGCTTGTCCGAGTGTTTGGTCGTTTTTATCCCATTCTTGTATTTCTCTGCCTGAGAGTTCTTTATATATTTCTTGTATTCTTTCTTTTGCTTTGCCTTGCGGATTTGTATCCACAATTTCAGGGTCAACGGCTAATGTTCCGTCTTCCCATACAAAAGCTAAAGGTGCATACAATGAACCTGCTGTTCCCATTGCCTTTGTTTTTCCCGGAGGATGAATCGGAAGCATGTGCAGGGTATTGAAGCCGTCGTTTTTAATTTCATCCAGTCTTTCAATTGCGTTAACCAGATTACCTGAAACCTCGCCTTCTTGTATGAGTTGGTTTCCATCCGTATCCTGAGCATTCATAGTTCTTGGTATTACGGCAAGAATTTGAGCTTTATTGTGGGTTAACATATCTTTCAAATTATTTTTATAAGGCTCTTGATTTTGAACAGCTTCCTGAGCACCTTGAACTTTGATTATTTGTTGATTTTGCGCCAAAACGGCATCTTTTACTCTCGGATCATAAGAATTAATTCCTGCATCCAGTCTTTTAGCTAAAACAGGACTGATTGAATTTGTTTGAGCTTGTTGATTGCCTGTTTTAGAAGGACTTGTTGCATTTATTCTATTCATTAATAGAGGACTGATATTTAATTTATTTGTCATTAATTTTTACCTCCGTTTTGTTTTTCTTCGGGGTATTCTTTTTTAATGTTTCCGAAGAACGGTTGAGCAAGAAGCGTTATTACAACCAAAGCTGCAAACATCGGGAAGAATATCTTTTTCCATTCTTTATTGTTCATAAAATTGGTTGTATATTTTTTGATTTGGCTTGCAAAATCAAGATTTATTGCATATTCTTTTGCGTTACCGCTAATAACTTGTTCTGCCGTGCGGTCACCTCCGCTAAATCCGCTAATCTTGAGACCTTTAATTGTTGATTGAATTATATCGGGCTCATTCTTAAAGGCTTGCTCATCAAATATTGCGTCAACAAGATTTTGAAATTCTTGCTGATAGTTTGCAACTATTTCTTTCATATCGGCACAATTTTTCCAATATGAAGGATTGCCGCTATATACGAGTTTTCTTGCTATTTTCAAAAATTCGGCATTTTGAGAATCTTTTAAATCAAGTCCGTGGAATTGAATTTTTCCTTCTTTTAATCTTGCTTCAAAGTTTGCACAAATAGCGGCTCTTGATGTAAACGTATCAATATTTACTCTTTGTACACCTAAGAAGTTACGTATTACACCTGCAACAGAGGAGTCTTCTCCTTGTTTTCCATATATTGCATCCATAAGTCCTTTTGTCGGAGAGTCATCCTTTGTATTTGGTAATATTGCTTTAACGCATTCTTCTAATTTTCCGAACAAACTGTCTGCTGTATTCTTATCAACAAAAGGTGATTCTATTTTTGTATCGGTAAGGCTGCTTGTATCCATAAGTTTGCTGATGAGTTCTTGGTATTCTTTTGAACCGAATTTTTTATCGGATACAGCTTGTTCAAAGAATTGTTGAAGGACTGAAAAATCTTCATCCGGCATTTCTTTTAATTTTACTACATCTTTGCCGCTTAAATTTAGCGCATCTTTTAATCTTCCGAGATTAGCTAAAATGTGTTGAGTGGATTTTGATTCTGCAACTTCACCGACAGCCGGATTTAAAGTTTCAAGACACACTTTTAACTTTTCTCTTGCGGGAAGAAGGGCATTTCTATAAAAGTCGGAAACGAGTTTTCTGAATTCTGATGAATCTACATCCAGCTTTTTGATTAAATCTTCAAAGCCTTCATCGCTTAATTTTATAGATTTAGAATCCAGAGCATTTTTTAATTCTTGAATTGTAGGTTTTTCTCCTAATTGCTCTACTATAGTTTCTGCACTCTTTGCAAATCTGCTTGAGCCTTTAGCTTTATCAAATGCAGGCTGCAGAATTGCAATCAGACTTTCTTTATCTGTTCTTATTGTTGTATTTTGATTATACAGATTTTTTAATGCCGCTGTTATTTCATCGGTTTTGTTACCGAATTTTTTTATCATTTCCAGATTTTCTTCAGAAGTTTTTACATCATTTATTTTCATTAAAGAAGCTAACTCTCTAAAGAAGCCTTCATCAGCGGGGCTTTTTTCTTTCATGAAGTTATCAACTACGGTTTCTATTCCGCTTTCGTTTGTTTGTTTAGCTAAAGCGTCAATTCTTTCCATTCTTTCTTTGAATGTGTAATCATCTTTGATGAATTTAAAGAATTTTTGTATAGGCATAGGAAGTTTGAAACCGCCTTTTGCATTTTCTGTTGCTTCTTTGGCTGTGTCTCCGATTTCCGACAGTATATGTTCGGTTTTTTTGAATTTACCGTTAACAATTGAATTTGTTATGTGCGGTTCAACTTTATCACAGAACAACCCTGTCATCAAAGGAGTGGAAAAGCCTGCGGTTGCCATCCAAAGAGTTCTGTTTTGGAGCGCAACTTTTTGCATTTTTCTTTCAATTTTTTCTTTTCCGTTTTTGCTGTTTATATCTATTCCGTTACGTTTTCCTATTTCTGCGAGTTCTTCTGTTGAATATGCATCCCAAGGTAAGAATTGATTATCAAGGAAGAAATCCTTTTTATCACCTTGAGCGCTAATATATCTTTGTCCTATATCAAAACCGTGGATTAATCTTGCGGGAAGATTAAGAAATATCTTGGGCCAAAGTTTCATGGAAGCTAAAAATGCACCGCCCCCGACAAATCTCATAACCGCTTGAGTTTTTGTTTGTGAACGTACTAAAGCAAGATATGATGCAATAATTAAAGCACCAACTTTTAAACCCAAGTCATTTAATCTGCCGAGGCTGTTATCGTTCATTTTACCCGTTTTAACAGCAGTTGCAAAATTAACGGTATCTTGTTTTAAGTCTTTAAAATAAGATGCAGTTGCTTGAATCGGGTTTTCTTTTATTAATTTTGCTTTTGGCTCGTTGGGCTTAACATCATTAGCATGTTTAGTTAAATCTTCATATATTTTTTCATGATGAGCTGTGTTAGCCGGCATGTCGTTCATGCTTTTAATTTTATTTTTCAAAATCGGACTTATATTTGGCATTAGCACACCTCGTATTCTTTTTTGTTGTTAACTTTGGATTTCATTGTATCAGGATTAGATTTAAATCCTTTAGACGGAACCAGCCAAGTAAGTATTGTTGCAGCTATGCTGGAAAGTATAAGAGCTTTTCCATAATGTTTTGTAAGGAAGTTTTTATTGTTTCCTTTCCAAAGCTCTTTGAATGAATTTATTACGGCATTTTTGGCTGAACTTAAAGCAGTTTTCATATTCATAACGAATCCTTCATGCTTTACAAATTTCAGTTGTTTGAAGGCTTCCTGACTGCCAAGAGCAACACCGGTGGCTGCTGTAATGTAGCTTGTTATATTTTCAAGAGCGGTTGTTCTTGCTTTTAATTCTCTGATTTTCGGGTCTGCAATTTGGTATGAAGAATTTGTATCTTTTCCGTATCCTGCTTTTTGAACAATTTTATCGTTGAAATAGTGCATATCGCCGTTGTGGTTGAGTTCAGAATCTTGTTTCAGCAAATCTTTTCTGAAGAAATCTACCGATTCAAACACTCCTGCGTATTCTTTTTCAACAATTCCTTTTTCTTGTCCTGGTTCCGGAAGTGTGGGGATTTTCCTTGTATATCTTAAATCTAAAGGAACACCCGTGCTCATTTTTATTCCTAAGTGAGCGATTTTTTTGGTGAGCCATTTTCCGATTGCATACATAACAACGCCTGCACCGAAGCATTTTGCAGCATTATTTGCGGAAGCTTTGTCTTGTACGTTGTATTTGCCGTTAGCAAAACTGTACAAGCCGATGAGCATGATGCTTCCAATCACATAGGGAACTCTTCCCATTGATAAAAATTCATGGAAGTTGCTGTTTTTAGAGCCCATAAATCCTTTGGGAAAATAGGTTAAAAGAGTGTTTTCCGTTTCATATAACTCCGCTTTTAGTCCCGAGAGAGGCCCTTGTTTATGTATATGATCCTCGTTTTTATATATTTCTTCCTTCTTTTTTTCCCTGTCAACGTAATATGTATTACTTGGAATATTTTCAACGCTTATGCTATTTACTTGCGGCATGCTCACCCCTAACAATATACACATATATATAAACAACTCTAAATTTGAAATTTTGCCTTTTTTATAAGAAAAACTTAATAAAATTTAATACTGTAATAACTGTAAAAACTACACCTAATCTTTATTTCGGATATTATCAATATGGCAACAAATAACCCAAAACTATTATTTTTTCCTATTGCAATTATTTATGTAAATTTATACAATAAATAATATGACTCAAGGCTTTTTTCAATTTAATAATTTTATTATAAACGAAATAAATAATTTTGCCACTTCATCTTATGATTTACTTTTTTTCAGCGGTAAAAAAGGTTCGAATAAAAGTGAAACAATTGAAAAGGCAATTGAGTTTTTTTCAAAGGATAATCTTGTATTCAGACAATTTTGTTTCAAAAATTCAGTTATTGATGATTTTTTGTTGAATTTTTACGATGCATTGAGAGATTTCTCACTGGCGGAAAAAATATCTTTGAAAAAATTTGCGTCGGATAATTTTAAAGAAAAAGTTAGTCACTATTTTAAATCCATACAACAAAACTGTATTATAGTTGTTGAAAATTTTGAAAATGTGGATGAAAATGTTGAAATTGTTGACTTTCTTTCGTACCTTGCTTCGTACAACAACGTAAAAATCATCATAATAACAAGAAATTCCGATAAGAATCTTTTCAGATTCAAAAAATTAAGAATAAATAATTTAATGGTTCAATCGGCATCTAAAGAAGAATTTAAAGCAAAACTTGTTTTATTATCTCAACCCATGGACGAAGAAACGCAGGAAAAATTCTACAATGCGACAATGGGATTGGATTTGTATTTAAAAATGACAACAAGATATTGTTCGCTTACAAACTTTTCCGTTGTTGATTTTATGAGTGAATATGAAAGAAAGCATGCCACACTTAATGTAGAATTTGATGACTTTTTGATTTCTAAATATATCACTCTGGCACCAAAAAAATATCAGGATTTGTTTAAATTTTTATGTACGATTTCCGTGCCTGTGGGTATTGATTTTATTAATTATTACAAAATAACGGATTTAAAAGACGGAATAGAATATTTATCCAATAAATTTTTGGTTAGTTTTTTTGGAGATGAAATATTTGTTAAAGACTATTTCAGAAAATCAATAACAGGCTCTTTTTCTATACAGGAAAAAATTACATATTATACAAAAATATCCGAAATATATGAAAACGAACTGACAAAAAGTCCGAAGGACAGATTAATCAGACTTTCGAGAGAATCAATAAGAAAAGAACTTGATGATATAAGAGCTTTAATTCCTGCGGTAAATTCTCCGAAAAACAGCAATACATTCTCTTATTTGGGAATAACAAGCAATCCTTGGCAAGATGAAAAAACACATCAAAAACAAAAACTGGCAGAAAAAATGAAGAAAATTAAAGAAAGAAAGAATTTTCTTTCTTTAAATCCTATTAAAGAAAGCGAAGAAAATTATAAAAAAGAAGTTGAAGATGAAAACAGGCAAAATATAGCAAGTCTGCTCAATGCTTCACGGGATAAATCAAAAGAATACAAATACAATGACGCTATATCCGAGCTTGCTCGTGCAAAAGAGCTTGATGATAAAAATGAGTTTGAAATAGAAATATTAATACTGCTCGCAAAAAATTATGAGGCTTTAAATAACTATAATTATGCTCAAAAAATATACAAAAAAGCTCTTGATGTAGCAATAGAAAATAAAGACGAACGAAAAACAGAGCTTGAATTTTTGATAGCTTGTACGAATAAAAGTTTGTATAAAATGGAAGAAGCAAAAGTTCTCTTTAATCAAATTGTTTTGAATGAAAAAAACCCGATAAATTACAGAAGAAAAGCGCATCTTGAATTAGGCGAAATATATGAGGCCGAACAAAATATAAAAGAAGCTTCCGAACATTATTTAGAGACAGTGAATCTTGCCATGGGAAAAGATAAAGAAATAATTTGTAAAGCGTATTACAGATTAGGTGTTCTTTATGATGAAGCCGGCGATTATGATAACGCAATAAAATATTATCAAAAAAACTATTCAACGAGTGCCGAAGTAAAATACAATAAATATTATTCGTCATGCCTTGTTAATTTGGCATTGATTTATTCCGAAAATTCAAGATACAATGAGGCTCTTGATTGCTTAAAATTAGCACTTGATTTTGACAGTGAAAATAATGACCTTGAAAATCTTTATTATACTCAAAAAGAAATTGCAAAATTGTATTCTTTGACCGATGAAACAAATTCAATTAATTACTATAAAAAAGCTCTAATGACGGCAAAAGAATTGAAGGATAAATTTAAAGAAGCACTCATTTATTTTGAATTTGCGCAAAATTTCTATGATAAAGGAAACGATGAAAAAGCTCTCATAAATTTCTTTAATGCAAAAACTTTGCTCAAAAATTCATCAGATAAAGAAAATATTGAAAGAATAAATACCAGAATCCAAGATATAAAACTTCGTCTTGATAGTGCAATCTTTGATATGATAGCGAAAAAATATGAATAAAGAAGAAAAAATCGATTTCTTAAAAAACGAATTTAATTTTATATTGAATGATGAAACATTTAATAAACTTAATTCATGGCAGGAATTTTTTATTGAATACAATTCAACAACAAATTTGATGTGCAAAAATGATATTGGTGTTTTGTTTGAAAAGCATGTAATTGATTCTCTTGCCGTATTAAAATGGGACGGTTTTAAAAACAAAAAGATGATACTTGATGTTGGTACGGGCGGAGGGTTTCCATCCGTAATTTTGGCAATTTGTTTCCCTGAAAAAACGGTAATTGCAAATGATTCAAGAATTAAAAAAATAAATTTTATAAAAGAAATAAAACAGAAATTAAATTTGGATAATTTAAAAATAATCTATTCAAGAATTGAAGAAACAGAGCCTTTGAATGCGGATTTAATAGTTTCAAGAGCGGTTGGTAAAATGGCAGAGGTTTTTGAATTATCAAAAAAACATTTGAATAAAAACGGAAATTTTTTGATTTATAAAGCAAAGACAGTTCAAGAAGAAATCAGTGATTTTAAAAAGAAATATCCGTCTTTTGAATGCAATGTTATTGATTATAAATTACCCTTGAAGGAAAATTTTGAAAGAAATTTAGTGATAGTATAAATTAAAAATCGCATTGAGTTAAAACCTGTTTGTACTAAAGATTTATTCTTTTTCTTCTTCTCCTTTGAATTTTTCAAGCGATTTTTCTTTTTTTGCTTTGAAAATATTTTGTGCTTGAATATCGCCTTTTTGTATAGCTGTTTTTTGAATACGTTCTTGTTCTTGTGCTGTTGTTTTTTTGAGTTTGTATACGAAGATTAAAATTTCCGCTATAGCCTTATATAAATCAGGCGGGATTTGTCTGTTTACATCCACAAATCTGAATAATGCTCTTGCAACGGGCGGGTTTTCAATAACGGGGATATTATGCGCACGAGCTATTTCTTTTATTTTTTGTGCAAATAACTCCGTACCTTTTGCAACAAGGGTAGGCGATTCCATTTTTTCGGCATCATATTTGATTGCGCAGGCTATGTGGGTCGGATTGGTAACAACAAAATCACATGTTGTAACGGCATCCATCATTTTTCTTTGCAGCAATTGTTGACGTCTCTGTCTTAAAGCTGCTTTTACATTCGGGTCGCCTTCAGAGTTTTTGTATTCATCTTTTACTTCTTTAAAGGACATTTTTTGGTCTTGCAGAAATTTCCATTTTGTTACCCCATAATCCGCTGCAGCTACAACCAAAAAGGCAATACCGGCTTTTAAAATAAAATCCAATATCAAAGAACCGAATTGTATCAAAATCGCAAATTGGTTATCTATTGCCGCAAGCATAAGTATTTGTTCAAAATGCGAACGATAAACCATATACCCGATTAAGCCCAAAAGTAGTACTTTAACAATATTTTTAAATAAATCAAAGAGGGTTTTTGGGTTTGCTAAGTTTTTAAAATATTTTGTCGGATTAAATTTTTCAGCATTAAATTCAAGTGGTTTTGTCGTAAAAAGAGGTCCTATTTGTATCATATCGCCCATAATTCCGACAGCTGCCGCAAGTACAAGAATGGGCACCAATATACAGGCTGCGGGAATAAAGGTTTTTGTGAATAAATAGGCATATCCTATATCTTCAAGATGTTTATTTGGAATTTGTTCATAAATGATGGTAAACAGGGCGCTCAATTGTCCCCATATAATCGGTGCAATCAAATAAATTACACTGAACATAACAAGTATCGCTATCGCAACAGAAAGGTCTTTTGATTTAACAACCTGTCCGTTTTCTCTTGCTTTTCTAAGCTTTTGTTGACTGGCTTCGTATTGTTTATTCTCGTCACCCATAGTATTATTCTACCGGTTTAACGTTAGCAATTCTCGGTTCAAGAGTCTTTTTGCCGGCTTCTTCAAATTCAATTTGCAACAACTGTCTGCCTTCGTATTTGATTATTTTTACGACAGTACCGATTCCGTAGTTGCCATGAGATACTTTATCACCTACGTTGTATGTATGTTCATTTTCTGAATCTTCTTGTATTTCTTCTTTGAAAATAGGCAAATTCTCTTTTGGGGAAGCATCTTCTAAAATTTTTTCGTCTATTTTTGTATCTTTATCTATTTCTATGGTTTGTTTTTCCGCCTCGGATTTATTGTTTATAATGTTTTCAAAACCTGTGTCGATGGATTCGTCAGCTATTTGAGAAAGATCGAGTTCATCAGAATTTTCTGCCGAATTTTTTGCTTCGCTTTCTTGTGCTATTTGGAAGAAATCCAATTCTTCATCCGAGAAACTGAGTTCTTCGTTTGAATTCTGTTCTGCCGGAGTTTCTTTTGTTTCTTCTTTGACAACCGCTTCGTCAGATTGAATTACTAAGCCTGAATCCTTTAAATCAATTGTTGAATCGTCTTTGGATTCTTCTTTTTGAATTTCTTTTTTGGGTGCTTCATCTTCTAATACAAGCTCATCCAAAGAAAATTCAAGTTCTTCTTCCTTTTTTTGACTTTCTTTTTCAGTTGAATCTGATTTTTCCTCAATTATTAATTCATCATCATTTTTGATTTCGGCTTTTTCGTTGTTATCGTTTTCTTTTTCTAATATATCTTCAAAAGATATTGCTTCATCTTCTTCTTTTGAGGTTGTTTCATCACCTGATAATGTTTCTGGTTCTTTTTCTTCATCTTTTGAAATATTGTCAAGAGTAATGCTGTTTATATCAATGCCTTCTTCTTTTGGTTCGTTTGTGGCATGGGTTTTGGTTTCTTGAGCGATATCTTCAACACCTCTGGGCTTGATATTTTCATTTGAAATAAGTTCTTCAAATTCATCAACTGTATCTTTTGAAGTCGGATTTTGAATTTCAACAAACTCTTCTTCCTGAGATTTTTCTTGAGATTCTTGTTGTTCAAGTTTTTTTGAATTTTCTTGTTCCAGTGTTGATAGTTCATCAATCAATTTTTGAGAATCATTTTTTTGTTGATTTTCGAAATAGTCACCCTTGTTGCCTAAATTTTCATTAAGCAATTCTTCTTGTTCTTCTTTATCTAATAAAGAAAGGGCTATTTTTTTGTAATTTTTTCTCTTTTCCTGAACCGCAAGTTCGTAATCTTTTGCAAGATACAAGAAGTTATCGGTATTTTCACCAAAAAGAATACATTCGTCCGTAATTAAGTTTGAAAGAGCAAAGTTTGCATCAAGAAAATCATTTCTTTGATACAAGCTCGGCATCAAAACATAGTTTTTACAGTATTGAATTAAGGAAGGAAGTTTTTTGTAATTATAAGATACTGTCGGAATGAAGTTTATATTTTTCTTTTTGTTATAAATTTTATTAATTAAATCAGTATCGCAATTTTCATCATTAATTCTTGTGATTAAATAAATTTCTTCTTCAATTGCATCCGTTAAATATTCTAAGTATGCCTTTTGCCATCCTGTATCAACAGCAGAAACATCCACTATTGTAACGGGATTTTTTTCTATGGCTTTGTGTAAATTTTCGACATCTTTCTTGTAACGTGCAAAAATTTCATTCATCTGATATTTTTTCATTCTTGCAATAAGAACTTTTAATTCAGGATACGGAGTTGCCTTGTATTGTTCCAGAATTACTCTCAAGAATGCGTTAAAGGGAATGAAATTCGATACTTGTTTTCTTGAAAAGTTTTTAATTTCGTTTAAGATAGGTCCGACAGCAGCCTGAAATTCTAGTGAAGCATTGCTCAAACATCTGTCAAATACATAATCTATTGTGGAAAAATTAAGCGGAATTTTTATTTCTTTGTTTGCCGATATTTTTTTTGCACAGTCATGCTCAATTACACCCGTAGAATCAATTATTATTACATGTCTTTTTTCTGAGAGCTTTTTTGCAATATTGAGTGAAATTGCGCCTGCACATTCGATTTTATCCGCTAATATGACGGGATTGTTATTGAAAAAGTCATATTGAATATTTAAGGACATTTGATTTTTGACATTTGTTGCAAAAACAAATGTTTCTTTGTCCATGTTAATAAAGTCTTCGATTTCTTCCTGTTTTATTTTTACAATTTCACATTCTTTATTGGGGGTGAAATTGTCATAAGGCATTACCTCGTTATTTTCGGAAATTTTGTAAAATATTTTTAATTTGGCAACGTTTTGAGAAGAATCAAACTTGTCGTCATAAATCTCTGTAATTTGTGCTAAATATCTGTTTTCATTAGATTTTACTATTAAAAAATCAAATAACTTAAACGCTTCAATCTTGGGATTGAAAAGAATTCTTATGATGTTATTCAGTGCATTAGCTGTTTGCATTAAAATTGACTTTCTCTATACTTTTAAAAATTTATCCAAAAACAAGTTATTTTTCCTATGCTACCATATTACAACAAAAAAATTAAATTTGGCAATACCCGAATCAAATGAGTTTAGTGCGAAGCACTTAACGAATGCAGATGAGGGCACAAGTGTGCGAAGCATTGAAACGGCAAGCGATGAGCTTGGCGATTTAATGCGTAGTCCGTACTCAGGCGACGTGGAAATTTTCAATTTCCACAGGAGCAATACCCGAATCAAATGAGTTTAGTGCGAAGCACTTAACGAATGCAGATGAGGGCACAAGCTGTGCGTAATAAACGGCAAAACGATGAGTTTTGACGTTTATGCAGTTCTTAGATAACCGCCGTTTGAAATCTTCGATTTCACAGGCGGATTACCCGAATCAAACGAGCGGATTTTACGTAGGGCGAAGACCCGAAGTAGCGAGGACAATATGAAGCGACAACGAAGTGAAGCAGAATATTTGTCCGAGTGAAGTAAAATCCAAGACAGTTTAGTGCGAAGCACTTAACGAATGCAGATGAGGGCACAAGTGTGCGAAGCATTGAAACGGCAAGCGATGAGCTTGGCGATTTAATGCGTAGTCCGTACTCAGGCGACGTGGAATAAAAAGTATTTAATGAATAATAATATACACAAATTTCAAATTTTATCCTTGCGGTTGACTAAAAAAATAATGCTTGACACTTTTTTATGTCTTTAATATTATACTATTATGAAAATTGCCGATGTAGCTCAATGGTAGAGCAACGGTTTTGTAAACCGTAGGTTGCGGGTTCGAGTCCCATCATCGGCTTTTTTTGATAATTTGCAAAGAATTAACATTATAGTTTGTTCTTGTAATGATTGTGACACTGAGGATATCTGATATTACCAGTGTGTCATGAAAATTGAATATATGCCCTTGTGGCGCAGAACCTGAAACGAACGAGCCTAGCGTGAGCTTGGCGAGAGAAGTTGAAGGCAAAGGTGTGCGAAGCACGCATGCGGTTGCGGTGAGCAAGCGCAAAGTGCGCAGTCCGTACCTCACTGTTGAAAACTTAAAATGCCCTTGTGGCGCAGGGACTCTGCCGAAGAAAATGCGAATCGTTGAGCATTTTCTGAGAGGAAAGCACTCCCGAAGGGAGTGAGCGTCATGAAAATTGAATATATGCCCTTGTGGCGCAGGGGTAGCGCACTCCCTTGGTAAGGGAGAGGCCGTGAGTTCAAATCTCATCAAGGGCAAATTTAAAATCCGTAATTTGACAATTTAATATTATTCAATAATATCAAAAAGATTTTTGATATGGGTAGATGCCCGAGTGGCTAAAGGGAGCAGACTGTAAATCTGCCGTCAATCGACTACGGTGGTTCGAATCCACCTCTGCCCATATCTTTATTACCCGAATCAAATGAGTTTAGTGCGAAGCACTTAACGAATGCAGATAAGGGCACAAGTGTGCGAAGCATTGAAACGGCAAGCGATGAGCTTGGCGATTTAATGCGTAGTCCGTACTCAGGCGACGTGGAAATTTTCAATTTCCACAGGAGCAATACCCGAATCAAATGAGTTTAGTGCGAAGCACTTAACGAATGCAGATAAGGGCACAAGTGTGCGAAGCATTGAAACGGCAAGCGATGAGCTTGGCGATTTAATGCGTAGTCCGTACTCAGGCGACGTGGAAATTTTCAATTTCCACAGGAGCAATACCCGAATCAATTGAGTTTAGTGCGAAGCACTTAACGAATGCAGATGAGGGCATGATACATTAATCAAAAAAAACAAAAATTAAATAAATAAGAGAAAAAGGAGAACTTATTTTATGGCTAGAGAAAAATATGAAAGAACCAAGCCGCACGTTAACGTTGGTACAATCGGTCACGTTGACCACGGTAAAACAACTTTAACAGCTGCTATTACAGGTTGTATGGCTGCTGCAGGTCAAGCAGAAGCAAAAAAATTCGATGAAATCGATGCTGCTCCTGAAGAAAAAGCACGTGGTATCACCATTTCTACTGCTCACGTAGAATACGAAACAGCTACTCGCCACTATGCTCACGTTGACTGCCCGGGCCACGCCGACTATGTTAAAAACATGATTACAGGTGCTGCACAAATGGATGGTGCAATTCTTGTTGTTGCTGCAACAGATGGTGCAATGCCTCAAACTAAAGAACACATTCTTCTTGCTCGTCAAGTTGGTGTTCCTAATATTGTTGTATTCTTGAATAAATGCGATATGGTTGATGACCCTGAATTATTAGACCTTGTTGAAATGGAAGTTCGTGAATTGTTATCTTCTTATGAATTTGACGGTGACAATATTCCGTTTATTAGAGGTTCAGCTTTAAAAGCATTAGAAGCCGTTCAAGCTAATAATAAAATTGCTCGTGGTCAAGACAAATGGGTTGATAAAATTTGGGAATTGATGGATGCAATTGATTCATACTTCCCTGAACCTGTTCGTGATTTAGACAAACCGTTCTTAATGCCTGTTGAAGACGTATTCTCTATCACAGGTCGTGGTACTGTTGCTACAGGCCGTGTAGAACGTGGTATTGTAAAAGTTGGTGACGAAGTTGAGTTAGTTGGTTTAGGCGAAACTAAGAAAACTACAGTAACAGGTGTTGAAATGTTCAGAAAATCTCTTGACCAAGGTCAAGCAGGTGACAACATTGGTGCTTTACTTCGTGGTATTGATAAAACTGAAATCCAACGTGGTCAAGTTTTAGCAAAACCGGGTTCAATCACACCTCACAAAAAATTCACAGCTAACGTTTATGTATTGAAAAAAGAAGAAGGCGGACGTCATACTCCTTTCTTCCCCGGATACAGACCTCAATTCTATATCAGAACAACTGATGTTACCGGTTCAATCAAATTCGACGGCGAAATGGTAATGCCCGGTGATAACGTTGTAATGGAAGTTGAATTAATCAACCCTGTTGCTATTGAACAAGGTATGAAATTCGCTATCCGTGAAGGCGGTAGAACAGTTGGTGCCGGCGTTGTAGATAAAATTATTGAATAATATTAATTGTTCATATAATAATAAAAAAGACCGCAATTTGCGGTCTTTTTTATTATCTTAATAATTATATATAAAATTTGATTTTTAGGTTTAAATTTTTTTTCACATAGTCTATAATAATTAATAAAGGTGTGGTATGAAAATAAAACCGGTTAGACAATCTTTTGCCTTCACGAGAGCATTTAGTACAAAAGAAAGAAAAACGTTAGATAAAATTCAGAATATGGCAAGACAGGAGCTTGGAATAACTGAGACAAGCGCCATAATCTTTGATTTTAACGTACCTTCTTTATATGGCAAAAATTATGCAATAGGAACTTTAAATTCAAAATCGGCAGCGGATTTTATAAAATTTTTAAATGATGTTTCATCAATTTCAAAGGTTCAAGCTGCTCCGCAAGGTGATTTGCAATATTCTAAAGATAAAGAAAAAATTCATTATACAATTTCTCCATATTCAGGTACAAGTTTTACGCTCGGAATACATACAATTGCGCTTGATAAACTTTGTGATAAAGAATACGGCGAGCTTTTAGATGAAAATTATGTTGAATCATTAGATGAAAATTATCCGTATTCAAAACAAAACAGAGAATATAAGACCGATTATGATTACGTTTTGGGTAATCAATGTGATGGCATACTATATGATGCAATGCATCTTGCATACAATAATTTTAATCAAACAAAACCTCCTCAATTAGCTCAAGAATTTGAGCAATTTAAAAACAACTTGTCCGAATACACAAGAAAAGATATAGAATACGATGCCGATAATTTAGGTGAATCCTTGGATTTTCTTGAGTTTTGTCAATTTATTGCAACAAAACAGCACATGGAAACAAAAGAAAAACTAAATAAACAGGGGATTAAATATTTTGGCGATTGCTTGGTTTGTTTTTCTCAAAAAGAAGTTGATAATTACCCCGAGTGTTTTAAAAGTGATTCATTTATGGGGGGCGAAGACCCCGGATGTTCGGAAACAAATAATATACAACCTTGGGGGTCTCCTTCTTTAAATTACGACAGATTGGGTTCTTTTGATGAAGATGGGAATATCATTGAACTTGATGAAACAGGGAAACTTTTATACAATAAATTTAAATATTTTCTGACTCTTTACGACGGAATCAGGTTTGATGCCTTTTGGCAATATGTTACTCCTTTCGAATATAATTCAAAATTACAGGGCGGATACTCAGGAAATTTGGGAAATAAAATTTTAAAAATAATTGAAAAAGCGTCTGTAGATACTAAAGGATATTTTTCGCCTGACGATTTTCCGCTTGAGATTGTGGGTTTTGGAGCAGGGCCGGCAAGAGATTTAACAAAAAATATTTACTCTCATATATATTCGACTGCATACGCAGAATTTAATGAAAACCCTGCTGATTTAAAAGATAATATGGGATATCAGGACGGAAAATTCTTAATAGGCATGGCAAATCATGACAACGATACAATTATCAATATGTCAAAAGATATAAATAAAAGAAATGCCCACTGCCCGATTCTAAAAAAAGCTTTAAAACAAGGGATTGAATATCTTGGTTATAATTCAGAAAACTATACAAATCAATCCGATAATGAACGCCAAGAACAAGATTTCAGAACCGCAAAAGCGGCAGAAATTTTTACAACAAAGAAACAATATTTTACTTTAACGGATTTATTTGGCATGTCTGAAAAAATTAATACATCAGGTAAAGTCAATGATTCAAATTGGAAAGTAAGAATTCCTACCGATTATGAAAGATTTTATTATACACAGTTATCAAAAGGATTTGGTATTAATTTTCCAAAGTCTTATGAAATTGCACTTCGTGCCAAAGGTTCAAACAATTCTTATTTAATTCAAAAACTCCATGAAGCATCAGAAATATTGGAACAAAACGGACCAATGACGCAACAAGAGGCAGATGAAGCAAATAAACTTGATTTGGTTTGCTAATGGCTTTTATCGTATTGTTAAGTTTTATAAAATCATCCGATTAAAGTACTTGCAATTAAAAAATCATGTAATAATATATTAATTACTGGAGTTAATAACTCCGAAGTACATTCTCACTAACTCAATTCCAAATAAACAATTTGATAAAGAGTTTTA
>CAMOPX010000021.1 GCA_946622415.1 uncultured bacterium
AAGTGTATTCTGTATTAATTGCACCTTTGGTTGTTGTTGTTTTTGCATCTTTTACATTTTTTGCTTGTTTAATGAACGTATCGACATCTTCACTTGTCAGTTTATTATCACCATTTAAGCCTGCAAGTTTTCCTGCTTCAGCTTCGCTTATTTTTCCATCGCCATCGGCATCCATTAAACTGAAAAATTCATTTAAACCTGCCATTTTATCTATGTAATCAAACAGCCCTGAGTTGTTTGTTTCCGCTTTTGGATTTGCTTTTCTGGCATTAATATCGTTAAAAATACTTGTATTATCGCCTTCAACGGTCTTTGAATTTTCTGCACCACTATCAGGCTTTGATTTAATTTTGTTCAAAGAATTAATTTGTTGTTGCGTATATTTTCCGTCTAAGAAAAAATTGTCACCCATATCCTTTATTCCTTTAACTTGCTATTAATGTTTTTCGGATTTTTTGGCTTAAAACTTTAGGCAATTTAACCTTTTTGTTACAAAAATTAATATATATTTAGTATATATTCTGTATATATAAAAACTTTTTTGTAAAGATTATTAATAATTACTGATAAATTTTTACAAAAGTTAATATTTTGGCAATAGTGTGCTATAATTTCTTCCATGCTCAGTGGAATAACGAAACTTTTAAAATCACTTGCAAATTTTTTGTATATAAATAAATGTATTGTCTGCAATAAAAATGCGGAAAATTTTTTGTGCTCGGAATGCAAAAAGCAAATAAACTATTTATCGCCTTACCCTATAAAAATTTATAAAAAAGTCCCTGTATATTGTTGCAGTATTTATGAAGCTTCAATCAAAAAATTAATAAAAAGTTTAAAATTCTACAGAAAAAAGCACTCCTCAACTGTTCTTTCCAAAATTTTATTTGAATATTTTTCAAAATTAAATATTGGAAAAAATTTTGTCATCATATATCCTCCCGCATTTTTTTCAAAAAATATAAGAAGAGGTTATTGTCATATGGAATTAATTGCAAAAGAATTTCAAAAATTGACCGATTTTGAAATAGAAAAAAAATTAATTAAAAAAATAAAATATACAAAACCTCAATACAAAGTAAGAAACAGAAAGAAAAATATTGAAGGAAGTTTTGCTGTGAATAAAAATCTAATTCAAAAATATAAAAATTCATCTGTTCTTCTGTTGGACGACATAACTACATCAGGTGCAACCATAGAAAATATTACAGACATATTATTAGAAGCGGGAATATCCGATATTACCTGTCTTGTCATTGCAAAGGCAGGTAATTAATGATACTTGATAATAATTTATTAGCTTACGAATATTATAAAAATCAATACACTTTTAAGCCTGTAGAAATAAGCGGAGCAAGGGATGAAAACACGGATAAATACGCCTTTGGCAAGAATAAATACGCCGTTTTGGTATTGGAAGAAGACATCATAAATTCTGAAGGTTACGGGCTTAAAAAAGGTTTTTATAACGTAAAAACAGATGAATATATGGATTTTTTGATTATTTTTCAAAGCGGAAAAATAAAGGCAAAAATTCCCATAACAGAAACAAAGGTGCTTGAGGCGATTGAACCTGTTCAATTTAAGCCAAAAAAAATGAGCCAAAGGAAATATTTAAAAGAAAAACAGAAAGAATACAGAAAATACTTAAACGGGGAAAATCCTGAAAATATCGAAATAAAAACCGCACAAATACAACGATTGGATGAAGAAAATTCGTATATTTTAATTTACAATACGGGAAACTTAGAAATAAGCGGGATAATCAGGTTTTAAATTTTCAACCAAAAGATTGATTTTTTAAACTGACGCATGTGATATTTTGTATAGAAGATAAATGTATTAGAAAGAAATGGAAAAAGAAAGGCAAAAGTAATGCAAAAAATTTCCCCCCTTAAGTCAAGTATTGAGGCTTTCAACAAATTCAGAGCTTCAAGAGCTGCAAAAGCAAACAAAGCGAACGAAACAACAAAAGAAAATTCAACCACACAAACAAACCCTTTCGGTATTACCTTTAGAGGTAATATGATTCAAATGGATGTGTTTGAATCTGCTAAAAAACCTGAAAAGGCAGAAGACAACAAAACAAACATATCAATTCAAGAAAGATTACACAACACAGGCAAACTCTTAGCTTCTGCTTGGGTTGGAACTATGAACAAATTTTCATCTTTAAAAACAAATGCAATAGCATTCGGAAACAGAGTTAAGGACAGCGTTATTTCAGCAGGAAGAAAAATACAAGAATTCGGAAACACTGAAGTTAAATTCTCAAATCCGTTCAAATACAATGTTTCTTATCTGCAAAATCAGCCGGTAGGCGAACTTAGAACAATGTTGACTAACGAGTTACAAGGAGTACACTAATGAATAACAGAAGAGTAAGAAACATTATTGAAGCATTAGGAAAACACAAAGATGCTGAATCGGTTCACGTTTTAAACGAGCTTGGAACTAATTGTCCCATAGATGAAGTTAGAGAATTGACAAGCAAGGCATTAATCAGAAAAAATACCCATGACGCACTCGAAATCGTAATTGTAAACAAAGGAAAAGGTATAAACGACTTATCTGCCAGAGTTGCTATGTGTGCTATTAATGAACTTCTTGCACTGAAAGACAAACAAGAAGCAATAAAGATTTTAGAAGACACAATTAATATGCATTCTGAAAAAGAAGTGCAAGATACCGCTCGTTCAGTAAAAGCACTGATGTCATTCAGTTCATAAAAGTCACGCTTGACTTTATTTAATACATTTATCAAAAACCCGAAAATTTTAAAATTTTCGGGTTTTTAGTATATAAAACCATTGACAAACTTGTATAAAGGTCTATAATCAACGTGGAGGTAACAATGATTAACCGTATTTCATCTCAAAGTTTTGAAGCTTATAAAAGACAACAATATTCTAAAATTTATCAACACGAGCTTGCGCACAAAACCGCAGGCGGAGATTTAACAGGTCCTATTGTTATAGAAAAAGATGAAAATGGTGTACCTGTAGCAGGTCATGTCGATATTAAATTACCACAAGTTGATGAAAACAACCCCGATAAAACAATAGACCAAGCTAATACAGTTATCGATGCAGCTCTTGCACCATCAGACCCCTCAAGTCAGGATTTAAAAGTAGCAAGTGAAGCAAAAGATATCAAAGCTGAAGCTGAACAAATTAAAACTGAAAATGGCTGCAAAGACGGAACTTGCGGAAATAAGCTGAATTATTGGGCGTAGGGAGTGTTGATTATATAAGTTTTTGGTGCAAATATACTTTATTATACAATACGTACCTTTTAATATTTACCTCTTTTTTATATCCAAAGAAATTTTTATATGTCTATTTTCTTTGACCGCAAAGAAAATAGACGAAAAGAAACTCCTCAACCTAATCTTCGTTTTTTATTTATTGTTGCTTTTCGATTTTTTCTGCAAGTCTTGAACTCGGAAAAATATGTTTTTATCTATTGCTTTCAGCAATTCATATTTTTCCTCAGACAAACAAGACTTGTTATATGAAAAAATCTCAAAGACAATAAATAAAAACTCAGATATGGTTGAGAATTTTTATCGACATCAAGATTTAATCAAAATTCCACAAAACATTACTCTGTTTGTTTGAAGGAAAAAATGGAACTGCGATAGCAATAGCTTTATACCCATTTTTTCCTGAGTTCAGAGAATGAGGAATTTTGATTAAATCGTATGTTCTTCACATCATCAGAGCCGAGTTTTCTTTTTTCGGTTCACTTTTTTCTTTTGCTTGTGGCGTTTGAACCAAAAGAAAAAAGTAAACATATAAAAATATAAATCTATTTAATAATTCAAATAAAATCATATAAAATAACTAATTTATCGTATTCTTGATTTTTCTTTTGTTGTAAAGTACAATTCACTTATGAAAAAGTTATTAAAATTATTTAGTTTATTTTGTATTTTGCTTTTTGTTTCAGGCTGCTCTACATTGACATATGTAGGCGAAGACTATGTTCCGAGCAACACCCAAACAATAAAAACGAATGAAGATTTTGTTTTTAATGTTTATAAAAAATCAATTGCAGATACAAACGTTAAAATCGGAGTTTCAAAAACTCCCATTATGGAACTTTTGGCTCTGTATATTCAAATTGAAAATTATTCATATGATACTCCGTACACCTTTAGAGTAGAAGATCTTAGGGTTTCGACAAGCAAAGGAAATGTTCCTTTTATTACATCAAACAACTACTTGAGCATTTGGCAAAATCAAGAAGCGGCTGCAATGGCACAAATGGGTACATTAGGAACCACTCTCACCACAATGACAGGTATGACTGCAAACTACAATGATTTTAATCAAGGAATGGTGCAAAATTCCGCACAACAAACTTCTAATAGTGCATATAGCCGTATGGAAACAATCGGAAATCAAATATTAAAACATTCAATCAAACTTTCATCAACCATAAACCCGAGAAAGAGCCAGTATTTTTATTTCTTCTTTGAAGATACAGAAGAAGAAATCACAGTCAAATACAAAGGTTTAGAATACAAATTTAAAGTTTAATAAAAAATATAAGCGGAACTTTTTTAAAATTATTACGTCTTTTTATAGGATTGAGATGAGTTGAGGTAAAGATGAAAGACAAGGTTTTTGACTGTATAATTATAGGCGGCGGTCCTGCGGGATTGTCTGCGGCTTTATATTGTGCAAGAGGAGGCGTGGAAGCAGCGATTATTGATTCATCCGCCATGGGCGGAACACCGGTTAATTATTGCGAAATAGAAAATTATTTAGGTTTTTCAAAGATACAAGGTTATGAATTGTGCGAAAAATTTGAAGAACATGTTGATAATTTCAATATCCAAAAATTTCCTTATGAAGAAATACAAAAAATTGATTTAGTATCGTCAATTAAAAAAATTACAACCCTAAACGGCGAATTTCTTGCACACTCCGTAATTATTGCAACAGGTGCAAAACCCAAAAAATTAGGAATAAAAGGAGAACTCGAAAACATAGGTCATGGTGTGAGCTACTGTGCCGTTTGTGATGGAAGCTTTTACAAGGATAAAGTCGTTGCGGTTGTAGGCGGAGGAAATTCAGCATTAGAAGAAGCTCTTTATTTAACAAACCACGCTAAAAAAGTTTATCTCATTCACAGACGCAACGAATACAGAGCGGATGAAATCGTACAAAAAAGAGTTTCAGCCAATAAAAAAATAGAACCTGTTTTAAATTCAACAGTTGAGGAAATATTATCAGATGAAAAAGTTTACGGAATAAAAATTAAAGACACAAAAACCAATGAAACCAATGTTATATATTTGGACGGAATCTTCCCTTATATAGGATTAGAACCTAATACGGAAATGTTTCAATCACAAATTCAACTGGATAAGAACGGTTTTATTGAAACGGATTGCGAAATGAAAACCAAAACACAAGGAGTATACGCAATAGGAGATGTGAGAAATACTCCCCTAAGACAAGTAATTACAGCGGTCGCAGATGGCGCCGTTGCGGGTGTAAAGGTGAGTGAATATTTGCTTGAAAAGAAACTACAACTACAAAATACAGGGAAATAAGCAATATTAAATTGCAGGATTAAACTTGAATTAGTTACTGCTTCCAATAAACCTTGTGTTTTTTAATTTCATCTAAAGTTTTATTGTAATCTCCTTCAAATTTTATCGCCCTATCGTCTATATAAATATATGCAGGAATTTTAACACTTGTTACATCTTTAAAATATTTATCTATTTTATTATCCTGAAGCCAGATTGTTGCGAGTTTAGAATTTCTTGTTGTAAATAAAATTAATTCATAATCTTTTGATAATTTTTCAATAAATTCTTTTGCACCTGATTTTATATCCGGTATTTTATCTTCAATATAGTTTCCGTTGTAGTTGTCAAGGACTCCATCCAAATCTATCATTATTGTTTTTTTCATAGGCTCTCCAAGTGTAATTTGTTGAAAAATAAATATAAATAAAATTGCAAATAATAAATTTAACCTTGTCATTTGTTACTTTTACCCTTTTTTGTTGCCAAATAGGTGGTAGAGATATTTAAAATTATACACCAGAATAGGTGGTGTGAAAAGAAAAAATTCCAAACACAATAAAATCTACGAAACTATTGGGAACAATATAAAAACGAGAAGAAAAGAAAATAAACTTTCACAAGAAGAATTAGGTTTTATGGTTTCCAGTACAAGAAATTATATCGGTTGTATTGAACGTGGAGAAAAAGCTGCAAGTACAGCGTTTCTGTTTGATATTGCCAAGGTTTTAAATTGCTCTTTACAGAGCTTATTTAATGGCTTATAGAATAAAACCTGTTTTGATAATTTAATTAATTATTATTATGTTTGCCTCTTTTCTTTGAATACAATTATTTTCCTATATTTTTGCTAGTCTTGCTAGTTGTTTATATTGCTAGTATAGCTAACAATTTAAATATGGACAAGCACTTTTTGAAAAAATTAGGAAAAAACATTAAATCAAAAAGACAAGAGAGAAAATTAACCCAAGATGATTTAGGGGTTAACGGCATATCTCGTTCCATGATTAGCCTTGTTGAAATAGCAAAAACAGATATTACGGTTTCTAAATTAAAAATAATTGCCGATAATTTAAACCTTAAAGTTAAGGATTTATTTGATTTTGAATGATTTATTCAAAAAATAAATCAGGCTTTTCCTTTATAACTATATTTAATTGATTTTATTTTTTATATGTTCCATTTTTTCCTTCGAACAAACAGAGTAATGTTTAGTGGAATTTTTATTAAATCTTGGTGAAAAATTATAATTCTCAACCATATCGGAGTTTTTATTTATTGTCTTTTGAGATTTTTTCATATAACAAGTCTTGTTTGTCTGAGGAAAAATATGAATTGCGTTAGCAATGACTGAATACATATTTTTCCGAGTTCAAGACTTGCAGAAAAAATCGAAAAGAAACAATAAATAAAAAACGGAGATTTGAGTTGAGGAGTTTCTTTCCGTTTACTTTCTTTGCGGTCAAAGAAAGTAAACAAAATATAAAAATTTTCTTTGTTTTCAAAGAAAGAAATGAACAACTAACTTCCATTGTAAAGAAATATATAGAAAATTAAAAAAAATTACTATCAAATTGAACATAATATTTTTTAATACTATAATTAATAGTATGGAGGAAAGCAGTATATCTAATCAAAAAATAGCACTTTATCCTGGCAGTTTTGACCCAATCACGAACGGTCATTTGGATGTTTTGGAAAGAGCAAGCAGAATGTTTGATAACGTTGTTATTGCGGTTTTAAATCATCCGAATAAAAAAGCTTTTTTAAGTGTAGATGAGAGAGTAACGCTTATAAAAGAAGCTGTTAAATCAATGAAAAATGTTAATGTCGACAGTTTCGCAGGTTTAACGGTAGAATATGCAAGACAAATAGGTGCGAGGTTTTTGATTAGAGGATTGAGATCAATCACAGATTTTGAATATGAAATCCAATTGTGTCAAACCAATCACGTTATTGCTCCCGAGATTGATACTGTATATTTATCCACAAAGCCGGAACACAATTTTATTTCGTCCAGCATGGTAAAAGAACTCTCAAACTTAAATACGGATGTATCAAAATTTGTTCCTAAGAATGTGGTAGAATATTTAAAGAACAAAAGAAAGGTTACAAAATAATATGTCTGATAAAATGAACAGAATATATGAGCTTTTGGGAGAACTTGATGCTCTTATGCAAGACGGTATTCCTATTTTGCCGGGCAGAATTATAGTTAACCAAAAAGAATTATATAAAATTACTCATGCTTTTGAAGAAACAGTTCCCGAAGAAATTCAAGACGCAAGGATAATCATTAACAAAAAAGATGAAATCATTCAAGAAGCAAAACTCCATGCCGAAAGAATTATTCAAGATGCGGAAAACGAAAGATATAATCTTTTAAATGAATCAAATTTAAGTAAAGCTATGGAAGAGCATGCCGAAAAATTCAGACAGTCAGTGTTTGAAGAATGTCAGCAAATAAAAATGCAAGCATTTAATGAAGCGCAAGAGCTAAGATTAAACGCAAAGAATGAAGCAATAAATTTAAAAGATAATTCTCAAAGATACGCTCAAGAAGTTCTTGTTAAATTAGAACAGGTTTTAAATTCTCTTTATCAAGATGTTATGAACAACCAACAACAGCTTCAAGAAATGAAAACCTCGGAATCTATGCAAAAATTAGGAAATGAATAATTTATTTGAATATCTCGGGATGGTTTGAATTAGACAGAACTATTTCTTGGTATTCGTTTTTGTTGTAATCAATTCCCCAGTTTTTTGTGTTCAGAGTTTTATATTTGGGCTTAGTCTTTTTCTTTTTTGGTTTTTTATCGTCCATAATTACATTACAACCTGTAATTTCATAGATTTGTTTGCCACACCGACAAGCACTCTCACCTTATCCACTTTAACAATAAAGTTTGCACCGTATTCATCTTTATCTGAGAGTCTGTATTTTATATCGTAGTTTTCAAGCTTCGGACATTTGAAGTTGTATAGCGCAAATACATCATCAAATATATAACCCACAAGGCTGATATTGTCATTATATGATACACACATAAAACCTTTTTCGGGAGCGATTTCAACTTTTGACAACACAACGGGTTCATCCTGAAGCTCAATCTTCATTTCTTCTTTCACAATCGGAGAAGTCATGATTGTTTTTTGTTCGTTGTCGGATTTTGCTTGAGGTTGAAGCTTCTCGGGAGCTTTTGTTTCGGTTTTTACCGGACAAATAACTTTAGAAGGATTATCCATAACGTCATATTCTCCTTGTGAAATATCAATAAAACTATCTTCTCTTAATATTTTTTGGATTATATCGTATTCGCTGTCTTGTTTTTCTTTGTTTATTCTGGATTTTTTAAGTTTTTCATAGTTTTTAAGTTCAGGATCATAGCTTGATAATTCGTAGTTTCTTTTTATTGCGCTGCTTGCAGGATCTGAAAAAACCACCTGTTTGACATTATTATCAAATACAAAAAATTCACCTTTGCCGTCATTCTTATTTACAACCTTAACAGGCGGTACTTTTTCCATTAAATCGGATTTTCTTTTTAATATGGGTGAAGATTTTTGTTTTCTTGTCAAAATATATAAAACCATAAAGAATACGGCTATTCCCGCAAGAAGCATAAATAAAAGAGTAAGCGGACTTATACCGATTTTATCAAATATGCTTTTTGCTTTATTGAATATGTGTTTAATTTCTGATTTAATTTCCGCTAAAGCAGGTATTTTAAAGCTTGTGTCATTTAAAAGCGCCTGATTGTCTTCTTCAATATTTCCATCGTTTTGAAGCAAGGTTTCAAAATCATTTATGATTTCATCGCTTATTTGCGGATTTTCTTTTACTTGTTCTTGTTGAATTTCCTGATTGGATTGCTGAATTTGACTATTGATATCGCTATTTATATCTTTATTAATTATTGCACTTTCTAAAACAGGTTTTGTAGCCGCTTCCTGTTTTTTAGATTCTGATTTTTGTTCTACCTTTTGTTCCGATTTTTGTTCCGGTGCTTGTGCTATTTTTGGTTGTATTTTCAGTTGTGTTTTTGGCGGTTGTGTTTTATTTTGGACATTTTTTTGAATATTTTGCGCAACCTGTTTTTTTGCAACTTCTTTTTTCGGAAGTTGTTTCGCCACAGGATTTTTTGAAGCTTGATTATTTGAAGCTTCTTTTGTTTTTGTTGTTTTATTATCGACCGCTTTGGGTAATACAGGCGATTGTGCTTGTTTTACCTTCTTGCTATTTTGTGATAAATCTTCTGAATTTTTTTTTTGAGCCTGATTTTCAACAGGCAGAGATGTATCAGGCAATTTTGCCGCCATTGCTACGTTATGCGAAATTGAATTTGAGGAAGAATTTTTAACATTCACATTGAAATTAATGGGTTTTGTTGTTGTAATGTTTATCTTTGTGTAACCGTTATTAACATCCTGTCCTGCGTAATTATAGGAATTTGCCGTAACGCTCCGAATATCTGAGGAAGCTGATGAAAGCACTCCTGTAGAATTTTTTGTTTCAGGGAGAAGAATGTAATAGTTTAAATCATTCTTTTTAATTACCTTAACAGGGTCTGTGATTTTTTTTGAAGTGTAAAGGTTTATCGTATATGAATCATCAGAAATCCTTGAAATTTCAACTTTAGAAAGGGAATTTTTGTACTCGAGGTTTATTGCATAAACACTGCCCGACAAAACAAACATCATAAACAGACCAATAAGAACTCTATTAAATATTTTTTTATTTAATTTATTCAATTTTCCTATCCCTATATTAAATTTTGCTTCGCTTTCCTATTAATTTATCATGTTAATATTATAATATAAATATACTTTTTACCACAAATTATTAAAAAATCATGGAAAAACTTAATATTAATACATTAAATAAATCCGATGAGAATAATTTTAAATCCGGCGTCGTTGCTCTAATTGCAAGACCCAATGCGGGAAAATCCACTCTTTTAAATAAAATTATGGGACAAAAACTCGCTATTACCACTCCCCTAAAACAAACCACGAGAAAAAACCTCAAAGGAATATATACCGATTCGGATTCTCAAATAATAATAATAGATACCCCCGGTATTCATAAACCAATAAATGAATTAGGGAAATATCTTTCCTCGCAATCAAAAGATGCCATTGAAGATGTTGATTTGATATTGTTTATTGTAGATTCAACCCAAGAAGCAGGTTCGGGAGACAAGTGGATTGTTGAAAATTATCTTCTCAATACCAAAACACCGATTATGCTTGTATTAAATAAAGTCGATTTAATAAAAGACTTATCAAAACGTGATTTTAACCTTTATACCTACAAAAAATTATTTGATAAAAACATTGAAACCTGTGCAATCAGTGCAAAAACAGGAAGAAATGTTGATGATTTAATTAAAAAAATTAAAAAACATCTGCCCTTTGGCGAAAAATTTTATGATGAAGATACAATTACGGATTCAAACTTGAGAGAAATAGTATCCGAAATAATCAGAGAAAAAATTATTCTAAACACAAAAGATGAGGTTCCGCACAGCGTTGCCGTTGTTGTGGATAAATACGAAGAAAGTAAAAATATAGACAGAATCAGTGCAAAAATAATAGTCAATAACGATAGTCAAAAGGGCATTCTGATAGGCAAAAACGGTTCAATGCTCAAAAAAATCGGGCAAAGCGCAAGAGAAGATTTTGAAAAAATTGTTGAAAAAAAAGTTTACCTCGAATTATTTGTAAAAGTACGCAAAAACTGGCTTAAAGATAAAACCGCCATAAAAGAACTGGGGTTTGAATAAAAAACAATATTACGGAAATAAAAGATGGAAAATTTAGGGAATAAAATAACTGCAATTATTAAAACTTCAAATTCGGAAGCAACGCTCTATAACACTTTAGAATCAATAAAAGAATTAGATGAAATTTATATTATTGATGAAAATTCAACCGATGATACGGCAGAAATTGCAAAACAATACAAAGCAAAAATAATTTATTCAAATAAAGGCGAACTCATCCCCGCACTAAATCAAGCTACGGATGAAGCAATCGGGGATTGGATTTTTGTTATTAAAGATAACGAAATCATTCCTCAAAAATTAATCTATGAAATAAAAAAATACACAGAATCACCCAAAAAAAACAGAAACGCAATAAATATCCCCTTAAAAACCATTTTTTGCGATAAAGAAATAAAATCCGCTTCAAATAGAAAACTCCTAAGAATATTTAAAAAAGGCACCTGCTCATACAAAGGCAACTATTCAATTTCTTTAAAACTTGAAAAAGGCAAAATCCATAGCATAAATCCAAATTTTAAAATAAAAAACGGCTATATATTAAGCTACATAGAAAACGATACGGTTAAAAATTTTACAAACATTCTTGAAAAAAACAGAATTGATATAAAAACAAACCAAAAAACAAACTATTCAATTTTTATTAAACCTGTTTTAAAATTTTTAAATTATTACATATTAAAACGAGGTTTTTTAGACGGAAGATTGGGATATATTTTGTCGGTTTTAAAATTTTTTGAAGAATTTACGCTGCAATTGATGATTATGAATAAAAATTCCAAAGGAGAAAACAATGATATTCGATAGATTAAATAATTCAAAACAGTATTTTATTTTGGGAGAAAAATTTAAAAAAGCATTTGATTTTTTGATTAATGCCGATTTAAAAAATATAAAAGAAGGAAGATATGAAATAATGGGCAATGAAATATATGCCAATGTTCAAAGTCTCACAACAAAACAAAAATCAGAAAAAAAATGGGAAGTCCACAGGGATTATATTGATATTCAATATGTAATAAAAGGTAAAGAGGCAATGGGTTATGGAATTTTAGAGGATTTTGAAGAAATAATTCCATACGACAAAGAAAAAGATGTAGCTTTCTTGGATACAAAAAAAGAGTATAATTATATTAATGTAGCGGAAGGCGAGTTTGTTATTTTCTATCCGAATGACGTTCATGCACCCATGCTTTCTATAACAGAAGCGCAAGATATTAAAAAAGTAATATTAAAAATAAAAATATAAAATGAGTAACGACAAAAAATTTTTTGTTAGAAACAGTATTTTAAGAGATTTAATTCCTATTGGTCTTGCACTTATATTCTTTGTATTAAGAATGCTGCTTGCAAGTAAGTATGCTTTTATTGTAGTAGCAATTATTCTTTTGATAATTTTTATTCATATAGACTCAAGAAGTGCAAAAACAGGATTTTTCTCAGAAGGTGCTTCAAGAAGACGTATCAGAAAAGCAAGAGATAAAGAAAATCTTTCTTACTTATTAGGCAAAAGGCTGCTTATAATCAGATCTTGGGATTATTATGAATTAAGAAACAAAAATATAATAATAACCTATGATTTTGAAAAAAAATTTATGAAAATATATGATAGAGAAACAAAAGGAAGATACAGTGTAATAGATTGGGCAAAACAAATAAAAAGCGTATATGCAAATGAATACACATTGGAAGATACCTTCTATTACTTGTGTTCAATATTTTGTGAATCATTCACATATTATGGCGTTATGAGTAATTTATCAAAATTTTATGACCCCGTTGAAACTCTGCCGCCCATAACCGAAAGAAAGCAAAACAGAATCATTGAAGCAATTAAACAGTTGGATATAAATAACGCAACGGAAAAAGAAATTACATCACTTCCCGGGGTTAATATTGTAGCGGCAAAAAAAGTTATTCATTATCGGGATCTCCATGGCGGCTTTAAAACAAGAGAGGAATTTTTTAAAGTTGCAAAAATAAAAGAACACTACATCGAAAAAATTAAACCCCAAATTGTTGTTCGTGATTACATAAAAAAAGAAGAAAAAGCCGAAGAAGAAAGAATTTTGGATATATAATGGAAGCTACTATTCATTATCTTTTAAAAGACACTAAAGTTGAAGGCCCGAAAAGAAGATACTGCATTTGGTTTCAAGGATGTTCAAAACGATGCAAAGGTTGTTTTTCAAAAGCAACTTGGGATTTCAAGGGCGGATATAAAATAGATTGCGATAAATTACTTGAAGATATTTTTAAACAAAAACACATTGAAGGCGTAACTTTTTTGGGCGGAGAACCGTTTGAACAGTATGAAGCTTTAGAATATTTATCGAAAAATATTCATTCAAAAAACCTCGGTATCGTATGTTTCACGGGGAAACTGTTTGAAGAAATTAAATCAAGCTATCCGAATATATTACCTTACATTGATTTACTTATAGACGGCGGTTTTGAAGAAGATAAAAAAGACTATTCAAGACCCTGGGTAGGTTCAAAAAACCAAAAATATTACTTTTTATCCGAAAGATATAACGAAAACATTATAAAGCAATACAAAAATGCCTTTGAAATAAATATTAAAAAGAACGGAGAATTTTTTATTAACGGAATGGGAGATATTGAGGAATTATTAAAAAAGTTGGAATATCCATATAAAAATTAAAATGTACAATTCATCAGCCTATATGATTATAAAAAATTTGATTTAAGTTAAAATTACGGAATATACGTGATTTAAGGACAAAAAATGCACACAAAATTAATCCAATTTTTAAAAGCAAGATTTCCATACATTTATATAACAACCTATGAAGAAGAAAGAGCTACAAAACTAATAAAACAAATTGCAAATGATGAAGAAAAAATAAAAGTTCAAAGAGAAGTATTCACTTGGACACAAGCAGCAGGATTGAAATGCTCGGATAAAGCAATTGCAAACACAACTTCTCCTAACCAATTGTTGGATTTTATCAGAAAATACGAAAAGAATTCGATTTTCATTTTGTACGATTTTCATACCTTTTTCGGCACGAAACAACGCCCCGGAGATGCTACTGTAATTAGGGCATTAAGGGATTTAATACCTTATCTTAAAACAAATGCCATAAGAAAAACCGTTATTTTTATTTCTCCCGATTTGGTTATCCCCGAAACTCTGCAAAAAGAAATTACAATCTACGATTTTCCTCTGCCAAACATGGAAGAAATCAAAGCACGACTTAATAAAATGATTTCAGTTAATATGAAAATAGATACTTCGGAACTAACCGAGGATGATAAAGAAAAATTATCAAAAGCAGCATTAGGATTAACCATGCAGGAAGCAGAAAATGCTTTTGCACTCGCCATGGTGAACGACGGAAAATTAAACAAACGAGATATATCCGTTATACTCGAAGAAAAAATGCAGGTTATAAGAAAAACGGGACTTTTGGAATTTATACAGAGTGATTTAGGCATAGAAGACATAGGCGGTCTTGATAATCTTAAAAAATGGCTTTTGAAAAGAAACAATTCTTGGTCTGAAAAAGCAAAAAGATACTGCATCCCTGCACCAAAAGGTGTTCTTGTAACAGGAATCCCCGGATGCGGAAAAAGCCTTACCGCAAAAGCCATGAGTACAATTTGGCAATTGCCGCTTTTAAAATTGGATATAGGAAAAATATTCAGCGGAATCGTTGGTTCATCTGAAGAAAATATGCGAAAAGCAATTAACACAATAGAAGCCGTTGCACCTGCAATATTGTGGGTAGACGAAATAGAAAAAGGATTAAGCAACGCAACATCTTCTAATGACAGCGGGGTTAGTTCAAGAATCTTCGGAACACTTCTGACTTGGATGCAGGAAAAAACCGCACCTGTTTTTGTTATTGCAACAGCAAACAATATAAGCAAGCTTCCGCCGGAATTATTAAGAAAAGGAAGGTTTGATGAAATATTTTTCGTCGATTTGCCGACATTAAATGAAAGAAAAGAAATATTTAAAGTTCATTTAAATAAAAGATTAAAAGATGAATTTGTATGTAAGAACATAAAACCGAATGACGAAGGTTTTATTAATTATCTGGCAGAAAAAACAGAAGGTTTTATAGGCTCCGAAATAGAACAGGTTGTTATTTCTTCACTCTGCGATGCATTTTTTGAAAATAGACCCGTTGAAGCTTATGATTTTGAAAAAGCAATAGAAAATACTGTTCCTCTTTCAACAACACAAAAGGAACAAATAGTTTCTCTGCGCCAATGGGCAAATATAAGAGCAATAAGTGCTTCCGCCAAAGAAAGCATAGAATCTTATTCAAATGATTCAAATGAAGACAATATCACGTCAAACAGAGGCGGAAGAAGATTAGATATTTAAAAAGGGAAAAATAATGTCAATAGTAGTTTCAGGAATACCTTTATTATTATTAAGCCTTATGGCGCCACAATCACTGGAAGCAACAGTCGAGCTTTTTAGCAGAAGGGGTACAAATACAGATAACCTTGGTTATTCTGAAAATTATTCAATAGATTGCGAAACAATGAAAAAAATGAGAGAACAAAAAATACAAACCAATATTGTAGATAAAGACACTCTGATAAAAACTCTGACAGAATACGGTTCTGAGTATGTATATGAAGAAAATGAAGAAATTATATGCAAATACGAAGATTTTAAATTAACCTTTTCAAAAGATAATCCAAAAGACCCTTATATTTTGGATTTGCAATATGCCATTGAAGATTCGCCCATGGAAATGCTTAGAGAAATAAGCGACGAATATAATAAAAATGTTCAGGAAATTTCATACAACAAAATAAAAGAGCGTTTAGAAGCAAAAAATATGGAAATAAACGAAGAAGAAATACTTGAAGATGATACTATTGTTTTGACGGTAAATCTGGAATAGGTTTTGGAGTAATAAATGAGCAAAAAGCAATTAAAAATCAAACTTTTGCCAAACGGAAAAATTGAAATGCAAACCATCGGCATTAAAGGCAAAAAATGCTTGGATTATATTGAAATGATGAAGTTTTTAGCAGATATGAAAATCGAAAAACAAGAATACACAAAAGAATACTATGAAACAGAAGAACAGACGAATATACAGCAAAACGATATAATAAGAGAAACAAATTATTAGGATATGTATTTATTTACAAAATCGGATTTAATCTGAAAATTAAATTATTTTGGTTTTTATTTTACAACTCGGATTTAATCAAAATTTCTTTAAAACATCACTCTGTTGTTTGAAGGAAAAAATGGAATTGCAATAGCAATAGTTTTTTATCCATTTTTTCCGAGTTCAGAGTGATGCGAATTTTTGATTAAATCCGATTACGATAGTTTTTACATACAAGCCGGTTTTCTTTTTTCGGTTCACTTTTTCACACAGTACTACTTTATTCGTAAGCAGCTAAAGCTGCAACGACTAAAGCATTCTTTTGCTTGTGGCGTTTGAACCAAGAAGAACGCTTTAGCTGTAGCAACTTGTTGCGTACAGATAAAGTGGTGCAAAGTAAAAAAGTGAACAATGGCAATTTTATTGCAGAATTATGCCAACCTATTACCTAAAAAGTATAATAAGAGAAATAAATTATTAGGATATGTATTTATCAATAATTTTACAAGCCGTTTCTATAAAATCTTCACAAGGGCGGGATTTATAGTATTCTTCGGTTCTTTTTGAAGGTACGGGATTACTTTTTTGTTCATCTAAATTCAATAACTCTCTGCATATTATTGTTTTATGTTCCTTTTTAAATTCCTCAGCCGCCTTTTGAATCAGAGCATAATGTTCAGCTTTTAGCGTATCGTTGTTATTATCCGTATAACCCTTCTTCAAACCCAATATAGCAAACATACTGCTCACGGCTCCGCAAACCTCTCTCAATCTGCCCATTCCACCCCCAAAGGAAGAAGACAATTTTAGTGCGGTTTTTTTATCAATGTTGAATTGTTCACAATAAGTCACAAATACAGATTGAGCACAATTGTATCCGCTTTTGAAATATTCTTTTGCTTTTTTTGAATTATCCATTTATTCATTATTGCATGGATATTTAATTTTTAAAACTTATTTAAATAAATTAAAACTTATTGTGCTTTTTCAAGTTCGCATAAAGCAGAGGAAAGAAGATTTTTTTCTTCAATTTTTTTCATTACATCCTCAACGTTAATACTTTCTATACATGGGGCATAGCCTGTTTTGTCTTTTAAATATTTGCATTTTTTCTTCCAACAATATTTACATTCCGATTTCGGTTCTACGCAGTATCCGTTTTCTCCGTATGGTTTTATTTTGTCGGGTGAAGTTGAGCCCAAAATTGCAATTGTATTTCTGTTGTATGCACTTGCAATATGAACAGGTCCCGAATCTCCGGAAATTACAATATCGGCAAGCGAAAGCAGTGCAAAGCTTTCTTTTAAATTGTGCATGCCGGATAAAACAACAACGTTTTCATCCTCCAATTGAAGATGATAATCTCTCTCTTTCAAACTCCCGTTGACAAAAATAGTCCCGCCATAGGTTTTTAAAAGTTTTTTAGACAATTCTTTCCATTTATCTATATTCCAAATCCTGCCTTGTCTTGTTTGTTCATAAAATCGCCCCGGATTTATAACGATGTGGGGTTTCGGATATTCATTGAGTTTTTTTAAAATGCGAAATTCAATAAAACTATCGCTATTTTTCAAATACAACCTTTCCGGTAATTCAATATCGTTATAAACTTTTTTTGCGGTATAAAAATTATTTTCTACCCAAGATGAACCTTTTGAAGATTTAAAAATAAGTTTGGAAGGAAAAGATAAAAACCCGAGAAGATAATTCTTCAATGTATAATTAAGGCTCACGATATAATCGTATCTTTCTTTAAATATTTTCTTTATCATACCGAAAATATTGCCTTCGTATATCATGATTTTATCTACATGGGGGCAGTTTTTCAGTATTTCAGAATTTCTTTTTGTTGTCAGGTAATGTATTTCGCATTCGGGATGTTTTAATTTAATCGCTTGGGGTATTATCGTTGATAAAACTATGTCTCCGATTGCGTTATATCTTATTATTAATATTTTTTTATTGCTTTTCAAAATGTCTAACCTTTTTCAGCTACATTAAAAGCATATAAAAATATTGTTAGTTTATTGTTAGTTTTTTATTCTTCTTTTATTCCCCATTCAACAAGAATTTTAGAATATTCTTCCCCGATTATTTTTTGATAATTGGGTATTGTTTCAGAGCAAGCTTTATAATATGAAAGTAGTGTTGCCATTTCAATTTCCGACAGTTCTTTTCCTTTGCTTCTTTTTACCAATATACCGGACAGAGTACAGAAGTTTTTCGCAATATCTGACATAGCCCTTCTTATTTCAGAATGTCTTTTCCAAGCATATCTTCTTGCTTTATAATAAACTTCCATTCTTTCTTTATACTCTTTTGAATTTCGAACTCTTTGGATTCCTTCTATTCTTTTTGCTCTGCATTCTTCATCAAGCCACGAATATTTCATCAACAAACTTTGATGTTCTTTGTATCCTTCTTTTTGCCATCTTTTAACCAGCGATTGTATTTGTCTTTCTCTATATTCAGGATCTTGCCATCTTTTTTTCATTATTTCGGATCGTTTTTGCTTAAGCAGAGGATCTTTTGCCGCTTCTTTCTGAGCTTTTATTATTCTTGCCCTATCTTCAGGGTTTTGCCATCTTTCTCTTGACATATTTGCCATTCTTGCTTTATATGCTTCATCTTCCCATTTGTTTTTTCCTCTTTGAGAATATACCTCAAGCAATTCAGGGTTATTTGCTGCCGCCGCTACGAGATAATTTTTATTCATTTGCTTTATATTTAAAGCATCAAACAGTTTTATAACCGTGACAAACGCCATATCAAAATAATTCTCTTTTCTTGAAGGGCTTTTAAGCCTGCCATAGTACCTTTTTAGTAATTCAAGAGATAAATTATCGGTATCTATAACTTTTGTTTTGCCTTTCGCTATTTTATTGACAATATGATTTCTGTAAAAAGAACCTGTATCAACATCGCTAAAATCAAGCACATCAGAAAATTCCGGATATTTTTCTTTTGCTTCTTCTAAGGTTTCACAAGACAATAAATCATCATAATAATCAGTGTGGATTTTGTATAATGAAAAATATTTTGTATTACCCAATTCTCTCAGCTTTTCTTTTATATTTTCTGACGGAAAATTTTCTTCTCCGATTCTATCTATCAATTCAACTGTAGTCAGTTTTCTTCTGCAAAAAGAAATCGGATTAAGGTAATAATTTATGGGATAAGAACAAAGAAAGCTATCACCTGATTTATTTTTAGATTCATTATTTAAAATATTTTGTTTTTTTATGGAATTATTTTTATAACACCAACCGGATAATGACAGGGAATTTATTTTCATAACCAACCTTTAATATTAAGCTTCAACCATACAAAACAGCAGAATAAAAAAAGTTGCTTTTGACATAAATTAAACCTTAATAATAAAAGAGGTTCCTTTGCCTGTGGCACTTTTAACTTCAATATTCCATTTATGTAATTCAACTATATTTTTAACAATTGATAAACCCAATCCCGTACCGCCTTTTTTTCTTGAACGGGATTTATCCACTCTATAGAATCTTTCAAATATTCTTTTTAAATGTCCTTCTTCGATACCTATACCGTAATCCTTAATTTCGATTGTTGTATTGTCTTCTTTTTTTGAAAGTATAATATCTATTGTATCTGATTTAGAATATCTTATAGCGTTGCTTAAAAGATTAGAAATTGCGGTAATAAGAAGCTCTCTATCAGCTTTTATAATATAATCATCATCTTTTATGATATTAATTTTACAATCAGTTATTCCCTGATTTTCGACAGCTTCTTTTATTGCGGAAGTTAAATCAATATCCTGAAAATTGTTTATTTCTCCCGTTTTTTTAAGGTCAATTTCAGAAAGCGACAAAATATCGCCCGTTAATTTATTTATGGCATTTGTTTGAAATTTTATTATATCAAAACATTCTTTGTTAATTTTATCGACTGTATTCTGTTCTTCTATAAGTTCTATTGCAGAATTTATGGCTGTAATCGGGGTTTTTATTTCGTGGGTAATATTTTGAATAAATTCCGATTTATATTTTTCAAGTTTCGACAGTCTTTCTATTTGCATTTTTAATTTTTGTGTCATATATACTATAGAAATAGCCAATTCTTCCAACAGCCCGTTTTTTGGAACTTTTATTTTTGTATCCAATTCACCCTTTGATATTTTTACAACGCTATCCTCTAAACCGTTAAACGAACTTCTTATTGTGCAAAAAATTTGAATAACATATAAGATTAACATCGTTAAACAAATTCCAAATAAAATTGTAATGTTTTTTTGCGCACTTATGATTGTTTCGATAACAAATGCTTCCGATATGGAAACTTCAAGGTAGTATTTTTTATCATTAATATTGAGTTCACTTATTTGTTCAAGTCTTTTATCTTTAAATGAATGTTTATATAAATCCCAAAGATTATGTTTTGTCTTTTTTAATATTGTATCTTCATTTGCCATTTTTGATGTTTTGTCTTTTGAAGATGACGCAACAAGTTTTTTATTTTCGTCAAAAATTCTGAAAGTAAATTCTTTATCGTCTTTAAAATCGTTACAATACTGTTGCAGAATTTTTATATCATTATTTTTTAAAACAGAGGTTATAGTCCACTCTATTTGTTTACTGTATATTGCAAGTTCGTCTATTTCATCTGCTATATAAGAGGCATTAAATTTTGCCATATTGTATATGGAAACACTGATAAAAAGAAAAACTACAATAGCGGAACTCAAAATTCTATCCAGCCAAAATTTATCTCTCTTTTTCATTTTCAAATTCCTTTAATTTATAGCCTATTCCTCTTATTGTTTCTATATTAGCGCCAAAATCACCGAGTTTTCTCCTTAGATTTACTATTTGAACATCTATTGCACGCTCAGAAACGTTAAAGCCGTCATCACCTCTTAAGTGATTGAGAAGCTGTGAACGAGAAAAAACCACGCCTTTAGAAGATAAAAGAATTTTTAAAATTTCAAATTCAAATCTTGTTAAATCGATTTGCCTGTCAAAAAGTGTTACTGTTTTCTTTAAATCATCTATTTTTATACTTTTGTTTTCATTTTCCGAACTTGTATTTGAAAGATGAGCTTTTATTCTGGCCAATAGAATTTTATTGCTAAAAGGTTTTGAAATATAATCAATTGCTCCGCTTTCAAATCCTTTTAAAATATCTTCTTCCATTTTTTTGGCTGTAAGCATAATAACCTGAATTGATTTTAAATATATATCATTTTTTATTATTTTACATAAATCAAACCCGTTTATTTCAGGAATCATTACATCTAATAAGATTAAATCCGGCTTATCTTTTTTAATCAATTCGAGCGCTTCTGTACCATCAAATGCTTTTTTAATATTACAAAAGCCATCCGATATTAAAACAAGTTCAACCAACCTGTTTATTTGCGGTTCATCCTCTACGATTAATATTTTTGCTTGCTTAATATTCATAGAATGATTATACTTTGAAAATTATTTTTCAAAAATAAGTTTTTTATCATTTCGTCCGCCTATATAACATAAAACCCCCGCACCTCTATCAATGGGATTAAACCCTGCTTTTTTAAGTGTATTCGGAAAATCAGAAGAATTTTCATAACCGAATTCACCTAAACAATCAAAGTTTCCTATAATCACTATTGAACCTTCAGCAAGATTTTTATACAATTTTTCTGCAAATCTACGATACAAATCAGGGTTAACATAAGGCCACATATTACGACACAACACAATGGATGGTTTTGTTTGATTTAATTCATCGGTTGAAGTTAATATATTCTTTTTACTGAATTCCACCGAATTAACTATTTCGGGGCAAATTCGCCCTATATTACCGCTCAGAACGAAGTATTTACCCAGATAATCCTCATCGCTTTGATTTTCTTCCTTATCTATTCCTACATTCGCAAGCAGTTCCAAGCAATCGATTTTTTCTAAGTATATGCCTGTTTCTTGTTTTTCTTTATCATGTTCGATTGTTCTTTCGTCGATATCCGATGCATGTATAGTAAAAGGTTCGCCGTTATATATATGATTTAAAAGAATAGCAAGAGTATACGCTTCCTGTCCTGTTGAACATCCGAAACATTGTATATCAACATTACTTATGTCTTCAAATTTAGATTTTAAATATTTTCCAAAATCATACCAATCCAAATCGCCTCTTGCAAAAAATGTTGTATGTCTGTTTAATATTCCGCCTCTTTTATCATACATCTGTCCGTATTCAAGCGGAGGTAAGTATTCCGGTACAGTGCCTATTTTATATATGTTCGGGTGATATCCGTAATCATGAGGTAGAAGATTCTTTTCGACAATGGGTTTAATATTTTTAATCTTATATTTTGCAAGTATTGGATTTTTTGAATCACATTTATAAGTATCTTTGTATATTTTATTGATTTTAACGGGGATTATATTCATTTATTTTTTACTCTTTTTATTTTGCATATATATAAAACTGAAAAATAAATTATTTTGTTATTATCTTAATATTATCAAACATGTTTTTTTGATAAAAATAAAATTCCTGTCCGTCATTTAAAGGTTCAAAATTATAGGTCATATATATAAGGAAAAAAGGATATGTAACGGTATTTTTATTTTCGGTAAAATATTCAATCGGGATATATTCACGTTCGTTTATTTTAATAGCGTGCCAATTTATATAATCAAGATTCTTTATATTTTTATATTCTTCCAAATATTCAATATAGTCAGGAATAAGTACATTAATTTCATATTTATTTTTATATTTTTCTGCATCATGTTGAATAAAGTCAATAAATTGATGCAAATTATTTCGCCATTTTAAAGGCGAAACCGGTCTTACTGTCGAAAAAATTAATATAATAACAAATATTGAATAAATTGTTTTTAAAAGAGTTTTTAAAGGAGTCGGATTCTTAAATTTCAGCACGGACATTATTATAACAACTTCCAAAAGAAATAAAAGAGAATAAAGACTGATTGCAACTCTGAAAATATAAATCGGTTTTATGTATTCCGCAACAAAATAAATCAATATAAAAATCGTTATAATCGAATACAAAAGATAAAAAAGAAGATTTTTTAATTCGGAATTTTTTTCAATTTTTTTAATAAAACAAAGAACAATATTAAAAATAATCAATATTAAAAATACAGAAAACCATACCCCGTTTCCAAAGAACACTATCATAGTATCATTAAGGGCTTCTGAATTTAATGTGCCAAATAATGAATTAAAGCTTTTATCCATGGCATTTTCTAAAGATATAAAAAGATACGGTAAAAAACTAAGGGCAACTACTATTTGAGATAAGAAAAATTTTAAAAAGTCATTATGTCTGTTGTTTTTTAAAAGTTTAAAAGAAACATAAAAGAAATTGCAAAAAATAAAAAATACCAAAAAATAATGAGTATTTATAGAAAATGCACTAAACAAAGAAAGCAAAAGAAGATTTTTCAAAGTCGGTTTCTTTAAATATTCAAAAATATAATAAACAACAAAAATGGTTAAAAGCATACAAAGACTATAACTTCTTGCTTCTTGTGATTGATAGATATTTAAAATATTTAATGATGCCAAAAATGCGGCAATTAAACCGAGTTCTTTTGAAACGTTTTTAAATACCATATAAGAACAAGGCACAAACAAAATCCCAAAAATACATGAAGGGAGCCTTAATAAAAAAGTTGAATCGGAAAAAATATTTTTCATAAAATATTCAATAACAAAAAATAAAGGCGGATTCCCAGAATCTTTGCATGTTGATAAAAAATCTTTTGTCGCTATCAGTTTTGTATATAGTTCATCCAGCCAAAGAGGAGTGTATGTAATATCGTTTAATCTCAACATGCCTGCAATAAATATTAAGAAACCAAGGCAAAAATATAATGTCTTTTTGTTTTCAAAAAACGATTTTAAAAACTGAAATTCGGGTTTTTGTTTGTTAAAAAGGTACACGCCAAATGCCGAAAATAAAAACAGATAAAATAAAATATACGCTTTCAAATTATAGAATAATGACAAAACAAAACAGCATATATTATTAATAAAACCTTTATCGTTATTTATATCAGGAAGTATTATATCATTAAATTTTCCTTGTTTTTGTATCGGAAAATTTTTTATTTCACGATTTGAATAATATTTATTTTCAAAACCTACGTTTACATTTATTTCATCTATTGTATTTTCATAATTTGAATATTCTGCAGGGTAAGATATTTTTATTTTTTTAATACTTTTTTCTCTAAACCGTTTATTATAAAAATCAAATCGGCTTCCCGATACAATATTGTTTGGAATCTTTGTATCAGCAGGCAGACAATATTCATCAAAACATACATAGATTTCGTCTTTTGGAATATCGGAATTACTTAAAAAATTTATTGAGATATTTTTATATTGCGACAATATAAATTCCGAATCAAAAGCATAAGGGTCATTGAATTTTAAAGAAAACAAGAGAGCAATAAATGCAAAAAATATTAAAACCCAAAAACAAACAAGATTTACTTTTTTAAATATTGCTTTTTTCTCCTCTTTTATCATTTTGAATTTATATCAAATATATTTTTTATTGTCAATGTTTAAATTGTATATTTTAAATTATCAGATTAATCAAAAATCAACTACACGTTATTCTTAACAACAAAAACCCCTAACAATACGGCAATCGTACAAACAATAAAAGTTAAAAACATATAAACAAACGCTCTTATATAATCATCTGTATGAATAAAATGCAATAATTCAAGCGAAAGAGCGCTTAATGTACTCAATCCGCCGCAAAATCCGGTTATCAGAAATGTTTTATAAGCAGGATTCAAGTCACTTTTTAAAGCAAAATAAACAAATACAATTGTTGCAATAAAACACCCGAAAAAATTAGCAACCAAGGTGGCTAAAGGCACATACACGTTATTTGGCATAATAAGATATAAAATGTATCTTATCAATGCACCTAGTCCACCTCCTATGAAAACAGCCAAAAAATTCATTTCATTCCTCTTTAATATAAATGCTTTCGAACCTGTATGCTTCAAATGTCTTTGAAAAATAATCAGGCGATAATCCCGCCTTCACCTTTAAAGAACCCAAAAATTCCCTTTTATCGGGTAATTGTTCCCAAACAACAGGCAAATAAACCGCCTGATAACTTCCATCTTTTATAATAATCCCGTCAACATTCGGAACCATTTTGTTTAATAAATCTTCTTCATCTTCAAAATCCATTTTTCTTGGCTCCGTTAAAAGAGAAATCGAAACCTTTATGTCATCAAGCTCATTTTCCGTTACTTTTGAAAATCTGGGATCGTTAAAGGCAGCATCTTTCGCATGATTTATTAAATCATTAATTAAAGGTTGATAAGCAACAATAGACCCTATGCAGCCTCTTAATCTTCCCGATTTTTCTAATGTTACAAAACAAGCCCCGAATTCATCAAAAATTTGAGGATAATCAATTACGATTTTATCATTTGTAAAAGAAGTCTTTAAGACGTTTTTTACTATATTTATAACGAAATTTGAATAGTATTTTTTAATAAATTCGTTTTTATCTCCCTCATATAAAAACCAGCTTCCGTACCCGACAACACTCGATTTATCCTTGGTTGAAGAAGATGAATTTGTCATATCGATTCTGATTAAAGAATAGTTGTTTTTATTTGCAAATTCAACAAGCCCCGCAATACCCAATGCACCGCATGCCTGTTCATACGAAAATCCGGACATATTCCCTGTTTCTATCATCAGAGCTGTTTGATTATCGAGTTTTTTTGCGTTTTCATCAGTTAAAAAATGACTCAAGTCAGATGATATAATAAAACCGTTTTGTTTATCATTATAAAATTCCGATAAAATATCAAGAACAATTTTAAAATCAGATTTACCAATTAATATGGGGGTGATTTTCACATCATTAAATAAACTCTGTATAATAGGAACTTGAATTTCTATTGAATGTTCCGGAGAAATTGCGTTGTCATTAAAAACAACATTACTGTATTTTTCCGTTAATTCTTTATTAACTTCCTGATTAACCTCAATTTCGCCTAAAGGAGTTCTCCATTTATCAAAGCTCGATAATGCAACTCCTTCAAAAGCAACTCTATGCGCCGGTGCAAATATGAAAATATTTTTTATTTTTTTATTTAATTGATTTATACCTTCATATGCCAAACGTCCCGAATATATTAAACCCGCATGCGGAACAATAACCGCTCTTGTTTTGTATTCGTATTTATTTTTATTTTCTTTGGCAAATGTTTCTATTTGAATTTTTAGCGCTTCGGCATCATTTGTATAAAAAGTGCCTGCGACAGACGGTTCTTTTATTTTTAACATAAAAATATTATAATACTTTTTATGAAATATCAAAATATTTTACCCAATGGCAAGGTCCAATGCACAATTTGCCCGAGAAATTGCAGACTTTCGGAAGGACAGGAGGGATTTTGCCATGTCAGAAAAAACGTAAACCAAAATATTGAACTTGTATCATACGGTTATAATACAGGGCTCGCAATTGACCCCATCGAAAAAAAGCCCCTTTATCACTTTTTTCCGACTTCATCAATTTTATCCTTCGGAACATTAGGCTGTAATATGGGATGTCTGTTTTGCCAAAATTGGAATATTTCAAAAAATAAATCCGACCCCAAAAAACTGAATAAAACTTCACCTGATGAAATTATTGAAATTGCAAAAAAATATAACTGTAAAAGCATCGCTTTCACTTATAATGACCCGATTATCTTTTTTGAATATGCTATTGATACGGCAAAATTATGCAGAGAAAACAATATAAAAACCGTTGCCGTAACATCAGGCTTTATGAACAAAGAGCCCGCAAAAGAATTTTTTGAATTTATGGATGGCGCGAATATAGATTTAAAAGGTTTTAGTCAAAATTTCTATAAGAAAAATTGCTTGGCAAAAATAGAACCCGTACTTGAAACAATTAATTATGCAGTTAATAAAACAAACTGTCATATAGAATTAACAACAATGTTAATTGAAGGCGAAAACGATTCTCCTGATGAAATTGAAGCCGAATGCAATTGGATTTTAGAAAATTTAGGTGATTGTGTACCGATTCATTTTAGTGCATTTTTTCCGCGCTATAAATTTGAAGACAGAAACCCGACAAATTTTGAAACTTTAATTAATGCCTATAATATCGCAAAATCTATGGGAATTAAATACGTTTATACGGGCAATTTGTCTAATATTGAAACATCAACCACCTATTGCAAAAATTGCCGCAAACCGATAATCAAAAGAAACGGATATCAGATGTTGGAATATAATATCGAAAACGGCAAATGCAAATACTGCTCAACTAAATTAGACGGAAGGTTTTAAAAATTACCTTGTTTATATAAATAAATTGTGAAGATTTTATAGTTATTACTACATATTGCAATTTATTTATGTCAACCTATCAATACAAGAAATAAATCAGAGAAAAATAAAATGCGGGACTTTACTGAAAACATCAGTATGGGCGGGGTTTTAAAGGGTAATAAAATGAAGCTTGCAAATACTTCAGAACCGGATAAAGCTTTCTTTTCAAATCCCGAAATGACAGATACATTTATGGAAATTAAAGGAGAAGATATTAAAGGTTTTTTGGCACAATTTGGCAAGTACACAGAAGATATAAAACCGGATGTTTCGGACTTTTGTACTTAACCAATTTCCGACCTTGCAAAATCGGCAAAAGCTGGATTGCTTCGGGCATTCGCCCTCGCAATGAGATAAAACCCTTCCGACCAAATGTCCTGTTAAAAGGTAAAAATTTAATTAAAATTGTCAGATTATTAAAACACCCAATAAAAAATCTTTTAGAGTATAATTTCTTCAAAAATTTTTAAACAAACGACGAGTTTTTTAATTATTATGAAACCATTAAAAAACACTTCCATAGGAAGTGTTTTTTATTGATATGGCGGGAACGACGGGGCTCGAACCCGCGACCTCTTGCGTGACAGGCAAGCGCTCTAACCAAACTGAGCTACGCTCCCATCCATATTAAATTTTCAATTATTATTTAGCGTATACGCTAACTTGTTTTCTTGTTCTTCTGTAAGGCTCGAACTTAACCACACCATCAATAAGTGCAAATAATGTGTCGTCTTTACCTTGTCCTACGTTGTTTCCTGCGTGGAATTTAGTACCTTTTTGTCTAACTAAAATATTTCCTGCAAGAACTTCTTCATTGGCGAATTTCTTAACGCCTAATCTCTTACTTTCGCTGTCACGTCCATTCTTTGATGAACCTACACCCTTCTTATGTGCCATTTTTATTCTCCTGCTTCTTCAGTTGCTTCACTCTTTGATGATTTTGCCTTTGTATTGATTTTGTTAATCATAACACGAGTGAATTGTTGTCTATGACCTTGTTTTACTCTGGTGCCCTTCTTAGGACGTTGTTTGTAAACAATGATTTTCTTTGCTTTGTCATTTTTAACAACGGTACCGTCAACTGTAGCAGATGCTACATAGGGTCTTCCTACTTTTGATTTTTTGCCGTTAACGAGCATTACAATTTTATCAAAAGTAACTTTTTCGTCGGCTTTAACATCCAATAACTCGATATCAACATATCTGCCTTCTTCAAGCTTGTATTGTTTTCCGCCTGTTTCAACGATTGCGTACATTTTTTGTCCTTTCTTTTAAGGAATCGTAGTTTAACTAATGTAGTAATTAAACTTTAGACACGATCAACCTATCTGCATTAAATAATATATCTAAGACAAAATACTATGTCAAGTCCTATAATTTACAATTCTTATTTGATTAATTCGAGCATTTCTTGAATTGCATTTTTTAATCCGACAAAAATCGAACGGGAAATAATACTGTGACCTATGTTTAATTCGCAAAGATTATCTATTTTGTGCATTAAATAAACATTTTTGTAGTTCAATCCGTGACCTGCATTAACTTTTAAGCCCAAAGATTGAGCAAGTTTTGCACCACTTTTTAATTTTTGAAACTCTTCTTCACAGTTTCCTTTATCAAATGCATTCGCAAAAGAACCGGTATGAAGCTCGATATAATCAGCTTTAATGTATTCGCATGCTCTGATTTGTTCTTCATCCGCATCAATAAACATGCTGACTATTATTCCCTTTTCTCTTAAGGGTTTAATAAATTCTTTCAAATATTCTTTTTGCCCTGCAACATCAAGTCCGCCTTCCGTTGTGATTTCAAGTCTTTTTTCGGGGACAAGACATACACTGTACGGAATTAAATCCAGAGCAATGTGCTGGATTTCAGACGTTGCTGCCATTTCAAGATTAATTTTAGCGCCGAGTTTTTTAATACTGTATAAATCATCGTCTTTTATGTGGCGTCTGTCTTCTCTTAAATGCATTGTAAGAGCAAAAATATCTTCTTGGAGAGCAATTTTTGCCGCCTCAACAATATCAGGCTCAAATCCCCCTCTGGCATTTCTGAGTGTCGCAATATGGTCAATATTTAATCCTAATTTCATAAGATTTATCTTACTACTAATCGAAATTTAATTCAAATAAAAACTATGCGTCCGATAAATCGCAGTATGATATTGCAAAAGCGTTTTTCAGGAGCTCATCTCTTGTTATAACTATATTTTCTTTTGAATTCCAAGGATTCACTATTGTAACCAAATCGCCATCTATGGATTTTATTGCACATTCATGCATGGAGTCAACATCAACTCCCGAAACTTCATGTTTATTGCCGTCTATATCCGTTAAATATCTTTCTTTGCCGTTATTTTCAAACATAAATGATACAGAAGCAATAACATTTTCCGAATTTGAAATTTTATCCAATATGGATTCATTTCCTGAGCTTACAAAAGGCTCTGCAATTATTTTTAATGTTTTAGTCAGAAAAACTCCCACGGGACTTTGTGACAATATTTCATCGCTACATCCTTGGGCATTGAGTGTATATTTTGATTTTTTACCCGTCAATGCATATATAAGCGTCATAGCGCTTCCGCCATCCAAAGATGAAGCATCTTCGGGATTCTCCGCGCTTCCGCCTGCTAAAATATTATGCTTAATATATCCTTCGTCTAATCCTTTTTCGAAAGCCAGTTCATATAAAAGCACGTCCGTATCGCCCGTTGAATATTTTCCACTCTGTATTGCACTTGTAATGTCATCTTTTGTTATTTCTATATCTTTGTTTAATCCTTCAAATCTGACACTATACCCGTCTTCGGTATTTGAAATTGCATTATTGAGGATTTCTTGACCTTTTGCACTATACCTCAAAGCATTTATTCCGGACAAAAGCCAGCAATCTCCGATGTTACCCTGAGAAGAATCTCCCACTGTGCCATCATTTATTTTTCCCCTGACATCCAGATATTTTTCAGTTAACTTATTAGCAAGAGAACTATTCGGTGCATAATAATTTGCATAACTGTCAAGACTGCCTTTTTTTAAAATTGCATTAAGACTCTCTTCCGAGCAATTATCAACAAATTTTTCAACAAATTCTAAATTTGCATCACTATG
>CAMOPX010000022.1 GCA_946622415.1 uncultured bacterium
GGTTGTTTTAATAATCCTTTTATTCTTTCAAAATCCGGACGGCGAAATTCGTTCCACTCCGTCAAAAGAAGCATTGCATCGGCACCTGAAATTGCATCATATGCGGATTTTGAATATTCAATTTTATATTTAAATATTTTTTTTGCGGTGTTTATTGCCTTCGGGTCATAGGCTTTTATTTTTGCACCCAAATTAAGCAGGGAATTTATTATTGTGATTGAGGGCGCATCTCTCATATCGTCTGTCTTTGGTTTGAATGCCAATCCCCAAACTCCAAAGGTTTTGCCTCTTAAATCCGAACCAAATTTTGCTTTTATTTTTTCAACAAATAAACTCCTTTGCATTTTGTTAACATTATCGGCAGATTTTATAATACTCATATCAAGTCCGAAATCCGCACCTGTTTTTATTAATGCTTTAATATCTTTTGGGAAACAGCTTCCGCCATATCCTAGTCCCGCAAACAAAAATTTGTTTCCTATTCTTGAATCAGTAGAAACGCCAACACGCACCATTTCTGCATCTGCTCCGACTTTTTCACAGAGTTTCGCTATTTCATTCATAAATGATATTTTTGTTGCAAGAAAACAATTTGCCGCATATTTTGTCATTTCTGCGGATTTTACATCCATAACAACAATTCTGTTACCTGTTCTTAAAAAAGGAGAATAGATTTCCTGCATAATTTTTGTTGCTTTTTCGGAATTTGAACCGATAACAACTCTATCGGGCGACAAAAAGTCATCAACCGCATTACCCTGTTTTAAAAATTCAGGATTGGATACAACATCAAATTCATAATTTGTATGTTTTTTAATAATTTCAGTTACTTTTTGGGCGGTACCTACAGGAACGGTTGATTTATCAACAATAACCTTGTATCCGTTCATGGCCTTTCCGATTTGTTCCGCCACATCTAAAACGTATTTTAAATCAGCAGAACCGTCTTCATCTTGCGGAGTACCGACAGCAATAAAGCAGACTTCCGATGTTTTTACGGCGTTATCGAGGTCTGATGAAAACTCCAGACGGTTTTCTGCAACATTTGATTTAACGAGTTCTTCTAATCCAGGTTCGTATATAGGGATAATCCCCTGTTTTAATTGGTTGAGTTTATCTAAATTGTTATCGACACAGATAATATCGTTTCCCATATCTGCAAGTGCCGCTCCGACAACAAGTCCGACATATCCCGTTCCGATTATTGTGATTTTCATTGATTCTACTTTCTTTTGAGTTTTATTTTTATACCCAGAATTGTGATAATTTTATGTTTTTTGTTTTTAGTATCACGTATAGAAAAAATTTTATCATTAATATACTTTAAACTATTTACAAATTTTAAATATCCAAATGGGGTATGCGATAGATATTTCCAATAAATGTCCTTAAACGGATCGATAGAATATAATAGCCAAGGTTTATTATGACCTATATAATGAATGATCGAGGCTTTTCTTCCCAAGTCATTAAATCCTAATATTTTACATAATTTATTATTCCCAACCTGAGCATTCCATTTCATATCAATATATTTTATGCCATCTTGCATAACAACGTTTATTACATCTTGATCCATCCATTTTATAATATCTGCATTATTTATTGTATAATTAATCAGTTCGTTTATCTTTTTATTCTGTCTTATTTTTTTAAGATTTAATAGCAAAACTCCCGCATTAACATATTTGCTAATATTTAAACGTTTTGTGTTTTCATCATGAAAAATATCTTTAACTCCTGCAAGATAATATTCATCAATATCAACATTAAATAATTCCGTTAAATCAGATAAAACATTTAAATCACAATCTAAATATATGATTTTATCCAACTCAGGAAGTAAATCGGCTATTAAATATCTATAATATGTACTTGAAGAAATCCTCTCAACAAACAAAGGAAAATCTTTGAATGTAGCTGGTTTTACGGTTAAATATTTGATTTTAAATTTAGCAATTCTATTCAAAGATTCTATCAGTTTTTTATTTTTTGGGGATATACCACCATCAATTATATAAATACATGGTGAAATGCCATCTTTTTTGTTTATTAATATAGAAGCAATTGCACCGCATAAATGTGGTGCAAAGTTATTATCGCATGAAAATATTATTGGAATGCTAGTATGCAGTATGCCTTGTTTTTCCTTCCTTCTTATTTTGATTTTTATACCAAAAATTGTTATTATTTTATGATTATTTTTATTTTTTACGGAAAAAATCCCTTGTATTATATTCTTTATAAATTTTTTTCTTACATACGGTTCCTGCAGAAATATTTTTAGGATAAGCAGATATTTTCTCGGGTATTTTTTGTCTTTAAACAGCTTCATATGGTTTTTTAAACGAGCATAAGTATATTCTGTTAGTTTATTTAATTTATATTTTCTTGCATAATTAAAATCATCTGTTATTCCCGATAAAGCGCCAATAGTATTCTCCTCTGACCAGAATACGACTTTATGTTTCATTCTGTACGCATATGTAATTTTATGAATTCCGTAAAATTCTTTTGCTAAAATCATAGCGTTTACAAAAAACGGCGGGTCTTCAAAACGCCTGTATTCAGGGGAATATATTTTATTTTTAATCAGAAATTTTCTGTTGTATATAAATCTGTAAAATCCGCAATCGAACTGATAATCTGTGTATTTTATCAATCCGTCATCTTTAAATAAAAATCCCAAATAATTTTTTCCAAAATTTTGCTTTAATTCAGGATTTTCGTTCGTGAACTTTGCAAGCTCCCCTCCACATATTTTAACATTGTTTTCGATAGCTTTGTTATATAATGTTTCTAAAATATCATCGGTCGGATAATAGTCATCGGAATCCATAAAACAAACAAATTGTCCCGTGGCTCTGTCAATTGCAACGTTTCTTGCCGACCCTGCACCTTTGTTTTCTTGGTTTAAAATCTTTATTCTGTCGTCTTTTGAGGCATATTCTTTTAAAATTGTTAAAGAATTATCCGTCGAGCCGTCATTTATGCAAATAATCTCAATATCTCTCAATGTTTGATTGATTACAGAATCCAAACACTCTCTTAAATATTTTTCGACATTATATACAGGTATTATTACACTAACCTTTGGCAAGATATTTTTCCCTTTTTATCTTTATCTTTATTCCTAAAATAGCAATTTGAGTGTGCTCTTTAGTTTTGTAAATACCCAAAAAATTTTTGTTGAATTCTTTCCATTTCAGCCATTTTTTATATTGTGCATAATCTTTATTTAAAATCGCAAGGAAATGTTCTTTCTTTTTAGCAGAAAAATATTTATAGGTTAGGTTATCTTGTTCTAATGCAATTTTCAATGCTTCTCTCATTTTAATATAATATTCCTCTTTGTACTCGCTCGATATTTTCTTTAAAAACTTTAGATATCCACTTAATGTAGCTGAATAATAGTTTTCCATTACTTCATTACTATATACATTATTTTCTATATATATTGTCCTAACTTGTTTTCTGCGAGTTATATGATTTAACAATTTTCTTGAGCCATTATTAGTAGATGACATAGCAGCATTTGTTCTATAATAATAAAATGGTTTATCAAGATAAATAATTTTATTTGCTTTAGATAATATAGTTGCTTTCCAAGGCTGATCTTCGTATGCGCCATTTCCATCATCAAGCATTCTTATATTATTATCATTTAGAAAACTAAGTCTATATATATTATTCCATGGATAACCTACAACCCGAGCAAGCATTGGCGAGATTTTCAAATTATAATATTCCTGCTTATCTTCTTCTTTAATTATTTTTTTTATCTTACAATTTTCTTCTTCTCTGTAATAATAAATGTCTGATATTATATAATCAGCATCTGTATTTTTTATTTCGTTATACAATTCTTCAAACATTGTTGATTCAACAAAATCATCACTTTCAACAATTCCTATAAATTCCCCTTTCGCTATATCTAAACCTTTATTTATTGCACTTGCATAACCGCCATTTTCTTTATGAATAGCGACAATTCTTTTATCATTTTTGGCATATTCATCAATTATTGCAGGGCAATTATCAGGTGAGCCATCATCAATGCATATTATTTCAATATCTTTTAATGTCTGATTAATTACACTATCAAGACACTGCCTTAAATATTTTTCAACATTATATACAGGTATTATTATACTAACTTTTGGCATTTATACCCTTCTGACATCAATTACTTGTCCTGTTAAATCTGATAAAAATGTTTTTAAAGACGCTACGGCAACTTTTTCAGGTTCAAGCAAACTTCCTTCGGGTTCTTTTCCAAAAGCTTTAAATCTCATCGGGGTTGCACATCTTTCAGGATTTATTACATTCACTCTTATTTTATCATCTGCCAATTCTTCGGCTAAAGCTTGAGCCAAATTTACTATACCTGCTTTTGTAGAAGAATATGTGGAATACAAGCTTCTTCCTCTTGTATACGAACTTGATGCGTATAATTGCAGAGAACCTTTTGTTTCTTTTAAATATGGAATAGAAGCTTTTGCAACATTGATTGAGCCTGTATAATTGATATCAATATCTTTTTGTATATCTTCTATTTTTCTCTCGGTTAATTTTCCCATTCTCAAAATTCCTGCGGAATTTACAACCAAATCTATTCTTTTCTCTTTTGAATAAATTTCTTTTAAATAATTTTCAACGCTTTCATAGTTTGTTATATCACAGCCTGTTCTTGTGGATGCAGAATAGGTTTTTGCACCATATACATTGGCAAGATTTACAATACATTCGCCAATTCCTGATGTTCCGCCGAAAACAACAATAACCTTATCCTCTAAATCTTCTAAATCCTGTTCTTTCGGGCATTCGGCACTTCTTATCTGAAATAATCTGTCTGCCATAAAAATATCTTCAGGATAAGTTATTTTAATGTTTTCGCCTTCACCTTCAACAACATAAACTTCACCTAATCCGTATTTAACAATTAAACCGCAATCATCCGTGAAATTTGAATCGTTTTTTGATAATTCGTGAGCTTTTTTTATTACGGACAATTTGAAGCATTGGGGGGTTTGACCGCGTTTTAAGAATTTTCTTTCGGGAATTTTTTGTATAATATCGTTTTTAACTTTGATTATAGTATCGGCAGAAGGTATTGCAACATCAACCGCATTATATTTTTCAAGCGCTTTTACGCAATCGTCTATTATTCTTTGGGATAAAAAAGGTCTTGCGCAATCATGGATAATTACGTTTGCTTCTTCATCATCAACTGCATTTATGCCGATGAATGAGCTTTCTTTCCTTATTGCGCCGCCGTTTAAGAGTTTTGTTACTTTTTTATAGCTGTTTTTAATCAATAAATCTTCTGCAACGTGCCTGTATTCAGGGGTGATTATAACAAAGATTTCATCTATTTGTTTTGATTTTTCAAATATATCTATTGTATGTTCAAGTACTGTTTTCCCTGCAATTTTAATAAATTGTTTCGGAATATCCGTTCCGTATCTGCTTCCCGTACCTGAAGCAAGTATTATACCGTAATTTTTCATATTTTTTTGCCTTCTATTATTTTTTCTATTAAATCAACAACTCTTTTTGAAGCATTTCCGTCTTCCATACAGCCTTTTTCTTTTAAGAAACTTTCTACATCTGCTTTATACTTGTTTTCGTCAAAATTTTCTATATTTTTTATCATTTCATCATTATTTCTTGCAACAGGAAAAGGAGTAGATTCCAAAGGATAATATAAACCCCTTGTGTTATTGTATTTTTCTACATCTGTTGCGAATATAAATCCCGGTTTGCGTGTCAGCATAAAGTCGTAAATACAGCTTGAATAATCAGTAATAACTATGTCTGAAATTACAAGCAATTCTTGCATATCAGGATATATTGTAACATCTGTAAACTCCCCATTTGAAGTTTTTTCAAATTTTTCTTTTAATTTAATGAGTCTTGGATGAAGCCTTGTTAATACAATCCAATTACCGCCAAACTTTTTAATTAATGCATTTTTTAAAGAAATTAAATCAAGAGAAAATATTTTAATATCACAATCGCCATCTCTGAATGTAGGAGCATACATAACAACGTTTTGTTTAGGTTTTAAACCAATTTTTTCTTTTATTTGTTGTATTTTTTCTTTGTTTAAATTGAAAAATATGTCGTTTCTTGGATGTCCGACTTTTAAAATTTTTCCATTATTGAAAAATATTGTTTTGAATAAATTATCAGTAAATGTGGAATTTGAAGTCAGATAGTCTATTGTTTGAGCATCAATCATATGGTCTTTTTTTATATTTTCGGTTTGAACACCTGTATCTACGCCTGTTTTTTTAATTCCTAACGAACCATGCCAAGTTTGTATATATATTTGCTCATTTTTTTTATATAAACCAAGATCAAGTTCATGGCGTAATCTGTTATTAAAAACTAAAATTTTAGATGTCGCAAATTCTTTTAGGTATTCTTTTGTTCCGGATTCTACGATTTTAATTTCTTTTGGAAAATCTTTTAAATATGTGTTTTTGTGAACCCCCCAAACTATTTTGTATGGAAGATTTCTTCTTAATATTTCTTCTGCAATATATTTTGGATTACAAGCGTATGAGTTTGTAAAAGAATTAAAGAAAATTTTATCGTTTTCAATTTTGTATTTGTATAGTTTTTCGTTTATTTTAAATTTTTGCCTAATTTTAAGTTTTATACCTAAAATGCAAACAGTTAAATGATTCCCTGCATTTTCAATTGAAAATAAATTATTAATTAATCGCATTTTATCCATTTGTCTCCAATAATTCTTTTATAGCTTCTTGTTCATATTCGGAAAATTTTACATATGAAGAATGTCCGAATGTGATTTTCTTTGGGTATGCCATATAATCCCCGTACAGTCTTTTTAAAAATGCATCGGGGTTGTTCATGCAGGGATAAGTTTTTCCTTCAAAAACAATCTCTCCGAGAGGATGAAGCACTTCATAATGCGTAAACCAATTTTGCCAAGTATGATTAAAATCCAAACCCCATACGTAATCGCAATCTTTGTTGTTATCTTTTACTTCGTAAATTAAAATATTTTCTTTCATTGTTTTATCAATCAATGCCTTAATTTCTTCGTTTGTCATAGAAGAATCGGCTGTTTTTTGTAACTTGATTCTTAATGCTTTTAATTTTTTAGATATTTCCAATTGTTCAATCGTTGAAATTCTTTTACCGTAATTATCCCATGGAAATATATCAACAAAAAGATGCGGACATTTTTTATGCTGAATTTTTATATAATACATGCAAGGGTTTATACTGCTTCTAAAATAATCTGCATATATATCGGGGTTTCTTGAATATTGTTTAAAAGCATCAATTATTTTTTCATAATCACATCTTAACATTGCGGTATCAATATCGTCATCCCACGGAATAAAACCCTTATGGCGAACCGCACCCAATAAAGTTCCGCCATCAAGCCAATACTTGAGCCCTGCACATTTACATACATAATCCATCTCATCTAAGAGTACAAGATTTGCAAGCTGAATTTCTCTTATTTGTCCTGTTGCGGGAGGCAGGGTTCTGATGTCGAGTTTATTTTTTTTATAGTAATAATAAGGATTTTCGTTCTTTTTTTTCAAATATTCTAAACGGGGAAATTTTATTTTAATTCCAAAAAAAACTACTTTATGATGCGTTTCGCCGTAATCAGATATTGAAAATATATTTTTTAAAAAATTTTTTATACTCATTTTAAATTAACCAAAACAAATATTGGAATACTCAACTCTAAAATACTACTTAATAATCTACAACAAAAATAACTTATTAACACGCAGTTGCTTTTAATTATGAATATATTTTTACAATTAAATTTATAATTATTAAGCTTTGTTAATTTTATAAAAAACAATATCAATTTTTATTATTCAGAAGCAATTATATACATAAAATAAGGAAAAAATTAATGCATATATCACCTGTTAACACCAAAAATTTTATTTCAAATTACAGTTTTAAAGGAAACCATAAAAACAATACCGATAGAACTTCGCCAAATCCGAAAGAATTTGATGTAAGTTCGCTTGATATTCTCGCAGCTTATAATTCGCCGATTACTTCTGAAGATGAATTGCCTGAATTTGATTATCATTTATATCAAGATAAACAAATGACGGAAGAATTTTCTCCTGAAGAATTAAACCGTTGTCAAAGCGGCATAAATATGAATCCCTTTTTCTATGCAAGCAGTGATTTTGCAACAATGCTTAGAAAAACAATAGAAAATAGCGAAATAAAAGATAATGTCACAGAATACCTAAAAAAATATATTAATACAATAAGTGAAAACGGAGAAAAGGTACCCAATGAAAAAATAGATGAAACGTTGCCTGAAAATGTCGATAGAATGCTAAAAGTTATGGCACTGGCATCAATTCAAATCAGAAAGCAAGGTCCAAAAACTCAAGAACATACACTATTTAGGGCAATTACACCTGATTATCATGTTGATGATCATTTTGAATATATAAATAAATTAAAAGCGCTTAAAGAAGGAGAAGAAGCAATAATAAACACAGCCCCTTCATACACAGGCTTTTCTGCTAAGTGGGTAATGCGCTCATACGGTTGCGGTGAAGAAGTTGTTCTATTACAGATGAAAATGCCAAAAGGCAGTTATATTCTTGCGCTCAATACAAACGATAACGTTCAACAGGCATTTATTGAACCTTGTGCGAAATTCAGAGTTGTTAAAAACGAAAAGTTTAAAGACGGTATAACAGTAGTAACACTTGAACATATCAAACCTGAAGAATAAATTTTGTTAATATTTTTTAACATTTATTAAAAAACAGGCAATTTTTTTTCTTCAGCAAACATAAAATATTTGTAACGATACAAATTTAGGAGAAAAGGAATGGATATATCACCAATAAGTGTTAGGAGTTTAGGTTCAAATTACAGCTTTAAATCAAATTATGAAAATAATCAACCAAAAAAAATAACAAATCCGATAGAATCGGATGCAAGTGCATTAGATGCTTTAGCTGCGTACAATAGTCCGCTTGTTTGTGAATATGAAGAATTACCCGAATTAGATATTAGTGATGAAGATTTATTCCCCACGGGAAGCATCGGGGATTCATACGAATTGGAAGAATTGAGAAATAAACACACAAATACATCATCATTATTCCAATGTTTGGGTTCGCTCGGAGAATTGCAAAGAAAAAGATTAAACAATACAGGATTATCCAAAGAAGAAATTGCCGAAAAAGTGCAAAACTATTATGAAGCCATAAAAAATAACGCAGGAATATTACCCGAAGAAGATAAATATGAAGAATTAAGCGATGAAGCAAATAGAGTACTGGAAACTCTTGCACGTGCAAAATATGAAATCCAAAAAACCGCTCCCGCAACAAGCAAAGATATTACATTATACAGAAAAATAGATAATTACGACGAATACGCAAATTGGCTTAAAGCATTGGAGCCTGATGAAGAAACAACAATCAGTACAAATGCAATGTATTGCGGATATTCTATAAAAGATGTAATAGACACATACGGCTCAAATTCAAATCAAGTGATTTTAAAAATTAAAATGCCCAAAGGAAGCAAACTTCCCTTTGGTTGTATGAGTATTGAAGAAGCATATATTGAACCTTGTGCAAAATTCAGAGTTGTTGGTAACGAAAAATATAAAAACGATAATACCGTAATCACCCTAGAATATATAAAACCCGAAGAAGAATAAAAATTAAAATATAAATATATATTTTACGCAAACGCCTGAAATATTTTTAGCGTTTGCGTTATTTTTTAAAAATATTAATTTTTGTAAAATATTTTTAAAATTTCATCAAGATTAAAAATAAATTGTCGATATATTTATAACGTGATATTAGAAAAGGCGACAACTTATGGAATTAAATTCTTTCAGAAATTTAGGCAACGATAGACTCATAAAAGACAAAAGTGGCAATAATCCAAACAAAAAAGATGATTTTGAAGTTGAAAAAATTGATACAATTTTTACTACGGAAAAAGAAGAATTTTCGAGAAAAGACTTTGAAGAAACATTCGACGAAAAGGATATTAATGACAAAAAATCAGAACAGGGAAAAAAATTCCATGAAGGCTTAACAAAAAACAAATCTTCTTTAATGAAGGATTTGGGATTAAGCGATGATGAATATGATTCGCTCGCTTGTATTGCAATGGCACTTGCAAGCCAAGAAACCGGTATGGGTTTAGAAAAAGGATATGAAGCAGAAAATACGAATGGAAATGTTAAAAAAATTCTACGCGACAAATCAATTGAAGCCAAAGATAAAATCAATAGCTCACAGCCTTCTGCTTCTTCAGGTTTAACACAAATAAAAATTCATGATTATATGGAAAACCCTGAAATAAAAGAAACATTAAAAAAATATGGCATAGCATCCGAAAACAAAGTAAACAACAATTTATATTCAGAACCCGACAAGGCAGCAGTTGCAACAATGGTAATTCTGGCAGATATTGCAAAGAACTCTTATCCCAAATATGAAAATGCTTTAGAAGAAGCACATCAAAAAATAAGAACAACTCTTGACCCAAATTTGACAGATGAACAGTGCCTTAAAAAAGGTGAGAATGCATTAAAAATGCTGGAAGAAGTTTATAATTATTCACCATATCTTTCGGATGAACAAAGCAGAAAAGATATAGGACAAATATTAACAAATTGGCTACTATCCGTAGACGATTCCGTACCTGATGAAAAATTTTGTAACTCAAAAATATACAAAGAATATGGAGTCCTTTACTGCGAATCAGTTAATCTTAAAATATTGAATAGTGTAATCGGAACATACGGCTATGAATTAAAACAAGAAGACTTGAATTATATAAGATATGCCCTTTCAACAGACAAATACAAATTAAATCCTGTTGAATGCCTTGCATACACATGGCATTACGGAGAAGATGCAGCATTTGATACATCTGTAAAAGACAGAATGCTCGCAGAAAAAACATCTGTAATGTTCACAGAAACCGGAAAATCATGTAACGAGCGCTACACGGGAACAGTCGAAGAACTGACGGATTTATACGGACAACAAGCAGGTACGGATATAGACGAAATTAATGACCTTATTGATAATTATATAAACAATAATTAGTAAAGGAGCCATAGAACAACAAAAATGAGTCAAAGAAATTTGACTCATTTGAGTTTGTTTAAATATTTATTTTTTATTTTAGTTCAATACCCAGAACGTTTGCTAAATTGGATATACTATCATCTCCGCCCATAGCTTCTTCCAGCGCTTTTGTTTCGGTTCTTAAACGGTTCAATCTTTCAACATTAGCTTTCATATAACTTGTTAAAATTTTTGAATCTTTTTCATCGGTTACACCATCACCGTTTATATCTGAAGATACTTTAGATGAAGAACCGTTCAATATTAAATCCTTGTCATTGTTATCAACACATCCGTTGCCGTCGAAATCAAAGTTGTTTAATATTTCCTGTTGATTTGTGTAATTTCCGAAAGGTTCATTTGCCTTTCTGTTTGTCCAATCTAAATCCTTCAGTGAATCAAATTCTTCTTTTGTTTTTTCATCGGTTAATATTTTCAATGAATATAAATCCGCATTGTTCAAATATCCGTCACCATTTATATCGAAGAATTTTTTATCATCCTCGAAATCAAGATTCGTTGACATAGCTTTTGCCATTTCAACAAGCCTGTCCATATTTTCATCACTTAAATTTCCGTTGAATGTGTTTGAATATTCAGCCATTACATCACCATATTCTTTATCTGTTGTAATAACATCTTCGTTGTATCCATCGTATTCAACAATTTTATCTATGTTATCCGTTTTTGGTTGTGATGTAAATAATGAAGAATCTATATTTATATCATGAAGCTCGGCATAATCAGATTTTCCTTCAATATTTTCAGGATTATATATTGCCATTGTTCTGTATTTGCTTCCGTTTTCCAATTCATTGGCATATTGTGCTCTTTTTTCTTTTGATGGAATAGCGCTTGAATCTTTAGAAAATTCTCTTGCCTTATTTCCGGCTAAACCCAAATCAACCGCACCATAGTCAGTACCTGCGGCATCTTCATAGAAATTAATATCTTCATTCATTGCGGTAGAATCTTCAGCACTCATACAACCAAAGATACCGGCACCTGCAGCACCTCCGGCAAGCACAACACCGCCCGCAGCAATTACCCCAACAGGTCCTCCAACAACGAGTCCTATTACAAGTGTTGCTAATCCTGCAGCTCCGGTTATACCACTTGCACCCGCAAAGTTACCGTTTTTATAAGCAGATTCGCTGTCATCATTAATCATGCTTTCAGCCATTTGCATTTGACGATCTTTTGCAATCGACAAACCATAATTGTTTGCATTGTCTTTATTTGACGTAATAAAGGTATTACCGCTAATTTCAGGAATGCCCATTCTCTCCCCCTTTTTTGTATCGTTATACATTTATAAAAACATTTGCTCTAAAATAATTGCCAAAAAATTAATCTGCAACCATTTTTCCAAGAACAACTTTTTTATCTGCACCGGTACAAGAAGGAACATTATTTGGTATATTGTATAAATAGCAATAACCTAAAAGCGCAAATGCCATTACTTCTTTGAAATTATTTGAAATCCCAAAATCCTCGTGACTGAATAATTTAATATCATCAGGTAAAAAGGATTTCAGCATATTCATCATTGTTTTATTATAAGCTCCACCCCCGCCTATGATAACTTTTTCGGGCTTTGTGACAGGATAAATAAATCTTTCATAACTCAGGGCAATTGATTTTGCAGTTAAACAAGTTAAAGTTACAATAATATCTTCTTTTTTCTTTGGGGCCGTTTGCAAGAATTTTTCAATATATTCTTTATTAAAATATTCTCTGCCTGTAGTTTTTGGCGGTTTTTTATAATAGTATTCATCGGATAACAATTCATTTAGCCAAGCATCGGATACCGTTCCCAATTTTGCAATTTCGCCATCTTTATCATATTTTTTATTAAAAAACTTATTCATACAGTAATCAATCATTATGTTCCCGCAGGCATTATCAAAGCCAAAGGTTTCACAATCATCTGAAACTACTGTTACATTGGATATTCCCCCGATATTTTGTACAAGAGAATTTTTAAACCAGATACTATCCGCAAAACAAACCAAAGGCGCACCTTGACCGTTATTTGCGATATCTTTTTCTCTAAAATTTGATACAACAACGCAATCTGTATCGTGCGATATAACCGAATTTTCTCCTATTTGGAGAGTACTTTTAATTTTTATTCCGTCAAGCGTCTCATCATAAGGATAATGATAGACTGTTTGTCCGTGGCTTGAAATTAAGTCGGGTTTACCGAATTCTTTAATTAAAATGTTTGCAGCATCAGCAAAACAGTGCCCGATTGCAAAATTTAATTGGCATAACTCTTTTATATTAATTTCACCTCGGAATGCTTTAAAAATCATATCTCTGATTTTATCCGGATAAGGGTGGTTAATGCCTTTTATTAATTTTACTTTTAAATCAGGTGTAACTTCGCATAAACCCGCATCAATAGAATCACAGGAGGTTCCTGACATCAGACCTATAATTCTTTTTGTTTTCATATTTTCCATTGATTCAATTATATCATATTAAGATATAATTATATTTATGAATAAAATAATAACGGAAAACAGAAACGAAAAAACAAAAGACATAGATTTAATCCCGACATCGGAAATTATAAAAAAAATAAATGACGAAGATAAACTCGTTGCACTCGCCATAGAAAAAGAAATTGACAATATTGCTCATGCAGTCGATACTATTGCAGAACAATTTTTGAAAGGCGGAAAATTGTATTACTTTGGTGCAGGAACATCAGGAAGATTAGGGGTTTTAGATGCATCAGAATGTCCTCCCACTTTTGGCGTTGATTCTGATATAGTGAAAGGTATTATTGCAGGCGGAGACAGAGCATTAAGATATGCTATAGAAGGTGCTGAGGATAATTTTGAACTCGGGAAAAAAGATTCGGAAATTTTATGTGATAAAGACGTTTGTGTTTTAATATCCGCAAGCGGAAACCCGAATTACTTGCTTGGAGTCGGACAAACAGCTAAAGAAAAATCCTGCAAGATAATTGCCCTGACTTGCAATCCTGAAGCAAAAATATTAAATATTTCGGATATAAAAATATGTATTAAAGTCGGCGCGGAAGTAATCACGGGTTCAAGCAGAATGAAAGCAGGAACTGCACAAAAAATGGTTTTAAATATGCTTTCAACCGCCTCTATGATAAAAATCGGAAAAACCTACGAAAATTTTATGATAGATGTTAAAGCAACAAATATTAAATTAAAAAACAGGGCAATTCAAATAGTAAAAGAAATAACGTCCTGCGATGAAATAACGGCAAAAGATGCACTTGAAAACTGCAGTTGGTCAGTAAAAACCGCTTGTTTAATGTTAATTAAAGATATTTCCGAAACCGAAGCAAAAGAAATACTACTGAATAATAGCAGCGTTTTAAGAAAAGCAATAAAAGAATAAAAATCTATTCGACGGGTTTTACAATTCTTTTATCTTTTGTATAACCGTATAGAGTATTTCTTTTTAATTTTAACTTTTTATATTCATCTTCGGATACTTTTTGACCTTCGGAATCCAATAATTGATATGTATCATTTTTCTTAATTACTATATATTCGCCGAATTTTTTGATTTTATCATACTTAACATCATATAAAATTTTGCCATCATAATTTGCCAAGCCGAATTTTCCGTACCTTTTAATTAAAATTGTATCATACAGAGGTCTTATCTTTTCACAATCGTTTTTAACGAGAACTTTATTATTGTAATCTAAAATCCCCCAATAACCGTTCAATTTTGTAATAAAGGTTTTTTCACCGATTTTTTGAAATCTTTGATATTTAATCGGAACAATTGTTTTTTCGTTTAAGTCAATTATTCCGTATTTTTTATCAAATTTAACAAGCAATCGATTATCAGCGATTTTATTTATCATACTATAACTACGTTTTGTGATATTTTCGCCTTTTTCATTTATTAACGAGCAACCGCCTCTGTTTTTGCAAATTGCAAAATAATGATTGTTTTTATAAACTATATGTTCAACCGAAGAACAATCCGATGCAATAACAGCATTTTTTGAATCATATATTTTTGAATTTAAATATATTCTTTTAGAACCGTCTGAATAATAATTTGTTGTTGTTTCTGTTGTCATATGACAATCATCACAATCGGGAAACTTTTGTTCGGATGTTGTTGAATCTGTTTTTACAAGATAAACGTTGTTACTTGAAGATGACGAATGATAGTTGTTGTAGTTATGATGATGATTATGATTCCTGCATTGAGAACAAGAATGACCCGAATGAGAGTGAGAAGTTTTTGCATACGACACGGGTATTAAAGAAAAACTTAAAGCCAAAACAAAACAAAAAAATTTCTTTTCCATAAAAACCTTCTTTTTAATACATAAATTATAACGATTTTTAATTGATTTTGTTCAAGTTATTTGTTTTTTGTGAAAAATTTTTACAAAAAAAAGCCTTTCGGGCGATTGAAAGGCTAAATGATTTGGAAATACATATATATAGATATATGTCTAAATTTGTTTTTGGGATTTTAAGAAATTCTTAAAATATTCCTGATATAAAGCATAATAAAATTTCGGTCTAAAGAGAAAGAAGGGGCGATATTTTATATATGCAAATAAAGATGCAATTTGATTATCTTTTGTCCAGTGTTTGTATGTATTTTCATCAAGTTTCCAAGGGGTTAGTTGTCTGTATTTAAAATATAAATCCCGATGAACACTAAAAGAAGCATAGTGCCACGGTTTTCTTTTAGAAACATAGTGAATGATTTTCGGAGTTTTTGTAAAACAGGAACGGTTTGTAAAGTTACTTGATTGTACATTCCAGCTTTTATCAACAACTTTGATTCTGTTTTTTAAAACTTCGTTTATTATTTCTTGGTCGCCTGTTTTAATTTTATTGATATTTTCTTTTGTATATTCTAAAAATTTCTGTTCAACCGCTTCTTTTCGCATCAATTCAAGATTCATAACCACCATACCGGCATTTATGTATGTGGGATTTGTCTTTAACATTTTTGAACTGATATCTTGCACGCCCAATAAAATATTGTTATCAAAATCAATATCAAACAAATCCTGCAAACTCGTATTAACCACAACATCGCAATCAAGGTATATTATTTTCTTGACATCGGGTAATATTGTGGGCAATTTTAGCCTGTAAAAAGTAGGCAGAGAGATATATTTATGAGTATGCACCTTGGCGTAATCTTCAAACTGAGCTTTATCAACAGGAGTAAAATTAATTTCACAATCTTTTATTTCTTTTAGTGAAAGAATTTTATCCTTGTTGATTTTGTTTATTCCGCCGTCTAATATATAAAAAACAAGATTATCAGAGCTTTTTGCATTTGATAAAATCGAAGCAATTAAAACACCTGCGTGTTTAGAATAATTATTATCACAAGAAATACAAACATTTATTGCACTGTTTTCAGACAATTAATCTACCCTCCAATTTTTATTTTCGGGTATTAAAAGACTGTTATAAATCTTTTCTTTTTCTATATATTCTGATATTTCCAAACAAAAATCATTTATAAAATTAATCATATTAATAACCAAAGCAGTTTTTACAATCGACGAATTTTTTAACTCCGCCAATAATATTCTTATATACATATATATTGATGTCAATATATATGTAAATATCTATTAAAAATAAAATGCACAAAGGAAATTCCTTTGTGCATTTATGAAATTTAATAATTAACCTTTAATTTGGCTCATAACTTCTTCTGCAAAGTTATCTTTTCTTTTTTCAATACCTTCGCCAAGTACAAACCTATCGAATTTAACAATTTCGCATTTACCTTGAATTAATTGTGAAATCGTTTGATTCGGGTCTTTAACAAAAGGTTGATCTAAAAGACATCTTTGAGCCATTAATTTGTCAATTCTTCCTGCAACAATTTTTTCTCTAATGTTTTCAGGTTTTTTTGCCAAATCTTCTTTACCCATTTCAATTCTTTTTTCTTCTTCGATAACGCTTGAAGGAATTTCATTTCTTGAAATGTATTCAGGAGCGTTTGAAGCTATATGCAGACAAATATCTTTTGTTAATTGAGGGTCGCAATTTGTGCATTTTGCTTCCAATAAAACACCGATTTTACCGTTATGGATATATGTATTTACACAGCAATCAGCGTCATATCTGACGAATCTTCTGATTGTGATTTTTTCACCGATTTTTGCGATTTTTTCTTTGATAACATCACCAATCGGTTTTTTGCAAACAGGGCAATCCATTTCAAGCATAGCTTCGGGGGTTGCAGGATTTAATTCTAATACTGCCTTTGCCATCATGTTTGCAAGGTCTTTAAAGTCTTCATTTTTTGCAACAAAATCAGTTTCACAGTTTAATTCAACCATTGCACCTTTTTTGCCGTCGATAACGGAAGCAATTGTACCTTCAGCTGCAATTCTGCCCATTTTTTTATCGGCAGAAGCCATACCTTTTTGTCTTAAAAATTCAATTGCTTTATTCATATCACCATCGGATTCAACAAGAGCTTTTTTGGCATCCATCATGCCTGCACCTGTTTTATCTCTCAGTTCTTTTACCATAGATGCTTTTATTTCCATAGTTTTTCTCCTAATTCTTTAATGTATACCATTATGCTTCAGCTTGTTTTTCTTCTGCATTAGCATCTTTTGCTTCAATTTTTTGAATTTTGCCATTTGTTTTTGCATTATTAGCTCTTAATTCTTTACCTTCCAAAACAGCATCAGCCATTTTTGAGCAGATTAATTTAATTGAACGTAAAGCGTCATCATTTCCGGGGATAATGTAGTCGATACCGTCTGTATCAGCATTTGTATCTGCAAGGCAAACAACAGGAATACCGAGTTTATTAGCTTCTTTAATCGCAATTAATTCTTTCTTTTGGTCAATTACAACCAAAATATCAGGCATACCTTTCATTTCTTTAATACCGCCCAATGTTTTAGATAATTTTGCAAGTTGTCTGTTTAATTGAGCAATTTCTTTTTTCGGTAATTTGTTTGCTGCACCTGATTCAAGAAAACCTTCCAATTCTCTTAATTTGTTAACTCTGCCTCTGATTGTTTCAAAGTTTGTCATCATACCGCCCAACCAACGACGATTGATATAGTATCCGCCGCAACGAGCTGCTTCTTGTGCAACTACATCTGCTGCTTGTTTTTTTGTACCTACAAAAAGTACGTTTTTACCTTGAGAAGCAAATTTACGAACAACTTCATAAGCTGCATCCAATAAATCTGAAGTTTTTCTAAGGTCGATAATATAAATACCGTTTTTTGCACCAAAAATGTATTGTTTCATTTTTGGATTCCATTTTTGAGTTTGGTGACCAAAGTGTACACCTGCATCCAATAATTCTACTAATGTAGCTGTTGCCATAGTTTCTTGTCCTTTCTTTTTTCGGTTTCCTGACCTCTATGGATAAGGCTGGCTAAAACGCCATACGGATTTCACTAAAATTAGAACCGAAAAGGTTATCTGATTACAATAAAATTTTATTATGAACAAAAAATAAAAGCAAATTTTTACCGATTTCTACATATTTTCAGGTTCTACAATCTTAACGGGTTTTGCGTATCTGTAGAAATCACGTTTTCTGTTACCGCCATCAATATTTTTTGTAATTAATTTTTCAAAGTTGATACGTGATGAATCCGTACCCAATAAGAACATAAATTCAAAATGAGCAATATCACGAACAAAGTCATAAGACAGAACGAGTTTTAAATCCTGCGGACCAAATATCGCATAGAATCTTGATTCCGTCAAAAGTTTATCGTCAATATTATCTTTCATTGGGGTAATATTAGCCCTATAACCCAATGCAAATTTATCGCCAAAATGGATTTGTTCATTTAAAAGAACTGTTTGTTTACCATATCTGTATTTATCAAACATAAACGGGCTATCACCATGGACACCGCCAATCATGTAACCTATACTTGATTCCCAAAAACGAAGTTTTGTAGTTACATAAGGACCGATACGAATAATTCCTTGTGTTTCACCGGAACCATATACGGTTGCAGCGCCCTGCGCCATGGCAGATAGTTTAATGCTCATATCCTGTTCTTTATTTTGATATTCAAATAATTTCTTTCTCAATTCACCTGTATATCTGAATCTTGTAGTAGCATAAGCATGCTCTTGTCTATGTTTTTGATAATCAGAGAATATACCTGCATATATGCCTTGGCGATATAATAAATCTTTTATGCCTTCAACTTCAAAATTTTGTCTGTATTCCAACTGTGCGGCATATCCTGATTTTCTTGCACCCATAAAGCCTTCTGAAAGATACGTATTTCTGCCGTATCTTAAATTTAAATGGTCGGCAAGTCTGTATGTACCTTTGACAACCAAATTAGAAGTAGAAGTTGCCCATCCTGCTTCCAATCTGTTATTTGTGCTTCTATGACGTCCTATGATACCTATACCGATATTACTGTCCCCATATACAAGAGAAGGCATTAATTTTAGGGTTTGACCTTTTGGTAATCTTGTCAAAAAACCGTATCCGACATATGTACCGAAATTTCTTAAAGAACCTGCTTCGGGTAGTGACATTTCAACAACTTCTTGGTCTTTATCCGAGAGAATTTCTATATCGGAATTAAATAAGACTCTGTGGTTGTTATAATAAACATTTGCTTTTTTCATAAGCAAAGAATTATGGTCTTTGTAGCTCGTAATTATTATTTCTTTAGCATCAACCCTATAGTTTTGTTTGGTTGTTCTTTCCGTGTTTGATCTATCTATGTTTCTTCTTCTGATATAATCCGTTGCAACGTTTTCATAACTTTGAAAAGCTCTCGATTCAACGGCATAATCAGTTTTGCGATTACTTTTTATTGTACCGTTAATCATTTGAATATCGTTTGCTATAATATAACCTTCTTGCGCAACAACATTAAAAGAATATGCATCCAAAACAGGATTATCCATAAGGGCATTTTGCTCGTTTAAATCTATAAGAAGCGATTCGCCATTCATTTCAACGCCGCCCTTAATAACTTTTACGTTATTAATAAGTTTTATTGTTTGCGCAGTTTTATCAAGTATTGCTTCATCGGCTTTTATCGTAGTATCCTTTGCCTTTGCAATGATTTCCACGTTGCCTTGTGCATACATATTTCCGTCTGTATCATCATAACTGACTTTATCAGCGTTAATTTGAAATCTGTTCTCGTTTTCTATTACCTGATTATCCGTTTCGCGAGGTTTATATATATTGTCGGATGAATCATCCTTGTTTACAACCTCATCTTGTAATTCTTTATTTTCTTCTTCGCTTTGTTTTTTTAATTTATTATATCTTCGTCTTTCAAAGAAATTTTTAGTTTTTTCTTCCAATGCATCAGTGACTGTTTTTTCATCAGAAAACTTCGGAAGCTCAGGGTCATTATATGTCGGAAGATAATCTCTGTTGTCTTTTACTTCTTTCTTTTGAAGCTCTTCATTAACAACGGTTTTTGCCTTGTAAACTTCGTATTGGGCATAGGACGACAGACTCAAATTCATCAAAAGAGCCAGTATAAAATATTTTTTTATCCCCTTTATATGTCCTGTCAAAATTTCCCCTAGTTTAATCAATACAATTAATTTACATCAAAATTCATAATATTACAAATAAAATCATCTAACAAAATTAAGCGGATTTACAGGATTACCTTTTTGACGAACTTCAAAGTGACAGTGAGGTCCCGTTGAATATCCCGTTGTGCCGACTTTGCCGATAATATCACCTTTTGCAACATTTGCACCCTGTTTTGCAATTGTTGATGACATGTGAGCATAGAGTGTTGTTGTCGGTATGCCGTTTATATTACCATGGTTAATAATTATAACTTTGCCGTATCCGTTATACCATCCCACAAACATTACTCTGCCTGAATTTGCTGCTCTGATAGGTGTGCCGTACGGTGCACCTATATCAATACCGGAGTGGAATATTCTTCTTTTGAATACGGGGTGCATTCTGTATCCGAAAGGAGAAGTTATTTTACCCGGAACAGGACGAACAAATCCGCTTGAAACCACAACATTTACACCATGTTTTTCACTTTTTCTGATTTCACTGTTAATCATATGAGAAATAGCTCTTGATTGGCGTGCGAGTTCTTTTTCGGATTTTTCCCAAGTGGCTCTGTCGGTTTTTAATTTTTCAATAAGCTTTTCATTTTTTTCGATAGCATCTTGAATATCAATTTGTTGTTTATTAATATCGTGGATTGAGTATTCAAGATTTTTCTTTTGCATTTCAATTCTTGCTTTTAATGCCAAAATGTCACGTGCATGGACTTTTGTTTCTTCAAGTCTTTTTTTATCGTAAGCAATAATTATATTTTCAAAATATAATCTGTCTAAAAACGCATTTATATCGTTAGAATTCAAAAGAAATTCAACGTAGTTATTTCTTTTGTGTTTATATATTTGAATAATTCTTTTTTTAGTGTATGCAAGGTGATGATTATGTTCTACGAGCAATACATTTAATTTTTTTTCTAGTGTTGCAACTTCATCTTTTGCATATTCGTATTGTTTTTTTGATTTTTCGAGATTGTGCTGATTGTATTCAAGCTTTTGCTGATTTTTATAGAGTTTATTTGTTTCAATTTTTTCAAGCAATTTTAACTTATGGATTTGTTTTTTAGCTTGGTCTCTTTTGTTTTCTATTTGATTTTTTTGGTCTTTTAATTTGGGTTCGGCAAATGTTTTTAAACACAACAAGTTAAACACAACCGCAAAAACAATTGTATTTATTAAAAATATTTTGTTGAACCCGTTAAATTTTTCCATTGGTTTTTAATTATAAAAAATTGTTATTTATAAGCTAATACACCGATGATAGTAGTTAAACCAACCATCCAAACGACTAATAATACAGTCAAAACTATAACTATTATTTTTCTGTGACGTCTTAAGAATTCCATTTTTATTCCTTCATATTCTAATAATATAATAGCAAAAATATTTTATATTTTGCAAATGACTTAATAATTATTGATTTTAATACTTTTTACAACCTTTATCCTCTGAATCAATTTTGCTGTCGAAATTGTTATCTATTCCGTCAAAACAAGAATTGTAAGAATCCAAGCTTTCCGCTCTGGGTATAAATTTAAGATATTTATTATCAATCGAATTAAATAAATACAAAAAATAATCGGCATAATATTTTGCAATTTCGGGATTTTCTATAACAAGAGTATTTTCATCGTTTTTATAAAAACCGTTAATTGAAAAATTGCAGCTTCCGAGTATTAAGTATTCATCATCAATCATAATGGTTTTTTCATGATTTTTTCCGCCCCAATTTTCAACTTTTAAAGGAATGCCTGAACTTCTCATATAAGAAATTCTTTCTTTAAAGTTTATTGCACCGACAGCATCCATTATAATTACGACTTCAACATTTCTTTTCTTTGCAGCAACAAGTTCGTTTATAAAATTTCTATCCGTTAAATAGAATGCCGAAACATAGATTTTTCGTTTTGCATTTTTTATTAAGGGCAAAATCCCCTTATTAAAAACGTCATTCTTAGGAGAAAAATAAGAATTTATTATTGTTTTATCAATATTTACGGGCTCATGTTCAAATTTTCTTTTTAATGTCGAAAATTTGCCCGAATACATTTGGTTAAATTCTTCTTTATATATTTTTGCAAGTTCATTAGATTCGACAAGTACTGCAATATTTGCGTTGTATCCGCCGGTTCCAGATGCCGAGATATTAGCAGAGCCTGTTAATACTTTTTTATCGTCAAATACAAAAAATTTATTATGCATAAAAGTTTTATCATTATCAACGACAGCATTAAAATCTTTAACAAATATACCTGTATCAGGATATTCTTCTTCGGATTTTTTACTGTAGTTGCATACCGCCCTGATTTTTACCCCTCTTTGTTTTGCATTTTTCAGAGCACTAACAATTTCTTTTTGTCTATTTACTTCGTAAAGTGCCATATCAATCGAAGTTTTTGAATTATTGATTTCTTTTACTATCGTTTTGCATATTTGGGTCGAACAGGATGAATCAGGCCTTTTGCGTTCATACGGGTTAATTAAAAATAATTCAATACTTCCGAATCTTTTACTTATTGATTTTAAATATTTATTTTTTGATTTTAATTCAGTTGTATCAATTTTTTCTGTCGGTTTATCCGAATATTCCTTGTCGCAGGATTTGCAGAATACAAAACCCAAATATTTTAGTTGTTTTTTAAGGAATAATTCGCCGTTTCTGATTAAAGAAAAGTGTTCGCTATTTGTATTATGAGCAATATTCGTTTTTAAATTTACAAGAGAAAAATCCAAAACAGATAATTCTTTCGCATTTGCTTTTATTTGTCTGATGTTTTGAAATTGAAAATACTCGGGGTTATCGGATTTTTCATATACAAAGGCTAAGCCGTCTTTTAAAAGAATTTCCGCTATATTTTTGCCGTTATAATATATATCCGCGTATTTTTGATTATTTTTCGGAATCGACATAGAGATTTCTTTATTTGTTAATTCCTGTTTTGCGAGCTCTCTTGCTAAATAGCCGACTTTTAAATAATCTTCAATGGGCATTTGAAGCTTTTGTGCATAATATTCGGTTTTTGAATTTTTATTTGGTTTCATGGCAATAATATTTTTAATATGAAATATTTCATCTTCTTCGGGCGTATTATTTTCATTAATATCAATATAAAAAGTATCCGCTTCAAGAACTTTTATAATTTTATATGTTTTATATTCTTCTTTATTCAGATATACAAAAACAGAAACAAGAAACATTAAGCATAATATACAAAGAGTTAAGATGAGTTTTTTCATATTTTTATTATCCGACTTAAAAATACTTTTTTAATTTTATTTACAAATCTTTACTTCAAAGACTTGTTTATTAATTTTGTTTAAGATAATATTAAAAATGCTAGAATAACTAAAAAAGGGTAACAAAAATGAATCCTATTATTGAAGAATTAGAAAAAGAATATACAGAAAAAGAAATGCCTGAAATCAACCCCGGCGATACTGTAAAAGTATATGTAAGAATCATCGAAGGTAACAAAGAAAGAACTCAAGCATTCGAAGGTACTGTAATTAAAAAACGCGGAAGCTCTATTAACAAAACAATCACCGTAAGAAAAGTATTCCAAGGAATCGGTGTGGAACGTGTATTCGCAATCTATTCACCCAGAATTGAAAAAATTCAAGTATTAAGAAAAGGTGACGTTAGACGCGCAAAATTATACTACTTGAGAGAACGTTCAGGTAAAGCTACACGTATCAGAGAAAAAATGGAAAAAAGATAAACTTTTTTCATCAGTAAATTTACAATGCCTTGCAGTTTTTTAATATAACCGCAAGGCATTATTAATAAAAGGAAAATTCATGCCAAAACATATCCACTGGTATCCGGGTCATATCGCAAAAGCACAAAGACAACTGAAGGAAAAGTTGAATCTTGTTGACGTAATCATAGAAGTTATTGATGCAAGAATCCCTTATTCAAGTTGGTATAAATCCACATCTGATTTATGCAACAGTAAACCGAGAATTATTTTAATGAACAAGGCGGATGTTTCGGACAAGGATTTAAATTCAATTTGGGCAGATACAATAAAAAAAGCTTCAAATTGCGAAGTTATAATTACGAGTTTAAATAACAAAAGCGATACCGAATTAATCATAAAAAAAATAACAAATCTTGCAAGCGATATGACAGAAAAAAGAAAACAAAAGGGATTATTACCCCGAGCTGTCAGAACCATGGTAGTCGGTATGCCGAATGTCGGAAAATCAAGCACAATTAATCGTCTTGTTAAGCGTTCAAAAACAAAAACAGGTGCCAAAGCCGGTGTTACGAAACAACAGCAGTGGGTCAGAATTAATGACAAGATAGAACTTCTTGATACTCCGGGAATTATTCCGACCGTGCAGAATGATCAATATCAAGCTCTAAAGCTTGCCTGTGTAAATTCTATCGGAGAAAATGCTTATGATAGTGAATATGTAGCAGAAGAATTATTAAAAATACTAAATAACAGATATCAGGATAATATAAGAAAATATTTCGGATTTAATGATGAAGATATAACCATAGAAAACATAGCCTTCAAAAAAAATTGGATATTAAAAAATAATGTTGCAGATATAAAAAGAACGTCCGAAATATTTTTATCAAACTTTAGAGACGGAAAAATCGGAAAATTTACACTTGAAACACCTGAAGAATATGAACTTATTTGAATTTGATAATCTTGAATTATTAGACAGCAAAGCAGATTTTATAATCGGTACGGATGAAGCGGGCAGAGGACCGGCAGCAGGCGGAGTCTGGGCAGCTGCAGTATGTTTTAAAAAAGATATTGATTTGGATTTATTTGAGACTCTGAACGATTCAAAAAAGCTCACTCCTAAAAAAAGAGAGCTATTGTATGAACCCATAAAAGAAAATTCTTTTTGGTCAATAAAAGCCGTTACGGTTGAAAAGATAGAAGAAATTAATATTTTAAATGCATCTTTACTTGCTATGAAATACGCACTTGATGAAGTTATTGAAAAAATCGGCTCTAAAAATATATTAGCTCTTGTAGACGGAAATAAATACGTAAAAAATTTTGATTATCCTCAAAAATATATTATAAAAGGCGATTCAAAATCGGCTTCAATTGCAGCAGCAAGTATTCTTGCAAAAGTAAACAGGGACAGATATATGGATAAAATTCATCTTGAATACCCTTATTACGATTGGAATAAAAATAAAGGTTATTTAACAAAAAACCACATTGAAGCGATTAAAATCAACGGTACAACAAAATACCACAGAATGTCGTTTTTAAAGAATATTATATAAAAATAAACCCCCGAAATGTTCGGGGGTAAAAATGAAACTTTTCCTTTTGTTATGTACTTTTTTCTTACTACACTAAGCTCATTGCAACTGACGGAGCAGAGTTTGCTTGTGCCAATAATGATGTAGATATTTGTTGAAGTATTTGGTTTTGAGTAAACTTAGATGCTTCAGAAGCGATATCTGCATCAGTAATCAATGAATTTGAACTTGATAAGTTTTCATATTGTGTAGTTAATGTAGACAATGCTGAATCAAGACGGTTACCAGCTGAACCAATTAATGATTTTCTGTCTGATAAGTTGTCAATTGCATTATCCAATGCTCTTACAGCTTTGTCGTAGTTGTTGTCACCAGTAACATTATCAGGTGCTGTACCAGCAGCGAATGTAGGTGCTGTACCAGCTAAAGATGTTAAGCTAAAGTTTTGTAATCCTGAAATTGCTGAGAATTGAACAGATTGGAAGATTGATTTATCTGCTGTAATTGTGTTGTTTACACCAGCATCAGAACCAACTTGGAATGTAGCGCCATCTTTTGCAAGACCTGCTGCTGAGGGGTCAGTACTAAACAAATTCAAAGAAGAGAATTTAGCTGATGAATGTACACGATTGATTTCAGCGATACGTTCTTGAACTTCATCGTCCATTG
>CAMOPX010000023.1 GCA_946622415.1 uncultured bacterium
TGATTAAATCGTAAGTCCCAAGAAAAAATCCAAGCCGAGTTTTCTTTCTTTGGTTTATTTCTTTCTTTTCCTTGCGGCGATTGAGCAAAAAGAAAGAAATGAGCATATGAGAAATTAATAAAATAAATATAAATCTAATTTTAGATTCAAAAAATAAATTATTTATTATCAATTTGTTTTTTTAAAGCAGTTTCCAATGTTTTGATTTTATTTTCAAGAGTTTTTACTCTTAAAGAAGAATCATCCATTCCTATTGATTTTTTTTCATACTGTCTTTTTAGCATTCTGATTTCTTTTTTTAATTTACTTGAATAAACAATAAAAAGAATGCCCGCAAAGCAAAATCCGCTCATAAAATAACAGATATCAAAAAATTCTAAGTTAATGTTCATTTTTTTTACTCCTTAAAAATTTCAAAACCTTAATAAAATCTTCGCTAAATTCATTTTCATTTAAACAAAATTCCATTCTCTTTTTTAGGGACGGATGTTCAAAAGAAATGTAATAAGATTGAAGCAATTGTTCAGCAGTTTTCAGATTATAAAATTCATTTATCATAAAACTCTTTGCGCCATATAGAGTGTCGCCGAACACGGGATGATTTGTGCTTGCCATATGAACACGTATTTGATGAGTTCTGCCTGTTTTAAGTTCGAGTTCAACAAGGCTTGCGCCTTTAAATTCTTCTAAAACTTTGTATTTCGTAATTGCTTTTAACCCTTCGTCTTTATTTTCAACGGTAAGCATTTTAACGTTATCTTTCATATAATGTACGAGAGATTTATTTATTATGCCTTCTTTTTTGTCGAAAGGTGAACCCAGAACGATTGCTTTATATTTTCTGATTAGTGTTTTATTTTTAATTTGGTCTGCTATATCGGAATAGAATTTGTCGTTTTTAACCGCTATCATCAAACCTGCGGTATTTTTGTCCAGCCTGTGCACAATTCCCGCCCTTTGAGAATTTATGTTTGCCAGATTATTTCCGCAGTGATAAACAAGAGCATTTGCTATCGTTTTTTCTTTTTCATATTTTGTCGGATGGGTCAGAATGCCTTTAGGCTTATTTAAAATGATTAGATCATCATCTTCATATCTTATATCAAGTTTAAATTCAAAAGGTTTCAATTCTTTATCGGGATTTAAAAAAGCCTCAAGGTCGCTTTCATTGTATTCTAAAACATCGTTTGCTTTTAATTTGTATGAGGATTTTTGTTTTTTTCCGTTTACAAGAATTAAAGCGTTATCAATAATATCTGCAATTTGATTTCTTGAATAATCCAGATAATTTGTTAAATAAATATCAAGCCTTTTATCAATATTTTTTTCAATTGTTATTTTCATTTTTGTTAAATAATGTCTTTAATTGTTTTATATCAATTAAAACAAAAACAATATAAATTGTAATCCCCAAGCAAATCATCACGTCAAATGCGTTAAAGACAGGAAAATTAATAAAACTTAAATTGATATAATCTGTTACATGATGAAATTTTACTCTTTCAATTAAATTCCCGAGGGTTCCTGCATTTAAAAGCGTCAAAGATAACAGGCATGATTTATCCGAAAATTTTACATTTTTGTATACGATAACAAAAAGCAAAAGCGCCATTATTATTGCAAATACGGATAAAAATGCCGTAAAACCATGGAACATTCCAAAAGCACCGCCTGTGTTATAAACGTGTTCTATTGAAAAAATCGGGTTTTTGTAATTGATTAAATAAGGATTATAGCTGATTATTCTGATTTGTCTGCCGAAATCCAGAAGAACTATGCTCATTAAAAAATAAAATATAACCGATTTTTTATCTTTAGGTTTCATTGTAATTATTTTTTATTCTCCACCAAAGCTTCTTTTTTGATATGTTTTGGCGGTATTTTTTCCATATTTATTCTCTTCATTAAATACGCCATGCCGACGATTTGTATTCTGGCTTTTGTAGCTTCTTGATTTACGGAAACAGTCGAAAAGCCGACACTTGCTATTGCATATTCGCCTAAATTTTTGTCGTTAGCTTTTACCAATCTTTCTAAATCACCGCTTTCTGGGATTTTTCTGAATTTTTCCGTGTAATCTTTTACGGGATATGTTATTTCTTCTCTTGAAATTGAACCCAGAGCAATAACGTTATCGGGCTTTTTCATTTTTAAGGACAAATCGTAATCACCGCCGTTTTTAATAAAAACGGGTGTATTTAATTCCATATCTATTTTTTTTGCAATACCATAACGAAGAGAAGTTTCTTCCGCCAGTATTTCATCGTATACTATTTTCCATTCGTTTTTATCTTTTGTTAAATATACGTTATAAACGCTTTTTCCGTCTAAATATCCGGCTTTATCTTTATATTTTTTATCGTTATTGGGATAAACTTTTGCTTTTGATTTGTCTGTCATTTGCACAAGTGCCCAGTTGTCATTTACTGTCATACTTGTTATTTTGGTCTTATATTTAATGTCTTTATAAGAAGAATAAGTTTTTTTGAGCATATCTTCCATATCTGTTATATCAAAGCCGTCAGAGCTGATATAATCGTCGGAATAGAAGGTTTTAACTCTTTCTATGTTATGTTCTTGCATTGCTTTATTGTGTTGTTTTAATAAATTTTTTACTTCCGTTTTCGGGTTTGCAAAAACACTCGATGTGAGTAATACCGTTAATATAAATACAATTGCTTTTTTCATTTAATTATTCCTCTTTTTTAAATAAAAGATAGTATTTTTTTTCTCCGTAATATAATATCATATCCCAGTATAATCCTTTATCGTTAAATTCGATATACGACTTGGGCATAGGAGTTCTTTGGTTTTTATCGCCCCAGTGTTTTCCTATAAAGTCCATTGTTTTATCTCTCATTTTTTGAGTTTTTGTTTTATTTACTTTCGGCAATTTATCATCATAAAAAGTTTCAAGAATCCAGTCCTCGTCATATACGGGGATAACAAAAGAAACCCTGCCGTTTTCTTTAAAAAGAACATAAGTTTTTCCGTCTTTTTCTCTCGGAGTTAAAAGATAGTATCCCGGAGGAATAACTTTGGATTTAAAAATTAAATTTACCCCGCTTCTAAAAAGAGGGTAAGGTGAATACATGTATTTTGTGTATTCATCGGGTTGATAAGGGTCTAAATTAAAAATATAATCAAAGCTGGGTTCGGACAAGCTATCATAAATAGCGTCATAATCCGTGTTTTTAACACTTGCAATATTGTTGTTTGCAAATACGGAAGCTGAATTATTTACAACAACTCCCAAGAATAAAACTACAATAAAAAGTATAAATTTGTTTTTAACGTTTGCCATAATTACCTCTATAATGTACCATATTGACTATGGAAAATAAAGTATTACAAGAAAATTTACAAGCAATCGAAAGATATAACGGTGAGCTTGTTAATAAAATTTTAACGACAGAAATAAAAAAATCAAATTTTGCACTTGCAAAAACCGAAAACGATGAATACAATCTTCTTTTTTGCAATATCCCTTTGCATAATGAAATAAGCCCAAAACAAGAAAGTGAAACTATTGCAAAAAATATAGAAAATAAAGAAGATAAAAACACAATCAGAATAGTGTATGGATTGGGTTTGGGATATTTGCCCGATGAAGTTTCCAACGTTATAACAAATTCAAATATAATAATTTATGAACCCAATATTGATATTCTAAAATATGTTTTGGAAATTGCAAAAATTGATGCGATATTAAAAAATAACGTTTTTGTTGCAACAAATAAATCTGAACTAATAAATATAATGAGAAAAATTGCAAATCCTGAATCCCAAGTTTCTATCAGTTTTTTAAATTCATACAGATTGCTATTTGAAAAAGATATAAGAAATACTCTTGAAGTTGCGCAAAAGGCAGTGGGTGAACATTGTGCCGCAAGAAATATGGAAAGAAAAAATTTACTTGCACTTTATTACAGTTTTTTAAATTTAAAGCAAATGGCAAAGAATCCCGATATAACGCAATTAAGCGGTATATATAACAATAAAACCGCATTGATTGCATCAGCCGGAAGCACGTTAAGCGAAAATATAGATACGATAAGAGAAAATCAAAACAAAACAGTTATTTTTGCATTGAATCAAACGGCAAAATATTTAATACAAAACGGAGTAAAACCTGATTTTATTGTTAATATTGATGCTTATGATAACAGAAATCATTTTAGCGGTGTGAATTTTGAAGATTACTATTTTATATTTGAAGCATTTTGCTGTGATAAAATATTTAATTTGCCGACCAAAAAAACCTTTAATTATATTTCTGAGGGAAATTTTTTCAATTGGTGGTTTAGAGATTGTTTTTCAATAAAACACAACCTAAAAAGTGCGGGAACGGTATCAATAAGTGCATTTTTATCTGCCTGTGTTATGGGTTTTAACAAGATTATTTTAATCGGTCAGGATTTAGCATATAAAAACGGAAAATGTTATACTCAGGGTTCTGTTGCGGATAATCTTGAATGCATCCTTGAAAATGAAAAGTATATTGTTAAAGCAAAAAATCTTGATGATTTTATAAATTCAATTATAAGAGAAGGCGAACCGTACGAAAATTGTAAAAGAAGAGCCGAAAGTTATATTAACGAATTGAATAAAAATCTATATACGGTAAAAGGCCAAAATGGCGAATTGTTGCCGACACAGACTTCATATAGTTATTTTGTTGATTATTTTACCGAGTTTGCAAAAATTATAAAATCTGAAAAACCGAATATGGAATTTATAAATTCTTCAATTGGCGGCGCTCAAATAGACGGTTTTAAAAATATGGATTTAAAATTGGCGCTTGAAGACGCTGAAGATATAGAAAAATTAAATCTTGATAATATTGAACCGAACTATGATAAAACCCATGCTGCATCTAAAATGCAAAATTTATGTGAAGAATTTCGCAAGGTCGGAGCAGACGTTTGGGAATTATGTCAAAACAGTGGACAAATTTTGAACAATTTGGAAAAAGAGAATAAAATCACTTCTGAAATCGAAAATCTTATAAAAAGACACAAAGAACTGTGTAAAATGATTTTAGATTATAATAACGATGAAATTGTAAAATTTGTTCTTGAAAAAAGAATAGAAAGTTATAGGGGATATTTAACCTCTGATTTTTATTCCGATATTGAAAAATTAAAACAAGTTCTGAAATTGATGACTGCAGGGCAGCCCAGAGAAAAAACCTTCCGTTTTTATGCTGATACCTTAGCAGATTGCAAGTCTTTCATTACCGAATAATTTTTCAATATCTAAAACCTGATATATTTCTTCATTTTTAACAAATTCATTGAGTTTTTCTTCATCTTGTTTTTGGAGTTTGTTTTGTATGATTTCGTTATAATTCATATTCATACTCTCAAGTATCTCATCTGCCAAGACACCTATTTTTAATTCTTCTGAATTTAAGATTATTATTGTTGATTTTTCTTTTATTTTTGTTTCTGCACCGTCATAAAATTTTCTGATATCAAGAATCGTTATGTATTCTCCCTTTATATTGATTAATCCGATTATAAAATCAGGAACGGAGGGGACTTTTGTTATTTTTGAGTTGTTTAATTTGAAAAACTCTTTTACGCTCGCCATATTGATATAATATTTTATATTGTCGATTGAAAACGACACTCCCATATCAAAAATTGGCGTTGTTTTTTGAACGCTTTGGTCAATTTTTTTAAGAAAATCTTTTCTTTCTTTTAATATGGCTTTAGCTTCTTCGTTTTCAACAAGATAATTTTTGGGCTCGGTACTTGAATTTTGCGATGATGTTTTGATATAGTTTGCAAGATTTTTAATATTGATAATATAGGGATTGTTATCGTTATTTATATATATTCCTTCAAAAAATTCTTTTTGTCCTTGATAGGGAACGGGCTGAATGTTATCTTTATTTAATTTTAATATATCATTGACCCCGTCGCATATAACGGAAATAATCGAATCCTCGGTTTTTATTATTATAATCTTGGAATCAATATCATATATTATTCTTTCTTCTTTAAAAATTTCTCTTAAATCTATTACGGGGATGTGGTTTTGTTTGTATTCAAAAAATCCTAAAACAGAATCAGGCATGTTCCCCGGACGCTCAAGCTCGGGTATTTTTATTATTTCGAGTACGAGGCTTGTACTTATTGCATAGGCTTTTTTGTTTATTTCTATGATTGTGTAGTTAATTTCGTTAATATTATTTTTTTCGTCTTTTTGAATCGGACCGAAATTATATAATGCTAAATCATTCTGCATAAATCACCGTTCTGTTTTCATCTGTTGCAGCTTCAAGTGCCGCATAACATCTTTTTTCCGCTTCTTCTGCATCGAAATTGCCTTCAATATAACAATTAGAGATTCCTATATGTATGTCGAGCTCGATATTATTAATTAAAGCAAGGCTGTTTAATATTAATTGGAATTTTTTTTGTGCCTGAATATTGTCTTGTGCAAAAATTATGATATTGTATTCATTATCTCCGATTTTTTCGGTTTGTTCGCCTTCTTTTAAACAGCTGACTATACCCTCTGAGATTCTTATATTTAAAACGTCCATATCTTCTTCATAAGATTCATTTTCTATATCAGAATAATTGGTAATGTTTAAAATTCCCATATACATACCGATTTTGGTTTTTTGAGGGTCAAAATTATTTTTTAAATTTGTATCAATTGCGTTTTTTACATAGTTATTAAAAGTGCTTTTTTTGATATTATTTTGAGAAGATTTTCTTATAAATCTGCTGATAAAGAAATCATCCAGCAATGACTTTAATTCGTTTTTACTGTTTTCATTGTCCCAAACACTACATTTGGTTGAATAAAATGAAATTTCGGCTATTGCTTGCCCTTGGTATTTGAAATCGTATTCCAAGACAGAATTAAATTCATTAACCGATGTGATTGTTTTTGAATTCGGGACATATTTTTTGTTTATTTTCACATTATTACAGTTGTATTTTGATGTGAAATAGTTTTGTAAAATCGGATTAAAAATGAAATTTTTAACATCAAAGCAAATTATTTGTTTTTGATTTGAAAAATCATAAAATGAAATAACTCCCAAATCATATTGCAAATACGGATACAGAATAGTAAACATTTCCGTTTGAAGTTTTTCATCATTCATAAGCAGAGAATAGTTTGCCCTAAATTGCCTTGTGAGATTTTCTTTATCTATTTCAAAAATATATTCTTTTTCTTTTTCATCTATTATATTTTTAATTTCTTCATTTAAAATCTCCGGTTTAATACTCGGGCGATATAAGAATTTTTCGATTATTAATTCTTTATCTTTTTCGCTCACGGGGTTTTCTTCTACTGCTTTTAAAGCAAGAGAAAGAATTTCTTCCGGGTCATCATTTTTGGTTAAAAAATATTCCCTGTTTTCTTCTTTTATGTATAATCTTGCAAGGCTTTGCGTTAAAACACTGTATACAACTGCAGGTATTTTAACTAAAAGCTCATCTTCTCTCAGCTGTTTTAATAATTCAAAACCGCCCAGTTTGGGCATGATTGCATCTGTAATAATTAAATCAGGTGCATTTTTATATATTAATTCCAAGGCGTCAATTACGTTTTTTGCACCAAAAACTTCCCACTCATTATTAATAAAATGAGTTTCAAGAATTTTCAGCTGTGTTTGGTTATCATCTATTATAACTACTTTTTTCAACATAACTTAACTTATTTATCGGATTTTATTATAATACTTATTAATTATAACATTTTTTTAATACAAGGTGGAATATGTCAAAAGAAGTAGAAAACAAAACAAAAAATAATGTAAATATAGGCAGAGAATTACTCAGAAAACAACTTTTTGATTGCTCGATAATTTTTATTACACTTAGCGTGATTTTTTATTTCGTTTGTGTTCAAAGATATGAAAAGTTTGATTTAATGATTGTGCTCGTAATTTCCTTCCTTGTTGACGTTGCGTTGTTTGAATTCAGCAGACGTGCCGTAAAAGGGCCCCTTAATATGCTTGTTGAAGATGTATACGTTAATACACTTGAAGACATTGCACAAATTCAAAGCAAAAATGTATCTCAAAAAGAAAACAGTATTTTATCGGAAGCAAAAATTAAAAACATAGAGGAAATTGTTGAAAATCTTCAAAAATATTCTACGGATATGAAGGAAGTAACCGATAAAGCCCAAGAAAAAACAAATGAATCAATAAACTTCACGAATGATGAATATTCTGCCGTTAAATCAAATATAGAAAAAATGTTTTCAATAAGACACAAAATCCAAACTATTGCGGAATTAATTCTCGAATTATCGGATTTTGTGCAGTCTATTTCTTCGACAATAGGGCTTGTTGAAGATATAGCCGAACAAACAAACCTGCTTGCGCTTAATGCGGCGGTTGAAGCCGCAAGAGCGGGAGAACACGGAAAAGGCTTTGCTGTTGTCGCATCTGAAATCAGAAAACTCGCAGATGAATCAAAACAAGCTACAACAAAAATTATTTCTCTGATTAATGATATTCAACAAACTGCTAATTCTACGGTTTTAGCGACCGAAGAAGGTACAAAAGAAATTGAGTCAGGCTTAGAGCTTGCGCATAAAATCAGTGAAAACATAGAATTTTTGATAAATGCAATGAATGAAATTTCATCTAATATGCAGGAAATCATCATTTCCTCTAAACAAATAAACACCGATTCCAAAACGACAAACGTATATTTAAAAGAAGTTTCAAAAATGGTAGAAAATTCAAAAGAATATATTACAGCAAACGACAATGCCATCAAAAAAATTGAAATTACTTCTCAAGAATTTAAAAATTCTGTAATATAGCCCTGGAAAAGTAGAAGTCTGCAAAATGGAATTTCAAAAAGACGAATTAAATGAGATATTAAATATTTTTCAGCAGGAAAGTGCTGAAATAATTTCGTCTATGGATGAAAAACTTTTGATTTTGGAGCGTGATCCCGAAAATTCCAATATGGCAATGCAATTATTCAGAGATGCTCATTCCCTGAAAGGTTCCGCAAGAATGCTCGGATTTGAGAGCATGCAGGACGTGTTGCATAAAATAGAAGACGTCATAGGTCTTGTAAAAGAAAACAAATTAAGGCTGACATCCGGTATCACCGATTTTATTTCCGAATGTTTAACATACGTTATGGGTTTAATAAATAAAACGGTTGAGCAAAAGGAAGAATATATTGACCCAAAGACTGCTGAATATATTGAAAAATTAATAAAAATTGCAACGGATAATAAAGAAGAATTTTCCGTAAGCAGTCCCGAAGAAGAAGAAAATCCGGAAAAAAAGAGCTTTTTAGAACATTTTGAAGAAATGGAAAATTTGATTGTCGATATGCTCTTAATCGTTACAAAAGCCAGAGAAGAAAAGAACTTCGATAGCATTTTTGAGATTGAGAAAAAAATTCAGGATTTTATTTTTTCAATTGAAAATTCTTCTTCAAACATTTTAAGCTCAATTAAATATTCCGCAACAAACATACTCAATTCTCTTGATAAATATAAAAATGCGCAAAACAAAGAGTATGCTTTTTTGGAGATTAATAATTCAATAACAATTTTTGTTGAAAACATAAGAAACTACACAACAAAAGAAAAGATTAAAACAAAAGAGTATTACGATATTGTTGATAACAAAATAAAAGATTTGGATAATGAAACAAAGGCTTCTGTTCAGGTGAGAGAGGATGTACCCGAAGTTACTTCCAAAGAAGACGAAAAATTAACCGAAACAATATGCAAATTGCCGTTATTGGAAATTAATGTCAGTTTTACGGATGAAGTTTTGGATAATATTTCAGGGTTAATTAAAAACGAAACAAATCCCGAAATTAAACAAAACTATATAGACAGCTACAACATAATTTCTATGTATAAACAAAGCAATACAATCGTTAATAGGGATGTTTGCGCAATTGTAAAGGAAGTTTTTGAAGCTATAAAATCAAAAAATAAAGATAAACTGCAGGAAGCGGAAGAAAAATTTAATGCCATAAAAAAGATGGCGGTTTTTCAGCAAAAAAATATTGATAAAAAACCCGCAGAAAAATCGGATGTTATAAAAAACCAAAAAGAAATATTAAATACAATTACAAATACTGAAATTAAAACCCTCAGAATAGATTCTGTTAAACTCGATAATTTGGTCGGTGAAATAGGTGAACTTATTGTATCTAAGATTAAAACAAATGAGCAATTATCTCTTGCAAAAAGAATTAATAGTGCTTTAACGGAATGGCAAAAAAACTTTGCAAAAATGGGCTATTATATTAAATACTTTGATAAAAAATACCTTTCAAACCAAGAAATCCAGAATACGGATGAACACAGAAAAATTTTAGCCTACAATAAACAACTGTGTTTGCTTATTGAACAGCACAATAACGGCATAAGCAATATTTCAAAAGATTTATCCAATTTGTTTAAACAATTGCAGGAAAGTGAAACAAAGTTAAATGCAACCACAAGAGAAATAGAAACAATGGTTAAAAATATGAGAATTTTGCCGCTTTCCACAATTTTTCAATTGTTTCCGAGAATGGTGCATAATATTGCAAAAGAAAAAGGCAAAAAAATCGAGCTTGTTATAAAAAATCAAGATATATCCGCCGATAAAACAATTATTGAAGAATTAAAAATCCCTTTAATGCACATAATCAGAAATTCAATAGACCACGGAATAGAAGATATTGAAACAAGAAAAGCATTATCCAAAAATTCTACGGGAAGAATAGAAATCAGTGCAAGCTATAAAGATAACAATATAGTAATCGACATAAAAGACGATGGCAGAGGCTTAGATATAGAAAAAATCAAGAAAAAAGCTCTTGAAAAGAAGATATTAACTCCCGATGAAATAAATGCAATAGATGATAACGAATTAACGAATTTGATTTTTTATCCCGGATTTTCAACCGAAGATTTTGTAACGGAAATTTCAGGCAGAGGTTTGGGACTCGATATTGTAAACAATAAAATAAACGATATGCAGGGAAGAATTGACATATTTTCCGAATTAAACAGAGGAACTTTAGTCAGAATCACTCTGCCTTCTACCGTTGCAACCAAAAAAGTATTTGTAATTGAAGAAAATGAACAACTGTGGGCAATAGAAACTTCTGTTATAAAAACAATACTCAGAATAAATACGGACGATATTTATGAAAAAGATAACCACAACTACTTTATCTACAATGGAGAAGCTATATCAATTTATACCCTCTGTCAAATTTTGAATTTTGAAAATAAACCCAGACACACAAACAAATATACACTTCTTGTTATTGAAACAGACAATAACTTATTCGGAATAATAGTCGAAAAACTTATATCCGATCAGGAAATTGTTCACAAAAAAATATCTCCGCCTTTATACAGAATAAAAAATATTTCGGGCATAACAACGCTTGCAAACGGAGAAGCGTGCTTGATTATTAATATGTCGGATGTTATAAATACAATCGGCGCCAAGAAAATTAAAACAAAAATTATAACTCAAAATGAAATTTCAAAAGCAAAAAATAACTCAAAATATAATATTTTGATTGTGGATGATTCGTATACAACAAGAATTTTGCAGCAAAATATTTTATCAAGATGCGGATACAATGTCCAAAGCGCAACCAATCCGACCCATGCGCTTGAAAAAATTGAAAAAGAACAATTTGACGTAATTGTATCAGATGTACAAATGCCCGTTATGAACGGATTTGAATTTATCAAAATATTAAGAAAAAATCCTAATTACGAAAAAATTCCGGTTATCATTATGAGTTCAGAACCCATGGAAAAATACACAAAAGAAATTAAAGAAACAAAAATAATTAAATATATACCAAAAAATTTATTCAAGCAGGATGAATTAATAAAATGTGTCGAAAGTGTATTAGTATAAATAATTACTAACTATATTATTTTTTAAATTAAATTTTACCCGTTTTTTTAGTTGTTTGATTTCAGATGCCAAAATTTTGAGCTTATAGTCGTTATACAGGCTCCTATAATTTACAATATCAAAATTTTGTATGAAATCTGTATTATCTTTCATTTTTTCTCCAATAATACATTTTGATATTTCTATAAAGTATTTTTGTGAAAAAAAATTGCTAATTTCACTATTGTTTTTTACAAACTTAACATGTATTATTGAAGTATGGATATATTGTATAACGCAGATATTATTGTAGTAGGAGCAGGACCTGCGGGAATTAGTGCGGCAATCAGTGCTGTCAGACTCGGGAAAAAGGTAGTATTGATAGACAGGGCAAAATACCCCGGTTCAAAGAATATGTACGGAGGCGCCGTATATAGCGAAGCACTGAAGCAAATATTTGATGAAAAAACTCTTGAAACTCTGCCTTATGAAAGAATCATCAATTCCAATACCTGGTCTTTTTTAAATGACACAGGGTCTTTTGATTTAACATATAACAATTCGTCTTCAAAAAGCGCATACGCAATAAAACGTTTTAATTTTGAAAGATGGATGATAGATCAGGCGAAAAAAGAGGGCGTTTATTATGTTCCCAATACTCTTGTTGTGGATTTATTGGACGATAACGGTTATGTTGTCGGGGTTCAAACCGAGCTCGAAAAGTACTATTCAAGAGTAGTTATTTTAGCTGACGGAGTTAATTCCTTTTTGGCGGGTAAATTGGGTTTAAGAAAAGAATTTGTACCAAAAGACATGATATTATCCGTAAAAGAAACCTTTAAACTCGATAAAAAAACAATAGAAGAAAGGTTCCGCCTGAAATCGGATTTATCAAACGGCGTTGCAAAGATGTATTTTGGCGGTCTTAAAGAGGTTAAAAATATCTTCATGATGACATATTTTTATACCTTTAAAGATACGCTTATGCTGGGTGTAGGCGTGAGTCTTGAAGATTTAAAAAGAAACAGACTCAACATAAACGAGGTTCTTGATGAAATAAAAGAACATCCCGATATAAAAGCATTAATTAAAGATGCTTACCCCGTAGAATATTCAGCGCACCTTATTCCCGAAACAGGTTACAAAAAAATGCCTAAACTCACGGCAAACGGAGTTATAATAGCGGGAGATGCGGCGGGTTTTATTAACAGTGTGCATTTTGAAGGTACAAATTTTGCTTTGATTTCCGGCAAATTAGCGGGAGAAACGGCAGCTTCAATAAATGACTTTGATTATTCGGGCTGGAATCTTTCCCAATACAGAAAAAAACTCGAAAAAACATTTATTATGAAGGATTTATATTCATACAGAAATATCATAGAAAATCTTTCAAAACGTTCGGGTTCGCTTTCTTATTATTATCCCAAAAAAATCAAAGAATTTTTTGAAATAATAACGAGTGCAAACTGTATATCGAAGTCTTCTCAAATCAGAAAATTTTCTTTTAGTTTTTTGAGAGACAGAAATATTACGGAATTGTTAAAAGATATAACAACATTCATCAAATGCGGTATTGATATATTTTTTGGGAAATAAAAATGGACGATAAAACAAAAAAAAATAGTAAATCAATTCAAGACAAACTTGCAACAATTAAATATAACTGCGATAATAAATCACATATAACAATAAATCAAAATAAATGTTCAAAATGCAAAGAAAAAGTCTGCACTTTTATTTGTCCGGCGAATGTTTATAAGTTTGATGAAACAGCAAATGAAGTTGTTGCACAATACGAAAATTGTTTAGAATGCGGAGCATGCAGAATATCGTGTCCAAAACAGGCAATAGACTGGCACTTTCCTGCATCAGGATGCGGGATAATTTTGAAAAACAGCTGAATTAAAGGATGAAAAATGGATAACCAATATTTTTCCAGATGGTATGATAAAGACCCTGTATTGTCAATGTCAATGAGGACGTTGTCCACGTCAAACGATGCAAAACAGATAGAAGTTGCACTTAATCTTATAAAAGTAATAATTGAACACAATATTCAGGACAATAAATACGAAAACGTAGAAGACATTATGTCGGCTGTTGAAGACGGCAGAATACAAAGAGGGCATTCAAGATGGTATGACATTGATTCTACGGTTAGAACCGCAATACAAATGCTTGAAAAATGTGCGCCTGAAACCAAGAAAAAAGTTGCTCTCGATATGGCGCAAATTGTTATTGAAAAAATTGTTCAAGATGAAGATTATAATGATGAAGAAGGCGACGAATATCCTTTGAGTTCTGGTGCATTTGAATTTGAGGGAAAAATAATAGATGTGGATTTGGATAAAACGTTAGAAGAAGATGAATGATATTGAAAAATTTGAAAATCTTCAAACAAAAATAAAACTTAATCCTCAAAATTTTCAGGCAAGACGTGAATTGATTATGTTCTGTTTGGATTTGGGATTCGAGAAGGTTGCCTTGTCGCACATAAAATACCTTCTTGAAATTTTTCCGAATGATGCGGATTTATATTACAATTGCGGGATTTGCTGGGAAAAATTAAAAAATTATGAAAATGCTTTGGCTGCATACCAAAAAGCAATAGAAATAAAGCCCGAGGAGCCGGATTTTCTTTTTAATCTTGCCCTTGTTGAAGAACAAATGGGCAATATTGATGATGCCATAAAATATTTTAAGAAAGTAATTTTTTATAAAAGTGACGATGCAAATGCTTTCTTTTCAATCGGGATTCTGTATTCAAAAAAGGGTAAATCGGATATCGCAATAAAATGTTTCAAAAAAGCCATTGAATACAATTATAGCGATTATTTTTCTCATTTTTATTTGGCTGAAGAATATAAAAAAATGAAAGAATACGATTTTGCTCTGGTTGAATATAGAAAGGTGCTTGAGCTTTCTCCCGATTATTCTTGGGCATATTATAATACGGCACAGATTTATTACGAATTGAAAAGATATGATGATGCGGTTATAATGCTTAAAAAAACCATCGAAAAAAATCCAAAGGATATGGAAGCATATAAATTATTATGCCAGATACTCATTAAACAGGAAAAAATAAAAGAAGCAAAAGATATTGTCGTAAAATTCACCGAAAAAAATGATAACGGCGATATGTACTATATCATGTCAAAATTATTTGAAATAGATGGTGATAAAACATCTCAACTTGATACTTTGGAGCTTGTTTTTGAAAATCAGGATACACTGACTTTTGATGTGGATTCAATCAGAATGGAATATAACGAATTAAAGAAATCAAAATGAATAAGAACGAATATCAGTTAAAATTAAATACCGAAGTTCAAACCGATAAAGCAAAATATTATGCGGCTTTTAGTTATTTATTGATTCGTCCTTTATTTAAAGCAAAGTTGTTTGAATTTTTTGATTACGACATAAAACGGGCATTTTGTGCTGATGAAAATGATTTAAAAATGTTTTCCGAACAAACGGAATTATCCGTTCCGAGAGATTTTTTAAAAAAACGGGATAAATTGGATATAGATAAATGTTTTGATTCGGCATTGGATTTTGATGGAATAAATATCGTAACTTACGAGGATGAAAAATACCCGCCTCTTTTGAGACAAATCCCTGATTTTCCTTTGGCCCTTTATTATAAGGGTGATATAGACAATATGGATTATGAATACACTCTTGCTGTAGTTGGTTCAAGAAAGGCGACCAATGAAGCAAAAGGTGCCATGACAAATATAATCAGAGGTTTATACCAAAACCCTGTTACGATTGTATCCGGACTCGCATACGGAATTGATGCTACTGCACATAAGGCAGCTTTGAGCGCAGATTTAAAAACAATCGCCGTTATTGCATCGGGTTTGGATATAATTTATCCTGCTCAAAATACACAATTATTTTATGAAATACTAAATAAAGGCGGAGTGGTGTTTACGGAATACCCTTTGAAAACGCAGCCCATAAGAGTAAATTTTCCACAAAGAAACAGAATTGTAGTCGGAATTTCACAAGGGACTTTCGTTGTTGAAGCTCAAAAAAGAAGCGGCGCAATGATTAGCGCTAATTTAACGCTGGATTATAACAGAGAACTTATTTGTATGCCGGGTAATGTATCTAACCCGAATACGGAAGGAATTTATTATTTAATCAAAAACGGTGCGGGAATGGCATGTAACACAAACGATATACTCGAAAATATGAATTGGAGCTTTAAAATTCAGGAAAAATCCGACTCGGTATGCGGACTCACGGACATTCAAAAACGTGTTTATGAAGTAATGTCAAAAGAGCCTAAAACGTTTGATGAAATAATGTTAGAAGCTAAAATTGATACATCTGATTTGATGGTCGTCTTGACAGAATTAGAACTTAACGGTTTAATTAAACAAGCTGACAATAAATTTTATAAATACACTTGGTAAAAAAAATGGCAACTAAAACTACTTCAAAAACAACAACAAAATCAATAAAAACGGAAGATAATCAAAAAACACTCGTTATAGTAGAGTCTCCTGCAAAATCAAAAACAATAGGGAAAATTCTCGGAAAAAATTATATAATTCAGGCTTCCATGGGTCATGTAAGAGATTTAGCTTCTAAAGGACTCGGATTTGATATAGAAAATAATTTTAAACCTACTTTTGAGGTTATTCCCGAAAAGAAAAAAGTAATCACCGAATTAAATAAACTCGCTAAAACAGTAGACAGAGTCTATCTCGCATCAGATCCCGACCGCGAGGGAGAAGCGATAGCTTGGCATGTGAAGGAATGCCTAAAATTCCCGGAGGATAAAATATTCAGAATAGTATTCAATGAAATAACTCCTCACGCAATCAAAGATGCGGTTGCGAATGTTCATCAGATTGACATGCTCAAGGTTGAAGCGCAAAAAACAAGACAAATACTGGATAAGCTTGTTGGTTTTAAGATAAGTCCTATTTTGTGGGAAAAAATGAAAAACTACAAACTCTCTGCGGGTCGTGTGCAATCGGTTGCACTTAAAATAATATGCGAAAGAGAAGACGAAATTGAAGCGTTTGTTCCCGTGGAATATTGGTCTGTTGATGCATTATTAAATAAAGATAAAGCGGATTTTCAGGCAGAACTTGCACGAGTAGTCGACAAAAGCGGAAAAGATGTTAAACTTGAGCTCCATACAAAAAAAGATGTTGATGAAGTTTTAAAAATCTTAAAATCGGCTCAATATAAAGTGGCAAAAGTTACCCCCAGAGATACTACGAGAAAGCCACAGCCACCCTTTATTACTTCTACTTTGCAAAGAGAAGCAAGTTCAAAATTGGGTTACGGCGTATCAAAAACAATGCAAATAGCACAAAAATTGTACGAGGGTATTGATTTAGGTGACGGAAGTGTTGGTTTGATTACATATATGAGAACGGATTCTACCCGTATATCTCAAGATGCAACCGATGCTGCCCGTGATTTTATATTGGATAATTACGGCGAAGATTATTATCCTGATAAACCCAATGTTTATGTCAAAAAGAACCAAGCCAATACACAAGATGCCCACGAAGCAATTCGCCCATCTTATGTAGATAAGACTCCGGAAAGTATTAAAAAATATCTGACATCAGAACAATACAGGCTTTATAAACTAATCTGGGACAGATTTATGGCTTCTCAGATGACAAATGCCAAAGTTAAAAACATTACAATAGATATTGCTGCTGATAAATATATATTTAAAATGGGTTCATCCAAAATCGTATTCGACGGTTTTACAAAGATATATACAGAAGATGAAGAAATAGAATCCGCAAAGAAATTTCCCGATTTAAAAGTAGGCGATATTTTAAATTTAAAAGAATTAAAACCTGAACAACATTTTACACAGCCGCCTTCTCGTTATACAGAAGCGAGTCTTGTTAAACAATTGGAAGAATACGGTATCGGAAGACCTTCCACTTATGCGCCGATTATTACAAAAATTCAACAAAGAAATTATGTAGAAAAAACAGAAACAAAAGCACTGAAGCCTACTCCTTTGGGCAGAGCCATCTGCAAACAATTGAGTGAGCATTTTGTTCAAATTATGGACTACAAATTTACGGCAAAAATGGAAGCCGGACTTGATAATATTGCAGAGGATAAACAAAACAGCATTGAATTTTTAAATGATTTTTGGAAACCTTTTTCAAAAACATTGGAAGATGCAAAAAACAATATGCAAAGAGTTGATGTTGAAACAGATAAAGTTTGTCCGAATTGCGGAAGAAAAATGGTAGTCAAAATTTCAAGATACGGAAAACAATTTTTAGCATGTTCAGGATACCCTGAATGTAAGACTGCTTTGCCCATGGATGGCGATAGTCAGGTGCAAATTCCCGAAGATGAACCGACAGACAAAAAGTGCGAAAAATGCGGTTCCGAAATGGTTATTAAAACAGGGCCATACGGAAAATATTATCAATGTTTAAACGATAAATGTAAAAAGAGATTCTCAATTGTGGAATCGAGCGGTGTAAAATGTCCGGAATGTGCTAAAAACGGCAGAGACGGTGAACTTGTAAAAAGAAAATCAAGATACGGAACATTCTTCTGGGGTTGTTCAAAGTATCCCGATTGTTCTTTTGCCCTTTGGGCAGAACCCAATGGCGGAGAAACCTGTCCTGATTGCGGCAGCCTTCTTGTTAAAAAATATTTGAAAAGGGGTAATAAAATTGCCTGCTCAAATAAAAACTGTAAGTATTCAAGAGATATGGAAGAATAGTTTATGGAAGAAAAAGTATATAAATTGGGTTTGATTGGGTATCCTCTCGGACATTCCCTGTCGCCTGTATTGTATAAAGCGGCTTTTGAAGGATTGGGATTAAAACACAGTTACGAATTATTGCCTACAAGAAGTGAGGATTTAATCGACAGAATAAAACGCTTGAGAACGGGCGGATATTATGGTTTTAATGTTACAATTCCTCATAAAGTTCCGGTTACCATGTTTTTAACGAAATATGATGAATACGTTAATATGGTGGGTGCTGTTAATACGATAAAAATAGAAGAAGACTTATCTTTGTCGGGATATAATACCGATGTTGCGGGATTTATGGCGCCTTTAAAGGAATATGATTTAAAAGGGAAAAAAGCTGCTGTTTTGGGCACGGGCGGTGCAAGTCGTGCTGTTTGTGCAGGTTTGTATAAATTAGGTATAAGAGAGATTGATATTTACACAAGAAACATCATAAATTCAAAAGAAACAATTGATACAATGAGAGCGGGCTTTGAAGGGGTAAAAGTGAATGCGGTTCAAAATTCTTTAATGAAGAGTTTTGAAGATGCGGATATTCTCGTTAATACTACGCCTGTCGGTATGAAGGATTATGATGAAGAAAATTCTCCTATTGATGAAAAGATGTTTGAAACAATGAATGAGAATATAATAATTTATGATATTGTATACAATCCTTTAAAAACCCAGTTGATTAGAAGTGCCATAAAATATGATAAAAAATATATTTGCGGTTTGGATATGCTTGTGCATCAGGCTGCTTGTGCGTTTGAGATTTGGACGGGACAAAAACCCGATTGGGAATCTATGAAAATTAAGGCACTTGAAGAATATTTGATGAAGTAGTTTTTTATCACAAATCCAAATTTTTGTTAAAAAAAATTAATAAAAAAATTAATAAAAAAAATGTGATAAAAATCACTAAACATGGGAATTTAATATTTATAAAAAGGAATTTTTTAATACAGATATATGAATTTTTCTTAAAAATTTGTATTAAATATATTTTTTTGATAGTATCAGGATAGATAGCAGACTAAAAACAAAAAATGGATATCAAGAGAAGTTTAAAAAGAAAATATAGAGGTTTTACATTGGCGGAAGCTTTGATTACGCTGGTTATCATTGGTGTAATTGCCGCTTTAACTATCCCCGCAATTCTCGTTAACACAGAACAACACGAGTATAAGTCTGCACTGAAAAAAGCTCTTTCTGCTCTAAACCAAGTAATTGAATTAAATATCGCGCTTGAAGGTTACGGACCTTTGGAAACTGTTTCTATGGATACACCGACAACAGAAGATTCTTTGTTTGAAATGTTTAGAAACAGAATGAATGTCATCTCTACATCAACAGCATACAATTGGGGTAACACTTCAAACTATGCATTCTTTACGGCAGATGGTATGAGATACGAATTTCCGACCGATCCTAAGTTTTATAGCGGTTATTCTGTTAATTTGGCTACAAAGAATCATCACTGCGCTACTCCTGAAGGAAATATTCAAGATGATGCCGGTAATGTTGCAAATGAACCTTGTATGATTATAGTTGATGTAAACGGACAAAGAAGACCTAACCCGAGAAAAACAAGTGGTTCTTATAAAGTTCCGGGCACACAAGGTAGATCAAAAATCTTGGATGTGTTCCCGATTATTATTACGGATAAAAACGCATATCCATTCGGTGTTGTTGCACAACGTGCAATGTTCCAACACGACTAATTGCTTTGGATAGCTTAAATAAAGATATAAAAAAAGCCTCTTGAATAATTCAAGAGGTAAATTTTTGGTTTGATTCTCGTGTTTAAAAAAAGGTTAATTTATGTGTGTGTTAGTTATTGGATTCATTTATGTCTTACATATATATAAAGTATATCTTTAATGAAAAATTGCTCTATTTCTTTTCTTTTTTACAAAACTTAATAAAACGAGTTTAAAGTTAATCACTTTTTTTATTTTTTTCGTGGTAGAATTTTTTTTGGACTATTACGGTAAAATTAATGAAAACAGCTAAATTAATCAACAGAAAAGTTGAAATAATTAATGTTGAAAAACCTGAATTTGAAGGTTCGGGCGCAATTATTAAAGTGCTTGGATGCGGATTGTGCGGTTCTGATTTGGTTAAAATTAAGCATGCAACAATTGAAACAGAAAAAAATATTGTATTGGGTCATGAAGTTGTCGGTGTAATTCAAGAAATTAATCCTTCAAATAAAACTTTTAAAACAGGCGATATTGTTGCCCTGGGGCATCATTACCCTTGCATGGAGTGTGAATATTGCAAAAACGGTTCGACTTCTATGTGTCGTACGTTTAAAAAATCAAACATTTTCCCTTCAGGATTTTCTGAATACATTAAAGTTGATGATAATCATTTAAAATATACCGTATATAAAATGTCTGATGAATTAGAAAATGATGAAAAAGCATTTCTTGAACCCTTGTCTTGCTGTATTCGCGCTATAAGACGCGCAGGATTTAAATATAACGAAAACAATAAAAAGTTTTCTGCGCTGGTGATTGGATTGGGGTCTATCGGTTTATTAATGCTTAAAGGTTTAAGAGCCTTCAATGTTCAGGCATTCGGGTTTGATATTAATGCAGAACGCATGAAAATAGCACTCGATGACGGTTTTTCATTTGATGAAAACAAAAAGTACGATGTTGTATTTTTAACTGCAGGCAATTCAAAAGCGATAGATTCGGCATTAAAATCCGTAATTGACGGCGGAAAAATAATAGTTTTTTCATCTGTAGATGATGACATAAAAGGGTTTTCAAATAATGAAATTTATTACAGAGAATTGAGCATAATATCGAGCTATTCTCCACACCCTGCGGATTTAAAGCTCTCAAGCGAGCTTTTGAACAGGAAAAAAGTCGTTGTATCAAATTTAAGTACACATTATTCGCTTGACAATTTGGCTCATGCGGTTGATGATAGTTTTAATAACAGGATTTTTAAGGCATATATAGAAATATGAAAATGAAAGCTGTGCGATTCTACGCACCAAATGATATAAGGTATGAAGAAGTAAAGGTTCCCGAATTAGAAGAGGGAGAAATCCTTGTTAAAGTTGAGGCTGCACTCACTTGCGGAACGGATGTCAAAACATTCAAAAGAGGACATCCCGTGTTGATTAAGAAGGTGCCTTCGGGATTTGGGCACGAATTTTCGGGTACGGTTTATAAAACAGATGAAAATGTTACAAATGTGAAAATAGGCGACAGAGTAGTATGCGCAAATTCTGCTCCATGCGGAGAATGTTTTCATTGCAAAAAAGGCGAATATGAGCTCTGTGAGAATTTGGATTTATTAAATGGCGCTTATGCCCAATATATCAAGATTCCAAAAAGAATTGTACAAAAAAATACGCTTATTCTGCCTGATGATTTGCCGTTTGAACTTGCTGCGTTTTGTGAGCCTTTATCAAATGTTATCCACGGAATTTCAAAAACTCCTATTCAAAAAGGCGATACGGTAGGCGTTGTTGGGATTGGCCCCATAGGATTGATGTTTGCAAAACTTGCTAAATTAAAAGGTGCAAAGGTTATCGCAATGGGCAGAAACCCTTTGAAATTAAAGCTTGCAAAAGAATTTGCCGATGCGGATATCGTAATTGATTTAAAAAAATATCCGAATCCGGCAGAATTGATTATAAGCGAAACTGAAGAAAAAAGAGGTTTGGACGTTGCAATAGAATGTGTCGGGTTGCCTGAGATGTGGGAAAAAATGTTCTCAATAGTCAGAAAAGGCGGATATGTACATCTTTTTGGGGGATGCGCTTCGGGTACTTCCGTAAATATTGATACAAGACGTCTTCATTACGATGAAGTAAAAATAATCAGCTCTTTTCACCATACTCCGAAATTTTTCAGAGAAGCACTGGATATGATAGCGTCAGGCGAAATAGCAGTCGAAAAATTGATTACAAAAAGAATGGATATGAAATACGCAAAACGTGCAATAGAAATGCATAGAGACGGCGAAGCGATAAAAATACTTCTGGAAAACTGATTATAGTTAATAAATAGTTTTTGTATGCTGTAAAATATTGAGAGTTTGTTAAGTCTTTTAACATTTTCTTGACTGTTGATTTTGATTTGTTATTATAATCTTAGTCATTTGGCTCGTTAGCTCAGTTGGTAGAGCAGAGGACTGAAAATCCTCGTGTCCTTGGTTCGATTCCGAGACGAGCCAATTTTTTGTCTTTATTCAATGATTTAATTTAAGTATTCGTCTCGGAGCAATCGCTCCGCTTTTGCCCTCTCAGAAATGCTCAAATATTTTCGCATTTCTTCGGCAGAGTGAGACGAGCCAAATTTTTATGCGTAAGCCAGAGTGAATAAATCAAAACGTTGAGTTTTGATTTATGTAACTGTTGAATTGCGACGTGGGACGCAAGTCCCACAGGAGCATGTTTATTCAATGATTTAATTTAAGTATTCGTCTTCTGGCTTGCTCGAAAATCTAAACCATTAGGTTTGATTTTCTACGCAATCTGTGCATATTTCACTCGTAAAGCTCGTAAACTCGCTAACGATTGAAAAATCGGAGCAATCGCTTCGCTTCTTGGATTTTATTTCACTCGGGCAAGTATTTCGCTATCGTTTCACTGGCGCTTCATATGCCCTCGCTACTTCGGGACTTCGCTTTGGCTCCGCCCTGCATAAAATCCGCTTTTGCCCTCTCAGAAATGCTCAAATATTTTCGCATTTCTTCGGCAGAGTGAGACGAGCCAAATTTTTATGCGTAAGCCAGAGTGAATAAATCAAAACGTTGAGTTTTGATTTATGTAACTGTTGAATTGCGACTATTATTTTCCTGGTGTTTGAGAATTGCAAACGGTTTGATAATTTTGTTTATAATTCAGTTATATCAAGCATTTTAAACTTTTAAAAATGTGTGAGATAAAAATCTCAAACTACCTCAAACAACCAGTTTTGCGCACAGTTTGAGAATTGTCGGTATACCCCACTATATCAGCAATTAGCACCAATTTGAGATTTTGCAAGCATTTTTAGATTTTATGAACACTTATTTTTTAGTGGTATATAATTGGTAGTTTGAAAATTTTACGAAATTTTTCATAAAAATTTTTATAATTATTGCTAATTTTTGCTAAATTCAAACTCGGTAAAATTTTATAAAAAGACGGTAGTATTTTTATAAGCCATCAATATAATTATCACCTTTACCGCCTGAAATCAAATCTATTCCGCTTCCGCCATAAATTGTATCATTACCGTCTCCGCCATTCAATCCGTTCCAATCGGCAGTTGATAATCTCGCATCTATTGTATCATCTCTTGCTTCACCATGGACTGTAACTCTTTCACTATTCTTTAAGACAATATTATCGTCACCTTCGCCTGCGTATATTACAGACGTTGCATTTGAGTTATAGTAATCATCATATTGTTGATTATATGCATATATTGTATCATTACCTTCTTCACCGTAAATTTTGCTTGAGCCGTTGTTTGTAAATCGTGAGTGAGGGTGTCAAACATAGTACCGGGCACTGCAACTCTCTGCAAGTTCGCCATAAAGATAATATTGAACCTAATATAACAAGGCAAATCTCAGCCCAAGGTTTTCTATTCATATCTCGCCTCCCTAACCTTGTTAATTATATTACTTCAAAAAATAATTACCACTAAAAAAAGATGTCCATAAAAGAACATCTTTTTTATGAATAAAATAATAATCTTATTTTAAATATTGACTTGCATTACAACTTTCGTAAGTCTGTGCTAATGATGCCATCTTGTCATAGTGTTCATTGCTATTCAAAGCAAAGACATCAGCGGCAGAATTGCAATTGTTTTCTGTCATCCAGTCGGTATTTGTTGTCATCCAGCTCACAACAGCTTGTTTTACAGCACTATACCAGCTTTCAAGATTTATATTTTTTACAGGAGTATCAATATATTGAT
>CAMOPX010000024.1 GCA_946622415.1 uncultured bacterium
TAATTAATATATGACAATAATAAATTAATAGTTGACATTGTGAGTAAAAAAATTTGTTGTCTGTTTTTATATAAACTATTGGTTTACTTTTATAAACTATTTATTTACTTTATAGATAGTATTGGTTATTGGCAACATTTTTAAAATGCTTTAGAATTAATATATGAAGAAAATATTGATATCTGCATTGATAATATTATTATTAATTACTTGTTCGGAAAGTATATATATAATAAAAATTCAAAATGATAACAAAATTTTAAAAGAAAAACTTTCCGAAACCATCGAAAACCCAAGAGATAACATATATCAAATTGATATAGAATTTGAGAAATGCATTAATAAAGATTATTCAACAGCAGGAATGAACAATTGCGCATACAAAGCACAAGAAAAATGGAACAAAGAAATTATAAAAAATTCCGAACATTTGAAAAAATTATTAAATAAAGACCAGCAAATTTTATATACAGAAAGCCAAAAACTATGGGAAAATTATTATAAAAAAGAAGAAGAATTTATTTTAAAAACAATTTTTCAGGTTCAAGGAACAATTCATACAAATTATGCTGCAGGCGCTTTGTATGATATAACAAAACAACGAGCGCTTGATATTAAAAGTTATGCTTTTTATATAGAACATTAATTAAAGATTATTTTATCATAGTAATTAATTTTATTAATCCATATAGCACCCTAGGACTCCGTTTTCAATAACATCGTTTGGATTACAGCCGTTTTTGGGTTTAATATCTTTTGCTGAATACAAAATTTTTAATTCCGTGTACGTATATGCGGTATTATCATTCAACGGAACATTTGCATTTGTTAATACTACTTTGTCGTTAAAAATTACATCATTATTTTCATTCAGCTTTAGAATATCGGAATTACTTTTTTCGGAATATAAATAATCGTTTAAGCTTATTGTATCTGATTTATTATATTTTGTTATACTACATAATGTGTTATAAAATAATTTGCCATCTGCAATTTTATTAAAACTATGATAGATAAATTGCTTTTTAATTTTTATTAAATTCCCGTATTCATCATACTGCTTAATGTAATTTGCTCTAAGAAGCCCTTTATCACATAAAGCATCGTACTTTATATTTACATAATCAACTTTTTTATTATCGGTCTTATAGGAATTACATTGGTTTGAAACAAATAAACGAAATGAGGCGGTTTTGTGCTGTCTTGTTTCTTTTATTGATTTTTTATCAAAATCCGTACAATTGCCTATATAATCCCAACCGATATAGTTATTTGTATCTTTTAAAATTGGTTTTTTAAATTGAAATATACAACAAAAAGATACCATGATAATAATCGTGATAATTATTTTCTTCATACTTTAATTATAAAAAACGAAAAATTAAACACAAGTAAATTAATCATCGGGTGTCAAAAACAATTCTCTTTCTTTTTTTCTTCTGTTGTATAAACCCTGAGAAAACCTTCCTTTTGACTTATTGTATTTAAGAAGTTCTTCAGCAGCACCCTTGTAATCACCAGTATTTAATATTTTGACCACATCTGAATTTTTGAAGCCACTTGGTCCAATATTAAATGCGAAACTTGCCAATGCAACTTTTTGATTATCTGATAAAGAAACTTTGACAGCTTTTAATGCGTTACTATGTTCTTTAAAATCTTCTCTATATAACTTTTCAGCTTCTTCTCTTGTTATTCTGTCGCCTTGTTTTACCCCTTTAGTATGTCCGTATCCTATTGTCCATCTGTCACCTTTTAGCGGTATATACGCATCTGATTTAAAATCTTCTTTTCCTTGTATAAATTCTCTTGCTTTCTTTATTGCATTTTCGGAAAAATAACTATTGTCTATTTTATAATTTGGATTATCACAATACCCCTTTTTTCTTTCATATAATTCATCAATAGGAGTCATATTCTTTTTATCTTCTTTGTTTCTTTCATACAATTCTTCAATGGGAGTCATATTTACATTTGAAGCTCCGCCTGTCGGCTTTTCTTTATCTTTCTCTTTATTCTTTCTTTTTCCGTATAAAATCTCCGTAGGAGAGAGTTCTTCTTTATCTTCTTCAAAATAATTAATCAATATTTAATATTATAGTTGGCATAAAAAAATACTATTTCATTATCAGAAGCTATAATCCCTGATGTATATCTTTTATCTGATTGTTTTTGTTTAAGCAGATAAACCGTGTAATTATGTTTTACGTTATTTGGAATATCAAAAAAAGAACCTAAAACTTTATAATAATTATCTATTTTACTATATGGAATTTTTTCAATTATTTTGTCTTTATTAGTATTTAAAATATTTTCAATGTATTTTTTATCTGTACTAAATCTTAAATAATGCACACCTTCTCCATGCATATCTGTGCTATACAGAATGTGGTAGTTTTTTGCACCGTTAGGTATTTCTAAAGGAAAATGTGAAAAGCTACCATATGATTCGTTTTTTGATATTTTTTGTATTACTTCTTTGTTTTTTTTATAATCCGTTGATTCACAATATAAATCACTCATAGCTGAAGAAAAAGAAAATATTAATGTAAAATAAAAAGAATACAGTACAGTAACCAGAACAGAAATTAACATTATAAGAGATAGAATAATTTTATTCTTTATACAAAAATCAGTACGCTTTATCCTTTTTATACAAAAGTACGTAATCAACAAAGGTGTAAAATCAATCAATGCAATTATAAGATTTATAAAATTAAATTTATTTGAATCAGATTGTAATACAAATGACATAAAGAATAAAAATAAAGCAGAAACAAGCATCAAGGCTTGGCACACAAGAATCAAAATTTTATATTTTGGTTTTATTAATTCCATAGTTTTTCTAAATCATTTTTTGAAATTATTATATCATGGATAGTAAAGAAGGGTTTTAAGTTTCCTTTTAACATTTGTTCTCTTCCGGCTTGGTTTAAAATAGTTGAATTCTTTTTATTGAAATCATAGGTATCGTACATTTTAATATGCAGGTTTCCGTCTTTGTCCAAATATCCGTTTCTTAGATCAACATGACCATAAGCGTAATGCAAATTTGATTTTCTATTTAAACCGTAATTAGGAAATTCCATAGATACATTTTGACCGTTTAATATACGATTTTTGTTTTCTTTTATTACTTTTCTGAAATCAGAATCAATTGTAATTCTTTGTGATGGTTCTGAATTATTTTTAAAGAAATAGCCTTTAATTCTATTGATATCAAAATCGTAATCTTTAAATTGGTCTGATATTTTTTTCTTTAAAAATTCTTTATCTGTTGCAACTTTAGGGTCATTATAATTATCAAGAGATATTGTATCTTTAATATAATTTCTGTCATTCATGTTTATTCCATGTGATAAATCAAGCATACCTGCCGTATCTGAGCCATATTTTCCTTTAGCATATTTATTTAATAACGGATTATAATGTTTTCCTATAGATTTTTCTACAATTTTCTGTTTAAATGTTTTTTTAGCAATTTTATCATACTTTATTTCAGGTTTTTCATATTTATAATTGTTGCTATTGTCTGTATCCTTCTTATTTCTTTCATACAATTCTTCAATGGGAGTCATATTTACATTTGAAGCTCCACCTGTCGGTTTTTCTTCATCTTTCTCTTTATTCTTTCTTTTTCCGTATAAAATCTCAGCGGGGGTGAGTTCTTCTTTATCTTCTTCATCCTTTTTATCTTTAATAAAATATTGATTTTCGTTTTTATAGATTTTTTTATTATCGTCTTTTGTTTTAAAAGTCAGGTTATCAATATCTTGTTTGCTTTTATTATTTTCTTTCAAATTTTCAAGCTCATCAACTGTTGAATATAATATTTGAGCAGGGGTTAAATTACTGCTTAATTCATTGATTAAATCGTTTCTTTTTTTACTTAGTTCTTCTTGTTGTATTGTATTGGAAAACAATATATCTTTTTGTTTTTGCTTACCATCTTCCTGTTTTTGATTTTCAAAAGATAGTTCTTCGTCATCTTCTTCATCTTCAAAAGAATTAATCGGTTTTGAATTAAAACCTGTTTTTCCTAAAAAATTTTTAAAAAAATTGTTATTCATATTTTCCTTTCTATTCAAACGGATTAAAATCCGCTTCTATTGTGTTTTCGTATTCTGTTTGTTTTTGATTAATTGTGCTTGAACAAAAATTAATCGCATAAAGAGCCATCATCACACAGTCCGCAAAATCGGGGCTTTCTGAATGGAGTTTTCTTATTTCTTTTTTATCTTGTATTGAAATAAGACCGTTTGGGCGATAAACCTTCTTTATGTATTCAAGCTGGCGTATTGCGTTTTTATCCGTTAATTTTAGATAACCTTTTTCCAAATATTCCTTTAAAGCCAAATAACCGTCAGCTCGAGCATTATAGGCATATTTTGAAAGTGCTTTTTTATTTCCTCTAAACCCTATCGCATTGTGGATTATTTTTTGCACGCTAATCCATATAGGATACCCCAAGCCGTCCGCATCAAGAATCAACATATTCGGAAGCCACGAAGAGTAGAGATTTGTGATTTTGCCTTTTGTAATATCCGTATCGGATTCCGACCACGATACAGTATGCTTTTCAAGCCAAATGTTTTCATTTTCCTGTACAAAAAGTTTTGCAACGCAAAGGTCGGCACCCGACGCCGATAAATCGACACTCATTACGGAATTCAATGTTTCTTCTTCCTTTTCATAGTTATAGTCCAATGCTTTATCCAAATACTGTGATTGGATAAGATAATCGTTATTATTGGCAAGAGGATACCCGAGCCAAATATGGTTATAGTCGTTAATGTTTAAAGATTTTGATAATTCAGCCTCTTTAATTATTTTTGAATCAACATAAGGATTATCAAAATAACAAACATTAATATGCAGACAGTCGGGGCGTTTTATGCAAAAATTATACACGGCATCAAAGCGTGTAAATCTGTTCATCGTGAAAATAATTACGGAATTTTTCTTTCTTATCGTCGGAACAACAATATCGAGAGTAGGTTTTGTGATTGATTGAGCTTCATCTATCCAGAGAATATCTATTCCTTCAAGACCCTTTATGTTGACGTTTCCTTGTTCTCTAAAACCTTTAAAGAATATTTTTGAGCCTGTGTATTTGTGGGTCAGATTATCTCTTTTGATATCATAAATCAGATTATACTTGTCTATTAAATCAAGAAAAACCGTCTTAACCGATTCATCAATCGAATTTTGAATTTCTCTTCCGCAGCAAATTCTCACATGGCGATTTTCCATTATGTAGAGCAAGAACCTTGCAACACTCTGGGTTTTTCCCGAAGCTCTTCCGCCTTCTAACAGAAAATAGGTATAATTATTGAAATTAAAAATAAAAGGATAAAGTTTTGGCGGTATATTAAGTATTTCCGGTAATATAAATTTTTTACCTATAAAAATCTTCTCCTATATTCAGCTTTAATTGTTCGCCGTCTATTGTAATTTCTCCCATTTTTACGACTGTTCCTATTTCTAAATTGTTATTTGAATATAAACCCGCAATTTTAGCTTTGTTTTCCGTTGCTTTTATTGCGGCATTGATATTGGGATTTCCGTTTTTATCAAAGCAATTAAGAGCCATTTTTCTTAATTCTTCAAATTCTTCTATAGCTTCTTGCGCCGTGAAATTGGTTTCATCTGTTTGATTCAATTTTATTTTATTTTCTTCAGTTTTATAAGATATTATTTTTTTATCCATCTGTTCTTTTCACTAAAACCTTGTTTCCAAAAAAATCACAGGCATATTGCTCTGTCGCTATAATTTTTCCGTTTCTTTTAATTTCCACATTTTTTCCGTATTTAAAGCCGTATGGAGCCTTATATTTGTTTCTGTATCCGAGCAGGGTAGAAACTTTATCTTTTTTGACCTTTTCTTTTATTCTATCTGCTCCGCCCGAATAGAACATTTGTTCAAAGTTGTTTTTATCCTTATCACAGTAGCTGTATAGTGCCATTTTTTTATTACAAACAGGACATGTCGCAAGATACAATCTGCGGTTAAAATGTTTTTCCGTATCCAATAAAAACCAAATGTCAGCAGCATTAAATACGCTATTACAATGACGCATAGCTATCCCTCCTTATTCTCGTCAGCCTCGTTTCTCAATCAATTCTGTGCGTAATCTTAAAATGGCAAATTGTGAAATTTGGCATTTTAAGTGTAGCTTTCGATAAGCGACGTAGGATAATCGAGGCTATCGAGCAACAAGCGAGATAGAGCCGAGATACCCACAGGAGCATATCATTGCATTACACTATCGATGATACAAATTTGAATTGTCCGAAAATTTATATTTTCAAGATAACATATTTTTTTATAAAATGCTCGTTTTTTGGCTATTTTTTAGACTACAGTCCAAAAATTGCTAATTTTTGTTGATATTTTATTTTATTTATTCTATAATTGTTTGGCAGATATAATATACTTATGGCGGGTATCGTCAAAGGTGGTTACCCGACCTTGAGGGATTTGATTGGTTCCGAGGAACCACAGAAACAAATTTTTAAAATTGACAATTAAATAAGATTATTATGGCGGGTATCGTCAAGTGGTTAAGACCTCGGATTGTGGTTCCGATATACGTGGGTTCGAATCCCACTACCCGCCCCATTTTAAGACTTCTTTAGAAGTCTTTTTGCTTATAAAGCAATTTTTAAAATAAATTATATTTTTCACCTGAAATGAGAATTTGTTGAGTGACAAAATAAAATTTAAGGTCAAAAAAACAGCAGACTGGAATTCAATCTGCCATTTTTTATTTTTATCAAATTTTATAGGTACAAAGTTATCAACTTATGCTTTTACAAAGCACCCTGCAGTGTCTTTTGTGTATACTGCCATAAGCGAATTTATATCCTCAATCGGAGTTGAACTTTTAAACACCGATAATGTAGTTTTGTAATCGCTGTGAGTATCAAACCAGTTTGCTAAATCTGATTTTAATTGAGTTAAATCAAGTTTATAATTTTTTCCTCCGATATTATAAATTCCTGCTGTATCGTTATAAATTATATTGTCATCAAAATTTTTATCTGTTATTTCATTTTGTGCATTAAATATTAAACTCAGCGAATCATCGTTAAAATCACCGGAAATTGTTGAATATACGCCAAATATAGTAACCGAATTATCGCTTGTTACAACTATATCATTATTTGAGCTATCTTTTTGAACATTTTTTGAATTAGTTAATTTATAGCTTTTATCCAAAACAATTTTAGAAGTCGCCGTCGTGTTAAGTATTTCAGACATTCCGGAATAACCTTTTTTAACATTAAAGGTATTGGTGCCTTCCGTATCAGTTATTTTTGAATCAGCACCAACATAGATATTATAGATATCATTTCCGCCTTTGCCATTTAAATTATTATAAGAACCACCTTTAATATTAAAAGTTTCGCCGTTGCTTCCTCCGTATATATCATTTGAGGATGAACCGTCTAAAATATTGCAACTGCCCTTTTTTACATCAAATACTATATCGCTTCCCGAACATCCGTTTACCTTAAGCGTTTGATAAGTTTTTGCGGTCGATTTAACTAATAATTGGTCAATATTATTTACATTAATAGTGTTTTTTCCCGAAGTTATATTAACTGTCGCCTGGGCTGTTTTTTCAACCAAATTTACCGTATTGTTTCCTTTTGAAAGATTAATTATATTGCTTGTTCCTGTTGTACCGCCACCAACATTGATTTCATTGTTCCCCTTTTTGGTATAGATTTTATTTTTGCCATTTGTAATACTTATTGCATCTCCGCATGCATAGATAACATTTTCTCCATTATCAAGGTCGATCGTATCACCACCACCATAAACAGTATTATATCCGCCATCTATTACTATACTATCTTTTCCTGTTCCACCGTATATTGTATTTTCTCCACCGGCAATACTAATATAATCGTCTCCTTTTCCCGTTTTAATGGTTGAAATACCGTTATTTGTTTCTAGCGCATACACATAATCCTTAGCATCGCCTGTTGAAATAAAACTCAAGTTACCGCCATTTATTGTAACTGTATCGGTATCCTTACCCGTATCAATATAATTCATTAGTCCTGCTAAGATTTCAACATTATCTTTACCTTTTCCTGTTTTAATGTTTGTTACAACACCAAAATCACTTCCGCCGTTAATAATTCTTATGGTATCATCACCTGTACCCAAATCAGCAGTAACTCTTGAAGGGCTAGAGGCATAACTGTAACTTTTTACAGTTAATTCATCGTTACCTGCACCTGAATTAATGTTAATGGTTGAAGAACTGCCCATCAATAAAACATCAAATTTATCAACAAATGAGCCGGTTTTAATTTTATCCCTTGCATTTCCATTGTATGTAAAAATATTAGCTCCTTTTGTTGAGGTTATATTATTTTGCCCGCCTGATAAGGTAAAAGTATTTGTACCTGCGCCTTTTATTGTAATTTTGTTTTTAGAGCCATACACGAAACTAAATGCGTTATCTCCGCCCATATCGACTATTTTATTGTCGCCACCTTGGATTGTATAAATATCTTTATCTTTACCTGTAGTTATCGTGTTTTTTCCTGCAATCGGATTTAATATTATTCGATTTTCTCCGTTACCTAAATTGATTTTATTGGTTCCGGAATTTACAACTTCAATAGTATCTTTAAAGTCGCCCGTTGTAACCTTTTTTGTTCCCCATCCACGAAGTTGTATATAGTGATTAGAGTTTTTAGCTATTATGACATCATTAAAGAGTGTTGTATTAATCCAATTCCATTCACCCGATGTATAAGTAGAATTGGATGTTATTTTAACACCTTTCATTTTTTCATTATGAAAATTGTTTATGTCTATACTTTCATTATCTAAGCCTTGATTGTCTGTCGTTAAATAGAAATTTCCTTTTTTATCTTTTTTTACATCATTTCTGCCATAAGTTACTGTCATTTCTTCTTCTCCTTTATATTTTTGTTATACTTAATTCTTTGTTTATATTGTAATTTCTGATTTTATATAAAGAACAGTTCAATAATCCTACACAAAGGCTTATCAAACTGTTCTTTTTCAAAACATAGTTTTATTCATATGCGAACCATATCACAAAAATAGCAGATTTTATATACTGAATTAACAAAATGAACTTTTTAAAATTAAAATTAAAATTAAGATTTCATAAACTTCTCATTTCAAGTAAAACAAATAATCAATCGAAGTGAAACTTTACAATTTCTTATCCTGACAATACAAATAATGGAATTGCAAAAATGCAATTGCGATTAATATTGGAATCAGAGATTCGCCGCCTTCTTCAAAAACCTTAAAAGCAAATTTAATAGGCTCATACAAAGCAATACCTGTTGCCTTGCGATATTCGGCAGGAAATCTGTCAATAATTTGAGTAATAACAGACCAAACAAAAATTGTAATTACGGTAACAGAAACGGGGTTTTTCTCTAATAAACCCTGCCATAAAGCTTTTGCGTATTTTGTTAATACGTATAAAAATACGGCCGTAATAAATAGCATTATAGCCCCTGCTATAATTTTTTCATAAAGCGGATTCGAGGGATTTGTAAAAAATCTTATTTTTGTAACTACCGTATCATGGGTTGTAAGCCAGCCTTGAGCGCCCATTTCTCTAAAAATCATTGCGATATATATAAATACTATTGCAAAAAACGGTTTTCTTCTTGATTTATCAAAGATAAAATCCTTTGCCGAGCAAAATATTATACCGCCGCCGAATCCGTAAAATAAATATGTCAAAATTTCCGTTGCACCGACTTTTTCAACATCAAATACACCAAAAATTGCACGAGCAGTATAACTTAATAAATAATATAAAAGCATTGCAGCCAATAAAAACATACATGCAAAGGCTGGTTTAAATAATATTTTTTTATCTTTTTCCATACAGTTTTCCTTTTATTTGTTATATATTAATCAGTTTTGATTAGTATTATATCATATTGAAATTGAAAGTAAATATTACATTCAAAAAAAGATTAGGCTCAAAAAACCTAATCTTTTTTCATATTATTTATACCAAATTAGTTTTAATAAACTTAAATAAACAGTTTCTTTGTGGCGTTTTCATAGTCCTTGTGCTATCATTAGACTATGACAGATATCGATTTGGATAAATTTCGCAAAATAATGGCGACGGGGAAAATTGTTGAAAGTGAAATGCTGAAAACTTTTAATAAATTAAGTCAGGAAGCATTAAAAATCACTATGGAAATAAACAACAAGTACCATACCCCTGAAGAAATTGTTGAATTATTTTCAGAACTTACAGATAGAAAAGTTGATAAATCATTTAGGCTCTTTCCGCCTTTTCATACCGATTGCGGAAAGAATATAAAAGTAGGAAAAAATGTTTTTATTAATGCCTGTTGTAAATTCCAAGACCAAGGCGGAATTGAAATAGGAAACGGGGTTTTAATAGGACATAATGTAACTCTTGCAACATTAAACCATGATGAAAGACCCGATTTTAGGCAAAATATTTACCCAAAACCGATTAAAATCGGCGATAATGTTTGGATAGGTTCTAATGCCACAATTTTACAAGGGGTAACGATAGGTAATGGCGCAATAATCGGTGCAAATGCGGTTGTCACAAAAGATGTCCCTGAAAATACGGTAGTCGCAGGTATTCCTGCAAAAGTCTTAAGAAAAGTAAAAGGATAATAAAGAATGAACATAATTAAAGCAGTAACAAAAAGAGGGTTAGAACTCAAAGGTGCAATATACGGTGATAGTTCAAATGATACCGTTTTGATTATGATGACGGGAATTTCTTCTAACGTTTTTCAAAATGATTTACTTGATGCGACAGAGAAATTATTAAGTAAAAACAGAATAACAACAATAATTGGGCATGCAAGTGATTCGTTTTCTTGTTTTTCCTATACAGACTATTCCACAGGAAAACCAAGATTTACGGGAACTTTTGAAGCCGATTTTGATGTTGTTTATGAAGATGTTGAAACCTGGGTTTTGAAAGCAAAAGAGATGGGGTTCAAAAGAATAATTCTCGGAGGACACTCTCTTGGTTCAAATAAGATTATAAATTATCTCGGGAATACAAAGGATGATTGTATAGATTATTATATCGTTTCTGCTCCTATTGATATTATGCATTGGAAAACAGTTATGCCAAACGTGGATGAATGTTATTCTCTGGCTCAGACATGGGTTGAAAACGGTAGAGGTAATGATATTCTTCCGATGTTATTCGGTGGGTTTTCGCCAATGACGGCAAATACTGTTCTTGGGTTTTTTAATGCCGAAAACCTTAAAAACTGCCCTGTTTTAAGTGGGGAGGGTGAAACAAATTCACTTTATAACATTAAACCGAACGGAACTTTTATTATTGGTTCCAAAGACTCAGTAACAGGTGATAGCCCAAAATCGTTTATTGAACAACTGAATAAATGGACCAAACATCCAAATAACAATCAGGTTATAGAGATTGAAGGTGCAAGTCATATATTCTTTGGTAAACAAGATATTTATGCTCAAACAATATTGGATATTATTCAAAATCATTATATGAAAAATAAAGAGGTAAATTATGCTTAAAAAATTATTGGTATTAGGATTGTCAGCACTATTTATTATAGGAAGTATGAATATTGCAAGTGCAAAGAGTTGTAATTGCAAGTGGGATAAGGTATTTCCTAAATCCGATAAAGTTAATGTTGAACGCGTTACATTTAAAAACAGATTCGGGATTGAACTTGCAGGCGATTTATATATACCAAAAACCATGAATAAAAGCGATAAACTTCCCGCTATTGCTATATCCGGTCCTTTTGGAGCCGTAAAAGAACAATCCTCGGGTCTTTATGCTCAAACACTAGCAGAGCGAGGTTTTATTACTCTTGCATTTGACCCAAGTTACACAGGTGAAAGCAAAGGAACACCAAGACACGTTGCAAGCCCTGATATAAATACGGAAGATTTTTCTGCAGCGGTTGATTATTTAAGCAACAACAAAAATGTAAATCCCGATAAAATAGGTATTTTGGGCATTTGTGGTTTCGGCGGATTTGCAATAAACGCTGCAGCAATTGATACAAGAATTAAAGCAACGACAGCCGTTACCATGTATGATATGACAAGAGTAACAGCACGTGGTTACAACGATTCGGTTGATAAAAATGCTCGTTATGAAATGAAACAATCGTTAAATAAACAAAGAACCGAAGATTTTAAAAACGGTAATTACAAAGGTGCAGATGGACTTCCTGAAAAATTAACGGGAAGTGAACCTTTATTTGTTCAACAATATTTTGATTATTATAAGACCAAAAGAGGTTTTCACACTCGTTCAATAAATTCAAACGGCAAATGGAATATGACTTCATCATTATCTTTAATAAATCAGCCGATTTTACAATATGCAGATGAAATCAAAACTCCCGTTTTAATTGTTCACGGTGAAATAGCACACTCAAGATATTTTGGAGAAACAGCGTTTAGTAAATTAAAAGGCGACAATAAAGAACTCTTTATTGTAAAAGGTGCAAACCACGTTGATTTGTATGATGGCGGTGATAAAAACGCAATTCCTTTTGATAAAATAGAAAGTTTTTATAAAGAGAATTTGAAATAGAGGTGAATTATGAGTAAAAAAGTTTTAATTATATCAACAAGTTTGAGAAACAGTGCAAATTCTGAAATTTTAGCAAGAGAAACAGAACGCGGTGCACGTGAAGTCGGACATGAAGTTGAATTTATAACATTAAAAGATAAACAGATTAATTTTTGCAAGGGCTGTCTTGCCTGTCAAAAATTGGGGAAATGCGTAATTGATGATGACGCCAATAAAATAACCGCAAAAATGAAGGAGGCAGATGTTATAGTTTGGGCGACACCGATTTATTATTATGAAATGTCAGGACAAATGAAAACTCTTATTGATAGAGCAAATTCACTCTTTGCAACAGGTAAAAATTTTACGGAAACATATGTTATTACAACATCCGCCGATTCTTCAAAAGGTGTTATTCAAACAGTTTTAAACGGTGTTAAAGGTTGGATTGCTTGTTTTAGTAATTTAGAATTAAAAGGATATTTAGAAGCAGGCGGCCTCGATAATCCGAATGACGTAAACAACAGGCAAGACTTATTGGATGCAGCGTATAATATGGGTAAAAATATATAAATCAAAGGTTAAAAATGGAACAAGTAATTGAAAAAGTTAATAAAATAATTCCGGAACCGAATAAAAACCAAAAAGAATGTATATATAATACCTTAACGGGTAAATATCTTGTTTTAGCAGGGCCCGGAACAGGTAAAACTTTTACTGTCACAAGAAAAATTAAATATATGATAGAACAACAAAAAGTTGACCCGAGTAAAATCCTTTGTTTAACTTTTTCAAACACCGCCTCGCGTGAAATGAAAACAAAGATTTGCAGTAATATCGAAGGCGATTACGAACTTGATATTTTCACATACCACGAATTTTGTTTAAATATTATCGAAGAACATCCGGAAGCTTTTAACATCAGCAATTTAAAAGTAATAACGGATTCCGTTAAAAGAAATTTGATTAAAGAATGCATTGATAAAATCAACCCAAAAGCATATAACAATGAAAAAAACAATCCTTATCAATATACAAAAGATATTTTAGACGGTATCGAAGAAATTAAGAAAAACAGGTTAAATAAAGAACAATTTTTTAATAATTTAGAAGAAAATCCCGCTTGGAAAAAACATCTTGATGAATTAATCGAATTACAAAACGATAAAAAAACAAAAACAAGGGCGGATGAAATTAAGGCTCTTTCTAAAAAAATTGCTCAAATGGAAGAGCTTTGGGAATTTTATGAGCTCTACAACAAAAAAATGAAAGACGCTGATTATATCGATTTTCACGATATGATTAATGCTGTTTTAGAAAAATTTGAAGATAAGGAATCATCTTTAATAGAAGAAATAGCAAAAAAATATGAATATATTTTGGTTGATGAATATCAAGATACAAACAAAGCTCAAAACGATATAGTATTTAATCTTGCAAAATACTGTAAAAATGTTTTTGTTGTGGGTGATGATGACCAAATAATCTATACATTCCAAGGCGCTAATTTAAATACCATTGAAAACTACCTAAATAACTTCCCCGATGTTAAAGTCATTTGTTTAACGGAAAACAACCGCTCGACACAAAATATTTTAGATGTTTCGCAAAATTTAGCCGAGCTTCAAAATGATTTTTGCAAATTTATGGCATATAAAGCTCGTTCTAAAAAAGAAAAGGAATTTTATGAAAGCAATAAAATTGACCTTAGAATATGTTCCAAAGAAAAATTTAAGTCTTTAAATATAGTTAAATCTCTGACTTCTCCCAAAACATCTCCTGTATTTGATAAAAAGAAAGCTGTTGAATATTATGGTTTTGATAATGTTCAAGATGAAAGAGATTATATTGTTGCAACAATTAAAAATCTGGTCAATTCCCCCGATTGCCCCGAAAAATTATCGGAAATCGCAATTCTCACAAGGTCAAATGATGAGATAAAAACATTTGAGACTTATTTAAAGGCAAATAATATCCCGACAGAAATTACGGGCGGAAAAAATATTTTTGATATAACTGCAGTTAACGTTTTTATTACATATTTACAGTTTTTAGTTAATCCCGAACTATATTCGGATAAACTTTTATCCTACCTTTTATCAAAACCTTTTCATATAGATGCAAGAGATTATAAAACGTTATGCAATTTTAAATCTCACCATAGAACCTTACTTGATAATATAAATAATTTAATTGAAAAAGGAATTGATGAAAGCAGTTTAAAATTAAAACTAAAAGAACTTCTCGAAACTGATTCCAATACGTTAACCAATGACATTAAGGAATTGATAAATAATAAAAACTATACGCTTTATGATAGAGAAAAATTAACAGATTTTATTGAAACCTATAACTATTTAAAAAATTATACCGCAAGCGAATTTTATACTAATTCTTTACTTGAAATAGGTTCTAAAACAGGTCTTTTTGATTATTACTTAAATCAAGACATAAATAAACTTGAAAATATTAAAGGCATCAAAAAACTGCTTGATGAAGCGGATTCTTTTTTTGCAACTCATAAAAATACGGAAGATACATTCTCAATGTTTGTTGAATATTTGACAACAATGATTGATAGCGGAATAAAAATCTTGCTTGATAAAGAAGAAAAACCATTAAATGCGATTCAGCTTACGACATACCATTCATCAAAAGGAAGGGAATTTGAATACGTCTTTATGCCGACGCTCACAAGTAACAAATGGGAAAGTTCACAAGGCAACAGCGATAAAATTCCATTACCGTCTAACGGCTTAACTTATGACGAGATACAAGAACAACAAAACCAAAACAAATTTTTAGATAATATTAAATTACTCTATGTCGGAATGACAAGAGCAAAGCATACTCTTGTTTTATCGGGTATCGAAAACGGCACAAGAACAGGCAAATTAAGCTGGTTTATCTCAAAAATCTTAGACAATTTAAAAGATAGAGCTGACTTAATCTTAAGTCCGAAAAAAACAGAAGTTAAGGGTTTGAGTGAAATTAAACCTGATTATGATTATAAAAAACAGTTTGAAGAATTTATTAAATCAAGACTTCAAAAATCTTATTCACCAAGTTCTCTTAATACATATAGAAAGTGCCCGAGAGCATATTTCTATAATTACATTTTAAACATCAAATCAGACAGCGGAAATAAAGATAATTTAGCATACGGTTTAGCTGTTCATAAGGCTTTTCAATACATAATCGAATACGCTATGGAAAATAAAAAGTATCCGACAAAAGACAAAAGTTATAATGTATTTGAAAAAGCAATTGATAGAATCCCCTGTCAATATCCCGATAAATTAAAATTAAGCGGAAAAGAGCAAATATTTGATAAATATTTTGATGAATTTACGGGGATAATGTCCGCTCAAAACCTCGATTCTAAAGCTGAACTTGCTTTAAATTATACGATAGACAGTATCAATTTCAACGGAAGCATAGATAGAATAGATAAAAATTCTGACGGAACTTATTCAATATACGACTACAAAACAGGAACGGATGAATCAGGAATAACCAAAAGCGGAGTACACTCAGATTACTACTATCAAATAGCATTTTATAAATACCTGTTTAAAAAACAATTCAATATAAATAAGAATGTTTCGACCTGTTTTCTGTATCCTTTAATAGAAGAACCGCACGTTTATAAAGATATATCTGATGATGAGTGCGAAGAAATAGCAAAAGAATATATTGAACTTGTTAAAAATATAGAGAATATGGAATTTGAAAAACCCGCAAAATGCCCGAACGAAAGATTTTGCAATTATAAATGCTTCTGCAAGGTTAATGCAATATAATAAATAAAATTGAATTTAGCTATTTATGTGAGTTTTTGAAATTTTATTCCTTATCAATACTCCAACTGCAATAGCCGCAGCCAAAAGACATATTGCGGCAACGGGTCTGTAGCACAACCATGCAACAGCAATAATAATTAAGGACAGCACAAGCGAAATCAAAAATACAAGTCCGCCCGTTAAAAATGATACAATCTTTTCAAATATCGGGATAAAGCTTAATAGCGTTCCTATGGGTTTTAATATTAAATTTAGTCCGAAAAACATTAAGAAAAATCCTATAACTCTAAAAATATTCGTAATGACTAAATTGCCTTTCTTGAATTTTTCAACAATTTCATCTTGAGTCAATATGCCGTCATATTGCATATAAACATTACCTTGTTTTATTGTCATGGGTGTAATGGTTTTATCTGCTCTTTGCATACCTATAACGGAAATAGGTGAATCAGAGGGCATATACTTATAAGATATTCTTATATCGCCGATACTCGGAGATTCGATATTATTGCTTTTATAGTAATAGCTTCCGCTTATTGTGTAATTTCTGTTGTATGGAAGATTTGAATATTCCGTTAAGTTATTAAGACGGGATGTTTGATAATTTGAAAGTTTAAATTCGCCAAAGCTTCCTTTCTTTGCTTCCAGTCTTTCTGATTTTAGGGTAAACGAGGGATTAACATAAGATTTTTTATAAAAGCTCGAAGAATCAACCGGTCGGTCTGACCATTCTTTTTTATAGGTGTATGTAGTTTTTGTTGTTGTAGAACCACCCATATTTGTATCCGTATCGGAATCTTCATATTCAACCCATTGATACATTTCAACAGTTCTATCCAATACAAGCGCCTTTGGAACGGTTATCAATCCATCCGATAAATCTTCATCCGTCACAAGATTTCCTGAAACAGAGATAAGTTTATTGTCGTTATTTATATCGATTGACGTATTTTGAACAGGGATTGCGTTTTTGTTGACGTATGATGCTATTTGATTTTGCTTTGCAAGATTACCTTCGTTAAACCAGAGTACAACAACTGACAAAACAAAAAGAACAACTCCAAATATAATTCCGCCAAAAGAATTTTTAATATTATTTCCGTAAGAATTTTTGGTTATTTCGGTATAAGAATTTTCGCTCACAAACTTCCTCTTTTTTATACTTTTATTTTCTTGCGCTACCAAAAAACAAGTCATTTTGTTTCTTTTAAAACTTTTGTTCGTTTGTAACTTTTTCGCACATGCCCGAATTTCTGATTTCTTTATACGATTCAAGAGTTCTGTATATGCTGTGATAATTAAAAGCGCCTGTATATCTGTTTATTTGTATTCTTGTATTTTCCCAAGAAAGACCGTGTTTATATTTTAATTTTGCTTTTATTTCTTCGTTTGTTATTTCTGCATTTTTAACAAGTTCGCCTTCTCTGCCGTAGAGCTTACCGTCTTTTAAGGTAAAAGTAAAAATGGTTCCCGCAACCATATTATTTTTTGTCCTTTTTACCATATCACCGCTGCATTTTAGCCTTACTATTTCATCCGATTCGTTGGCAAAAGTTGTATTCAAACATAAAGAAAATAATAAAAATGCAACCCCTGACAGTAATAATAATTTTTTCATAATTCTTTCCTCAAATAAATTTAAGCACCCAATTTTTCAATAACTTTTTCGGCATTTCTTTGCGCTTCAAGACGCTTTTTTTGGTTTAGCCTTCTTTTATAAATAACGCTCGACAAAAGATTATATGCGTTTTCACTGTTCACGCAATTAATTTGAACCGTATCATCCGTTAATTCTATATCAATTTTTTTATTTGTCACAAAGTCCGATTTGTAACCCGTAATTTGAATCAGCCTGTTTTTTAATATAGATAATGGCAAAGCTACAAATTCTTCTATGGAATCCAGAATTTTATTTTTACTTTTCATTGAATTCATTATAGCAAATAAGAAACTTTTTTTGTATAATTTATTGCACATGTTAAAAAAAATAAAGGAAATTAAAATGCAAACCAAAAATTTATACCATGAAATAACACCCGAGGGTTTTGGAATAGCAATAGAAAAAGATAAAGAGCTGTTTTCCGATAAATCTGATTTTCAGACAGTTGATGTATTTTCATCCCGTGCTTTCGGAAACGTATTAACGTTAGACGGACTTATGATGGTAACGGAAAGAGATGAATTTTTCTATCACGAAATGATTGTTCATATCCCGATGTTGACTCATAAAAACCCCGAAAATATTCTCGTTGTGGGCGGTGGTGACGGCGGAACGGTAAGAGAAATCTTAAAACACCCTTCTGTTAAACATATTGATATGGTAGAAATAGACGGAATGGTTATAGAAGCATCCAAAAAATTCTTCCCCTCTGTTGCATGCGAACTCAACAACCCTAAAGTTTCCGTGCTTGTTGAAGACGCTATCGATTTTATTAAAAATAAAGAAAATATCTATGACGTTGTTCTTGTTGATTCAACAGACCCGATTGGACCCGGAGAAGGATTATTCAACACGAGCTTTTACAATAACGTTAAAAAAGCTTTGAGAAAAGGCGGCATCGTAGTTCCTCAAACGGAAGGTCCTTTCGGACAATCGGAAAATATGAGAAAAACATACGCACTTTTAAGAAAAGTATTCAAAAATGTAGCTCCTTATTGCGGTCCTATGCCTACATACCCCGGCGGATATTGGTCATGGGGATTTTGCAGTGATGATGTTGAAATTCCTCTTGATTATACAAAAATAGATGAAAAAAGAGCAGAAAACATTTCAAAAACATGTAAAATCTACAACAGGCAACTTCACAGTGCTGTTTTTGCCGTACCTAATTTCGTGAAAGAACTTGCTAATGGATAATAAAACAAAATTAAAAGGCGAAATAACAATCCCGCCCGATAAATCAATTTCTCACAGAAGCATTATTTTTGGTGCTTTAACAAAAGGTAAAATTAAAATCAAAAACTTATCCGTTTGCGAAGATGTAATTTCAACCCTGAATATCTTTAAACAGCTGGGGTTAAAATTTGAATACACATCACAAAGAAATCTGAACATTGATGCAACAGCGCTATTCAAAAACAAAAATGAAGAATATACTTTTGATTGCGGAAATTCAGGCACTACAACAAGATTATTGTCAGGATTATTTTCTTGGCAGGATTTTACATCTGTTTTAACAGGGGATGAAAGTTTATCAAAAAGACCAATGAAAAGAATAATCGAACCCTTGAGGTTAATGGGCGCAGAAATTGATTCAAATGATTATAAATTACCCCTTAAAATCAAAGGCAGGGAATTAAACACAATCGAATATCATTCGCCTATCGCCTCCGCACAGGTTAAAAGCTGTATTCTGCTTGCGGGTTTAGGGATTGATGACATTACAACGGTTTATGAAAAAAATCTTTCAAGAAATCATACGGAATTAATGCTTGAATATTTAGATGCAAATGTATCCACAGGAAAAGACAATAACGGTTATTTTTCTCAAATTAAAAAATCTCAATTAATGCCAAAAGATATTGAAATCACGGGCGATATTTCATCTGCTGCATTTTTTATGGTTGCAGCGGCAATTATCCCGAATTCCTCCGTTGTTATTAAAAACGTCGGAATAAACCCAACCAGAACAGGTATTTTAGATGTCTTTAATCAGGCAAAAATCGATTACAAAATATTCAACGAAAAAACAGTGTGCTCAGAAGCCACTGCCGACATTGAAGTTAATTACACGGAAAACATAAAACCCTTTGAAATAAAAGGGGATTTAGTCCCGAGATTAATTGATGAAATTCCGATTCTTTCTCTTCTTGCAACACAAGCCGATGGAATCAGTATAATTAAAGATGCAAAAGATTTAAGAAACAAAGAATCAGATAGAATCAAAACAATTGTTAATGCTTATAAAAAATTAAATATAGAAGCTAAAGAATATGATGACGGCTTTTTAATCGAAGGTAAATCCGAAATAAATAAAGATGTTACACTGGAAACCTATTTAGACCATAGATTAGCAATGACATATCATGTTCTTTCGTTATTAAATAAGAAAGAAACAAAAATAAACGGTTTTGAATGTGTAAATACATCATTCCCAGAGTTTTTGGATTTGATGAATAAATTGATTGTTAAATAAATTCAGTGTAACATTATTCTAAATTGGCATTATTCAAATTGCCGCACGGAATAATTTCAGAGCGGCAATTTAACAATCTTTAAAACATGTGATTATTTTTCCTCATGGAAATCTTTTTTAAGCCATTCATCCGCTCTTGCGCCTGTCATAATATGACCGTCCGCACGGATTCCATACCCAAAAGGACATATATCTTTTTCATCATCACAATTATCACTTCCATTATCGGGGATGCCATCAACGTCTATACAAAATCCTTTGTATGCCATATCGAAACCGTTTTCATCAGAATATACAGGAGCCTCATGGTTATTAGGGTCTGAAAATATCCTAACTTGCGGAGAAAATTCCCTTCTTCCAAATTCTACCAAACAATTCAATTGATAAAACACAACATTATCATTAGTTATAATTTCAGCACGAGTATATTTGGCAGCCGCTTTACATGCGTTGTCAAATTCTGTTTTCTTTAATGATATAGATTCAGGTGTTACAGGTTTTACTACAGGAGGCGTGAGATATGCTGAACCGCTACGATCACTGGATAAAAAAATGGGTTCTGAAAAACTACTACGATTTCTTCGCGCTCTATCAGCACAGTCCACTTTTTTTGTTGACATAGTGTCTGCCATTGTTCTACAGAAGTACTGTACTTCTGTATTTTCATCAGGCAAAATTTGACCTTCATTATCATATCCGTTTATCAAAGATACACAATCCGCCATCATCCCCAAATCACCGTTACAATAAAACTTATCCGAATTAATCAATGTCTTTATCGTCTGATACAGAGTATTATTAGCTTTTTTAAATTTCATTATGTTTTCATCGGGTTTTGAATGTATCGCAACAGGAATTACAACTGCGGCAATTATCCCGATAACAACTAACGTTATCATAACTTCTGCTAATGTAAATGCTTTTAATTTATTTAAAAATTTCATAAACTCTCCTTTTATTCAAATTTAATTAAAATCCATTACAATGTTTCATAATACTCTTTTAAAATCTTTGTATCAACCTCAATATTCGGACTTTCACAAACAAGCGCACCTTTTACGTTAAATTTTTTCAATGCTTTTAATAAATCTTTGTAATTAAAGTCGCTTTCTTCAAAAATAAGATGTTTTTTCTCACCTTTATCAGAATATTCTATCCCCGCAACGTGTCCGTGGAAATTATCCAATGCCTCTTGTCCTAAAGCATTTGCAAGGGTTTCTAAAATGTTTGAAAATTCATCATAAGTGTTATATTTTCCGTTGCTTCTTGCGTGGATATGGGCAAAATCTATACACGGTAATACATTTGGCACATTTTTAGCAACTTCAATAATTTCTTCCAATGTTCCCCATTGGCTTCTTTTTCCTGTTGTTTCAGGGCGAAACCATACATCAATATTTTCTTCTTTTAATGTTTCATTGATTGAATTATGCAATTCAATCATTTTTTTGGTCACAACAGACGATTCATCGCCCAAATAAAATGCGGCATGATACGTGATTGAATATGCACCTAAATCATGAGCAGCTCTGCATGTATCTAAAACTCTTTTTGTGCTTGCTTCGATTTTATCTTTTTCTTTTGCGTTTAAATTAATATAATAAGGTCCGTGGTGCGTTATTAATTTATTTTTGCGATTTAAAATACAATCTCTTGTTTTTTCGCTATATCTCACCCCATGGACAAATTCAACTTCCAATCCATCCAGTGATAATTCATCAAGCTTTAAAAAGGCATCCGAATAATCCTTTGATATAGAAGGGATTCCGGCTGTTAAAAAATTTAATTTATCAGGTATTATCTTCATTTTAAATACTCCTCGGTTGTCGGTGTAAAAATATTATAAAAACCATCAGGCAAAAATATGCCCCAGCTCGACATTTTGAGTGCTTTTATTGAAATAAAGCCATCAATCGCTGCAACAATTAATTCTTTTTCTGAGGCACTAACAATTTTTCCGCATTCAAAATTATGAGATTTTATTATTTTTTCGGAATTTAAAATTCTCATTTCATGACCTCTAAAATAACAATAAGCATTATAAAAAGGGTTGCAAGCTCTGATTAATGCGTCAATATTGTCTATTGAATCATGCCAGTTTATTCTGATAAAGTTTGATACAACGGGTGCTTTTTTATATTTATCATTTTTATCTTGGGGGTGCCTCATTATTTCGGCGCCATTTTGCATATCAGAAAGAACTTTTATTAAGGCATCATGAAACATAAAATTTGTTCTATTGAATAAAGTCCCCATTGTTTCATCTTTTATTATCTCAAATTCTCTTTGATAAATTATATCTCCCGTATCAAAATCATTATCCATATAATGTAAAGTGATTCCCGATGTTTTTTCATTGTTTTTTATTATATGAAAATATGGCATTCCGCCTCTATAATCAGGTAATAGTGAAGGATGACAATTAATATAGCCCATTTTTGTTGTTTTTAAAAAATCTGAGGATAATTTTATATTGTATGAACAAACAACACCGATATCCGCATTTAATTCTTTTAATTTTTCAATATACTCTTTTTCATTCGGAGAATCATCAAATTCAAGCAAATTTAATTTCTTATCGTTTACGAAACTTTTAAAAAGATTATATGTAACGTGGTCTTTTCTTGGCGGAACAACAGCCGCAATTTCAAAATTATTTCTCACCAATCCGTCAAGACAGATTAATGCCATATCAGGAGTACCGACAAAGATAATTTTGAGTTTTTTCATATTTAATCTTTCCATAAATCTTTGTTCAACATAGCAAGAAACGGTATTATTTCCAATCTGCCAATCAGCATTAAAAGTATCAAAATCCATTTAGTAAATATATTTAAGCTGTTAAAATTGCCCATAGGGCCGATAAATCCATATCCGGGCCCAATGTTTCCGAGCGCTGCAGCACTGGATGAAAGCGCAATTGTTGTATTGTTTTCAATCAAAACTATCAAAAATGCACCTATTGCAAAAATCACTATATAAAAAATAACAAATGCAATCATTTGAGAAATAATATCCCGATTCAAAGGTCTATTTTCAAGAGTAATCGGATAAACAGCCGCAGGGTGAATAATTTTATTTAATTCACGTTTTAAATATTTCGCAATAAATACGAGTCTGATTATTTTAACACCACCTGATGTTGACGTTGCACAACCGCCCGTAAAAAATGCGATAAATAAAATAACTTTGCTTGCCGCATCCCATTGGATGTAATTATCGACCGCAAAACCTGTTGATGTCATTGTGGCAACAACTTCAAAAAATGAATGTAAAAATGCTGTTTTTATAGGGTAATGGGCATTTATAATTAAACTTGAACCCAATAATATTCCGATAAATAATACAATACCTAAATACGCTCTAAATTCTTCGCTTTTAAATATCAGTCCTTTTTTATTGTTTTTTAAACTTCTGTATATAAGAAGGTAATTTACGCCCGCGATAAACATAAAAAACAAAACACAAATTGCAACTCTTGAATCCTGAAATTCTTTAATACTGTTGGGCAGCGCCGAAAATCCACCTGTTGATATTGTAGATAAGGAAGTTATTATTGCATTATAAGTATCTACATTTAAAAATTTCAATACAACTGTTTCTATAACGGTATAAGTAAGATAAACTCCCCAAAGCCAAGAAGCCGTGTATCTTATTCTCGGGGTTGCTTTATCTTCCGTGGGTGCAGGAATTTCAGCAAAAAACATTTGTCTGCCCGCAACGGCAATTTTAGGCAATACCGCAATAAATAAAACAACTATTCCCATTCCGCCAAACCACTGAGTTAAAGAACGAAAGAAAAATAAAGTTTTAGGATATAAGCTAAAATCCGTTATTACCGTTCCGCCGGTTGTTGTTGTGCCGCTCATGGCTTCAAAACAGGCATTTGTAATTGTGAAATCATAAAATAAATATGGAATTGCACACAACAGAGTAAAAAATATCCAAGCAAAAAATACCGTCATCAGAGATTCCGATTTTTTAATGGAATCAATACTTTTTTGACTAACGTTTTTAATCGA
>CAMOPX010000025.1 GCA_946622415.1 uncultured bacterium
CGTTATACTGTTTGAAATTTTATTTCTTGCTGCGCTTAATCCTAAAATAGAAGCTAAAGGAGCAATAACTCCCGCTTTCATAAATGCTGAAGCATGCTTTTGTTCAAAAGGCATAACTTTTTCGCTAACGAACTTACCTAATTTTGAAGTGTTAATTTCATCTAATAATTTTGCACCATCATTTTTTAATAATTTTGCAAAACTGTTTGATGAATTGTTTATTACATTTACGGCAGATGATTTGCCTGCAATAATAGCGGTTGCTGCAACTGCAGAGCCTGCTAATATAGCACCTGTTTTAATTATTTCTTTTTCTACTGAACTGTTGGAATCTTCATTGTTTTTCCAATTTTTATCTACCATTTTGTCAACGCCATGCGCAACTGTTTCAACAACTTTTGCTGCAACTAAAAAACCCACCCCGGATGCAATTTTGTTTGTTAATTTACCGGTTTGGGTTATAGCTAAAGTTGTTCCTACTATTCCAGCTGCTATTTTCGGCATTGCCTTAAACAACTTCATTTTATTACTCTTGCTCACATCATCGTGTGCTTTTAGGACACTCTTTAACATTAATGTATCGTTATCCATCTGGCTAAAGTGCTTGTACTTCTTTTTCTCACCATACGAGCTTTCGGTGGCACTTGAACTCCCAAAATGTCGAGGTTTGCGACAATTTAGAGTAATGTTTTTGACGTTCATTTTTCCTCACAAGATAAAATTAAGACGTATAATTATTTTATACAATTTCTTAAAAAATTACAATAGCAAAATACAAAATTTACATTATTTAACCTTAATACATTAAAAACCTTAATATAAAGGAAAACTTTCCTTATTAAAAATATATAAAGAATTAATTATCTTAAAGCCACCATATTAATTCCATGGTATAATTCAAACATAACAACACAAGAATATTTGGAGAGATATGAACTATATTAAATTTGTGGACGTAACCAACAGAGATGGTGTACAAACTTCACGCTTAGGACTGGCAAAATTACAAAAAACAATTATTAATCTCATGCTTAATGAAATGGGAATTACTCAATCAGAATTCGGCTTTCCGACAACAAAGCATGAAATTAATTATTTGAACGGAAACTTAGAACTTGTTGAAAGAGGTGTCATAAACAGAACCCGCCTATCAGGTTGGATGAGAGCAATCAAAGCGGATGTCATAGAATCATTTAAAAATGTTCCGAAACTTCAATTTATAAATTTATCTCAATCAACATCGGAACAAATGATAAACGGAAAATATTTAGGCAAAAAGACTCCCGCTGATGTTTTGAATGACACATTGGAAGCAATAAACGAAGCAATCAATCAAAATGCTCAGGATATCGGCGTTAACGCAGAAGATGCATCCCGTGCAGATTTAGGGTATTTAATCGAATATGCTCAACAGTGTAAAAAATACGGCGCCAAACGTTTCAGATATTGCGATACTTTAGGTTATGACGATCCTAAAACCGCATACGACAGAGTATATACAATAGCAAAAGAAACAGGCATGGAAATAGAACTACACTTCCATAACGATTTAGGCATGGCAACAGCATGCTCTGTTATGGGTGCAAAAGCAGCGATTGATGCCGGAGTTGATGCTTGGATTAATACTGCCGTTAACGGCATGGGAGAACGCGCAGGGAATGCAGACTTGGTATCTTGTATTCTCGCCTTAACAAAATCATCAGGTTTTAAAGGTAAATATCAAATAGATTCAAAAATTGATTTATCAAAAGCATGGAAACTTGCAAAATATACATCTTATGCTTTCGGCGTACCTATTCCGATTAATCAGGTAGCTGTCGGAGATAACGCTTTTGCCCATGAATCAGGAATCCATGCGGATGGCGCATTAAAAGACAGAAGAAATTATGAGCTTTATGATTTTGAAGAACTCGGCAGAGGCGAACCGGAAATCATAGAAACAGGCAGAATGATTACGGTTGGAGAATATGCAGGTATTAAAGGTTTCAGAAATGTATATTCACAATTAGAGCTTGAATTCCGTGATGAAGACGAAGCAAGAAATATTTTGGAACTCGCTCGTTATGCAAACGTACACACACAAAAACCTTTAACGGACAGCGAATTAAAATTCATATATTTTTATCCTAATATTGCGGCAAAAATAATGACAGTAGATCCTTATTATTCACCAAAAGGCGCTCTGAAGGAAAGAATGGAAAGATTAGAACACGTTGAAGGTTCTAAAATTATTTAATTATGAAAAAACTGTTTATTGATACTCTCGGCTGTCAAATGAATAAATCGGATACGGAAAGAATAATAGGGATTCTTTCACATTTTGATTATTCAACAACAGAAAACGAAGATGAAGCGGATTTATTCATAGTTAATACCTGCGCAATCAGACAACTGTCTACCGATAAGGCTTATTCAAGGCTCGGCAATTGGGGACGCATTAAAAAAGAAAAAAAACAAAAAAATCTTTCCCTGCCAAAAATTGCAATATGCGGTTGTGTAGCTCAATTAGAAAAAGAAAATTTGCTTAAAAAATTTCCGCAGGTGGATTTGGTTTTCGGAACAAGAAATATATATCAACTTCCGAAATTACTGCAAGAAATCGAAGAAAAAAGAATCTGCGCAACCTCGGATGAACCCATAGAAGAAAATGAATATAATATTGCAAGAACAGAATCAATAAATGCTTGGCTCCCTATTATGGAAGGATGCGACAATTTTTGTTCGTATTGTGTTGTGCCATATACAAGAGGCAGAGAACGCTCAAGAACAATTGAAGCTATAGTTAAAGAAGCAAAACAAATCTTAAATGACGGCTTTAAAGAAATTACACTTTTGGGTCAAAATGTTGATTCCTACGGAAAAAACCTTGAAAACGGAGAAAATTTTGCAAAATTATTAAAGGCTCTTGATAATTTAGAAGGCAAATTCAGAATCAGATTCACTTCGTCTTATCCGACCGATATAACGGATGAAGTTATTGAAGTTGTAAAAAATTCTTCAAAAATATGCGAATGTTTCCATATCCCAATGCAATCAGGAAACAACAGAATATTAAAATTAATGAATCGAAGATACAATGTGGATGAATATTCTAAAATCGTTCAAAAAATCCGCACTAATATAAAAAATGTTGCAATAACGTCGGATTTTATTGCGGGTTTCCCATCAGAAACAGAAGAAGAATTCAATGACACATTAAAAATAATAGATGAATTACAGCTTGATTATTCTAATACCGCAGCCTATTCTCCCCGCCCATTTACACCTGCGGGAAAAATGACGGATAAATTTATACCGGATGAAGAAAAGAAGAAAAGACTTCAAATACTAAATGAAAAAGTAAAAGAAGCGACTTTGAAATCAAACGAAAAATACATAGGAGAAACTTTAGAAGTTTTAATCGACAGTGTAAAAGACGGGGTTTATCAAGGCAGAGCAGGAAACAATAAAGTAGTTCACTTAAAAGATGATAAACAGTATAAAATCGGAGATTTTGTAAACGCAAAAATCGAAAGAGTTTCTACTTGGTGCTGCTTTGGCAAAAGTGTTTAAATTATCTTGCGTTCATATACACTGAATTTTCCAAAAATTTCGGATATTGATTAAAATATAAGGGGCTATAGTTATCCATATAAAGTTTTTGCCCCAAAAACAGTAAATCGTTTTTATTAATCATTTTTTCCGTTGAAACGTTATTAACCGAACAATTTTTGGAGTCTTTATTTTTCATGCAATTTAAAATAAAGGCTTCTTTTTTATCTGTCTGATCAGAATTTTTTGGAATTTCTTTTTTGTATAAATTTAAAGTAGCATTCGACAAATTTTCGTTTATATCAATTTCTTGAGCATAAGAAGGAATTAACATAAACAAACAAGAGAATATAAAAAAATATTTGAAAACATTTCTCATCCGTGATAATTTTAACATAAAACCAAACCTAACTGTATATATTATTTAAAAATATTAAAATAAGGAGGATGTATGGAAAACAAATACAATAGGGTTTATAACTTCTCTGCGGGACCTGCGGTTTTACCTGTTGAAGTTTTGGAAACAGCAAGAGATGAAATGTTAAATTACAACAATTCAGGTATGAGCGTTATGGAAATGTCCCACCGTTCAAAAACCTATGACGACATCATTAAAACGGCAGAACGTGATTTAAGAGAATTAATGAACATCCCGGACAACTATAAAGTATTATTTTTACAAGGCGGAGCACATCTTCAATTTTCTATGGTGCCCATTAATCTTTTAAAAAACGGGGTTGCGGATTACATTGTTACGGGACAATGGGCAAAAAAAGCCTACATAGAGGCACAAAAATACGGAAAAATTAACAAAGTTGCAACATCAGAAGATAAAACATTTTCATACATTCCCGATTGCTCAGATTTAGATATCTCGCCCGATGCGGATTACGTTTATATATGCGAAAACAATACAATATACGGTACCAAATTCCATACATTACCGAATACCAAAGGAAAAGACCTTGTTGCCGATATGTCATCATGCTTTTTATCAGAACCTGTTGATGTTAAAAAATACGGCTTGATTTATGCAGGGGTACAAAAAAACGTAGGTCCTGCAGGTGTTCAAATTGTAATAATCAGAGAAGATTTAATCAGAGAGGATTTACCCTCTTGGTGTCCCACAATGTTAAAATACAAAACCCACAGCGACAATGACAGCCTATACAACACACCTCCTGCATACGGAATTTATATTTGCGGTCTTGTATTTAAGTGGCTCAAAAAAATGGGCGGTTTGGAAAAAATGAAAGAAATCAATGAAAAGAAAGCAAAAATCCTTTATGATTTTCTTGATAATTCAAAACTGTTTAAAGGAACGGTTGAAAAATCATCGCGCTCACTTATGAATGTACCTTTTGTAACAGGAAATGAAGATTTAGACAAAAAATTCATCGAAGAAGCGAAAAAAGAAGGTTTGCTTCAATTAAAAGGTCATAGAACCGTAGGAGGCATGAGAGCTTCTTTATATAACGCCATGCCAATCGAAGGCGTTGAAGCCTTGGTTAAATTTATGGAAAAATTTGAAAAAGAAAATTCATAGATTTTATATTATAAACAATTACATAACATCGGACTAAAAGAAAAGAAACAACAATTTCCACACATTACACAGTAAATATTTGTTGTTTCTTTTTTTGCTTCTTTTAAAAAAATGATTTTATAACCACTTAACATTTTTGCTAAAAGAACATATTTTATGGTAATATTACATGTGGGGATTTTATAAAGAAGACTAATGCCAAAAGTTTCAATCATAGTACCTGTTTATAATGTAGAAAAATATCTTTCAAAATGCTTGGATAGTATAGTTAATCAAACATTAAAAGATATAGAAATAATCTGCATAAATGACGGTTCTGTTGATAATTCGCAATCGGTTTTAGAAGCTTATGCAAAAAAAGATACAAGAATCAAGGTAATAAATCAGAAAAACCTAGGGCTTTCTTGTGCAAGAAACAAAGGTATCGACATTGCTCAGGGCGAATACATAGGTTTTGTTGATTCCGACGACTGGATAGATTTAGAATTTTATGAAGAATTATACAACAATGCAATCAACACTCAATCCGATATTGCGGCTTCCTCTATATTAAGAAAACGTTTAATCACACAAAAAAGCAGAGTACTATACAAAAAATCCACTATAGCATCAGATTTACAAGAAAAAATGGATATCTGTAAAATCCCCAAATGCTGCTATGTTTGGAACAAAATATACAAAAAAGAGCTTATAAGAGATAACTTGTTTGCAGAAAACAAGTTCTTTGAAGATGTTCTCTGGTTGCCCGAAATAATCAAAAAAAGCAACAAGATTGTTACCGTTCCAAAGATAAAATACTATTACAGAGCAAACAAAAATTCCATTGTAAAGAAAGTGCAAACTCCGGAAAAACAATTAGATTCTTATTATGCAAAAAAATCCGTTATCAAATTTTATGAAGATAACAATCTAAAGCTCGATAAAAAATATTTAAAAATCACAAAATCAATAAAATATCTTTTTAATTTCCCTATTATAAAAACTAAAGAAATGAATTCCGTTGAGCGTGATTATCTCTTTGGTTCAATTCTAATACCGCATTTCATTTCTGTTTTTTTTTAACATTATTGATATTCTGTAAAAAAATATTTTCAATCTCTAATATTGATAACCACTTATTGATTTATATTTTCGGAATACAAATAAGAAAAAGCCTGAAAACAAAACCAAGAAACACTGTTTTAAAAGAATCCGGCATAACAAGTACAAAAAGAACTCCAAAAATAATTGCATCGCTAACAACTTTTCCCGAAAGAATAAACACTGTCGAAAAAACAATAAAAACAATATTAAGTCAAACTCTAAAACCGGATGAAGTTGTTTTGTGGCTTGCAGAATCTCAATTTCCAAAGCTTGAAGAAGAATTACCATCTGAATTATTAAAATTAAAGGAATTTGGACTCCAAATAAAATGGTGTCACGATATAAAATCATACAAAAAACTTATTCCCGCATTATACGAATACAAGCATGACATAATAATCACATTTGATGATGATATTTATTATGATAAAGACATCATAGAATGCCTTTATAAATCCTATTTAAATGAACCCGATTGTATTCATACAAATAGAGCGCATAGAATATATGTTAAACAAAATACAATAATCCCCAAACCAAATTCAGATGTTTATTGGCAGGATTATTCAAAAGCTGATTTTAAAAATACTATAATAGGCTGCGGAGGCGTCTTGTATCCGCCGGATTGTTTTTGTGATGAAGTATTTAATGAAAAAGCCTTTAAAGATATTCTTCCTTCACAAGATGATGTCTGGTTCTGGGCAATGGCAGTTTTAAGTAAAAGAAAAATTAAAACAGTAAAAGCTTATTCAATGCAAATCCAAAATGTGGAAGGAAGCCAAAAATTCGGACTCTGCAAAATCAATAATAAAAATTCAAACGGCAAAAACAGCTTCAAAAAAATAGCACAAAAATATCCTGAACTTATTAAAATAATAAAAGAAAAGAAATAGTTAAAATATGTATTTTAATCCTGCGGTGTATTTAAAAACTTTATTTTTGCTGTTTATAAACAGCTTATGCAAAATTTTTCTTGAAATTTTTGTTTTTAATAAACAAATAAGAAAAATATTAAAAGGTAAACTTGCAAAACAATTCATAAAAAAATACGTTAAAAAAGCCTCAAAATTAAAAATAAAAGAGGATAACACCGACAAAAATACACCTGTAATCTGGCAATATTGGGAACAAGGCATTGAAAACGCACCCGATATCGTTAAAGCCTGTATAAACAGTGTTGAAAAGCATAAGAATGGCTGTGAACATAAAATTTTAGATTTTGATTCCCTAAAAAATTATATTGAAATACCCGACTTTATTTACAAATTAAGAGAAAAAGGCAAAATCCCGAAAGCAAACTTTTCGGATATTGTAAGAATTTATTTGCTTGCAAAATATGGCGGCATTTGGGCAGATTCTACAATATTTTTTAGCCAAAATCTACCCGAATATATAATAAATTCTTCTTTGTTCGTATTAAAATCAGACCCAAACTACGATATCGACGGACTCAATACTACGAGCTACTTTATTGCAGGCAAAATGAACAGTGCCTATATTCAACAAATGAAATATTTTGTTGATGAATATTGGAAAAATAATTACGCTTCTTATAATTATTTCTTCTTTCTTCATGCAATGTCTTTATTGATTAAATATTCAAAAGAAGCAAAAGAAGAATACGACAAAGTACCGTTTATGAGTTTTATTCCGGTTCAGAGATTTCAAGAGGAGTTGTCAAACGAATTCAGTAAAGAAAGAATGGAGCAGATAAAATCAATGAGCCCTTTTCATAAACTAACTTACAAAACAAATTTAATATACAAAAACAAAAAAGAAAAAAGCAATAAAGAAACATTCTTTGATAAATTAGTTAAAAACGAATTATAAATTTTTGAACTTATAAACCATCCAAGAACCTGTTTTTATTTTATTTTCGTATTTAAAATTTTCATCCGCCCATTTTAATGCTTCGTTTCGATTTAAAGACGCTATCAAGAATAAAAACGGCGTTTTTTGATATCTTTTTTCATCACTTGCAATTGCATTCAGACCGGCGGAATTAAACATACTCACGCTTTCTAAATCCACAATAAAAAGGTTTTCACCTTTTTTTATGTCTTTTAAAATGTTGTTATTCAAATATTTATAAATATATTTATCCGCTTCTATGGGGTTTAAAAAAAAACTTTGTAAAGTTCGTACCCGTTTTTATAAGCATCATAGGTACTACCTTTTTCATAAACCTCGGGGAAATTATATTTGCTTATTGTATATGCAATATTGTCGCTATCGTTATAATATTTTAAGAAAGATTTTTTAGGATAAAATAAAAATAAAATCTTGTCATTCTTTTTCATCCCCAATTCCTGAGCTGCAGTAATAGGAAGTCTTTGTCCTTCTTCCCGAACCAATCTTATTGCTGATGTATGAGAAACTATAATAAAAAACAGACTCATAAAAACATAAATTGTGGCGAGCATTACTCTGGAATTTTTAGAATACAAATAATTCCAGCCTATTGCCGTTAAAAGTATTAATATAGGATACAATTCCGTTAAATATTTTGTTAAAAATATTATTTTGCCCGCAATTGAAGCAATAAGCACGGTTAAAAATACGGCAGTAAATACGGATAAAAAGTATTTATTGATTCTTTTTGAATCAATCATTGATTTAATTATTAAAAATAGCGCAATACCCGCAGGAACCAATGCGAACAAAATAAAACCTATATTTATATCGCCGTTTGTTGAAATTATTTGGTGATAAAAACTCTTTGGCGAATTTGTGAGATTTTTTAACACAGGAGAAAATAAATCCGTAAAATAGAAGAATATCTTTGACCAGCTGAATGGTGCCCACCATTGAGAAAAATAAGTGGGATGCATAAATATTCTGAATACAAAAGGTACTAAAGGCAAACATAAAACCATTGCAGCCAAGATTTTTTTATAGGAATCGTCTTCTTTTTTCTTTTTTTGTCTGAAGGCAATCAAACCAAAAATATTAAATAATACATAAACGAAGCCTATTGTATGTTCTAAAATCAATAAAATCGAGAAGAAAGACAACCAAAAACCATGCTTTTTAGAAGGACATTCGTACATTTTTATTGAAAAAAGAAGTATTAGTGAACTCAACAAAAATATCATTGAATAAATTCTGACTTCTTGAGAAAAATATATCAAAAATGAACTGATAGACGCAATTAATGCACAGGCCAAGCCGATTCTGATTGATGAATCTTTTGTTTGATAATTTTTTCCGACAAAATACATAACCAAACATCCGCACAAATTCGGGACTAAAGATGACATTCTGAGCATATAGTCAGAATTTTTGAAAATTGCCATCCATGCCTTTAAATAGAAGTAGTGCAAAGGGGCATGACAATTTGAACGAATGCCTTCAAAAAAATCGAACGGAAATTTAAGCATTGAAATAGTATAAACTACATATTCATCATTCCATAACCCCTCGGGTTTATTCAGGTTCCATAATCTTAGAACCAGTCCCAACAATAAAATTAATACTAAAATTACCTTATTATCTTTTAAAATGTTCATAGAAAGATTTTAACAAAATTTAAAAACATTGTCGAGAAAAAACAGTATTTAAACATCTTTTTGAATTATTTTCTTTTTGGAAATTTGTCCTTATAAAAATATATGTAATAATATTATAAAGATTATTTTTTAAATGAGGGTTTATGAAAAAGATTATTTTATCAATATTATTTATGCTGTCGGTTAATTCCTGTTTTGCGCTTGACAGCAATATTCAAATAACGGAAGAAATGCATAAAAAATATAAGCATGTAACAACAGAAGATAACGTTATTCGTGCAGTAGAACTCTTAAAAAATACAACAGGCAAATATTCTCATGATGCAATCTTGGGGAAAAACCTGACAAACAAACCCATAAAAATAGAATTTTTAAATCTTTCAACAATCAATCCGCAATACGAAAACTTTGACGCATTGGGATGGAAAAAGAAAAAGAATTTATATATTTATATAAATGAAAAACATAAAGACGCACCCGTTGAAGCATTAAGTGCAATTTTAGCGCATGAGGCAATTCATCAGGATGAAACCAATTCTTTGAATGAAGAAACATACGCATGGACACTTGAGGCTGCCGTTTGGACACAGCTGACCGAGGATAACAATACACTTGAAAGTATCAGTCATCCCCTTGTAGATAGAGAAAATGTGATTAAACAGTTATTTATTCGCGGAAATTATACAAGTAAATACATAAATAAATTCGTCATCTCAAATAAAGGGTATCAAAATCTACCCGAAAGATCCGTCGGATTTGAAGAATTGCTTTAATTATTTGCCGTATGAATTAATGTATTTTGAAGCTAAGTGCTTAAAATAAGCATTTTTAAATTCTTCTGAGGATACATTTTCAACGATTGAAGGTACAACAACGAGAAACATATATACCAACAATCCGAACACAATTAAGCTAATCATTTCTAACATAATTTAACCTCACTATCATTCTTATATAAAATATATCGGTTAATTCACTTTAAAACTTTATATTATTCGGATAACATTTAACAAAAATTAACAGACGATACTATGACAGTAATAAAAGAATAGTATTTCATTCCATCTGCCACCAAAAATATCAAAACAATAATTGTAAAATTTACGCTTATTTTTTTATTAAATTTTATTTTTTTATTAAAACCTGCATAAAAAAACGGGGCAATTTTTGCCCCTAACTGTCTGGAATTAAGAATAGCTGGAAGTATGAAAAAGATTAATTATATAATCAAATACTTTATTATAAATTTCAATTATACACATGGGTAATTTTAAAAGACAGCAAAAAATCATGGTCAAAAAATAATAAGTGTACAGTTGACAGTTATTAATTTTTTTTTAAATAAATCGCCGAAAGTCAATTATATTCAGAAAAAATAATTTTTAAAATAAGGGTTGACAAATAAATTTTTTAGGTGCATAATAAAAACATAAAGAACAAGTGTTCAACAAACACTAAAAAGAACAAAAACAAGAGGTGAAATAACAAATATGTTAGCTATATCTCCAATAACAAATGTAAAAAGTACAATTAATAATAAGATATCATTTACATCAGGTGTTCGCACAAACAGCGGTGCCGATGTAATAAATAATACAACAGGCAGCCAAAATGAAGGTAGTCTTTTAACAGACTTCTTAGGCGCCATTAAACAATCTCCTCTGTTCTATCAAACCTTCATTCAAAGACAACAAAGCATTGAAAAAGGTTTGGATGCGGAAAAAAGTAAAATTAACACAATTGCGTAAACAACGCAAAAAAAGCATTATCAACACCTAACAACACAATCTCGAAGCATAAACAACAAACAATAGCCTTATCATTTTTGGTAAGGCTTTTTAATTTTTTATGTTATCATTATTAAATGAAAAATAAGAACAAATTGTCAACAATCGAAGCACTATCGGAAGCGCAAAAACTGGCTTTTGCACCGCTGACTTTTCAGGCGGTAAATTCCTTATTAAAGCTCGGGGTTTTAAAATATCTGGATAAAACTCCATCAAGCCTCAATGAATTAATAAATTCTTTAAATTTAACGGAATATACTCTAAAAACACTTCTTGATATAGCTTTATTAACGAATATTGTTGAATTAAACGAAAATAAATACCGATTAACGAAAAAAGGGCTTGCTTTTTTGTACGATGAAATGACAATAGCAAACTTTAATTTCGTAAATGACGTTTGTTATTTAGGCGCAAGCGAGCTTACGGATTCATTTTTAAATAAAAAACCCGAAGGCTTAAATAAATTTATTAAAAAAAGCGACACAATATATCCTTTATTAACCGAGCTTCCGGATAAAATTAAAAAAAGCTGGTATGAATTTGACCATTTATATTCGGATAACTGCTTTGATGAAGTGTTTAAAATTATATCGGGTGAATATAAAAAAATATTCGATATCGGCGGGAATACGGGAAAATTTGGAAAAGTATGCTTAAAATCAAATAAAAATGTTGATATTACCATGCTCGATTTAAAAGAAAATATTGATTTTGCAAAAGACAACAAAGAACTAACGGGATGTAAATTCCACAAAGTAAATGTTTTGGATTCAAACCCGAGTTATCCCTCGTTTTTCGATAGTGCAATATTGATGAGTCAATTTCTCGATTGTTTTTCTAAAGAACAAATAAAAAAGATTCTTGGGGATTTATCAAAAAATATGAATCAAAATTCAAAAATTTATATTTTAGAACCCTTTACGGATAATCAGAATTTTGAAGCCGCAAAGTATTCTCTTTCTCATATTTCTTTGTATTTTACCTGTATGGCAAACGGGGTTAGCAAAATGTATGAACAAAATGAAATGCTTGATTTAATAAAGGATTCTGATTTAAAACCCGTCAAAATTCACAATAATTTAGGACCCTTTGATTATACTTTGATTGAAGTGCAAAAAGATGCAATGGTATAAGATAAAAGAAAAATCGGCAGGCAAATTCAGGCTTATACTGTCTTTATATTTATATAAAATTTTCGGAAAAAAAGTACTGAATATAATAGCTTTTTTTGTTTCATTTTTTACATTTATAGGCAACAAGGATTTAAGAAAGTACTCTAAAAACTATTTTAAAATACTTTATGACTACACAAAAAATGAAAAATTAAAACCAACCGTAATAAATTCCCTCAAGCATGTTCTATCTTATTCATATTCTCTGGTTGATAAAATAGAAGCGTACTTGCAGAATTTTAAAAGCGAAAATATAGAATTTTTTAGCGAAGAAGATAAAAATACTTACCTGAATGATATAAATAACAAGGGGGTTTTTGTTTTATGTAATCACATAGGCAATATTGATATATTAAGAAGTCTTTTTTCAAGCAACAAATATCCGCTTAAATCCAATGTATCTGTTTTTTTACAGAAAAATCACTGTAAAATCTTTAATGAATTTATTGATAAATTTAAAATTAACATAGAAAAAATTAAAATCTGCCCTGTTGAAGAAATTGATATATCGAGTGCAAACATTCTCGATGAAGATTTGAAAAAAGGCGGTATTGCTTTTATGGCGGGGGATAGGGTTTCTGATAACAATGCAAAATGTTCCGATATGGATTTTTTAAATAAAAAAATAAGATTACCCGAGGGTGCATTCAGATTTGCAAAAATTATGGATACAAATATTTATTTTGTTTCCGCGTTGAAAGAAAAAAATAAATATAAAATATATTTACACAAAGAAGAAAGCAGGGATATAAAGCAAATTCAAAAGGATTTTGTTGTTTTTTTAGAAAAAATGACACTCCTTGCGCCTTATCAATTTTATAATTTTTTTGATTTTTTTGTTTAGGTTGAATTTTTTTAAAAATGTTTAATAAGTTTATGTCATGCTGAACTTGTTTCAGCATCTAAAATCAATAAGACCCTGAAACGAGTTCAGGGTGACAAGTTTTATCGGGTCAAAACCCGACCTATAAGCTGTTTATCATAACATAGCTTCTATTGAAAAAGTCAATAGAATCTATGATTTTACTGCTGTTTTTCTTTCTTTAAAACAATCGTCCCCAAAAAATAAGAACTCACAATCCCAAAAAATAAAACCAATGCCATTGAACTAATCAATTTAAAAGATGTAAATGACAACAAAATAAAAGAAAATGACGTTGTAACCATGGAAACAAATACGGCACATTCTGAGTTTTCTGAATTGTTTTCTCTGAATACCGAATAATCAACCGTAAACCCTGCAATCAAAAACAAAGCAATAATTGTAAATAAATTTGCTCCTCCAAAAAACCTCATTGCAAAGAATAAAGAAAAAAGCATTGAAAATACAATGGGTATAGTCATTTTTGTACCTTTTTTGAATCCATAGAGAACGGTAAATATTATAAATAAAGCAACATACACAAAAGGTAATAATTTTAAAAGGGCAATTCTATACTGTTTTAGAGTATTTGAAATATCTTTTTTGATATTTATTGCTTCATCACAATATTTATTCAAATCGTCTGCATTGTTTGCATAAGCAACCGTCATAAATTTATTTTTATCTAAAATAAAATAATTAAAAACGGAAATATCATCATCAAATGACAAAGGGGAAGCGTTTTTTATTTTATTGCTAATTTTTTCAATTTGTTCTTTGGATAAAAATTCCAAAAATCTGTTCAAATTATTTTTATATAAATCCCGAACAAGAAGAATGTTTTCCTTTTGGGTTTTATTTGAGGGAATGAATTTTGATATGGAATTAAATTTTATGTTTTTACTTTTTAAATATTCGTTCAATTTTTCTTCTTTTTCAAGAAGTTCTTGAATAGAATCCGCTTTATTTATTAAAAAATAAATATCCGAATTATCACTGTTTGTGATTTTATTGTATATTATTTCGTTTTGTTTAAGGCTTTTATTCGGTACATATAAAGAAGATAAATTATCATCAAATTTTATCCCAAAAACTCCCAAAACAATAATCACACCCACAAAAATCAAAATAATTCTTTCAATTTTCTTTGATAGTTCGATTTTTCTTTTATTGATATTTAAATTCAATTCAAAACAGGGAAAAATAAATAAAACAAATAAATATATCCCTAATAATCCGAATATCATAAAAAGAGATATCTGTTTTAATAAATCAATTCCCGATAAATATAAAAACCCAAATGCCAAAGCCGTTGAAAAATAAGACAGTGACAATTTTTTAATAAAATCTTTATTGATTTCCTCCGCATAAAAGTAATGAAAAGAATAATCAATTCCCATTCCGATTAACGCCGTTGCAAACAAAAGAGTAATTATATGAAAACTGCCAAAAACAAGTTTTAATATACATAAACCGCAAAGAAATCCGAATAAAATACTTAATGCCATTAAAATAAAGGGTTTAATATTTTTAAAACAAAGATAATTCAGAAAAACAATAAATACCGTAGTCAAAATACAAATAATATTAATCCAAATGCTCGTATTTTTAGAAGTATAGTATGAATGAATCATAGCCCCCGAAAACATTAAATCTTTGTTTTCATCTATAAGATTTTTAATACTCTTATTAGTTTGTTTTGATGAAAAATCGTAGCTGTTTTTTATTCTCAAATTTAAAAAAGTATAAAAATTACCATCTATTTCTTTTACGGGTTTTAAATTTTCAATATTTTGATTAATAAAACCCCCAAACAAAAAATAAGGGTCATCAACAACGGGAACTATCTCTGTACCGGTTGGAGAATAAAGATTTATTAAAGCATTTTCGTATATTTTATTGTAGTTTTTTGCTTTAATATTTTGTTTAGCAGCATCTGATAAAAAAATAACAGGATTTTTAGAATAAAAGTTGTAGAGCTTTTCAATATCAAATGAAACAATTTCAAAATCGTTATTGCTGAAATTTTTTATAAATTCTTCTTTTTTAAAATTAACTTCTTCTTCTGATTCCGCTTTAAAAATAACATTAATAATATTTGATGTTTTTTCGGAAAGCTCTAAAACCGATGAATTTTTAATATAGTTTTCAGGCAAAATTGCTTCTTGCAAACTGTTTTTGAATGTTATATTTATTGTATTAAATATAAAAAATACAAAAAATACGACAAAAACGGTTATTTTTATAATATTTATTCTTGGAAAAACCATTGTGTGATTTTATTTCCTTTTGTTGTCGATATTGTTATTTTATCAATATTTTTATTACCTTCTATTTCAATTGTTGAAATAAATTTAGAGCTTTTTGTATTATTTTTTGGCTTTAAACCCAAATGCCACAAAGAATTTTCCCTTTCAAAATAAAAATCAAATTCCGATTCTATATTTTTATATTTTTTATTTGAAATCGCATTAATTATGGAATTGATTTGCCCGTATTCTTCGTTCGTATATGTCGAAATTGATTTTACGGGATATAAGGTTTCAAAATATACCCCCTTATTTTTTATATATTTAAAATTTCCGCCCGAAATCAAAGGTTTATTAATTCCTTTTACTGTTTTTTCCTGTTTGAATTTACAACTTATTGAATCGGTTTTTGGAATTTCATTTATAAATGAAGAAATATTTGCCTTATGCTGAAAGACATTAGCATAAGCAGCGTTAAACAAAAATATTATTAAAATAAGGCAACTATATACAATGTTGTATCGAAAACGAATAAAATTGTCATGCTGAACTTGTTTCAGCATCTTTAAACAAAACAGACCCTGAAACAAGTTCAGGGTGACATTCCGTACTTGTTTCATACAATATTGTATATAATTACCTAAAATAATTATTTTATTTTTCATTTTTTTCCTTTAATATCTTTTTTAATTTTTCAGGTGCTTCATATAGGCTTGTTTTTGTTTTTATATCAACCGCTATCTGCAGAGTTGTTGCTTTAAAAAACTTTTTATTTGTTTTTTTATCTTTAAATAAGTATTTAATTTTTATTGCAGGTTCAATTTCTTCTAAAACGGTAACAGCCGTAATTTCTTGGTCAAATTGAACGGGTTCTATGAATTTTGTTTCCATTTTTGCAATAGGATATGCGTAGTTATCATTTTTCATATCAATATATGTATAATTTAATTTTGAAAACATATCACAGCGGGCAATTTCCATATATTTAATATAATTTCCATGCCAGACAACTCCCATCGGATCAATATCGAAAAACGGCGCTTTTATAACGGTTTCAGATGTGAATAAACTCATTAAACCCCTTCTTTTGTCTTATTATCTTCTATAAATATAGCACAGGAATACGTTTTTTGATTATGATATTCAAATTTAATATTACCGTTATTTTTTTCCAGTTTTAAATATACAATACTGTCGGGCTTGATTATATTTGAAAATTTTATTTTTTTAATCTGTTCAAAATGAACTTCGGAGGATAAATAATGCTTTATAAAAAATTCTGCAAGATATAACTGCGCAACCCCCGGAACTATAGGAAATGATGGAAAATGTCCGTCAAAGAAATTTGAACTTTTATCAATAAATAACTTAAATTCCATTAAATCTTTAGACATTTCTCTATCCAAAATAACAGGAAAAGAAAAATTTATGTTAAACAATTCTTCAATATATTCTTTATTGATTTTTCCTCTGATATTAACAGGCATTATATCCCCAAAGCGCCATTTTTGCGGAACAATATCAAATTTTCCCTTTAAATGCTTTTTCAAAGCTGTTTTTAACTTGGATATGCCGTATTTTATCAGATATTTTTTCCCGACTTCCGATAATACCGCAAAACATGCAAGCTTTTCATCACATTTAAAACAGTATGATTTCAATACGTTTTCATTTTTGTTTAATGCTTCTTCTATTTCATCCGAATATATTCTTTTATCATAAATTTTCAGAACATTATCTTTTCTTTTTTTAAAAAATAATTCAGAACCTTTGATTTCCAATTCATCATTTATTTCTATAAAATCTTCCGGAAAATAATCAGATTTTATGATTGTTTTATCTCCCGATTTATTTACTTTTACGTTTTTAAATATTATAAGATTTTCACTTGATTTTGTTTTATGGGCTACAACACCTGTTTCCGTACTTCCATAGATTTCAATAATGTTTGAATATTTTTCTAAATAAGAAAATATATCGTTATCCAATTTTGAACCCGCAGAAATAATATATTTTGGCGGATTTATTAAATTTATATCAAATTTTTTAATTGTTTCCAAAAAAACAGGAGTTGAAACCAAAACGGAATTATCTGTATCAATATTATCGGGGTAATAAATTTTATTTGTATTTATTATGTAGTTTTTATCAATATTCACAAGCGGAAACATCAAAAAAAAGGTTAACGAAAAAAGATGTTGAAGAATTGTAGTCGTAATAAATTCAAGATTATTTTCTTTTATTTTAAATTCTTCTTTATTATCCCTTGCTTCATACAAAAGATTATTTATTGATTTTTTAAATATTTTAGGTTTTGATGTTGATCCTGAAGTATAAAAATTTATATTTACATAATCAAAATCAATTTCCCTAAATTCATAATCGGATTTTTTGTTATTTATTTCTTTATTCAATAAAAAATACTCAAAATCCAAATTTAAGATTTTTTGTTTTGAATCCAATAAGTATATCGTTTTTTCGGTAAAAATCGAAGCAAAGAAATTTATAATAAAAGAAAAATTATCATCTTCAAAAATAACAACGTTTTTGGATTTTTCTTTAATTTCTGCGCATCTTGTTTTTATTAAATTTTTTATTTCAAATAATGTGTAAGCTTTATTTTCATTTTTTATAAAAACATTTGAATCGTATTTATTTGAATAGAATATATCTTTTAACATATATTATGTTTCCTTCTGAATAAAATTCTAATCGGGTATTCTATTATAAACATAAGACCTATCAAGCAATATGAAACGCAACCGTTATAAATAAACCAGATTTTATCACTTAAAAATACGGTTAATAACGCAATCAAAAAATTAATAAATAAAAAAACGCACCAAATATATGTAAGATTCCTCGTATATTTTAATTCCAAATCGCATAAATTCGCATTAATCATTTTTGCAAATTTCTGAATAACTGTTTCCTTTTGAAAAACAGAAATAAAAAAGATTAAAAATATAAAAAAATCCATAACAGGCGGATAATATTTTATTAGAACAACCCTTTTAAAAAAATAAAATAAAAGTACAAAAAAGGTAAAAATAAAAGGGATAAAAATTTTTGTTTTTTTCACAACACTACTCTTTACAGCAATTTTTCAATAACATCCAGTACGTCATTTAAGGTTTTAATCTTTTTAAATTCTTCGGGTGTGATTTTTTTGGTGGTAAATTGCTGTAATCTGACCGCTAAATCAACAGCGTCAATACTATCGAAATCCAAATCCTCAAACAGGTTGGATTCCGGTTTTATATTTTCTTCTTTTTGTTCAAAATCACAAACCAAAATCTCGACAATTTTATTATATATTTCTTCTCTGGAATATTTTTCAGCCATTTTGTTGTTCTCTTACCAAACTCGCTAATGTAGCAACACTGTAAAAGTGTTTTTTGTTTTCTTCTTTATTTGAATTCAGTTTTAAATTAAAGTGTCTTTTTAAAGCCATTCCTAATTCTAAAGCATCTATTGAATCAAGACCCAAACCTTCTCCAAATAAGGCTTCATTATCATCAATATCATCAGGTGTAATATCTTCCAAATCCAGTGAAGATATGATTAATTTTTTAATTTCTAATTCCAAACTCATGGTATCATTCTAACATAAAAAATTAATCATATAAAGCGGTTTTAATTTCATTTGTTAAATTTCTTCTCAAAAGCACTTCATCATTTTCTTTATTTGCAAAATCCGCCGTATTTATTGTTTTAACAAAAGATATATCGTAATTTATCCGCTTTTTACCTGCGTCATAAAAAGGTTGATTTACCTGTAAAAAATCCTCATTTGTCGTCATTTTTAATACGGCTATATTTCTTTTTGTTTCTAGTGCTATTGTTGCTGCGCCCTTTTTGATTTTGGGAAATTCATTTTTTTTGTGCCTTGTGCCCATGGGGAAAATTAAAACATTAAAACCTTCATTCAAGGCTTCTTTAGCATCCTTAATAATAGTTTCGAGCGGATTTCCCGAGATTAAAAACATTGATTTTGCAATATTTTTAAAGAAACAATTTCTCGATATTTTAGGCGCAACAAAACATGTTGTTTTAGGGATTAAAGCCAGTAAAATCAAAACATCAATATAACTCGGATGGGTTGATACAATGATTGAATTTTTTATATTTTTTATTTCTTCAAAATTTTGAATATTTAGTTTTATCATTTTGATTTTTACAATGAGTTTAAGAAATATATTCCAGCTTATATGAATTATTTTTGAATATTTTTGTTTTTTATTTTTTGAAAACAAATTTATTAAAGGAAAAATAATCAACCCTACAACAACAGAACCCGCCCCAAATAAAGCAAACAATAGTACCATTAAAAAACTTCTTAGAAATTTTATCATTAAATAATTCTTTCTATTTTATAAAAAGGAAATTCAATTTCAGGTAATTTTTTTTGAATAAAATTCAAAAAACAAATGTCGTAATCATTGTTTTTTTCTATGGCTTCTTTTTTTATTAACCTGTATTCTCTTTTTTCTTTATTGATTTTTAAAGCTATACCTTTGTCTTCTTCCGAATAACAATATAAAATCTTATTTTCTTTTGATAAAATTGCATTTAAAAATCCGATAGAAAAAGAATCGTTTGATGCTGAAAGTGCAGAAGTCGGTATAGTGATTTTTTTAAAAATAGAAAAAAAACCAACAGGAAAATTGTGCACCGAAGATGAAAATGTATTCGGCGAAACTTCGCTGAATTCCAAATATTGATTAATTAATGAATCTAATCTTTCAAATTCTCCGAATTTAGACGAAAAAAATATATTTTCAATTTCTGTATCATATAATTTGTTTAACAAAAAAACAGTGTTTCTGTCTAATTTATTCAAACGTCTTTTAATAAGTTTAGGCAAAAAACTTAAATCCAATTCTGTATTTGAATCAGTATATGTAAATTTTTCAATTGAAAAACAAATATCTTTCATGGTTTATATTATATAATAAAAACTATGGCTAATCTAATAACAGGATACAATGCAATATGCAACATAGGGCAAAACATAGACGAAATATATAAAAATGCAATTTCGGGTATGGATAGTTGTTTTGATTGCATTGAAGATATTATCAAAGGCACAACTCTCAGGACAGGAAGAATTAAAACAGAATTAAAAGAAATAAATAATCCCGATTTTAATACAAGATGCAATAAATTAATCTTAAAAAATTTAGAATTACTGGAATCGAATTTAAAAGAACTATTTAAAAAATACAAAAAGGAAGAAATAGGAGTCATCGCAGCAACAACCAATACAGGTGTTGAAGAATACGAAACAACAAAAAATAAAAACCTTGCACAACAGGGAAACCCTTCTCTATTTGTTAAAGAATATTTAAATTTGTCAAATTATCATACCACCGTTTCTACCGCCTGTTCGTCAGGAATAAAAGCCTTCAGCCTTGCAAGCGATTTATTGGATTCCGATTTTTTAAAAGCGGTCATTGTTGTCGGGATTGATGCTATTTCAAAATTACCTTTATTCGGGTTTAATTCTCTTGAAATATTATCAAGCAAACCCTCTAATCCTTTAAGCATAAATTATACAGGGATTAATATTGCGGAAGCCGTTTGCTGTTTTACGGTAGAAAAAGAAGAAAATACAACTTCCGGAATTAAAATTTTATCAATCGGAGAATCAACGGATACAAACCACTTTACAACGCCTGATCCCGAAGCAAAAGAAGCAAAAGCAGCAATTTTAGAGGCGCTCAACAAAGCAAATTTAAAACCCTCTGATATAGACTACATTAATCTCCACGGCACAGGCACTTTAGCTAACGACACTATGGAAGCAAGAGCAATATATGATATTTTTAATAATACAGTCCCCGTAAGCTCAACAAAACAACTAACGGGGCACTGTCTTGGTGCGGCTTCCGCATTGGAAACGGCAATGCTTTGCAAATTATTGGATAATTTTGAAGGAAAATTATTTCCGCATATTTATGACGGTTGCTATAATCCGAATCTGCCGAAAATAAGATTGGTTAAAAAAGACGAATTATTTAAAAAATGCAAAATATGTATGAATAATTCTTTTGGTTTTGGCGGATGTAATGCTATATTAATATTGGGAAAATAATTAAATGAATTATGATTTAGAAAAAATATTACCTCATAAGCGCCCGATGATATTAATAGATGACATCATTGAATATCTGCCTGACGAAAATAAAATAAAAACTGTTGTTACAATAAAAGAAAAGGCATTATTTTACGATAAAAAAATAAAAGGCGTATCGTCAGTTACAGGTATTGAATATATGGCGCAAACTGTCGGATGTTATGCTTTCTTAAAGGATAATTTATCCGAACCCAAGATAGGTTTTTTATTGGGAAGCAGACTCTATAAAAGCAAGATTGATAAATTTTCTCTTGATGAAACATATATAATAGAAGCAAACGAAATTTTTTCGGGTAATGATATAGTTTCTTTCGATTGTTTGATATACAATCAACAAAAAGAAGAAATAGCAAATGCGACACTGAATGTATATCAGGCAAAAGGCAACAAAGAAGCTGGTTTTAATGCAGAGGTTTAAAATATAATGACAAAAACGGTTCTTATAACAGGGGCAAGCAGAGGAATAGGATATCAAACAGCACTGTATCTTGCAAAAAACGGATACAATCTCGTATTGCACTGTAATAAAAATATAGGGAAAATTGAAGAATTAAAAGAAAAAATAAAAAGCATAAACCCTAAAACAGATGTTCGCCTTATGCAATTTGATATCAAAAACAGAGAAGAATGCGAAGAAAAACTGTTGAAAGATATTGAAAAATTCGGAATGTATTATGGAATTATCCTAAATGCGGGAATAAATAAAGACGCACCTTTTCCGGCCATGGAAAATACGGAATGGGATGATGTTATAGATACAAATTTAAACGGACTTTATAACATTTTAAGACCTTTATGTATGCCGATGATACAAAACCGAACAGGAAGAATTATTGCCCTGACTTCGGTTTCCGCTTTAACGGGTAACAGAGGACAGGTTAATTACAGTGCCTCAAAAGCAGGTATTATAGGCGCCATTAAAGCCTTATCGAGAGAACTTGCAAAACGAAAAATTACGGCAAATTGCGTTGCTCCGGGTATAATTGATACCGATATGACACAGGATATAACATCTGATATCGTAAAAGAACTTGTGCCTATGCAAAGAATGGGAACAACAGAAGAAGTTGCAAGCCTTATTAATTATTTATTATCGGAAGACGCGGGATATATCACAGGACAAGTGATTTCCGTTAACGGAGGGATGTATATATAATGAAAAGAGTAGTTATTACAGGTATGGCGATAGCATCCCCTCTGGGTTCGACTTTAAAAACCGCATACAACAGATTACAACTTCTTGAAAATTGCATCAAAAAAGACGACAAACTTGATGAATACGAAAACTTATACACAAAACTCTGTGCAAGGGTGGAAGGTTTTAAAATACCCGATAATTTTACAAGAAAAGTAACAAGAACTATGGGGCCTGTATCTGTTTTATCCTGCGCAACCGTTCAAGATGCACTTATTGATGCAGGATTAATCAATGATTCAATCATCCAAAACGGAGATACTGCTGTTTGTTACGGTTCATCAAGCGGTTCATTGGACGCTATTATAGATTTTTATTCATTTTGCATTGAAAAAAAATTCAGAAGTCTTAATTCAGGTTCATATATAAAAATGATGCCTCAAACAACAGCCGTCAACATATCTTTGCTTTTTAAAACAACGGGCAGGCTCGTTACAACATCAACCGCCTGTACATCAGGCTCTATGGCAATAGGGAACGGATATGAGCTCATTAAAAACGGTGTTCAAAAAATAGCTATAACAGGCGGTGCGGAAGAAATGCACGTCAGTCATATAGGAGTATTTGATACTTTATATGCGACAAGTACCAAAAATTCTACCCCAAAACTCACCCCCTCGCCTTTTGATAAGGATAGAGACGGACTTGTAATTGGTGAAGGTGCGGGAACTTTGATTTTAGAAGAATATGAACACGCAAAAGCAAGAGGTGCAAAAATATATGCAGAAGTAATCGGTTTTGCAACAAATACGGACGGCACTCATATAACAAACCCTAATTCCGAAACAATGGCAAAAGTAATGGAAGAATCATTAAAATCCGCATCCTTAACCAAAAACGAAATAGGCTATATCAATGCCCACGGAACAGGCACAATCTCGGGCGATATTGCAGAATCAAAAGCAACGGAAAAAATTCTGGGCTGTAATATTCCGGTTAGCACAATCAAAAGCTACACAGGACATACGCTTGGTGCATGCGGTGCAATTGAGGCAATATTATCAATAGAAATGATGAATAATAATTGGTTCTGCCCGAATTTAAATTTGGTTAATTTGGATGAAAACTGCGCACCGTTAAATTACATTACAAATTCAGGCATAAATAAAGAAGCAGAATTTATAATTTCAAACAACTTCGCATTCGGCGGAATAAATACTTCTTTAATTTTTAAAAGAGTTTGATTTTACTTCAACCCCATATAAAGCACAACCTGCTTGATTTATAAAAATAGGTCGGGTTTTAACCCAACAATTAAATTAATTTTCATTTTTAATATCCGCTTTCTTTTTAAAAAGAAGCGAATTTTGCGTAGTGTGTAACGAAGTGAACACGAAGTAACAAAAAACAAATGAAGCGACTACGAAGTAAAGCGTAATGCTGTTTTTTGTGAAGCAAAATTCAAGACTAGCGGAAAGAAAGAAAACCTCAACCTAATCTTCGTTTTTTATTTATTGTTGCTTT
>CAMOPX010000026.1 GCA_946622415.1 uncultured bacterium
TTCCTTCAAACAAACAGAGTAATGTTTTAAAGGAATTTTGATTAAATCTTGATGAGGAATTAAAAATAAATAATTAAAATTCTCAACCATATCTTAAGTTTTTATTTATTGTACTTTTGAGATTTTTTCATATAACAAGTCTTGTTTGTCTGAGGAAAAATATGAATTGCGTTAGCAATGACTTAATACATATTTTTCCGAGTTCAAGACTTGCAGAAAAAATCGAAAAGCAACAATAAATAAAAAACGAAGATTAGGTTGAGGTTTTCTTTCTTTCCGCTTTCTTTTTAAAAAGAAAGCGGATATTAGAAATGAAAAATAAAATTTTCAAATTTAAATCAAATAAATAAAAACCTTCTTTTAAAACGTCTTCAATCCTGAAGTCATAGTATCCAGCGTTTTTTTGCCTGCTTTTGTAAAATCAACAACATAATTTGATGCTGAAATTTCTTTTATAATTCCTATTCCGAAGCTTGAATGAAACACTCTTGCACCGACGGGTAAAAGTCCGATTTGCCTGTTTGATGTTACGGGCGGGGGAGTTTTTGCCTTCTGTTTTGCTTTTTCTATCATAGATTTTATGTCGGTTTTTTGTTCGGTCGATTCTTGTTTTGTTGTATTTTTCTTTATAACTTTTGCATTAACTGTTCTATAGTCGGTTGTTGTTTCTTTTGTTTCTTTTAATTTTTGAGCGCTTTGTTTTATTCTTGCAAGAGATGATGCAAAATTAGTCGGAAGCGATGATGAAGAAGAATTGGAAAAATCTCTTTTATTTTCAAAAGACGAATTCTTTTTTTCTTTGATTCTTGATATGGTGCTTGAAAAGCTTGATTTAGACGAAGAAGAATTTTGCCCTGCTTCCTCTTCAATTAATGAAAAAGGAATTTCATCTATAAATCTGCTTCTTGGGTTAGTTTGATAATTTCCCCAAACTTTTCTTTGTTTTGCATGGGTTAAAAACAGTTTTTCTTTTGCTCTTGTTATTCCGACATACATCAATCTGCGTTCTTCTTCGAGTTCTGAATTGGAAGAATTGTAGCCCGTGCTTCTGTTGTGAGGAAAAATTCCATCCTCCATGCCTGCCATAAATACTATATTGTATTCAAGACCTTTAGCCGAATGCAGAGTCATTAGTGTTACGGAATCTTCTTCCTCTTTTATTTCATCAACATCGGATACAAGCGCAACTTGTGACAGAAAATTCCCCAACATTCCCATATCGTCTTCAGGATCTATATTAAAATCGTCTTCTTCAAATTCTTTCACGACGTTAACAAATTCCTGTAAGTTTTCCAATCGGGATTGATTTTCTATGTTATCTTCTTTGCTCAATTCCGTTGTATAGCCTGTTGTTTGTAAAATATATGAAACATATTCGGATAAAATATATTCGTTTTGTCTTGCGGATATTTCTTCTATTGTTGCGTGAAAATTTTGTAATTTAGCTCTTGTAGACGCATTAATGTCATCCATTTCTTCTAAATGTTCTAATGCCTCATAAATACTTAATTCTCTTTCATCCGACCATTTTGTCAATTTTTCCATTGTGGTATCGCCTATCCCTCTTTTCGGGACATTGATAATCCTTCTTAGGCTTTGAGAATCATTGTGGTTATAGATTAATTTTAAATAGGCAATAATATCCTTGATTTCTTTTCTGTCGTAGAATTTTAAACCTCCCACGATTTTATAGGGAATGGAATAGCTGATTAAAGCTTCTTCAATTGAACGTGATTGAGCGTTTGTACGATAAAGAATGGCGATATTTTCTCTTTTAGTATTCATATTGTCGATTTTTTTTGCGATATATCTGCTTTCCATAAAATCATCGTTTGCTTCAAACAGCGTAATTTTTTCGCCGGTACCTTTATTTGAATATAAATTCTTTTCAAGACGTTGTTCGTTATTTTTTATAACTTCGTTTGCCGCTTTTAAAATGACCTCGGTTGAACGATAATTTTGCTCTAATTTTATTAATTTTGTATTTTGATAATCCGATTGAAAATTTAATATTATTTTAAAATCTGCGCCACGCCAAGAATAAATTGATTGGTCAACATCACCCACGGCACACAATGAACCCGTTTTATCTTTTGTTCCATCTGCCGGATACAACATATTAATCAAATCGTATTGAGCTTTGTTTGTATCTTGAAATTCGTCAACAAGAATATGCATAAACCTGTTTGAATATTTTTCTCTCACTTCGGGATTTTCTTTTAAAAGATTAACCGCAAGCATTAACATATCGTCAAAATCTATGGCATTATTTAAAACCAGCTGTTTTTCGTATTCATAATATATTTCGCTGATTTTTTGATTGTAATAATCTTTTGCATAGGTTGCAAATGTATATGCGTCTTGCATTTTATTTTTAGCGTTAGAAATTGCGGCTTTTATTGCCTTAACTTCATAAGATTTTTCATCCAGATTTAATTTTTTAATTGCGTTTTTAATGACGGTTTTTGTATCTGTATCATCATAAATTACATAATTATTATCCCATTTTCTACCGTCTTTTGTTTTATAGTTTTCAAGGTCGCGTCTTAAAATTCTTCCGCAAATATTATGAAAAGTTCCGACCCACATTCTTTTTACAACGTTTTCACCTAAATATTTTGATAATCTGTCTTGCATTTCACGAGCAGCTTTGTTTGTGAAAGTAACAGCCAGAATATCATTGGGGCTGACGCCTGAATTTACAAGTTGAGCAATTCTCGAGGTTAAAACCTTTGTTTTTCCTGAACCTGCACCTGCTAAAACCAAAATTGTGCCGTTTTTTTCCGTTACGGCATTATATTGTTCAGTATTTAAGCCTTTTAAAAATTCGGCTTCGGCATTAGTATTCAACCCGCACTCCTTACTTGTCCTTAAAAATTTTTGCTAGATATTTTCAAAATCGTGGAAATATGATATCATTATACAAGAAAATTATTTAAAAGGAAAAAAATTAAAAATATGGAAGAAAATCTCGACAATCAACAGCCTTCGATTATGGTTCCCGTGGATGATATGGACACAGTAGAACATAATGACGGTGATGAGGTTGACGTTTTATCTCAGGAATTGGCAACTATTCGCCAAAGTGCCAAAAAAATTGCTATTATTGGTTCCAGAAATTTAACAATTACTCATCAACAAATTATTGAAACATTAACAACAAGCCTTGTTATGCAAGGAAATACAATAATAACATCAGGCGGTTCTTCAGGAACAAATGCGGCTGCAATAAGAGGTGCGCTCAAAGCTAACCCCGAAAAATTGAAAATTATTCTTCCTCAAACCATTGGTCAACAACCTTCTGATGTTCAAGACCAATTAATCGGTGTTCCGAATATAATTGAACATCCGGATAGAGCCATGATGACTCTTGCGGATGCATCAAGAATCTGCAACAGAGAAATTATTTCTCAATGCCAACAAGTGATTTGTTTCTTGTCGCATTCTTCACGTACATTACATAAAGCGGTTGAATTTGCGGAAGAATCTCATAAGGTTGTAACGGTATTTTATTTAGACTAATCTTATAGACAATAATTTAAAAGAACTGTTTATCGACAGTTCTTTTTTTGTTTTAATATTCTTTAGGATTAAGTTAGATTAATCTTTTGACAAAAAATAAATAATAAAATATTTTATTATTATGTTAATTATGGGTATAGACCCCGGTATCGGAATAACCGGTTATAGTTTTGTAGAATTCACATCAAATAAGCATGATGAGCATTTTACTCTTATAAATAGCGGTTCTATACAAACCGATAAAAATGCCGAACATCCGAAAAGACTTGTTGAATTGAGAAATGATTTGAATTTTTTATTAAAAGAATATAAGCCGGATTGTGCTTCAATTGAACAATTGTTTTTCTTCAAAAATCAAAAAACAATTATTCCTGTTGCACAGGCAAGAGGTGTTATATTATTAACCTTAGAAGAAAATAATATACCGATTTTTGAATATACTCCTCTTGTTGTTAAACAAACAATAACGGGCCATGGCAGAGCGGATAAGACACTTGTGAAAGCAATGATAAAAAATTATATTAATTTGGATAAAAATATCAAATTAGATGATACAATAGATTCTGTGGCATTAGCTGTTTGTCATATACAAAATTCAAGATGTGATTTAATGCGGAGGGAACTAGTATGAATGAAATAATAATCAAACGCGCGGTTATTTTTGCATTGATTTTAGGAGCATTTATCGGGCTTCTTTCCTCGATTCCTTCTTTAATCGGGTTCAGTATTTTGGTTTTGTCGTTTTTTACGTCTTTAATTGTAATTTTTTACATGAAAAGAAATGAAAAATATTTAGGTATAATTACAAATCAGCAAGGTGCAATTTTGGGCGGAATAATAGGATTCTTTTCGGGTGTAGGATTTTTTATTACATTTTGTCCGATGGTTTGTATTTTGCATTTAATTTTTAAAAGCTACTATTCTTATGGAATTCCCGATATTTTGCATGATGCGTTTTGGCTTTTTATTGTAATAGTGATTATGGTAGGTGCTATATTCGGGATGATTAATTCGGCAACAGGCATGGCAACTGCGTGGTTTCTTGATAAAATAGAAAAGAAGCCCGAAAATTCGGATGCACCTTTGGATATAAAAATAGAAGATTAAAAGGAAAATATGGAAAAAACAATAGAATGGATTAAAACCTCCGATACTACAGGATATTCAAGGATGATTGACCAGACAATTATTCCTTATGAATATAAAAAGGTTGATATTAAAACAGTATCGGATATGTATGATGCAATAAAAACCATGATAGTAAGAGGAGCGCCGGCAATAGGAATAGCGGGGGCGCATGGGGTTGTGCTTTCGGCTATCGAAAATGCGGAAGAATCGGATTTTATTGAAAAAGTAAAAAAACAGGCGCAATACATTAATTCTTCACGTCCTACGGCAGTGAATTTGAATTGGGCGATTCAAAAACAACTCGATTTAATAGAAGAAAACAAAGAAAAAGAAAATAAAGAAATTATAAAACTCCTCACAGAAAATGCAATAAAAATGGAAGACGAGGATATTGAAATAAACAAAAAAATCGGCGAATATGGTGCAACAATTATTCCAAAAGGTGCAACAATTCAAACACATTGTAACGCCGGAGCCTTGGCAACCGTTGCTTGGGGAACGGCATTAGGGGTGGTTAGAAGCGCATATGAAAAAGATAAAACCATTAAAGTTTTTGCCGATGAAACAAGACCGAGAGGACAAGGGGCAAGATTAACCACCTATGAATTAACCCGTGACGGCATAGATACAACTCTTATAACAGACGGTATGGGCGCTCATTTTATGAAAAAAGGAATGATAGATGTTGTTATAACGGGTGCGGACAGAATTGCTCTGAATGGAGATTCTGCAAATAAAATCGGTACATATATGCTTGCAATTGCAGCAAAATACCACAATATTCCTTTCTATATTGCAGCGCCAAAATCAACAATTGATTCTTCAATAAAAACAGGTGATGAAATAGTAATAGAATTGAGAAATAAAGAAGAAGTGACTATTGTGAACGATAAACCTATCTGTACGGATAAAGTCAACGTCATAAACCCTTCTTTTGATGTTACGCCTGCGGAATTAATCACAGGGATAATAACAGAATACGGAATATTTAAACCTGATGAAATATATAAATTGTTTGAAGATAAGTAAATTTTAGCTTTTACAAAAATTAATAATTATGGTATAAATAAGAAATAAAAGAAAAAAAGGAGATAAAACTATTAGTAAAAATGATTACAAAGGTTCAGGAGAACTTTTAAACGAAAAAATCAGAGCCAGAGAAGTTAGGTTAATTGATGAAACAGGGAACAATCACGGTACTATATCAACCTCCAAAGCGTTGGCAATGGCAAAAGAAAAAGGTTTAGATTTAGTTGTAGTATCGGCAAACCAAGCCCCGCCCGTTGCAAAAATATTAGATTGGGGCAAATACAAGTATGAAATTGAAAAGAAAGCTAAAGAAGCCAAGAAAAAGCAGCATACGGTAGATGTTAAAGAAGTTAAAATGCGTTATAAAATTGATGTGCATGATTATGAAGTACGTCTTAAAGCCGCAAAGAAATTTTTAACCGCAGGAAATAAAGTAAAAGTTGTTGTTATGTTGCGTGGACGTGAAATGCAGCATAATCATTTGGCTATGGAATTAATACAAAAATTCTTGGCTGAATTTGAAGAAGATACAATAGTATTGGAAAAGAAACCCGCACTGGAGGGTAAAAACGTTGTAATGGTTATTGCTCCGCAAGGCAGCAAATAAAATATATAAATTTTGAACCGGTCACAAAACAAAAACGTGGCCGGCTCTTTTAATGACATTTATTTATTATCATTATTATTCTTTTCAACTTTTTTTGCGTATTTTTGAGCTTTTATATAAGTAGGACTTTTTGAAAAACTTTCTCTATACAGTTTTTCAAAATTATCCTGCGAATATTTGTAGTTTTTAAATGTTGCAACAATAGAAAGATGTGCAAGATAAATTGCTATGGGCATAAAGATTATAATTGTACAAATCATTACGGTACTATGCAATAATAATCTTTTTTTTCTTATTCTTTCTTTTTTAATATCGTCGTGTTCAAATTTTAATTTTATGGCCGAATTAAGAAATCTGTTTCTTTCATCAACCGATAATTCATCAATTGCAGATATATTTTCTTTATCAACGTATACTATGTATTTTTTTACAATATCATTTTGAGCGTTTAATTCTTCCCAACTGTCAAGATTTTTTGAATTTTCTTCGTATTTTTCTTTTAAAAGCCTTAGTTCTTCTTCTTGGGGAGTTTCTTCAGTTTTTGTATCTTCTTTTATTTCTTGTGTCGGAGTTTCTTCTTGCTCTTGAACTTTTTGCTCTTCCGAATTTTCTGTATCTTCCGCCGTATTATCGTCTTTTATGGAATTTTTGTCTTCTTTACTTTCGTCGCTTTCGGGAGCAGAATCATTTTCTTCAAGACTCTGTGTTTCTTCTTCAAATTCAGGAACTACAATATCTTCTTCTTTTTCTTCAACATTTTTTTCAAGCTCGTCTAAATTCGGTGCAACAAAATCCAGCTCTTCGCCAAAATCTTTAAAATCATCACCGGCATTTGTTTTTTCTTTTTCTTCCAAGATAAGCTCCTTCGTTTTTAATGCAATTATATCATAATTCAAGAATATGTTATAATAAATTCTATGAGAATTTTGATTTTAGGAACAAATTATGCTGCATTAAAATTTGGCGAGCTTTTTGAAAAAAACAAAAGTAACGATATTTTTTCAATGTTTTCTCATTCAAAAAACTATATGGATTTTAAAACGAATCAGGATATTTTGGATTTTTGTCTTGCAAATGACATAAATTTGGTTGTATCCACACAAGAAGACTTTACTACAACATATCTGACAGAAGAATTGAGCGAAAACAATATTACGGTTTTTTCTCCTTCGGTTGATGCAATTGAAATTTCTTCTTCAAAAGTCTTTGCATACAGATTTATGCACAAAAATTCAATACCCTCGGCAAAATTTTTTATTGCGGAAAAAGTTTCTTCCGCTATGGATTTTATTAAAAATTCCAATTTTCCGATAGCAATAAAACCCGATAATCATAGCTATCAAGAAGGGGTTTTGTTTGCTGAAACATTGTCCGATGCAGTAAAAATAACTGAAAATTTCTTTAATACGGGGAACAAAAAGATACTTTTGCAGGATTATGTTGACGGAAAAAATATTACAGTCTGGACAATATCGGACGGTTATCAGGCAAAAATCCTCTCTGTTGCGGCAAAATACAGAAACAATATTGCATATTCAAAGCCCGAATTGATATCTCAAGAATTAAAAAATAAAATAAAAGAAACAATTATAAATCCGACAATAAAAGCTCTGATGGAAGAAGAAAGAGAGTATGCCGGCATTTTAGGATTTGATATTATAATTGATAAAAATGAAAATCCCATAGTTGTGGGCTATAACAGTTTTTTTGATGATATAAGCGTAGAATTTTTTACGCAAAATAAAAACTGTAACTGGGAAGAAATATTTGAAAGTACCATTACAGGTACTCTGTTTTTAAAAGACATTATCCCCGAAAATGAAAATTATATGATGACAATAAGGGAAGAAGGAAAAATTAACTTTTTTGAGGCTAAAACAAAAACAAATTTGTTTAGAATAATAGAACAAACGGATTCTGTTACGGAAGATTTGAAAGAGGCTGAATTATTATGGAAAATGTAAAAGAAATATTGAGTATAATCCCCGCAAGAGGAGGTTCCAAAGGTATACCGAGAAAAAATTTAAAAAAAATACTTGATAAACCTTTGATTGCTTATACTATCGAAGCGTCTTTAAAATCAAAATATATTACAAGAACAATGTTATCTTCAGAAGACGATGAAATTCTATCCGTTGCAAAAGAATTCGGCTCCGAAGTAATAAAAAGACCTGATGAATTAGCACAGGATGTTACAAAAACAATACCTGTTATGATTGATGTTGTGACAAGATTAAAAGAAAAAGAAGGTTATAAACCTGATTATGTTGTTTTGCTTCAACCTACATGTCCTCTGAGAGATGAAAATTATATTGATTCTGCTTTCGAATATTATTTTGAAGCCGAAAAAAAGGGATATGACAGTTGTTTTTCCGCATTTGATTCGGGTTATACCCATGCAAAATGGAAAATATTGCACAACGGGAAGCTGGAGGGTTTGTATGACTATCGAATCCGCCCCAGAAGACAGGAAACGGAACAACATTATAAAATGATTACAGAAAACGGTGCTTTTTATGCTCTTGAAACCGATACAATGCTAAAGGCAAACGATTTTATCGGCTTTAATCCGATAGCATATGTTACGCCGAGAGTAATAGATATAGATACACCTGAAGATTTTAAAAGAGTGGAAGAAATGCTAAAGAATCAGGCTTAATTGATTTTTTTTCTGCCACGTTTGGAATATTTTTTGAAATTTTCTTTTTGTATGGTTTTATCAATATTGGAATTTTGAGCTTTTTGTAACAAAAATTCCAAACGCTCTTTATTATCAATGTCTTTTGTTATTTCGAGAATTAATTTTACTCCCGCTAAATTAATTCCCAAGTTTCTTGTTAAAAATGTAATGATTTGTGCTAATCTGCAATCTTCAATACTGTATAGTCTTCTGTTTTTTCCGCTTCTTTCCGGACGCAAGATTCCAATTTCATCATAAATCCTTAGCGTTCTTTGATGAATTTTTAACATTTTCGCAACAGTTCCTATTGCAATAAGAGGTTCTTTTTCATTATATTGAAGCATAGATTTGCCCTTGTTTGATAAATAGAGTCCTACAAGACTCTTATTAATATAATTTATCACTAAAATTGAATCATGCAAGAAAGATTAATAAAATTAACGCATGTATTAGGAGAAATTATTAAGGAGCATAGAGTAGCTACAGGTAAATCAATGTACAAAATATCTGCAGAATCTTCTATTTTGAAATCAACATGGCGAAGAATAGAAAACGGTACATATAAAGATGTTAATCTTTCTTCCGTTTGGAAAATTGCAGAGGGACTGGAGATTCCGCCTGAAGAATTAATTAAAGAATTAAGAGAAAAATTGGGAGATGACTTTTCTTTGATTGAGGAATAGGTTTTAATTTAAATTTTATTATTATACAGTCTGCTTTCTTTGTCCGCAAAGAAAGCAGACGGAAAGAAACTCCTCACGCTACCACTCCGTTCGTTTTGTTATTACAACTCGATTTCTAAATTTTTAAACTCGGACTTACGTCCTCAAACAACAAAAATTTTTAACGAAATCTTCGTTGTATAACAAATACTTCACTGCGTTAATGCGTGAGAGTTTTAATTTTTTGTTTCATAATTACGTAACCAAGATTTAATCAAAATTCCTTTAAAATATTACTCTGTTGTTTGAAGGAAAAAATGTTCTTTGCGAAGCAAAATAACTTCGTCCATTTTTTCCTGAGTTCAGAGTAATGGGGAATTTTGATTAAAGCGTATAACAGAGTTTTTAAATCCAAGCCGAGTTTTCTTTTTTCGGTTCACTTTTTTTCTTTTCCTTGCGGCGATTGAGCGAAAAGAAAAAAGTGAACATTAGAAAATAAATTAATAAAAAATAATTTAAGCTAATAAATCCTTTTAACTTCCTATAGAAAGTCCTGCGCAAAGATTTATATTTTGCCCCGTTAAACCTTTAGCATCCTCTGAAATCAAATATTTACACAGTTTTGCGATTTCTATCGGTTTTATAAATCTTTTTTGCGGTGTAACGTCAATGATTTCTTGTTTTTCTTCTTCCGATAATGAATTTTCCGCCAGAGGTGTTTCGACCCAACCCGGATTTATTTGATTAACCGTAATATTATTTTGTGCAACCTCAAGCGCCAGTGCTCTTGTCAATCCCGATAGAGCGGCCTTTGTTGCGGAATACAAGGTAGCGTTGGCTTCTCCTACCATAGCGGAAATTGAACCTATATTGATTATTCTACCCCAGTTATTTTTTTTCATTCCTGAAATAACAAGACCCGACAGAATATACGCGGCTTTAAAATTCAAATCCGTTAAGTATGTTACTTCGTCAAACGTCATTTTTTCAATGGGTTTATAAATATATTGACCTGCGCAATTAATCAAAACATCAATTTCCGAATTGAAATATTTTTTTGCACTTTTATAAAGTTTTTCCAGTTCAAATATGTCTTTAAAATCGCATTGAAAATAGTTTACTTTATCTGTTTTTCTTCTGCCTGTCAAAAACAGGTCATTATCATTAGATAAAACATTTGCGATTTCTTTTCCTATGCCTGAGGATGCACCTGTGATTAATATGTTTTTCATTTTTGTTCTATTTCGTCTGCACTGATATAATAAAACCCGATTATTTTTTCCGAAAATTCTTGTATGATTTCTTCTTTTTGTTGCTCTGTTAAATCCCTTAAAGATTCAATCGCAAGATGAACGTTCGGGTTTTTATCGTACCAGCGTTTGTAGTTTTTGGGATTATAATTTGCAACTTCCCGAATCATTTTTGAATAATCCCTGTCATTAATTTCGGAAGCTTTCATTATAATGTCTATAGCTATTTCACATTGAATTTCGGGAGATAAATCCTGCAAAAGCTCCATAAAAGCTTTCAGATATTCGTTTTTTTCGTACCATCGCTGGAATTTTTTCATATGCCAATTATAACAAAAAATAATAGAAATGGACTATTTTTTGAATTTTTGGGACTTTTTTTCAAAAAACACTTGCAACATAAGATTTTTATACTTATAATCTAGGATGATAATAAAGAAAGGGGTTCTAAATGAACAAAGAAGAATTAGTACAAGAAATTTCAAAAAAAGCTAAAGTTACTCAAAAAGAAGCAGGAGAAGTTTTATCAGCATTAGTTACTGCAGTACAAAAAACAGTTTCTAAAGGCGAAAAAGTTACTTTAGTTGGTTTTGGTACTTTTGAAGCTAGAAAAAGAGCTGCAAGAATCGGAAGAAATCCTCAAACAGGAAAAGAAATCAAAATTGCTGCTAAAACAGTTCCCGCATTCTCTGCAGGTAAAAAATTCAAAGAATTAGTTAACAAAAAATAGTTTTTGAATTTAATAATATTGATAAGGTGCTGATTATTCGGCACCTTATTTTTTATAAAATACTTTTTTTTGCCGATTTAAAATAAACCTTAATTAAATATACTTTTTAAAAAAGGAAAAGACATGCCGGACAATATAAATGAAAAAAACAGGAAAAAACCCGCTTTCACAATAAGTGAAACGCTTATAACTTTATCAATTATTGCCGTATTATCCACTATAGTTATAACAACGGTTTTTAATGACAGAGGCAGACAGGAAAAAATAAACAAAACGCTAGCACTCACTCTATCGCATAATTTTGATACGGTATATGAAACAATGCTTGCTATGGAATGCAAGAAAAAGTATGATTTAAAAACTTTGAAGGATATAAATAAAGATAACAGCGTAAATGCCAATGACATAAGAGATTATCTTATAAGCGCATATTTGGGAGAACCGATGGCAGATTGCAGCGGATTAAAATCTCCTGAAGATTTCAGATTGGAACAAAATGTTTCTTGTGTGGATTTGGCACCTAACGGATTTGCTGCAATATATTATGATAATACCTGTACAACAACGGTTGATGCTATTGAAGATATGGAACATGATAACAGGGTAATAAATAATACTTGCGGTTATATTGCATATTCAATCAAAGGTTCAAAAGGTGTAAAAGGAGAAGATTTTTTCATATATCCTTTCACGAAAAAAACCCATGATAAAAGAACAGTAGCGGGAAAAGCTGTTGAATATTAATTATCTAAAGTTTTTAGGTAAAATAATTCCATATTTATATCGTTATCTTTTGAATTTAATTTTGATAGTTTAATTGTACCCAAAGGACAAAAATCAAAGCATTTTATCAGTTGTTTATTGAATTTAAGTTGTATGTGTTTTGAAACAATAATTTTATTTAAATAATTTAAGTTATTAATTCTGAGCAACAAAGAACATGCCTCTTTTGGGTTAGCCTTCGGTGCGGACCAAAAGCAAGCTTTCAGAGCTGTTCTTATGTTTTGTTTTTCGCTTGTGATTGAGATTATTTTATTTAATTTAACAATATCTCTCACAAACAAATTAAAAAGCGAAACATTGTTGCATATGAAAAAAACCTTATCCGAAACGGCATAATTAACAGAACCGTATTTTTCTTTCAATTTTTCGACAATAATCTTCGCATAGCTGTGTTTAATAGCTTTTTGAGTTTCACTATCCATATTGTTACCGTTTAGATATTTGAGCTCAAACGTCAATAAACCGTAAAATGCAGTTATATCAGCTTCTTTTGCTGTTGGTTTGTTTTTTAAAAGTTTATCCGATTTAGTTTTTATTTCTTTTCTTATTGATTGGACTTTTAAGCTTTTTTCTTTCTGTTTTTTGGGGGGTTTTGGAGAATTTGAAACAGCAAAATCAATATCGGGATTATTTTTTTTAATAGCTTTATCAATTCCTAAAAGAATTCCGTATATAATAACGCAAAAAAGCGCCATAAAAACGTATCCCATCGGAATATCACGTCCCAAAATATCAACTGTTACTTGAAATATTTCATCAAATATACTCGGAAAACTTCCGAAAATCCCATCTAACAAGTGAAACAATCTTTCGCTAAAAAGTCCTATGACCCAAATAACAAGATACAGCGCGGCAAAACAAGGCATCCAGTTTTTTATCATGTCTAACAATTTGAGTAATATGTTTAGTTTGCTTGTGTTCATAGTTTAATGTTATCTATTAATCTGGTATTTGTTTCGGGTGTTCTTGCTGCAATAAGCATCAAAGTATTTTCGTCTATTTCATCTTGAAATTCAAATGTATTTACATCAACAAATTCAATATATTCAACATCAAGCTCTTCCATAAGTTTCAAAGAGTTGTCAATTATTGCTCTTTTTGTTGCGGTGCCCGATTCAAATAGTTTTTTTGCTTCAAAGAGTGATTTTGAAATATTGAGAGCTATTTTTCTTTCTGAATCTTTAAGGTATCGATTTCTGCTGGATAGTGCCAAATTATCGTTTTCTCTGACTATTGGACAAGGAACAATTTCAATGTCAAAATTCAAATCTTTAACCATTTTTTGGATAATGAAGAGTTGTTGATAATCTTTTTGTCCAAAATACGCTCTTGTGGCTTTGGATAAATTAAATAATTTTGCAACAACGCTGCATACTCCGTCAAAATGTCCCGGACGGGATTTTCCGCATAATTTGTCGACAACGGAATAAGGCGGGCAAATAAGTGTGAGGTTGTTTTTGTCTTGTGAATACATAACGTCGGGAGTCGGTGCGAAAACAATTTTAACTCCCGCATTTTCGCATAATTTGTAGTCATTTTCCGGAGTTCTCGGGTATTTATCCAAATCTTCATTAGCGCCGAATTGTATCGGATTAACAAATATTGAAACCACGACGTTATCGTTTTCTTTGGCTGCTTTATCTATTAATGATTTATGACCGTCGTGCAGAGCGCCCATTGTGGGGACAAGTCCGATTGTTCCTTTTAGATTTTTTATTTCTTCTTTCAAATCCTTAATATTATTTATAATTTTCAAGTTTCTCTATCTCCTCAAGTTCTAACATGAATGACTCGTTAACATTTGGGAATACACCCGATTCTACATCAGTACAGTATGCTTTTGCAACATTAAAAATTATATCCTTTAAAGATGAATATTGACGGGCGAATTTTGGTTTATATCTGTCATATTTGCCCAATAAATCATCTGAAACAAGCACTTGTCCGTCGCAGAATCTTCCTCCGCCTATTCCTATTGTGGGGATTCTTAATCTTTGCGAAATAAATTGCCCTGATTGCAGAGGAACCATCTCGAGAACAATTGCAAAACATCCGGCGCTTTGCAATTTTAGGGCATCTTTTAAAATATCCATGGTTCTTTCAGCGTCTTTGCCTTGAATTTTATGACCGCCCAAGGAATTTATTGTCATAGGGGTAAAACCTAAGTGTCCTACGACGGGAATTCCGTTTGAAGTCAGGTGTTTAATGTTTTCAATTATAAAATCAGAGCTTCCCTCCAGTTTTACGGCATTTGCGCCTGCTTTTATAAATTCACAGGCATTTTTCATTGTGTTTGCTTTATCGATTTGAAAACTCATAAACGGCATATCAGCAATCAAAAGTGCATTTTCTACTCCTCTGGATACGGCACGGGTAAAGATAAGCATTTCTTCCATTCCGACATCAGTCGTATTTTCTAAACCTAAAGCAACCTGAGCGAGCGAATCCCCGACAAGAATCATATCGACTCCCGCCTGATCAATATATTTTGCGGTAGAATAATCGTAGGCAGTCAAAACGGTAATTTTCTTGCCTTCTTTTTTATAATTTTGTATTTTTTGAATACTCTTTCTCATCTATCCTAAAATTTTTATTACTCTACCCTAAATATTTTTTGTTATTTTCTTTTTGAAGCTCTTTTATACCAGAAATAAATCGCTTTTGCCACTTTAGAATAGCTGTGGCGAACAAGTCCTTCTTTAGAATCTTCCAAAAGATTTTTTTGAACAACTTCTACTCCCATACGTCTTAATTCCGTGATATCTATTTCAACGGGGAGAGAGCCTGCCTGTTCATATTTTTCGGCTAAATTTCTCGGTATAAAATTGTTCACAAGAACTGCATCTATAATGTTTTTCTTTGAATCATCAATATCATCCAAATGAGTATGGTCAAATATTGTTTTAACGTGGTCAGAAACAGAGTAGTTATCTGTTTCGCCGACTTGTGTCATGACGTTACAAACATATATTTTTTTAGCTTTTGCACTCCACACCGCACGTGTGATATCTTTAACAAGAAAATTTGAAATCACGGAAGTATAAAGGCTTCCCGGGCCCATAATTATTAAATCCGCATTATGTATAGCCTCAAGAGCTTCAGGGATAGCCTTACAGTCTGCAGGTTCACAACCAAGGCGCATTATCCTTTTACCTGCTTCAGGGATGTTGCTTTCGCCTTTAACAATGGAATCATCTTCCATTTTGGCATAAAGTTTCATATCATCACAAGTTGCAGGTAATACACGTCCTCTGATTAAAAGAACTTTAGAAGATTCTTTTATGGCAGAAACCATATCTCCGCAAATAGCGGTCATTGCGGTAATAAACAAATTTCCGAAGCTGTGTCCTTCAAGACCTTCGCCTGTTTTAAAACGATATTGGAATAATTTTGTAACTATATCATCATCATCTGCAAGGGCAGCAATACAGTTTCTTATATCGCCGGGGGGCAAAACTCCCATTTGTTCACGTAATCTGCCTGATGAACCGCCATCATCTCCTACTGTTACAATAGCTGTAATATTGTTTGTTAATTTTTTAATACCCTTCAATAACATTGAAAGCCCCGTGCCGCCGCCTATAGCAACGATTTTCGGACCTCTGTCAAGTTTCATTTTTCTGTATAACAATTCTCCGATTGAATCTTTTTTACGTTTTATGTTTATATCTTCATCATCAATCATAGATAAATTTGTTTTTTTCCAAGCAAGAACAAATAAAACCGCACCTATTGCAATTAACAATGCGCCTACAGGCTCGGGCGGGACAATCTTATAGAGTTCTTTTGCCTGTGTCACAATAAATTCTAAGGGTTCTAATCTGAATAAAAATGTTAATCCCAAAGCCGCAAGAACAGATGCCATAATAATCAACGCAAACCAGCGTTTTACTTTTAATCCGGGAAGTAAAATTATTGCGTCTTTAGGTAATTTTACTTTTTTATCAAAAATTTTCATATTTCCTCTATAATTTTAAATTTGGTCGCACACCCTGTTATAGTTAACAGGAAAAGGTTTTACTATGTCATAGGCACGTTGAATATCGTCTGTGCTTCTGAAATGAATAGTATCAAATTTAATTTTTTGTTCGTTTTCAAGTTCACGAATTTGTCTGATGGAGGAGGTTCCGTCAAATTCAAATTCTAGAGCAGCTTTCAAGCCGTTGTTTTGTGCAAGTTCTTTTGTGTGTTGGGTTTGTACAAATAAATTCAACCACGGAGAAACCTTCTTTATTGCATTTATCACGGTTAGAGCGCAATTGTCATCTTCCGTGATTGCTGTTTTCAGGGCACCATGACATCTTACATGTTCGATTTCCAAATCAAAAGTACGAGCGTAGGCTATTATTGCACCTATTTGATAGACAACTATGGCTTCCGATTCTTCATCGGATAAATCCATTTTTCTTTTTCCGAACCCCGCAATATCGGGATATCCTATATGAGCGCCTATTGCCTTATTGTTTTCTTTTGCAAATAAAAATGCTTTTCTGATTTTTACGGGGTCGCCCGCATGGAATCCCGCTGCAATATTGATTGAGCTTGCATATTTAGCAATTTCTTCTTCAATATCGTTATTATAAACCCCAAAGCTCTGGGCTATATCACAATTAAAATCGTACAATTTTTTCTCCAAATAATAACTAGTCACTAGAATTATACAATATAATAGATGAAAAAGTTAAAATTATTAACATATTTGAAGCAAACCTGAAACGAACGAATTTAGTGCGTAAGCACTTAATGAGTGAAGTTGAAGGCATCGGTGTGTGAAGCCCGAACGGGTTTGCGTTGAGCAAAGCCGACAGGGCGTAACCTTACCAAACCGCCGTTTGAAATCTTCGATTTCACAGGCGGAGAACCCGAATCAAGTGAGTTTAGTGCGAAAGCACTTAACGAACGCAGATGAGGGCATAAAGTGTGCGAAGCATTGAAGCGGCAAGCGTTGAGCTTGACGATTTAATGCGTAGTCCTTACCAAACCGCCGTTTGAAATCTTCGATTTCACAGGCGGAGAAACCCCGAATCAATTAACGGTTCTGAGTTGAGCAAAGCCGATAAACCCTTTCTATCACACAATATATTCCACCCGTTTATGCTGTTGTCGGGTCATTGAATATTATTTTTGCACTCTTGAAGATGGACTTATCTTTTATGAGTTTATAATAATCTTTCGCAAGAATTTTGCTTTTAGAAACAAGTTCTATATTATTTTCTTTTAAAATTAAGTTTATATCTTTTGAATTCATAAAGTAATCTTTTACTTTAATATATACATTGCATTTTTTGTTTTTGTTTTTCAGTTTTGAATAAATGTATTTTATTGCGTCCATAAAATAAACATTGTAGGCAAAATCTATAACAAAATTTATGTAGTAATCCAAATTGTTTTTTGTAGTAACTTCAAAATATCCGAGTATTTCTCCGTCCTTATCAAAATAAAATTTCTTGCATCCGTTTGTGAATTGGTATTCGCTTCTATGGAACATGGGGCGATTGAAGGAATTAATATTTTCATTATAAAATTTACAGATATCTTTTATGGCTTCTTGTTTAACGGGTTTTAAAAATTTTACATAGTTTGGCGAAATGTTTGTAATTTTGTATAAATATTCCCATCCGCATTCTCTGAAATTTAATTCGTTTTTAAAAATATTTAATAAATCAAATTGTTTTTCATCCGCCGCAATATAAAAAGAGTTTGCTCCTTGTGCTCTATATTTTGTAATAACATAATTAGCAAGCTCTCGTGCTATGTTTGCCGAATTTTCTTCCAAAAATAATTTTGTTATTTTGAATCTCGTATAGCTGTTTGAATCTTTTTCAAGGGTAATAAGGCTTTCTTCCTCGTTATCATAAAAAGCAACATAGCTTTCCGATGCAAATTTTAATCTCAAGGGCAAAATATAATTTATAAAACACAAAATGCATTTTATAAAATTAACCTCTGATTTTGTAAAAATTACATTCTTAATTTCAATCATATTTTTATTATACAACTATTTACAACATTTTTGATATGCCCATGCGTTGTGATTATGTATTGATTCAAAAGCTTCCATTTCAACTTCATAGAAATTTATATCTTTGTTTGAATCCAGTTTTGAAACAATATCTCTTATGACATCTTCAACAAACTTCGGATTTTCATAAGCAGTTTCCGTTACAAATTTTTCGTCCTCTCTTTTTAAGAGAGGGAATATTTCACAGCTGGCGCAATCTTCTGCCGTTTTTATTAAATCCTCAAGCCAGATAATTTTATCTTTCGGATAACTGATTTTAATTTTCAATAATGCTCTTTGGTTGTGAGCGCCGTAATTTGAAATTTCTTTTGAACAGGGACAAAGAGTTGTTATCGGTACCTTTGTTATTAAAAAGAAATTAAAATCACAATTTTCATCAACTTCACCTTCAAATGCGCAATCATAACACATAAGAGAAGCCATTTTGCTAACCGGTGCCGTTTTTTTAATAAAATATTTGAAATCAAATTTTAAATAAGCACTTTTTGCATCCAGTTTGTTTTTCATATCAAAAAGCACCCTTTCAATGTCGTTTGAATCGAGGGCGACTTTTTTGTACTCATTTAAAATCTCAATAAATCTCGACATATGAGTACCTTTAAAAACAGACGGCAAACTCACAGACATTTTTACTTTTGCATAAACTGTTGCAAGTTCTATGCTATCGCCTGTTTTGTTTGGTTTTCTTTCTATTTTTAAAGGTATTTCAACGTCTTTCACTCCAACCTTTTGGATTGGAATGTTTCTATGGTCTTTTTGGTTTTGGACATCTTTGATTGACATTTTATTTACTTAAAGCAGATGAACTACCTTTTTCCAATGCCAGAAGTAATTTTAAAGCTGCAATTCGTTGAGTTTTGGGGTCAGCTTGTCTCAACATTTCAACGGCTCTAATCATAACAGGGTCGTTATCATACCAACGATTACCTTTGCCTTGATATTGAGTAACAATCTGATAAATTCTTTCAATAACGTCTTGCGCAACATCTTCTTGCAATTGAAGCATAAAATCTTTTGCTTGTTCTTTTTGCTCATCTGTTGATAATCTCAACAATTCAAGCGCTTCTTTTAAAATCGGGTCCTTATCGTACCAGCGTTTACCTTTGTTTGCTTGTTCGCTCATGTTAACTCCTTTTTTCTGATATCAGTATAGCAAATTTTCGTTTTTTTTAAAAGAAATATTTTCAATTTTTCATTCACTATAATTCCACAATTTTTATAATTATACCCACAAGAGTAATTTTAATTTACATTCTTAACTTATAGAATAATTGAAAACGAATTAAAATATAAGGAGAAAAGATGGAAAATCAATTGGCAGAATTAATTGTACCGCCTGTAGTGGAACTGAAAGAATTAAAAAATTTATTTTTACAATTGAGCTCAAAAGCATGTAATTTAAAATGCAAAAATTGTTACATTGAAAGGAATCCTCTGAAAAACGAAGAAGATTTTATTCCGATTGAAAAAATAAAGGAAAATCTTTCTATATTAAAAGGCAGAAAAATTAATTCATTATATTTAACAGGGGGAGAACCATTGTTGCACCCTGATTTTAACCAGATTCTGAGGATGTGTCTTAAAATTACAAATACAACAGTTATGTCTAACGGAACCATGATTAATGATAAAAAAGCACGGTTTTTAAGAAAAATTGATGATGAAAGCCAATTTGAAACAATATACAGAATAAGTCTTGATTCAACAAATGAATTGGAAAATGATGAAATGAGAGGCAGAGGAAGCTACAGAAAAGCACTTGGTGCAATAATGAGTCTTATAAAATATGAATTCAATCCTATAATCAGCGTTGTAAATTACAAAAATCTGAAAAAAGAAGAAATATTTGATGACTTTATGAATTTTTTCCGTAAAAAAGGTATAGAAATAGATGAAATAAATTTGAAAATTATTCCGTATTTTCCGAAAAACATTGAAATGGAAGAAATCAAGAATTTTGAAAAAGAAATGCTTGATTGTGCAACATCAAGAGTAATATCAAAAAACGGGGTTTATGCTTGTCCGATGCTGACTAATGATTACAGGGCCAGACTCGGTTCGAGTTTGGCGGATTATTCCAAAGTAAATTATCTTGATTGTGAAAAATGCAGCATATGTACAAAATTAGGACAAAGAGTACAAGTAAACGACTGGATTTGATTGTAAACAAATGTTAATAAATACATAAAATCGGTTAAAGCATTGTTAGTTCAGGGAACTATTAAGGTGTAGGTACTAGAGGTACTAAAAAGGAAAAAACAATGTTATCACAACAACTTACTTTATTGCTATATGACGCTAAAATACAGGATGACACCTCAACTTTGCTTTCTTTATCCAAAGAAAGAAATTTGAAGATGAAATATTCTGCAAACAAAAAATCTCAAATTGAAGCAAAGTATGGTTTTGAAGAAGATCAAATACAAAATAAAATCTCTGAAATAAATAAGTCAAAACGTGAAAATGTTAAGGACGGTAAAACCGATACTGTTGACCATCAAGAATTGTTATCCCAATATGAAGAACTAAAGGGCGAATTAAACGAATTAAAAAATAAAGAAGATAGAGAATTTGAACAAATTGAAAGAGAAGCAACCGCATACGAAAATGAAAACGATACGGAACAAAGTGCGGTACAAACAGATTTAGAAGCAGCAAGACAAGATAGAGAAGCTGTAAAAGAAAATTTGAACCAAGATATTGAAAAAAGCTTCGGATACTTTCAACAATAGTTAGATTTAAATAAACAATTAAATCTTTGATTTGAAATCAAAGCCTACTACATAAACATTAGATTCATATCCTTTTTAAACAAAATAGTATATAATTCCAAATATGGATATGAAAAGTATTTCCCATGGAAAATTAAAGTTTTTAAAAATTATGTCGATATATTCCATGGAATACAAGAGGATAAAATAGTGTTTAATGTTAAAAATGATTTCTTTTTAAATAGTGTGGGAGATTTAATCAGCGCTACTTCGGTTAATAATGAACACACAATTTTAATCGTTGACGATGAAATAAATAACCTGCAATTATTAAAAAGAACTTTTAGAGGTAAATATAATATCCTGACTGCTTCAAACGGCCTTGAAGGATTAGAAACACTAAAAAATAATATAAATGATGTATCTTTGATTGTATCTGACCATAAAATGCCTATCATGGAAGGAACAAAATTCTTAGAAGAAGCAAACAAAATTGCCCCCGATGTAATAAAAATCCTCTTGACGGGTTTTTCCGATGTAGAAATTATAACGGATGCTGTTAATAAATGTAATTTGTTTCAATATGTTTTAAAACCCTTTAATCCCGAAGAATTGCAAGAAGCAATCAGAAACGGTTTAAATAAATTTGATTTAGCTTCTTCAAAATCGTTGATTTTAAAAGATTTAAAAGAATTATTTTATAAAACAATTAAATCAATAACATCCGCTCTGGATGCCAAAGACCCATACACGCACGGACATTCTATGCGTGTAACATTGTATTCCATAATTCTTGCAAAAGAACTTAATGCTCCGAATAATCAGCTGGAATCCATAGAAACTGCAGGTTTATTGCATGATATAGGAAAAATAGCAATACCTGAATCTATCCTCTGTAAACCCGGAAAATTAACAGATGACGAGTTTAACGTTATGAAAACTCACCCCATTAATTCGGAACGCTTAATTGCAAGTATAGAAAGACTTCACGCAGTTTCTCCCGGTGTTAAACATCACCATGAACGCTGGGATGGGAAAGGATATCCTGATCACCTTGCAGGAGAAGATATACCCTATTCGGCAAGAATTATTGCAATCGCAGATACTTATGACGCTATGACATCCACTCGTTCATACAGAAAAGCGCTTGACCATGAGGTTGCGATAGCAGAAATAGAAAAATGTGCAGGAGCACAATTTGATCCTGTTTTAGCTAAAAAATTCGTAGAAATTCAGGATATAATTAAAGCGGCAAAAGATAACCCTGAAGAATACTACTTGAAATATTCAACATTGTATAAAGAAATAAGCTAGAGCTGTTCTCTTACAAGTTTTACGAGTTCAACAAATCTTTTTGACAATTCTACCTGAGAAATCTTCATTTCACGGGCAGTATCGGTTTGGTTGAGTCGTCTTACATATCTATACAAAAACATTTCAAAATATCTTTTGTTCGGATATTTTTCTTCTATTGATTTTACTATCTGCACAAATTTATCAACCGTGTGTTCGGATACTCTTTTCCTCGGACAGAAATTTGCAGGGTCAATAAGGTCATCAACGGCATCATATTTTTCACTTCTTTGTATTTCTTCTTTTAAATTGATAAGATTCGATGAATTTTCCGTTCTTTTTATTTCCTGCTTTATATCTTCTCTCTCCATAAAAGGAGTTTTTTTGACGCTCACAACTTCCGTTGTTTTTCCGAATTCAACCGAATTTTTTTCGCTAAGACCTCTATATAGTCTTTTTTCTTTGATTATTTGCTCCATACAATTATCGCAAATAACGCTGAGATGACGTTTTAATCTTTTTACATCTCTTATTGCATCAATAATCAAATAAGATTTTTTATACACAGCCTCAACAAACAAATCCAAAAGTTCCTCATTTCCTTTATAGAGGGGGTTTTGTTTGATGATGGACGTAATTAAAGTTTTATGTTCTCTTAATATTTGCAATTTTTTAACCTTGGTACTTTTAATAAAAATATTAATATAAATTTTTAAATTTTTACACTATTTATTAAAATTTTTAAAAACGAATATGTTTTTTATACGTTTTTGCGTAATTTTTGTAAAAAATTGTAAACCAAATATCTAAAATAAACTTATATTTTAATTAAATTTAAATCCGTGGGGAAAGATTTCTTTTAAGGTTAAAATTGTTAATCCGTTTTCACCTTCTAATATAATTTTTAATTCTTCATTTGAGGCAAATTCATTCAACCACTGTCTGCAAGCTCCACAGGGCATACATTCCTTTTGTTTTGGAGAATATATGGCGATAGCTTTTATTCCGGTTTTTTCGCCTGCAGAAACTGCTGCTGCCATAGCGTTTCTTTCGGCGCATAAGGTTAAACCGAAGCTTACATTTTCAACGTTGCAGCCTGTATAGATATTGTTGCTTTCATATAAGATACTTGCACCAACGGGGAATTTTGAATACGGGCAATATGCATTTTCGCTTGCTTTTTTGGCTTTTTCAAAGAGTTCTTCGTATATATTTTCCATTTATACCTCTTAAAATGAGTAAGTGATATTTTAACACCAAAAAACTAAAACGTAAAGGATTATTTGGTTGTTTTTAGGATTTTGGCATTAATTAAAATATCGTTTTTTAATTTTTTTATTTTAATATCGGATAATTCAATTGCTTCTTTGATTTCATTTATTTCTAAATTATCAACAAAATTCAAACCACCGCCGAATATTTTTGGTGCAATAAAGTGATTTATCTCATCTGTTTCCTGAGCTTTTAAAAGTAAAGAATTAAATTTGCATCCCGCTTCTATCATTATTGAATATATTCCCGATTCATATAATTTTTTAAACAATTCGTCAAAATCATTTCTAAATTCTATCTGTATGGTATCGGGAGGTAAAATCAGCCCTGACTTATTGTTAA
>CAMOPX010000027.1 GCA_946622415.1 uncultured bacterium
AAGAAAATGATAAGACGGATGAAACAAACACTGATAATAAGACAAATACCGATAACAAATCAGATAATTCGCCTGCAAGTACATTGGCGGAAGCCGGTAAAAAGGTAGCAGAATTAGCAAAAAGTCTTCTGAAAAAAGGAGCTAAATATTTTGGCGAAAGTGGAAGTAAATGGTGTACTGAATTTGCAGATTGGGTTTTAAGACATTCAGGTCAAAGTTTAGCCGGATGGTTTAAATCTGATAAAAAAGATGCTTGGAGTGAAATTGAAAAAGACGGTAAAAATGCAAGAGTAAAAAGCAAAGATGTAATGCCGGGCGATCTTGTTGTAATTGATGACAACCATACCGCTATAGTTGTTAATGTAAGAAGTGATGGCACATTTGATACGGTAGATGGCGGCGGAAGCGGAGTAAAACAACGCCATAGAGGAAAATTATCAAGCGGCAGCTATAAGTTCTACAGAGCTCTTTCCTAAAAAATCACTTTTTTGCAACAAAACCAAAGACTGTTGAATTATCCTTTTTTGATTTTGCAACTATTTCCCAATTGTGAGCTTTTATTAATTTTTTTGCAATATTTAAATTGAGGCTCATTCCGAGTTGATTAAAATCCGACAAGCTCTTTTTTTCCTGAAAAAGACTTGAAAGCTTCTCTTTTGTCATATAAACAGATTTGTTTTTTGTTTGAAAAGTAATTTTTTTTCTGTATTCTTTAACACTTATTTCAATACTGCTATTTTCGAAAGCGTTACTTATTGAACCTGTTAAAAGATTCAGGATTATTTTTTGAATTAAAATTTTATCCGCATTTATTTTAATGTTGTCTTTTGCCTTAACAACTATGTTTTGTGATTTTTCGCCCGCATAGTTTTTCAACATTTCAACACATGTATTTATTTCGTTTTTAACATCAATTTTTTCCAATTTTAATTCGGGTTTTTCGTTTTCGTAACGCATTAAAAAGAGAGCATTAGAAACAATTTCAAGCATAAAATTATTTGAATTTAAAATTTCGGATAGTATCTTTTTCTGCTCCGGATTCAGTTTACCGAATTTTTCGTCAACCACCATTTTGATTGTTTGTATTTGTGCATGAAGCGGGGTTTTTATGTCATGGTTTAAAATACAAATCAGCCTGTTTTTTTCCGCTTTAAAAGAATTTTGATATTTTTCTTTTAATTTTGCTATTTGTTTTTTGTATTTTTTTAAAAATATTTTTTTTACACTGTTTTGGAATAACATTTTTACCTTAAAATAAATTTGCTTTAACCGCTTTAACCGCAGCTTGTACTCTATCTCTTACGGATAATTTGGTTAAAATACTTCCGACATGTGCTTTTGCTGTATTTGTTGAAACAATAATCTCTCTTGCAATTTGCGAATTTGTTTTTCCTTCGGTTATTAGTTTTAAAACCTCGAGTTCCCTTTGGGTCAAACTGCTTTTTAGGCGTTTATTTTCTCTTAATTTTTCATTTGTTTTTATGCTGAAATCCGAAAGAGATGAAAATATATATTTTGCAACAAAACTATCGAGCCAGAAGCCGCCTTTAATTATAATATCGGCAACTTTTCTGACATCAATGGAATTATCAGCAATATATCCGCACACACCGCAAGACAATGTCAAAAGAATTTTATCTTTATTTTTTTGCAGCGATTTTACGATTATTTTTACAAGAGGAAATTCCTCCTTTAGTGCCTTTATAGCTTCAATTTCATTTAAATCAAATAAATCCGTTTCAAAAAGTATTATATCTGCGCGGGTATTTTTCATAGCTTCCATACAGGAATAAATATCCCTAAAATCGCCGATTACTTTATAGTTTTTGTAAGAATCAAAATGACGTTTGTTTATTATTCTCGCCAGAAGGTAGCTGCCGACGATATATATTGTAACTTCCATAACTTGTTTGCCTTATTTCGTGGTCAATACAATATTATTAAACACAAGAATTACAGTACATTACCCGAGTGGGTAGTAATTAATGTTTGTCGTAATAATAATCCAACTTGTTCTTTTGATTCATTAATTCAGCAGAATCACTGTATTGTTTAAGGCCTGTATTCAAGGTTTTGAGGGCTTCTTTTAAATTATCTTTTTCAAATAAAATTTCAGAAATATCAAAATAATCCTTTGATGTTGTTGGTTTTGGCATTTTAAACGTTTTTTGACAGTTAGAATAATTATTACTATCTAATTTGCATAAATTATACAAATAATATTTATATATTATTCTGTTTTTGTCAAGTTCAATTAAATAAGATATGAGTTTTTGTGCTTCCTTGGGTTTATCCAGTTTTATATAATTTTTTACATAATATTCGCTAAATTCCGCATTATCGGCTATATTTCCTCTTTTTGAAGCGAGTTGAAGATTTTCTAATGATTTTGCGTAATTTTTTAATAAATAATATATTTTTGCTTTTTCAAAGTAATAGTTTGCATTTTCATCTTTTTTTATTGCTTCATCCAAGTATTCTATTGCTTCTGTGTATCCTTTTTGGTTTTGTGCAACCAAAGAAAGCAAAAATAAATTCTCTGATGCTATAGGATTTTTTTTATTCATTTCACGCACCAAATCAAGAGATTCCTCGGTTTTATTTAGTTTTAATCTTGAATAAGCAAGACCGAAATAGCCTTCATAGAGGTCAGAATTTACCGCATATAAGGTTTCAAAGTATTTAAGAGCGTTTGAATAATCCTGTTTTCTTAAATATAAATTACCCAGATTCAAAAGAACATCTTGGTTATTCGGGTTGATTTTATAGGCTTCCAGTAATACTTTTTCTGTTTTTTCGTCATCATTCAGAGTTTGTGCTTCTAAAATGTATGTTTGAATATTTGCAATACCTGCGTTTTTAGCTTCTTCTATATATGTTGTTGCGGGTGCAATTTCTCCGTTTTTTATATATAAATTAACCAAAAAATTTATCATGTCTATATTTTTTTCGAGTTCGAGATACTTTTTGGCATTTGAAATGGCTTCTTTTAATTCGCCTTTATAATATAATTCTTGAGCCGAATATTTGTATATTGTTTTTGTTGCGGTGGGTACGGATGTAATATTTAAAACTTTGGCCAAATTGGTTTTTAAAATGTCGTTATTGTATATAATTGCCTGTTTTAAATATTCTTTTGCTTCTTCATCGTTTTTCAGGGTTTTTGCAATTTTTGCTTTAACAAAATACGCACTTGCGGATTTTGAATCCAATTTTAACATCATGTCCGCATAAAAATCGGCTTCTTTGTAGTTTCCTTTGCTGAAATAGTCCGTTGCCATATCAAAATAATCTTCAATATTAGAGGATTCACTCGGATTGAAATTAATTTTTTCTATTTCGTTTTTTGAAAAGGCTGCTACGTACGATTTTTCAAAATTTAAAATTGCGTTTTTTTCATCCTGCAGTTTTTGATAGGATTTTGCAAGCCACCAATATCCGTCTGCATCGTTGGGGTTTGATTTTAAATATGTTGTAAAAAACGTTTTTGAATAGTTGTAGTTTCCTTTGTAAAATTCATTTATACCTGTATTAATATTCCACAAATAGCTGGCAAAAACAGAGTTTGCGCAAAATAGCATTGTTAGTGTGAGAATTGTTTTATTATTCATAATATCTATCCAAAAATTCTTTTATTTGAGAAAAAACTTTATCTATTTCAAGATTTGCATTTATTATTTTTATTCTTTCGGGGTGTTTTTTTGCGAGTTCCAAATATCCTTCACGTACTTTTTGATGAAAAATCAACCCTTCTTTTTCCAGTCTGTCCTTTTCTTCCCCCAGCCTTTTTTGAGCGATTGAGCTATCAATATCAAGCAGGAAAGTGATATCAGGCAAGAGTCCGTTTGTTGCGATATTATTTAAATATTCTATCTGTTCAATATTGCCGCATCTTGCATATCCCTGATATGCAACGGTAGAATCAATATAACGGTCACAGAGTACATGTATTCCTTGGTTTATGTTTTTTAATATTACGGTTTCACAGTGTTGGCTTCTGTCTGCAAGATACATAAACAGCTCTGCCGCATTTGCAACCGGTCCTTGATGATGAAGCAGAATATTTCTTAATTGTACTCCTATATCACATCCGCCCGGTTCGAGCGTTAATACTGAAGCTATATTTTTTTTGTCCAAATATTCTTTAACCAAATTAATCTGCGTAGTTTTTCCGCAGCCGTCTGCACCTTCAAATGTAATAAATAAGCCTCTTTTGTCCGACATAATGAATCCTTTTGCTTTTTATATTAACAAAAAGGATTTTTTTTCAAAAGGAAAATGAAAATTTATGTAAAATTTTGTTAATGAAGGTACACAGAAAAAGTTATCAAACAGGTGAAGTACGGTTTTAAAATAAACAAAAAGCCGGGTTTGATACCGGCCTTGTTTAAATGAAGTTTTTTAAGCTGTTATTCCATACCTTCCTGAAATAGCTCGGGACATATTCCCAAAACTTCACCTATATGATTTAGTTCTACACTTGAGAGTTTTTCAAATTCAGACATATCATTTTTTTCTATGTAGTTGATTAATTCATCTCTGCCCATTGTCATAATAGGAGATATAAAAGGTTTTGCTTTTGAAATATATTCAAATCCGCTAAAATCTTCTTTTGGTGTAGCTTGTACTAATGTTTGAGTGTCTTTGATGATTTCGTTTCTTAGTAAACTTGCGAGTTCAGCTTCTTCGAAAATAAAAATTTCATCTCTCATTTATATATCCTTTCGTTATGGTTTAATAAACGGCATTTTTTTAAAAGACTTTAGGGTATATAAAGCATTTGTTACAAAAGTTTATTATTTTGTAAAAGAGTAAATTTATGTAGGCATGAAAATACGGTCGGGCTAAAATACTTTTGTTTTATCAGTTTGAAATCGTAAATTTCGCACACTTTATGCCCTCATCTGCACTCGCCAAGTTTGCTATCGCAAACTAAGGCTGTCTTGTATTTTGCTTCACTCGGGCAAGCATTTCGCTTCACTTCGTTATCGCTTCATATTGCCCTCGTTACTTCGGGTACCCTCTCGCAAATCGGCAATTCAATGCAGATTTGCTCGGCAGAGTGCTTCGCTTCACCCTACGCAATGCCTTAGCTGTAAATGAGTTTACGAATTGTACAGATAAGGTAGTACCTTTAGGTAAAATCCGCTCGTTTGATTCGGGTTTTGCTCCTGAGAGCCTGCGGCTCACGTCGCCTGAGTACGATTCCGCTCTGTCCGTCAGACTTCATCAGTCTGACGTCACGAGCTTTATACACTGATGCCCTCATCTGCACTCGCCAAGTTTGCTATCGCAAACTAAGGCTCGTTTGATTCGGGTTTTGTAAATAAATGGTTACAAATTTGAATTTATGTAAAATTTGATACATATTATTAATATAATTGCTTTACATGGATTTATTTTTAAAATATAGTTTAATTAATAATTAAAAGTAAAATTAAGAGGGACAATAAGTGGATAAGTTCAAATTAGATAACTATGACAGAAGACCTAGTGAATACCCCGGTTTTTCTACTAATGCAAATATAAAAGTAGTCGGAGTCGGCGGCGGCGGCGGAAATGCCATTAACCGTATGATTGCTTCAGGTCTTAGCGGAGTTGAATTTTGGGCAATGAATACAGATGCTCAGGTTTTAGATTTATCCAGTGCCCCGAGAAAAGTTCAACTTGGTTCAAAGTTAACAAACGGTCTTGGTGCCGGCGGAAACCCTTCAGTTGGTGAAAAAGCTGCAGAAGAATCAAGAGAAGATATAACGGTTGCTTTAGACGGCGCGGATATGGTTTTCGTTACGGCAGGTATGGGCGGCGGAACAGGTACCGGCGCGGCTCCTGTTGTTGCTAAAATTGCTAAAGAAATGGGTGCTTTGACAATCGGCGTTGTTACAAAACCGTTTAAATTTGAAGGTAAAAAGAGATTAGCACAAGCTCTCCAAGGTCTTGAAAAATTAAAAGAAAATGTTGATGCTTTAATCGTAATTCCTAATGATAAATTAATGGAAGTCGTAGAAAGAAGAACAACTTTAAAAGACGCATTTGCTGTTGTTGATGAAGTTCTACTCTGCGGTATTAAAGGTATTTCAGATATAATTTTAGTCGGCGGTTTGATTAACGTTGACTTTGCCGATGTTAAGACAATCATGCAAGCTTCAGGTTCTGCATTGATGGGTATCGGTAAATCATCAGGTGAAGGCAGAGCTATGGAAGCTGCTAAACTTGCTATTGATTCAAAATTACTCGAAACTTCTATCAACGGTGCTACGGGTATCATTATGAATGTAACCGGTGGCCCTGACATGACATTGTTTGAAGTTAACGAAGCGGCAAATGTTATCCATGACGCTGTTGCGGATGATGCTGACGTTATCTTTGGTGCTGTTGTTGATGATAGTTTGCAAGGTGATATTCAAATTACGATTATCGCAACAGGTTTTGAACTCAAAAATGGTGAAATTGTTGCTCCTTCAACAAATGCAAATAAACAAATGTATACCCCCGGATTGTTTGACAATTTCACATCTTCATCAGGTTTCAGCTCAACGGAAACGCCTTCATTCAACTTTAATCCGCAATCAAAGCCGGAAAAAAGAGAAACACCGAGCATTCCGACTCCGTCTGCTGCGGATGACGGTTTAAATATTCCGGAATTTTTAAATCCGAGAAACAGACTGGGCTAATAATAAAAGATATAAAAAAACCGCTTTTTAAAAGCGGTTTTTTTAATTATTAAACGATAACTAATTACATAATAAAGTTGTTTCCGTAAGCGAGAGCACCTGTTAAGTAGCTTTCTTTTAAGGTTTCTCTTAAACTTCTGTAAGTTTTTTTCGGGCCTTGACCTTGGATTTCGTTGATTTTGTTTGCAGAAGTTGTGTATTGATTGATAATTGCTGAGCTGTTAGATGTAATGTTTAAGTTTAACATTATTGATGAAACTCTGCTATCTAAAATCATTGTGTTAGCTGCCATTTTTTAAACCTCGTTTTAATCACTTACATATATATAAAAACATTTATATATCCATTATTTCAATTTTATATATTTTTGTTACAAAACTTTACATAATATCCAAAAATACTTCTGTATAGGGCTTTTGATGAATTTATTATTTTTGAAATATGATATAAAAACATAATTTTTTATCGTTTTTATTAATTGTTATAAAATATTTTTATGATATTTTTTATTTATAAAATAGAAAGAAGGGTGTCATGTTAGAAAAAATCGAAAAACTTCAACTGCTTACAACAGGAATTATTATTTCGCTTGTTATACTTGTTGCCGTTAAAATGATTTCATCTTCAATTTCGCAAAATGTAATTACTACAACAGGTTCTGCATATGAAATAGTAAAATCGGATTCCGGAACAATAAATTTTGAAATAACAGCAAAAGCGCAGACAAAACAACAAGCACACAAAATTATACAAAATAATCTGGCTGAAGTAAAAAAATATTTAAATGACAAAAAAATTACCGACATTGAAGTAAAAGCTTCTAACGGATATTATTCTTATAAACGTGATTATAGAGGCATGGACACAAATGTTGTTGATTATTATAATATGAGTCAGCCCGTTACAATCAGAGATAATAATGTTGAATTGATAAAAGAAATTTCGACCGATATCACAGGTTTAATCAACAAAGGAATTGATATAAACGTTTGGGATGTAAGTTACCAATATTCAAAATTGGGTGACTTGAAGGTAACTTTGCTTGAAAAAGCTGCAACAGATGCTAAAAATAGAGCGCAATCCATGTTGAAACCTACGGGAAGCTCTGTTGGCAAAGTTAAATCAATAAGAATGGGTGTATATCAAATAACACCTGTTGATTCAACAAATGTATCCGATGGCGGCATAAACGATACGTCATCAATTGATAAGAAAGTAACAGCTGTTGCAAACGTTGCATTTAAAATTAAATAAAATTCAATAGATAGTTGTATATAATAAACAGGAAGCAAAATGGCTTCCTGTTATTTTAACTGTATTTATTTGCTTAATGACTTTTAAAAGTCATTATCTTTTTATATTTCGGTATTTTGTTCTATAAATTTTTTAACTGTTTCAAGTCTTAACATTGAATCGGATTCAATATAAAACCTGAGCAGGGGTTCTGTTCCGCTTTTTCTGATAAGAAGCGAAGTTAATCCGTCATCCAAAAATAATTTTATACCGTCTAAAGTTAATTTATCTTTAATATTCAAAGAAGCAATTGTATCAAAATTTTCAAATTTTTCCGTTAATTTTTCTGCTTCTTTATCGTCGGATAATTTAATATCAATTCTATCCGTATAAAATTCGCAACCCGCAAATTCTTTTAATTCTTTAATCAGCTGATTCAAGGTTTTGTTTTCGTATGAGAGCATTTCTATTATTAATAAATTAGCTAACAGCCCGTCTTTTTCGGGGATATGTTCACCTATTGATAAACCGCCTGAATCTTCTCCCGCAAGAAGAGTTTTATTTTCACGCATTTTTTCGGATAGCCATTTAAAACCGACAGGTGTTGTTATTGTATCTATTCCGAGTTTTTTTGCAACAACATCAACAATGTTTGAAACACCGACAGTTTTAATTAATGCGCCTCTTTTACCTCTTTTGACAAAATATTTTAATAAAAGTGCCATAATAATATTCGGGCTGACATAATTTCCTTTTTCATCTATGACGCCGTATCTGTCGGCATCTCCGTCGTTTGCGACAGTGATATAATCTGTTTCTTTATATTTTAAAAATTTAGGTTTAGGTTCGGGTAAACCGCCGCCAAAATCGGCAGAATGAAACATATTGAAGGATTTATAATTAATTTTATGTTTATCTAAAATTTTATCAAAATATCCGATTGAAGATGAAAAAAGTCCGTCATAGATTATTTTTGGCTGTCTTTTTTCTATTATTCCAAAATCAATTATATTTTCAAGATGTTTTATGTATTCATTTTCCAAAGGAGCCTTGGTTATTTTCCCGCATTCCGTTGTTTCAATATCTTTATCCAAATATTTTAGTATTTCATCGGTTATTTCTTTTGTTGCGGGGCCTGCATAATCTGGAATAAATTTTATTCCCTGATATTCTTTCGGATTGTGAGAGGCTGTTAGCATGATAGCGCCAATGGAATCGGGGTAATATTTTGCACAATATGCAACTATGGGAGTCGGTACAATTTTTGATGATAAAATTACGTTAAAACCGTAATTTTTAAAGAGTTCAGCGCAAAATTCCGCAAAATTCGCTGCCATAAATCTCGGGTCATATCCGATTATTATTGTGTTTTTGGGACTGTTTAGGCTTCTTAAATACAAAATTATTGCTTTTATAATTCTTTCTGTGGTGTCAAACGTAAATTCTTTTGCAATTATTCCTCTGAAGCCGTCTGTTCCGAATTTTATTTCAGTTTTGTTCATAATAACCTCTGATATTAATTTTACCATAGATAAAAATTGTCTTGGTTTTTACAACTATGTTTAGAAATGTAACAAAATCGTAAAAAAACCTTTAAAACTATAAAGAAATCCTTAAATTTGCCGATATATAGAATGTTAGACAATAAAGTTAAGGAGAAAGACAAATGGGACTTTCAGCCAGCCAAGCAAGATTTTTGCAATTGACGGCGAGAAAAAATGATATAGAATACCAAACGCAACAAATTACACAAGAGCGTCTTTCTCTTGCGCAACAATTAACTCAAGTGTCAAATGAATATAACGACGCTATTTCAAATAAAAAATTGGTATTTTCTTATGCTGATTCTACCGTTCATCAAATTGATGTTAACTATACGAACTACAAAAACTTTATGAATCAACAAGATGAAAAGCTGCAATCTTCTCAAAAACAAGTATTTCTTGTTTCAACTTCAGGAAAAATTGTTGTAAACAGTGTTGAAGATATGGAAGATATGATTGAAAAGAATACGGAATACATAAAAAAAGATTCTGTTGAAGGTTCAGGAACGGATTATTCGGCTCTGGGCTATAATCTTGTTCAAAGAAAAATAGACGAAAATAGTGAAAATTCGCCATTTGCAGAATATTACGCAAAACAAAAATTTGATGAAAGTAATTTCGTTATAATGACAAAAGATGAAGCATCAAAAGAAAAAATGCTGAATGATAAAAAAGAAAATATTATAGAAGGCTATGGTGATAATATCACCGAAGAACAAATGGCTGAAGCAGAAAAATATATAAATACCTTGAAAAACAAAATAATGACAGGCGTGGATTTAAATGATACCGATGCATTCCAAAAAGCAATAAGAGAAGGTATATTTTCATTTGCTACAATAGGTAATACTGAAGATACAAAAAATACTCTTGTTCCAGAAAATTGGTCAACTGCCGTAAACGGTGCATTTACGGAAAAACTGGACGAATCTGATGACGCCGCTGCGGAAGCAAAATATGATAAAGAATCAAAAAGACTCGAATTGTATGATAAGAAAATGCAAATGGAAATGGATGAATTGGAATCAGAAAGAGATGCGATAAAAACAGAAATGGATTCCATAAAACAAGTTGTGGATGATAATATTCAAAAGACTTTTGATACCTTTAGTTAAGTCATTCATTTATAAACACAAAAAAGAGCAGTTCGCCTTGAACCTGCTCTTTTTTAATATGTTCATATTCTTATGCTACTTCGTCTAAGATTGCCTCTTTGATTACGGGGTGAAATTCACCGTCGCCTAATTCATATGTTTTTCCTTCATCTTCTTTATATGAATCTAAATTTGCAAGAAGTCCTTTATTTTCTTCTAAAATAGCCATTGCATCTGTTACGGATAAATTACCGTTTGCAAAGCTTTCAGCGTAACTTTGGTTTTTTTGCGGTTTTTCTGTTGAAGCTAAACCGTCTATTCCTTGTGCTTCCGTAATGACGTTTGTTGCAAAAGGATTTACACGATTTTTTTCAAAAGTACCATCTAAAGAGTCTAATTTAGATAATAAATTGCTGCGTCCGTTGTTTCCGCCGGCAGAAGAAGAACCGCCAAGAGGTCTTTCTGTATTAACTCTCGGGTTTACATTGTATCCGAATTGTTGTGCTATTAATGTTGGTTTATCTATTGCCATTGCTTGTAAACTCTTAAAATAACTCTATACATTATATAAAAGTATTTTTTTAAATCAAAATTGCGTTAAAAATAAAATTCGTTACAAAACTTTACAATTATTATAAACCTAGGAAAATAGGAGCTTTTGACTTGTTTGTGTTCTTATGATTCTATATTTTCATTTTTATATTCTTCATTTGTTTCGGTTTTTGAATTAGCATTCCGTTGTTGTACTGATAGATTATACGGTGCTTATATTTTTGGCCTTTATTTTTCTATGGTTTCCGAATTTGTGAGATTGCCGTTTCTATCATATCTTTCAAGAATTATTGTTTTTGCTTTTCCGTTTTCAAGTATATTTTCGGATTTATTACTCAATACACCGTTTTCATAATAAGCATATGAAATAAATTTTGTTTCATTACCGTTTTCATCGTAGGTATAGTTATTTTCTAATTGGATATTTCCGTTGTCATAATAATTCAAAAAACGTTCGGATTTTGTTCGTCTGTTTTCATGGTACTCTTTTTCGTAGTTGAGTTTTCCGTCTTTTGTTCTGTTTTTAATTTTTTTTAGTATTTTTTTATCTTTGTCATATTCGTATTGTCTTAATATTGTTCCGTTTTCATCTTTGATATATTTTGTTTCCGTTCCGTCAGGGTTTTCTATTATTTCTTTTTGAGTTTCAATAAGACATTTTTTATCCGAATTATTATTCGATAAATCAAGTACATTAATGCTGTCGCATAAACCCATAAATTGTTCCTTGGATAAAACAATTTTTTTCTTTGAATTCCATGGGTTTATAACCGTTACCGTATCATCTGTTACTTCTTTGATTGCGTATGCATGCGGTGCGCCGAGCGGTTGTTTTTTTCCGTTGTTGTCCTTAATTGTATATTTGGTTTCACCTGTGTCGGCTGTGCTGCTATGGCTGCTCAATCCTTTGACGTTTTCTTTATCGTCAAATGTTTCTATAGCAAAACCAAGAGCATAGTTTTTACAATTGTTTGCTTGAAATTCGTTTAATGCTTTTTCAATATCTTCTTTTTCCGTGTATTTTTCAGGGATTTTTCCGGATAACAAATAAAATACAAATTCGCTGTATCCGCCGTCGTATTTTAGTTGTATGCCTTGATTATTCAAATCGGCAGGGGTTATTTTGTTATAATCCTCATCATTTATTATGAGTTCTTCTGCTTTTAATTTGGAAACCATTTTTTCAACGGCGATTTCAAATCTTGCCATATCTTTATCGCCTGATGCGCACGGAAAAGCCCCTTCTTTTTCCGCTTTGATTTCAAAATCGGGTACGTATATCGGTTTATCATAACCCTTGAATTTAACCTTAGCGCCGTCATTATCGTATTGAAGCGAATTTTTTATTAATTCTTTACCGGTTTCCGTATAATTTATTGCATTAATTGCCGATAATATCCAGCAATCTGCCCTTTTTTGTTTTGTGTTGCCTATTTTTCCGTCTTTATCTCCGCTTGTTTTATTAAAAATATCTTTAATTGAATCCCATGGGGTTTTTGGAGATTCTTTTCGGGTGGTGTTGTTTTCTGATTCGTTGGTATTATCAAGAATTTTTTGTATTTCTTCAGAATCACTTTTTGAAACGGAATTTCTGTACTCTTCTTTTGTTTTTTTTGTTTCATCAAAAATGTTATCTGCTTGAGTTTCCGAATTTGTTTTTTGTAAAATCGGTTTTTGTATTTTTAATTCGTTTGTTGATGTTTTGGAAATTTGTTTCATGAGGCTTTATCCTTAAATTGTCGATTTAATTTTTAGATTTTTTTATTTCTTCCATTATTTCATTGTAGTTTGCATCAGAATTATCTTCCAAACATTTTTCTGCTATTGCCCAGTCATTATCTGATAAATTCGCAAGCAGATTTGCTTGTTCTAAATTAAATTGTTTGTATTTTAAAATACCCCTATCATGCATATTTTCTGCGGTGGATTCGGATGTTTGAATCGTTTGTTCCGTTTGTTCGGCATCATTTGATTGTCTGAATTCATAAGTTTTGTTTCCGTCTTTGTCACGTATAATTGTAATTGAATATTTACCGTCCCGGTAAAATACGCTTTCTTCTTTATCGTATTGTTTTCCGTTTTCATCGAGCACTTTTATTTCTGAATGTAATTTGTTTCCGTTTTCATCAAGTTGTGCAATTTCAAAGGTTCCGTCTTCTTTATATATTTGAACAAAATGTGCAAATTTTTCGCTGTCAATCATACTGCCAAAGCCATCACCAAAGCCGTTTTTTGTCAAATTATCAAAATAGTAGTACTTTTCTCCGTTTACTATCTCATCAGGGTATCTTATCAGGTTTACGTTTTCTCCTTTTAAATCACATTTTGATATTGTATCGAATAATGCTATGTATTGTTCTTTTTTTATAACGATTTCATCGCTTGAATCCCATGGGTTTGTTACGGTTACGGTATTATCTGATACATTTTTTATTGCATATGCATGAGGAGCACCAATTCTGTGTTCTTTTCCATTTATATCTTTCAGGTAATATCTTGCTACTCCTTCTTCGCTTTCAGAACCTTCTTTTCTTAACCAATCTTCGTTACCTGTTACTTTCGTTTGTAATTCTGATATAGATGCGCCCAAGGCAACATTTTTTCCGTCAAATTCATTTAGTGCTTTTTCCATATCGTTTTTATCGTTGATGTGTTCTGTTTTTTTGCCTGTAATTATATACATTAATTGTGTCATTTGTCCGCCGTATATAGCTCCATTTCCATCAGTTATATTTGTTCTGTATTTTTCAAATTCACCGGGTGCATCAGTGGCAAACATAATATTACCTTTTAGAACATCGGTATAGACTTTTTCTATAGCCAATTCCATAACAAGCATATCGTCATCACCTGTTGAATATTCTATGCTTCCGTTTTCTTGCTCTTTTCTTATTGCATTTATTTCTTCTTTTGTTACCGAATAATCGCCAACACCTTTCAAATGAACTGTTGCATTGCCTTCATTATCGTATTCTAAAGCTTCTTTTATTGCTTTTGTGCCTTCTTCCGTGTAACTTAGTGCGTTGATACCTGATAATAACCAGCAGTCACCCGTTCCATGTTGATTAGTAGCATCTATTTTTCCGTCTTTTTTATTAGTAACAGGTGCAGCACAGTTGCTTCGTGTTTCGGTATTTGTTGTGGCTTTATCTGCGGATTGCATTGGTTTAACAGATTCGTTTGACCAGTCGATTACTTTTCCTGTTTCGTCGTATTGAACAAAAGATTGTTTATAATATTTTTCACTGTCATAAATTTCTTCCGTTCTTGTGCGAGTAGATTTATCGTATGTTACTTTTGTTGTTTTTCCGGTGGTTTCATCCTGTATCCAAATGGTGCAGTTATTTGATTTGCCCATATAATATTCTATTGCGTTTTCTGTTTGGATTTTGTTTCCGTATATATCATGGTCTGCTATACTGAAACCGTTGAGCATTAAGCCATCAACCCCCGCTACTTTATAGCAGGTTTTATCTCCTACTTTATATGCTTTTGGCCAAAATTCAACATTGGGGTCTTGTGTCAGGTCTTGCGGTTTATTTGTATTTGTATCTTGGGTTTGGCTATTTTCATTTGAAGTACCTATGTATGAAGGTTTATTGTTTGCGGATTGAGCGGATTTTAAATATTCTTCATATGACATACCGTCATGGTTTGCTTTAAATGCGTTATTTAAAGTCTTTTTTAATGCTGCATTATCAAAAATAGACGAATCCAAAAGAGGATTGAAATCGTTTTCGATATCTTTAATGATGTTTCTGCCGTTATTTACTACGCTATAGCGCTCCATAACATCGGATAATACTTTCGGATTTGTGTTATCGTTAACTATATTCATAACAAATTCATCCGATGTACCTGTTTTTCCTGCGGTAGAATTATATATTTCTCTTGCAAGCATGTCGGTTGCGTATGAATTTCCGTTTTCTGATGAAGATATCATTTTTTCTGTGATAAGCTTCATTACATTTTCTTTGTTTTTTCCGGAAAGAACTTTATCAAGATGATTTATGAAACTGTTTTGGGGTTTGTCGTTAAAGAAAGATTCCGTAAGACCGTATTTGTTGTTGTATGCTATTCGGGATTTGTTGTCGCTGCTTTCAATGCCTGCGTATTTATTGTTGTATGCCGTAACTATGCTTATAAGATTATCACTTGTCAGATTTTCATTATTTAAAATTTCGGTCAAGGCGTCTTTATTTTTTGCATTGTGTATGTTTATGACATATTCTTGAATTTCGCTTTGCGTTAGGGGAGTTCCGCCGTTTTTAACAGTGTTTCCCGCTTGAATAGCAAGGTCAACGGTTGAATAATAGTATTCGTCGCATTTGTTGTTGTTTTCATCCGTTGCATAGCATAAATCATATTTTTCATTATAAACATAATTGCCGTTTGTAGATTCTACCATCCAATTGTCACCATCAATAGGTGTTTGTTTTGTTTCATTAATTATTTCGCCCTTGTCATTGTATGATACAGATGAGCGTTGTGTGCAATTATTGTTTTTGTCATATATTTCTTCAGAATACACATTGTATGCGGTATTGTATGATTTCTTTGTTGTTTTATCACCTTCATATAAAGTAAGGGTCACTATTCCGTCTGTTTCAAATCCGGCATTTTGATATGTACTTTCAATTTCTACCCTGTTACCGTTTTTATCTGTCCAAGAACCGTCTTCATTTTGTTTTAAACCCTCTACGCCAAGATAATTGCGCGTTCCGTCCGAATTTTCTTGGATTATTGCTAAATCCGGATTTTGACCAAGGTTGCCTTCCGTATCTTCATTTAAAGATGATGATGCTTCTGTATATGACATATTTTCTGCAGTTTGTGCAGTTTTGGAACTAAGCAGTGTTGTTTGTTCCGTATTTTCTTCGGTTTCTTTTGTTTCTTCTTCTGCTTCTTCTGCTTCTTCTGCTTCAGACAGGTCGTTTTCTGCTATATTTACTTCTTCTTCCGCTGCCGATAATTCTTCATTTGCAGCTGATAGTTCACTATTTGCCGCATTAAGTGCTTCGAGTGCGGATGCCCATGCGGGATTTATTATTTGTTCAAAAACTGTTTGTACAATAGTTTTTCCTGTTTCATCGGTTGTTGTTATTTGTTTTTCTTTTTTTGTGTATTGTTCGGTATTATCAAATAAACTTTGCGCGCTTGATTGTTGTACTTGCGCTGAACTTTGATTTTTGATTGCTGCGGCTTTTTGTGTTTGTGCTGCAGTGAGTTTTTGTTGTGCCGCCGTTAAATCGGAACCGTTAGTTTTATCTTTCATATAACACTCCTTTAAATAGTGTCCACAGTACAATATATCGTCAGATTTTTTATTTAACTTTAGATTTTCGGTAAGAAATATTTTATTTTTTACAAAATTTTACATTAATAATGTAAAAAGACAGCGCTATGTTCGCTGTCTTTTTATTTATGTTTTGAAACTTTTTACGGTTGTTGAACTTGTGTCCAATATTCATTTTTATTGAATATTGCAAGAAGATTTTCTCTGTCACCGTTGTATGTTTTTGTCATTACATAATTAACGTCTGAGTAGTTATTTGTGCTTAAGAAGCTTACAACATCTTGTTTTAATTGAGCATTTGCAAAATCATATTTATAATCGTCGTTGATATCTTCTGTTTTTCCGTTGATTACGATATTTTCAACACCTTGAATTTTTGCTTTTCCGCTTTCCATTTTATTGCTTAATTTTGTAACATTAAAGGTGTAATCTGAATTTCCGTTTCTATCTATATTGAACCAAATTTCCAGATTATCTTTGGTTTCATAAATGATAGCACTATCGTTATCGATTTTTCCTGTATCTTTTATTGTAGTGTTTTCAATAAAGCTTGTACCTTCTGTGTTTGCAAAAACTTTATATGTATCGTCGCCTTCACCGCCATCTAGTTTATTTACGCCATAACCGCCGGTGATTGTGTCGTTTCCTGCGCCGCCTTTTATAGTGTCGTTGTATCTTGAACCGATGATAACGTCATTTCCGCCGCCACCGTTTATTGTTACACCTTTATCCTTTTTTACACCCAAAAGGTCTCTTGCATCTATTGTGTCACTTAAATAAGTGCCTGTATATTTGTATTTTTTGGGTGTGAAGTTTGTATAATCGGGTAGAATGGTATCTCTCTTTAAATCCTTAAACAGAGTGTCATTAACGTATAAATTTACGCCGCCATCTGCGCCTGTAACGTTTTTAGAAACAAAGTTTTTAAGCGTAATTGATGATTTTGTATCATCTCCGTTATCGTATTGGATTACTAAATTTTTACCCGATACTTTGAAACTTATTTCATCATCAAGTGCAAATCCTTGTAATTTTATATCAAGGTTTTCACCTTTAGTTAAAGTTATTGTGTCGTTTCCGTCACCTTTATTGTAAATAATTATATTATTGCCTTTTCCGCCTGTTATTTTATCGTTGCCTTTTCCTGCTATGATAATATCGTTTCCTGAACCTGCTGATATAGTATCATTTTTTTCACCTGCTACAATATAGTCATTATATTTTGAACCTGTGATTTTTGATGCTTTATCTTCTTTTCCTTCTAAATACGCGTAGGCTTGTGTTTTTAAATTAATTTCATTATCGTTTGCATCTTTTAATATGAAATCATTTTTAGATTTATAGAAATTAGAGATTTTTACCGTTGCTGTTGAAGAATTTTCAGGTGCAGTTGCATAATTAATAATTAAATCGTTTTTGGATTTTGTATAGCTGTAATTTACTCCTGATACGACGTTACTTATTCCGCCTTCAAGACCAAATTCGTTAAATACAAGACCATTATCTTCAAATAAAAGGGTATTAGTGCCTTTGCCGGTTGCTGATATTGTATCATATCCGTTTGCAATTTCTTCAAATACGAATGTATTATCTCCGCCTTTTCCGATTAATTTATCATCGCCATAACCGCCATTTAAGGTATCGTTTCCATTTCCGCCTGTTATGACGTCATTTCCGAGTCCTCCGTTGGCAGAGCCGCCTGAGTTGCCTATATTTAATTTATCGTATCCGATTGTACCTGTTGTGCCGCTCTTATTCGGCATAACTAAATTGCTGCTAATTAAACCATAACCGTTTACAAGGTCAAGAGTTCCGTTTGATAATTTTATGCTTTTAACGGAAGTATTACCTTTTAATTTGAAGTAATTTTGGATTGTTATGGAATCGCCTTTATCTAAATTGTAATAAATTACAAGATTGTTTCCGTCTTTTGTGAAGGTTAAATCGTTGCCTGATACTGATTCCATTTCGATATAATCTTCACCTTTTCCGTTGTAGATAAAGTCGTTTCCGCTAAAACCGCCATCGCTATAATCAGTATCGTTTTCAGAATATATAATTTTATTTCTGCCTTTTTCTCCACGAATTTTATCGTTTCCGTGGGAACCATAAATAAGATCACTTCCGTCGCCGCCATATATATCATCGCTTCCGCCGCCGCCAAAGATGATATCGTTATTTCCGTACCCTTTTATGGTGTCGTTATAATCACCGCCTTTAAGAATATCTTTATATTGTGAGCCTGTAATGGTTGCAGCTTCATTTACGTTTGTTGTGCTTTTTATTTCACGTTTTTCAAGGAAATATTCTACAAAGTCGTGTACTGTTGTGGTGCTTTTAAGTTCTTCCTGCATAACGTTATCGATGTATATTATATTTCCATTTCCGTCATGTTGCGGAGCGTAATACGTTTGAACATCAATAAGGTTTTTGATTGTTGATGAGGGGTTGTTGAAATAATTTTTAATAACAAGTGAACTTGCTAAATCTATTCCTTCTGTTGATTTAGAATATCCGATTGTTAAATCACCGTTTTGACTTGTGAAGGTTAAAGAATCAATATCAATGTTTTCAAATTGAATACTGTTTTTGCCGTATTTGGCAATAATTGTATCTTTTTGGTCATTAATTACGGGGTTGGTGTTACGGTTTGTTATATTACCATCATCATCTTTGAAATAATATTTATAATCAGAAATTTCATTAAGTTCATAATCGGAAACTATATCACTTATATGTGTAACAACAATATCGTTACCTTTTCCGCAATCTATATAATCATCTCCTGCACCGCCATACAACGTATCACTATCATCTTGACCGTACAGGTGGTCGTTTCCTTCTTCTCCAAATATAAAGTCGTTACCCTTGCCACCTTCGATTTTATTTTTTCCGCTGTTACCATAAAGTACGTTTTTCTTTGCGGTACCTTTCATATTAAGGTCGTCCGCCCAGCCTCTTATATTTTCTTCAGTTGAAATATATTCAACATCTGTTTGTATTTTTGAACTGAGATCATAACCATTGATAAATGAATAACTGTTTGGATCATCAAAAATTGTCGGTTGACCTTTTCCTGCATAATCCCAGCCCTCTACTTCATATTCCGGTTGCAAATCGTTGCTTGCAAAGTTTGTCAAGAAATTATACAACCTATCGGGTGTAACAAATTGCGCATTTTCTGTAACAGGAAGCCATCCGCCTGAATCTATTACATAAAAACCAACTATATCATTTACATAATTTTCTTTGTTATTGGCACTTGATTGTAATACAGGACCATACATCACACCTGTTAATGTTATAGCATGCGGTTTATTTTCATTGGTTGGATTTGAATCTTGTATGAGTCCTAATGCATTACCGTTTAATATAACACCTTTCCCGTCTCTTACGGCTTCGGCGAGAGTGTTGCAGAAGGAATATTTTACCGAATTTTTTACGAAACTTGTTATTGTTTCATCTTCTACCCTAGGGATACATTCACTTGCTTGCTTTTCGATTTGTTCTTTTGACCAAGTACTGCAGGCTGGACCAACTTCTTGTTGCGACTGTATTATTTCAGTTTTTGTATTTACCGTTGTTGTGTAGTTATTATAGTCTATTGTTGTTGTAGTAACTGTTTTCGTGGAGCTTTGAATAATATCGTATTGATTGTATTCGGTTTTTACATTTTCTCCTTCGCCAGTTGTTTCGCCAATATTTCTTTTATAAAAATATATTTCTTCAACGGTTTCTACTTTTTGAACAGTGCTTTGGTTATTTGTTATTTCTATCTTATGAAGGTCTTTTCTGTATAAAACACCTTCTTTAAACATTTGGTTTCCATCTTTGTCGAACTTAATTCCGCCATAGTCTGCCGGTTCGGCAGCCGAATAATCCCATTTTCGTATCGGTTCATTTTCAATTATATCTGTTCTTGTGATGCTGCCGCCTGCATCTATTTTATTAATAAGAGTAATATCTAAATCAGGTAATTCACCATTTTCATCAACTTCTACTTTTACACCAAAATGTTCTAAGATGTTTTTTTGCATATAACCTAATGTGGCGCCATCTTCTTCGTTTATATCTCCTACCTTAGAATAGTCGGTACAGTTATTCGAGTGGATACAGTATGATTTGGAAGTTGCACCCAAGCTTTCCCAAAATTTTCTGACTTCCTCATTTTCAATATTTGTTGGTTTATATAATCCTTCATATAACAATTGGTCGTTTTTGGAATTTTGAATTGCCCATAAGGTAAACAATTCTTCCGTTTCATAAGTAAATAGGGGTTTTGGGTATGTAGTTTTTGTAACGGTTTTTTCTTCACCTGCTATAGTGTATGTTTTTGTTGTTTCTTTACCTGTTGAAAGCCATTCAACATATTCTTTTGTTTTTTGTTGAATATCTTTTTTGCCTGCCATGGATAATACGTTTAAACATGATACAACACCGCAGTTACTGTATTTTTGTTGATAATCATAAATCCATTTATCCGGTTGACCGTATATTGTGTATTCCTTATCGGCAATTAATCCGTCTACACCTACAATATCAGAACTCTTTTTTATAATACCGTCATTGTATGATAGAAGCTGACAGTTGATTTCTTTATCGTACTCCTGTCCTAAAACATAAGTATCATTTAATACACTTTTAAATCTCTTTGTTTTTTCGTTACCTGTTACAACAAATGTTGAATCACTTGTGTAGAGGTTCATACTATCGGCTTTTCTTCCGATATTCAAAGATGATTTTGATGTAGAATTGGTTGATGCCATACTTTTATTCCCTAATTTTACTATTTTCTAATATATCTTGTATTGTATGTTATTAAATAAAATTTGACCTACTTTTTTAGTATGATTTTTTTATTTCTTTACCCTCAAATAGTCGAATTTTTTAAAAAAACACTTTTTGTTAAAAAAAATAATGTATAATACAGAGTATGGAAAATGAAATTACTATAACAAGAGAACAGTTTGATGATTTAATAAAATTGTCTGAAATAGAATTAGCGGGAGATGTTGAAGACAATCCTCAAGAACTTGTTTCAAGAGCTCTTATTGCTTTGGAGAGAAAATTAAACTACTTTAGTTTTCCAATGAGCTTTTTTACTGCAGAAGTAACAAGTGTTTTGATAGTTGATGATACGGAATTATCAATATTTCAACTTTCCACAATGCTCAAAAAAATCGGCATGAATGTTTATGTAGCCAGAAACAAAGAAGAAGCTCTTGCGGAATTTAAGAAAAAGACATTCGACTTTTTGGTTTTGGATTTGTATTTGCCGGATTATAAAGATGGTTTTGATTTGATTAGAGAAGCAAATAAAATTAAAAACGAAGAAAACAAGGATTTTAAAATAATAGCAATTTCAGGAACCGACAATCCAAAAATAGTACAAGAAGCTTTTAAACTGGAAATTGATGAATTTATACCGAAATCTCCGCAATGGCATGAAAATATATTAAAATTCATCACAAATGCATCAAATAAAATATCCAATGAAGAATATACAAAATACTTTATTAACGATAATATTTGCGTTTTAACAATATATAAAGTAAATAATGACAAATATGTTGAAAAAATAATACAAGAAGTAAATGCAAACGTCTTAAGCGGTAAACGGAATATTATATTTAATCTTGAACACATAAAAATATTTACCGAAAGTTATTCAAGATTGTTTGCAGAAGTATATAAGGCAACATCTTTGAAAGAAGGAATGTTTGCTATAGTAAAACCATGTGAAGATATTAAGCATGCGCTTGAAGATGTATTTTTGCTTGATACAATACAGTCTTTTGATTCAATAGAAGAAGCAATAGAATATATTGAAATGAATAATATAGAATAGAAAAATATGAAAAAATACGGAAAAAAATTTGGATTTACATTACCTGAAGCACTGCTTGTAATTGTTATATTGGGTGTTATCGGTGCAATTTGTATTCAATCCTTAAAAACATATAATGCTCAACAACAAGGTTTTGATACCAAAGCAGATAAAGCCATGTCGATTATCGGACAGGCAATAATCATGATTATGCTGGAAGATTCATCGAGTGATGATTTGATGGGTATGTATGATGAAGAAGGTAAATTTTCTATTGCGGACGCAACAAAAGGGCCAAGGGTTGCAAAAGTATTTAAGAAACATTTAAATGTTAACGATGCAAGCATAGATTTAACAAAAGACTATTTTACCGGAAAAATATTAACATATAGCAGATCGGAACTTACCGTTTTAAAAGATACTTATTCTAACTTTTTCTATTTACAAGACGGAACTCTGCTGGGTTTTAGAATGTATGGAAGCTGCGATGCGACGGAAGCAAATGCTATACCTCCAAAATCCAGAACGACGGCTCCCGCAACAAATATTTGTGCGTCGGTTTTTGTTGATGTAAACGGAGAAAAGAAACCGAACAAATTAGGCTCGGATCAGATTGTTATACCGTTTGATGCGAGAGGAATTAAATACAATAATGATTAAAAAGACAATAGTATAAAAAGGATATGATATTATGAGAAAATCAAAAGCATTTACCATGGCAGAAGCCGTACTCGTTATGACAATCTTGG
>CAMOPX010000028.1 GCA_946622415.1 uncultured bacterium
TGCTCATCGCATTGTACTTATTCCACACACTGCTATCGCTTTGAAGACACCCCAATGGTGCTTCCATTTTGTACGGCTCATTCTTCGCCTACAAAATTAGGGCGTAGGTCGCTCTTTACTCCAAAATTTAAAAAAACCTCGGATATTTAATTCTGAGGTTTTTTTATTATATTATATTGTTATTTTGTCGGGTTAAAACCCGACCTATAGTCTATAGGCCCCCCTACTTTATTTTTATGTCTTGGATTATTCGTAACTCGAAAATAAAGAACTTCACTTTTTGTTTGCGGTACGGTTTACGCACTTGTCAAAAGCTCCTTGCATTTGTCTGCGTGCTTCACACACCTTTGCCTTAAACTTCGCTCATTAAGCTGGTTGCTAAATTCGCTCGTTGAAGGTTGCCCGATTTCAAATATGTTACGTTAATTTTATGAAAGAAATTGAAGTCAATAAAGACATTTTGCCGATGGTGATTAAATACAACGGTAAAGAATATGTCTTAAAAGCAACTCCTAAAGGGTTGTTACTCATAAAAAAAGAATATTAATGTAGCAAGTAAGCAAAGCGCACCGCAGCTGAGGGCGGAAACAAAATGATGAATTTTGTTGAGCCCGTTAAGCGCAAGGAGCAAGAAGATAAAAGTAGCAAAAAATTGACCCGAAATCGTATTTATTCGGGTCAATTTTGAATTTTATCAATATTTATGCATTAACGTCTAAACCGGTACTTATTTTGATATCTGAATTTGAAGCTGTAGTAAAGTAATCTTTACCTCCTTCTGAGTAGACTAATCTTGATGTATTATTGTTCATCGGTTTTATCTCTCTTATTGCAAAAGGGTTAATATATGTTGTTTCTCCATATTGACTTCTTGTTGGAATAAATGTTGGTGATACTGGTTGAACCATTTTTCTTATCCTTTCTTTTTTTGTGTAGTACTATATTTAAACATGCTGAATTTATTATTTTGCTTCTTTTTAATAAAATTTTACATTATTTGTTTAGAACAAAATATCCAAAATTCAGATATGTTGCATACAATATCCAAATAAGATAAGGAACTAAAATCAAGCCTGAAATTTTTGATATTCTATAAAATTCTTTTATATTTAAAAATACAAAAATATCCAATAAAACTATTATTAACAACGCAAAGCCTATATTTTTTAAACCGAAAAATATAGGTGACCAAATCAGATTTAAAAAAAATTGTAGCGAAAAATAAAGATATCCAAAAATTTTATCTTCGTTTTTTTCTTTAAAAAATAAAATAAATGAAATTAAAATTGTTATATATAAAACTGCCCAAACAGGTGCAAAAAGAAAATTTGGGGGTGAAAATAAAGGTTTTGTTAAATTATTATACCAAACGGAATTAAACATAATATGATTTTATCTGCAAAATAAATCAAAATTCATTCGCCTAATGTATCATATGCTCTTTTAATTTCCTTTATATCTTGCCACATAAGCCATTTTGGCGAACCTTTTTCTCTTGAATCGTTTCTTAAAAGATATGAAGGATGAAAAATCGGCATCATTTTAGATTCATAAGGACCTTTGAACCATTTTCCTCTTGCCCTTGTGATTCCTTTTTCATTGGGTAACATAGAATTTAGCGCTATATTACCGCATATTAAAATTATTTTAGGTTTCAAAATGTTAATTTGTGCGTCTAAAAATTCTCTGCAGGCTGCTTTTTCATCAGGTAAAGGATTTCTGTTTTCGGGCGGTCTGCATTTAATGGTATTGCATATATAAACATCTTTTTCTCTTGATAAACCGACGGATAAAAATATTTTATCCAACAATTGTCCCGCACGTCCGACAAAAGGCAAACCTTTCATATCTTCCCAATACCCCGGAGCTTCCCCAATCAGCATTAGTTTTGAATTTGGGATACCGTCCGAAAAAACAACGTTATGTCTGTTTTTTGAAAGCGGACATTTTTCGCACTTTAAACATTTTTCTCTGATTTTTTCAAGTTCTTCGTACATTTATTTTTTATAATCCGTTAAATCTTTAACAACTTCTCCCGCAATAATCAATCCTGCAACGGAAGGCACAAATGAAATTGAAGCCGGAATTGAATGTTTAATTGTTTTTTCCGTTGATTCTTCTTTTGGTTTTATTGGTTGTTCTTTTGAATAAACTACTTTTAATTTCGGGATATTTCTTTTTTTAAGTTCTTGTCTTATTACCCTTGCCAAAGGACAAACCGAGGTTTTATAAATATCTGCAATTTCAAGCATTTCGGGATTGATTTTGTTTCCTGTTCCCATAGAAGATATTATGCGAGTATTTGTTTTATTGCATTCTTCTATCAGTGTTAATTTTCCTGTTACTGTGTCTATGGCATCAATTACATAGTTGTATTTTGAAAAATCAAAGTCGTTTTTTGTATCTTGGGTATAGAATGTTTTATAGGTATTAATATTTAAATTTGGGTTTATATCCTTCAATCTTTCCTGCATTACATCGACTTTATATTTCCCGATTGTTGAATTTAGGGCTATAATCTGTCGATTAAGGTTTGTTAAAGCAACTTTATCGTTATCTACAATATCTATATTGCCAACTCCCGAGCGGCAAAGCGCCTCTGCTGTGAAGCCGCCGACCCCTCCGATTCCGAATATAATTACTCTTGAATTATTTAATTTTTCAAGAGCTTCTTTTCCTAATAACATTTGTGTTCTGGAGAATTGGTTTTGCATATAAAAATACCTTGATATTATTATAGATTAAATTCTAAATTTATATCAAGGTATTTTATTTTAAAATTCAGGATTTGTTATCTGATGTTTTTTGCGCGGAGTTCTTGCCATTCTGCATCTTTTTTAATAGATTCTACGCCTTCTTGTCTTTTTTCTTCTAAATTTTCAGTGGCATCTTTGTATTTTTTAGATTTAGACATAATTTCTTTATGTTGTTCTATATCTTTTGCCATATCTTCATCTATCGGATTGCCGTTTGAATCAACTAAGTTACCGTTTTCATCAGGCTCATAGATATTATCGTTACTATCTTTGTAACCTATACAATTTCCGTCTTTATCGTATTTGCTTGCGGTATCATCTTTATAATCATCTACTTCAATATCATCGTCGGTATATAATACTTTTGCATCGTCTTCATAAATAACAACATGCATTCCATCATCATCAGTTGTTGTGACTACTTTACTTTCTTCACCGAGTGAATCCGCATACCATGACATAGGCATTCCTTCATATTCATATGCACGATAAACTTTCCCGTCGGACATATATTTTGTTGCAACAAGTGTGCCGTCATCGTTGTGTTCATATTCGGTTCTGCTTCCGTCAAAGTCGTATTCTATAACTTTTTCAGCTTCGCCATCATCTCCGTATATAATTTTTGATTTGATTTCGCCGTTTGAATCATAGTTTTCTACGGCTTTATTTCCGTTTTCGTCTGCTTCTATAATTTTTGTTGATGAACCGTCTTGGTTTTCAAGCGTTGTTTCTTTTATATTGTTATTTGAATCGTATTTTGTTGTAATTTTACCTTCTGAATCTGTTGTGATTTCATCTCGACTTCCATCGGGGTAATCAATTCTGCCTGAATTTAAAGAACCTTTATCTGAATATTCCATTTTGCCGATTTTACCGTTTCCGAAGTCAACATCTACGGTATAAGTTCCGTTATCGTTTTTGGTTACTGTATGAGTGGAATCTTTGGGTAAATCTTTTATATCTTCATCAATATTTGTGCCTTCCAGTTCTGTTCCTGCGAATTCACTTGCTTCTGCGGCTTGTTCTGTTGTATTTGCAGTTGCGGTCGCTTCTGATGTTGTGTTGTTGTCGGTTGTATTTGGTTTTGTAAAATCAGTGTTTAAAAATGCTGATTGCATAGTAAACGCAGGACCTGTTTTATTATTGGTGTCAGGATTTGTTATTGGAGTGTCTGTTGATTGATTGTTATCTGATTTTTCTGTAGCTTCTTTTGCTTGAGCTTCTATTTTTTCAGCTTCTTCGCTTACTTTTTCATTTTTTTCTTTCGCTGCTTCAAATTCTTTTTCCAGAGCATCTGCTTTTCCTCTGTTTGCATTTATTTCATCGTAATCAGGTGTGCCGGATACTACTCGATCGTTTGAACCAAACGGATCAACGTATAAATCCCATTCTGTATCACCATCCGAATTTAGTTTTTCTACGTTATTTAGTTCTCCGAGTCTGTATGTATAAATTGTGCTGCTGCCATCTTCATTATATATTTTAACTTTTGGCATGTGTGTTTCAGCACCATCTTTATCTATATAGGTTTCGCTTGTAATTTTTCCATTGGCATCATAATTTTTTATGGATTGCACTTCTCCTGTTTCAGGCATCATTTCGCTTGTTGATTTTGTACCGTCTGTTTTATATTCGTCAATATATCTCCATCCGTCTTTTTCATAGGTTTCTGTTCTGCTGCCGTCGGAATTATATTGTGTCACAACTTCGGGCTCTCCGAATGTAACTTTAGATTTTAAATTACCTTCTGTATCGTAGTTTTCTACGTATTTATTTCCGTTTTCGTCTGCTTTATAGACTTTTGTTTTTGTGCCATCTTCGTTTTCAATAGTGTTTGCAAGGTATTTATTCGCTATTGCTTGATCTGTTTCTTCAAATGAATATTCTTTACCGTCAGGAGTTTTTACATGTATGTTTGGGGTTGAATATTCATCCCAATTGCTTGAATTTCCTTGAATTTCTTTAATTTCTGCGGGTGTTTTTTCTATTCTAATACCACTGTCATCTGCTTTGTTTTGATTATTTTGTTCCGCTTCTGCTTCCGAGATATTTAAATCGTTAATATAATTAATTCCGTTGCTTATTTCAGGATTAATATCTTCTATTTTTTTTGTTTGTTGAATTGTATAATCAATTTCGTGAAGTTGATTATTTATAGCATAGTCAATATGTGCTTGTTGGTTTTCTGTAGCTTCTTCAGCTTCTTTAGTTTCTTTAGTTTCTTTAGTTTCTTCAGCTTCTTCAGTTTCTTCGGCTTCTTCAGTTTCTTCAGTTTCTTCTGCTTCTTTAGCTTCTTCGGCTTCTTCAGCTTCTTTAGCTTCTTTAGCTTCTTTAGTTTCTTTAGCTCCGGCTTCTTGAGCTTTTGATTCATTATCTGCTTTAGTATTTCCGTTTTCTACATATTCAGATCTTTCATCTAAAGCTTTTTCTTTCATTATTTTTGCTGATTCAGCTTTATCAACTGTTTCTTCAATATTTTCTTTTTCTTTTTTACTTTCTTTAATGATTTCTGTTGCTTGTTCGTTATATTGTTCTTTTGCACTATCTAAATCAGTACCTTCAAGCATAATACCGTTTTGTGAAATTGTATCTATTTCACCGTCGTTATTATATACTACTTCGACATCATTTCCTTCTTCATCTTTAAAGGTTGTTGTTGTATTATCATCACCATAGATAACACTGCTTATTTCATTTCCGTCATTATCTTTATGAGTGATTTTTCCATCCATAATATTTAATTCATAGCTGCCATCACCTGTTGCTTTTTCTGCTGTAACAGGATTATCACCTTCAAATGTGACAGTTGTTTCAAAGGATTTGTTATCTTTTACTATAGTGCTTCCAAAATCATCTTTAACGGTATATTTTTCGTTATCAAATTCTACATCTGTACCGTCTTTTTCGCCTTTATCCGTCACTTTGTATGTATAATTGTCGCTTGCGTCATCTTTATCTTCGTAAAAATATGTTTCATAATAACCTGATTGATTATTTAGAACATCTGTTCTTTTTTCATTGGAATCATTTATGGTTGTTTCACTTTTGCTTCCGTCTTTATATTCTGTTCTGATTGTTGTTTTGTCATCTTCTTGTACGGTTTCTGTTTGTTCTATTCCGCCAAATTCTGATGTCATCCAGTCTTCTTCTGAGGCTTTTGAATCTTCTGCTTCTTTAGCTTCTTCAGCTTTTTCTGCTTCTTTAGCTTCTTCTTTGGCATCGTCTATTTTTTCTTGGATGTCAGTTAGTTTTTCTTTGAGTTCATCAATTTCTTGTTGTGCTTCTTCTTGTTCTTGTTCTGTTTTTTCTGTTTCTTCGGAATTTTCTGCGTTTTCAGTTTCGCTTTGACTGTTTACCAATTCTTCTACTTCTTTTGCTGCAGAATCCAATTCTTCGAGTGCTTTTTCGGCTTGGCTTTCTTTTTCTTGCAGGGTTTTTTGCGCATCGCTAAGTTTTTTTTCTGCCGCCTTTACTTGTTCTTTTGCTGCTGCAACTGCCTTTGCTTTTGCAGGATTTTTTACTTTTATGGGTTTACCTTCTGCATCTTTTCCTTGCTCGATTTCTTCAGGCATTGATTCTGCGGCGCTAAGATTTGATTGTGCTGATGATAATTCTGCTTCTGCTGCAGTTACATTTTCTTGTGCTGCATCAGCTTCTGCTCTGGCTGTATCATAATTTGAAGATGCTTCATCAAGCTTAGTTTCTGCTGCATCTAATTCTTCTGAATTATCGTTTGATTCTTCCGATGATTCAGTGTTACCGGTAGCGCTTGATTCAGTGCTATCTTCAGTTTTTGTTCCCTCAAATATACTTTCTTTTTCATTTATCTCATTTTCTGTATTTGCTTTTTCTGCTTCTAAATTAGAAACATTTACGTTTTCGTGTTTAATACCTTTAAATGCGTCACCTATAAGATTCATATTTTAACTCCTTCTTGAAAAGTGTATACTGTACAATTTATCGGTAATTTTTGATAATTCTTTAGAGTTTTTTACAAAATTTTACAAAATTTTACATTATTATCTGCTTTTTATTATTTTAACTTTTTATTAATATATTTATTATATAATTTTTATATATAAAAATTTTTTTTAAAATAGAAATTTATAAAACTGATAAATTTTTACAAAAATTTATATTTTTTGCCTTTTTTAAAAAAATAATTAATTTTTATATATGAAAAATATTCTTATAACTTTTTTTCAAAAAAAGAACAACTGTAATCATAAAAACGCACTTTTGTATTCTGATTGCGGGTATTGTCCCGATTGCGGACAGTATCTTGTTAAAAACTATTATCTTGTCAGATGTTCAAGATGTGATATAAAAAGAGAAGCAAAAATATGCTGGGGCGAAGTAGTTCCAAAGGATAAATACTGTTCAAACTGCGGTTCAAAAGAATATTATGTTGAAAAAATTGATATTGTGAATTTTGTTGATGCAAATTATGCGGTTTATTTAAAAGAAATCGCAAACGAAATGCAATCAATGCATCCTGAAATGCAAATATGGGTTGAATCGGAACCAAACAGAGCAAAACAGTTAAAAAACCCCATAGGATAATTTATTTTAAGGCATTGATTTCTACTTCGATTTTTTCTTTAAATGAAGATTCTATTTCTTTTTGAATATTACTGTTTACATCTACCCACAAATGATTACTTGTAAGCATTTGATAGTCTTGAATTGTGTCAAATTCATCAGGTGCCTTGAATTCAATAACAACGGGATTTTCACCTTTGTATTTTGACAAAAGTTCTTTCAAGAAAACATTTTCTTCGTTTTCAAGCTCTTTTAAAAATTTAATTTTCACAAGATTAACTTCCGTAATGGGTTTGACCTCGTTTACCTGAAGGTTGATTTCTTCATCTCTGATACTTACTTTTGCTTTTAAAATAACCTTTTGCTCGGATTCTATCAATGCTCCATATTTTTCAACAACTTTCGGAAATACTACAAAACCGATTCTGTTGGTCAAATCTTCTATTACACCCGTTTTTATGAATTTTGTGGGATCTTTTTTTGTTGATTTTTGAATAACCTGCGATAAAAGTCCGCATAATGTAACATTGGCATCTTGTTTTGGTGCTTCTAAAATATCTGATATTGTTTGTGTTGTAATGTATTTAAGAGTATCTTTAATTGATTCCAGAGGGTGAGATGTAACATATATGCCCATCAATTCTTTTTCAAATTGTTGAATTTGAGAATCCGAAAATTCTTCTTCAGAGTTTCCTGACATTTGGAAAGTGGGAATGTTTAGCTCCTCTTGAGCTTCAGATGATATTGCACTGAATAAGCTAACCTGACCCGATGATTTTGCTTTTGCCGAATTTTGGACAAATTCTACAACACTGTCAATATTTTCAAGACATTGTTTTCTTGATTTTTCAATGGATGAAAATGCGCCTGCCTTAATTAAACTTTCTAAAGTTCTTTTGTTTAGACATTTGCTGTCGACTCTTGAACAAAAATCATAAAAACTTTCAAACGGTTTTTCTTTTCTTACTTCTTCAATTTCTGTTATCACGGCTTCGCCGACGTTTTTAATAGAAGCTAAACCGAAACGGATATTATTTTCATCAGGAGTAAATTGCGAATTAGATTTATTAATATCAGGTGCCAATACTTCAATACCTTGGTTTTGACATTGAAGAATGTATTGTTGAGTTTTATCTTGTTTATCCGCTACGGATGTCAACATTGCGCACATAAATTCAACAGGATAATGCGCTTTTAAATAGGCGGTTTGATAAGCAACAAAAGCGTAGGCGGACGAGTGGGCTTTATTGAAGCAGTATTTTGCAAAACTTTCTATTTGTTCAAACAATTGTGTTGCAGCTTCTTTTGTCATTCCTTTTTTATGCGTTGCGTCAACAAAAATTGATTTTTGTTCTGCCATCTGTTGCAGCTTCTTTTTACCCATCATACGACGAACCATATCGGCACCGCCCAGCGTATAATCGGCTAAAGACTGGAATATTGCCATAATCTGCTCTTGATAGAGGATTGTTCCATAGGTATCTTTTAATATAGGTTCCAGTAAAGGATGTGCATATTCTATTTTTTCACGTCCGTGCTTTCTGTCGATAAAACCTTCTACCATTCCTGCTTCCAGCGGCCCCGGTCGATATAGTGCCACCATAGCGCCCAAATCTTCAAAAACGGTTGGTTTTAATCTTTTAATGTATTTTTTCATACCGCTTGATTCAAGCTGGAATACGGCATCTGTTTCACCTCTGGATAACATTTCAAAGGTTTCTTTGTCATCCAAGGGAATTCTGTTGATATCTATATCTTTTCCGGTTCTTTCTTTAATAAGGTCAAGAGCATCCTGAATAATGGTTAAAGTTTCAAGTCCCAGAAAGTCCATTTTTAAAAGGCCGATTTTTTCAATACCTGCCATAGGGTACTGTGTTTCTGTTGATTTTTCTTTTGACAGTGTAATGGGGATAATTTCATCCATTGGCCTTGGGGCAATAATTACACCTGCTGCGTGGGTACCTGTTTGGTTTTTAAGACCTTCCATATGAAGCGCTTCATCGACAAGACTTTGAACCTGCGGGTTTTCATCACAAAGCTTTTTCAATTCCATTCCGTCAAGTAAGGCATCTTTTAATTTTGTTCCCGGGGCAGATGGAACCATTCCTGCCCAAGTGTTTGCTTCTTGAAAAGGTATATCATACACTCTGCATACTGCTTTCAAAGCGGCTTTAGCAGCCAGAGTACCGAAGGTAATAATTTGACAAACGTGGTCTTTTCCCCAGCGTTTTGATACATAATCAATAACCTCTCCGCGTTTTCTTTGGCAGAAATCAATATCTATATCAGGCATGGATATACGTTCGGGGTTTAAGAATCTTTCAAACAAGAGTTTATGCTGAATTGGGTCTAATTCCGTAATACCTAAAGAATATGCAACAATACTTCCTGCAGCAGAGCCTCTGCCCGGGCCCACGGGAATTTTGTGTTCTTTTGCCCAATTGATAAAATCCCATGTAAGTAAGAAATATGCAGGAAATCCCATTTGGAAAATTACGCCTTTTTCGTATTCGTATCTTTCCATAATAGAATCAGGGATAGGGTCACCGTAGCGTTTTTTCAGACCTTCTATACAGAGATGATTAAAATAATCCTGTTCATCTTTAAATCCTTCGGGGATTGGAAATTTAGGCAAATATTCTTTTGTTTTTCCAAATTCCAATTTATCCATCTCGAAGTTGCATTTATCTGCAACTTCAACCGTTGTTTCTATGCAGGAATTAAAATATTCTTCATCCATCCAGGAAAAAGCTTTTCTTAATTCTTCAACGGTTTTTACATAGAATTCGTTAACCGAAAACTTAAACCTGTTTACTTCTGATTTTTTGGATTTTGTTTGTTCGCACAGTAATGTATCATGCCAAGATGCATCTTGCGCTCTCAGGTAGTGAGAATCGTTTGTTATTACGGTTTTTATGTTTAATTCTTTTGCAACTTCCATTAAAAAAGGATTTGAATCCTTTTGTTCTTGAAGTCCGTGGTCTTGTAATTCGATATAGTAATCTTCTTTGAATAATTCTTTATAATATTTTGCTCTTTTTTTTGCTTCTTCTTTGTCGCCATTCAGGCAAAATCTTGCAACTTCCCCTTGAATGCAAGCAGAAAGACACACTAAATCATCTTTATATTTTTCCAAAATTTCATGATTTATTCTGGGTTTATAATAGTGTCCTTTTGTGGTTGCATAAGAATCCAATTTGCATAAATTATGATATCCGTTTTGATTTTTTGCAAGTAAAACAAGGTGATAGAGAGGTTTTTTAGTGTGCTTGTCTTCTTCTACATCACCGTCTGCCACATAAAATTCGCAGCCTAATATCGGCTTAACCGCTTTGATTTTAGCTGCTTCTTCGTTTTCTCCCGCAGCTTCCATATGTCCTATCATTTCATTTTTTGCAATAAACATATCGGCGCAGCCATACATAACTCCGTGGTCTGTAATGGCAATAGCCGGCATGTCGTTTTCTGCTGCAAATTTATAAAAATCAGGAATTTTTATTGCTCCATCCAAAAGTGAATATTCCGTATGGATGTGTAAGGGTACATATTTCATATTAAAAATTTTATCATAGTGGATTGTCATGAAGATTTATTTTTAAAACAATATGAAATAAATTTTACAAAATTTAAAAGCTATTAACATTCCATTAAATATTTTTGCTATCTTGTTTGTTTCGGTTAAAATATAAAAATAAAGATTTATTGGGGAGGTATTTGTAATGGAATTGGATATAATAAGAAAAATTGACCCTGAAGTAACGGGATATATTGAAGAAGAATTAAAAAGACAACAAGAAACTATTGAATTGATTGCATCCGAAAATTTTGTATCTCCTGCTGTTATGGCGGCGGCGGGTACTGTTTTGACAAATAAATACGCAGAAGGTAAGCCGCATAAAAGATATTATAACGGTTGCGAATTTGTAGATAAAATTGAAGAATTAGCACAAAAAAGATGCTGTGAATTATTTGGCTGTGACCATGCTAATGTTCAGCCGCATTCGGGAGCACAGGCAAATATGGCTGTGTTTTTCTATGCGCTAAAAACAGGTGATACTGTTATGGGTATGGATTTATCAAATGGCGGCCACTTAACACACGGAAGCCCGGTTAATTTTTCCGGTACAAATTATAATGTTATTTCATACGGGGTGGATGAAAACGGTGTTATAGATTATGCGGACGTTGAAAGAAAAGCAAAAGAACATAAACCAAAATTAATTATTGCAGGTGCAAGTAATTATTCAAGAATAATAGACTTTAAAAAATTTAAAGATATAGCAGATAGCGTTAATGCATATTTAATGGTTGATATGGCTCATATTGCGGGTCTTGTTGCGACAGGTTTGCATCCTTCGCCGATTCCTTATGCTGATTTTGTTACGACGACAACTCATAAGACTCTTAGAGGTCCCCGCGGCGGAATAATTATGTGCAAGGAAGAACACGCATTGGGTATTGATAAAGCAGTTTTCCCCGGTATTCAGGGCGGGCCTTTGGAACATATTATTGCCGCTAAAGCAGTTGCCTTAAAAGAAGCAATGAGCGAAGATTTTAAGCAATATGCTTCTCAAGTTGTTAAAAATTCAAGTATTTTAGCACAAGAATTAATTAAAAACGGTATCGATATCGTAGGCGGAAAATCCGAAAATCACGTTATGACGATTGATTTAAGACGTTTGCATAAAACAGGAAAAGATGTTGCAAATTTATTAGAAGAAGTCGGTATTACGGCAAACAAAAACACTGTACCTAATGATCCTGAAAGCCCCTTTGTTACAAGCGGTGTTAGAATAGGTACTGCTGCAACTACAACCAGAGGTATGTGCGAAAATGAAATGAAAATAATTGCACAAATAATATCAAATGCTATACTTGAAAAGGAAAACAAGCAGGATTTAAGAAATAAAAGTCTTGAATTATGCAAGAAATTTCCTCTATATAAATAATTTTTAGGAAGAATCATGATTAAACTATCACAAGCACATGTATTAGGAACAATAATTGCATTTTTAATCGGTATATTTGCTGTTCCTATCGTAATTGCATTTTCAAGAAAGAACAATCTGATTGATGTTCCAAACGAGAGAAAAATTCACCATGGACATATCTCCAGACTGGGCGGTGTCGCAATTTGGTTTTCGATATCCATGACTTTTCTTTTGCTTGTATTATTGAGCTATTATCCGAAAGGTCAAGGTCTTAGCGCTATTATTGTCGGCGGTTCTTTAATGTTTTTGATGGGTTTAATTGATGATGTGTATTGCTTAAATGCAAAATTTAAATTGTTTATACAGATTGCTATAACGACTATTGTAATGCTCTTGGGTATCAGAATTGAAACATTCTATAATCCCTTTGGCGCTGATATTAATTTGGGCCTTATGTCTTATCCTGTCACGTTATTATGGATAGTTGGCATCACAAACGCGGTTAATTTTATAGACGGAATTGACGGCCTTGCAGGTTCGATTGTAAGTATATCTTCTTTATCAATCGGTATAGTCTCGCTTGTACTCGCGCCGACTTGTCCTATTAATGCTTTAATGGCATTTATTTTAATGGGTGCTATGTGTGCGTTTTTAATGTATAACTATAATCCCGCAAAAATATTTATGGGGGATTCGGGGGCGTTATACGCAGGCTTTTTGCTTGCCACTTTATCAATAACAGGTGTTGTAAAAGTGAGCTCGGGAATTTCCATGTATCTTCCTATTTTGATTTTGGCAATTCCTTTGATGGATATTGCGTATTCTTCAACAAGAAGAATAATCAAAGGAACGAGTCCTTTTGTTGCGGATAGTGAACACATACACCACAAACTTCTTCACGCCGGTTATTCGCAAGATAAACTCGTACTTTTGCTTGCCGGTTTTTCAATGATATGTGCTTTATTATCTATCATTGTTGTAAGTACAAAAAGCAGATTTATAATTACAGCACTGAGTCTGATTGGCGTTTTATTGATATTAAACGTATTATCCAAGCTGATTAAAAAGAAGGAAGAAAATTAACTTTTAAGCAACAGTATCTATTGTGCCTTCTTGTGCCATAGCATTTGCTTCGCCTCTTGTCATAGGACCGTCGGATTTCAGAACTTGGGCAAATCTATCGAGCTTGTGTGTTAATTCGGATTCACCTTCTTTTGCTTTTAGAGCAGTACTTAACGCTTCAGGAAGATTTAAACCGAAACCTTGTGTCAAATTGTTAAAATATTTCGACTGCCAATTTCTGTTTAATCTGAATTCCCAGTTTCCGTCTTTTGTATTTGGAGTGTTGATTCTTTTTGGACTTCCGACAGCATCATTTACTGTTATAGAAACTTTTCCGCTGTCGTTTGATTTGTCATTAGGATTGTGGGTAAATAACAATGCAAACAATGCTGCTACTTTTTCTTGAACCGTAGAAAGCGAGCTTTTATCTTTCTTTAATTCTTTTGCTATAATCTTGAGTTGGCTATCAGTTAAGCCTTCGGCGCTGGTGATAGCTGTTTTATCATCATGGGTTCCTATTGAAATTTCAAATGAATGTTTAAAAGGTCCTGCATTGCTGCTTCTGTAGTGAGAAGGATAACCCCAGCTATCCCCGATATATTGCATTGTATGAATGCAGTTCATATTTTCAATGGCTTTTTTAATTTTAGGATTGCTTAATGACTTCCAGCTTTTTCCTGCGCCGTCCAGTAGTTCTAATGAAATTTTATTTTCAGGGATACCTGATTCTTTAGCTGTTTCTTTTAAAATATTTATTATTTTATCTCCGACTTCGGGCTGATTAGGAGTAATTTTTCCGAGCATATTTCCTTGCTTGTCTTTATGAGTCGGCGTAACTATTGTCGGATAAATTAATTGCCAAGCTGCATCTACTCTTATTGCATTGTTTCTTTTGAACATTGTTGCAAATTTTTGTCTGAATAATTCTCCTGCTTCGCCATCTAATTTGCTCATATCAGGAGCTTCTGTCCAACAAGTAACGAGCTTTCCTTTGCCATCCGTGTCGCAGCCGAACATTCCGCCGTTTTGATAAAATGCACTTTTATGTGCCCAAACATCTTTTGCTGAAAAGCCGATTGGACAATCGCCCGTCAGGGATATTCCCATTTTGTTAAGCTCTTCTTTGGTTTGTTGTTGTTGTTTATCGGCAATAAATTGAATAAATTCGTTAAATTCTACAATATTATTTCCGAATTCATCTTCTGCTTCCATATATTCATCAATTGCACCATAATCAATATTATTTTCATCTGCATAAATATTTTTATCTCTATCACTCCATAAGGAAACATCATCTGTTCCGTATTTATGAGCTATTGCTTCAAATACGGAATCTCTTTCAATCCAATATTCATTATCGTCAACAAAATCGTAAAATTCTTGTACTAATTTAGAATCTTCGGGTAAATATGTAAAATTTTCGTAAGCTTTTAAAAGTAATGATTTAATACCTCTTTCATCAGAAAAAACATGTTCATAATCAACAGTATCTTCATCTGCTACGGTATTCATATATTCTGATTCATCTATATCTTCTTGCGAAAGTAAATTTTCGTATTCTTTCGTAGCCAGTTTTTCCGGAGAGATATTGTGTTCACCTAAAGAAAATGTAGTTCCTGAATACGGTGAGCGAATTAAATTAGAAATTTTACCTTGCGGCCCTACTTGAATATTGGTAGTTCCGAAATATATATTAGCAAATTCAGCCGTATCTATGCCTTCTTTTGAGAAGGTCGTACCAATTCCTGTATTGTATTCACCTGCAGGAATGGTAAAATCAAAAAATGTCGTACTTACCGTATCAATACCTAAATGTTCACGACCGAGCGCTTCTTTTGTAAGATTTTTTAATTCTTGTTCCTCGCGTGTGCAAAGTGCACGGCAAAAACTAGGAGATTTTGCAATGTTCTCAATTTTCATTAAATTTTTCCTTTATACCAACAACACATATAATATAAATACCATGATTTATTATATTTGCTAAATTATTAAGTTATGTAAATTTTCAAATCAGTAAAATAACAATATTTGACGAGCATTTTTGTTCATGTTAGTATCACGGTAAATACAGATCAACTCGCAAAGGAGGTGAAAAAATGCCCGAAGTTAGAGTTCGTGAAAACGAAAGTATCGAATCAGCTTTAAAAAGATTTAAGAAAAAAATTCAAAAAGCAGGAATATTATCTGAAATAAAACGCAGAGAAAGATATGAAAAACCTTCTGTTAAAAGAAAAAGAAAATCTGAAGCTGCGAGAAAAAGAAAAGTATAATATATAAAAAGAGCGGTATTTAAGCCGCTCTTTTTATGTGTTCAATAAAGTACGTTATAAAAATGTTTATATAAAAAATATAATCCGTATCCCATTAAGATAATTAACCATTGATATTTATAATATCTTGGACAAAAAATATAAAATATTCCGCACATGATCAACATGAAAAATTCAAGCTCCGAAAAGAATCTGTTATCGTGCATGGATTTAAAATATTTATGTACAATATCCGGAAAAACAGTAACCGCAATTATTGCTCCGAGTAGCATTATTGTACCTTTTATAAAATAACTTTTTTGAATTTTTCTGTTTGTCATGCTTTTATGTTTTCTGTAGCTTCTTTTAAAAATAACTTAAATTTTTCGACATCCGATTTAGGAAACAATATTTTACAATATTCATCATACCTTAAAAGTCTTTTGAATAAATATTTTTTATTGTTACTTGAATTTGCAATAATAATTTTGTCGTCAAATTTGTCAACTATTCTTTCATTCTCTTTTAAAATATAACTTTTTGAGAGTTTATTTGTCAATTGAAATATTGTTTCCGTTGTATTTCCTTTATAAATATTGAAATCTTCTATAATTTCCGTTTTTTTAATTGAATCAATCAGGATTTTTTGGTCACACTTTTCTTTTTTATTGTAAAAAAGAACAAATACTTTATCCTTATCAAGAATAACGTCAAGAATTTTTGTAAGATATCTTTTATTTTGCTTTGTTAATATTTCAACAACCTTGCCTTTGTCAATAAGTTCTTGAATTTGTTGAATTTTGTTTTTTATATTATTTTCGGAATTTAATTTTTTTTGCTCCTCAAACAACTTTTTAATTGTGTCAAATGAGGTTTTGTTTGAATTTTGTAAGACATAAAAAATATGGTCCGTGAAAATTTTGGATTTGCTTTTTGAAAGATAACTGTCGGCACAAAATAACAAATTGGTCATGATTAATTCTTCCGTTTTATTTAATTCAATTTTTTTTGAAAAATGAAATATGTAATAAAATCCGTTTTGTTTTTTAATCTTAAAACCGGAATCTTTTATGTATTGAATATATTTATAAAACGTTCCTTCTTTAATTTTAAATTGTTGAAGTATATCCTCTTTTGTTCTTGGGTATTGAAGAAGATATAATAAAATTTTTATTATCTTTTTTTCTTTGGTTTTATTCATACAATTTTTCCGTGGTTTTAAGTTTATCTAAAACCGTATTTTTAATTTTTTCATCTGAAATTTCATATACATCGGGGCAAAAATAAAGTAATCTTTGTACAATAGAAAATTCATCTTTGATAGATACAAGAATTGTTACTTTTTCGTTGTCTGTTTTTATTATTGTTTCGTTATCCGATAACCCCGCTTCTTCAAGATTTTGTTTAGAGGTTGTATATTTTAAGATTTTTGTTGACAAATCAAAACAGGCTTTTTTTCTGATTGTTTTATTGATTTTAAAGATTCTGTCAACAGGTAAATGAGAAAATAAATAACTTTCGCCTATTGTACACGAAAGATATAATCTGTTTGAATTCCATTTAATTACTAATTTATCGGCATGGATTGTTATGTTTCTGCTTTTACCGTCGGGTAAAATGTATTCTATTTCTATAACATCTTTATTGTGGCAGTGAGTCTCTAATTCGTTAATCAAAAACCAGTTCAAGGTTGAAAAATAGCCGAAATTTGCCGTTCTTTTAATATCTTCTTTTTTATATAAAAGCGATATTTTATAGAACATATAAATGGCATTCTTGATGTCATAATAGTTTTTTTTGGAAACAATAATTTTTTTTAATTCTTTGAAAATCAATTCAGTTTTATCGTCTAATGAAATTTTTTCTTCAATCGGCGCAAGGAAATATTGTTTTGTGCCTTTTTTCGATTCGCTGTTAATTTTGATTCCGTTATATTTTAATGTCTTAAAATAGTTGTCTATGGTAGTTTTCGATAAATTGATATTTTTTTTGGAAAATTCGGATATTATATCTTTTTTTGAACATTTTTTTGATGTCAAAATAAAAATCAGAAAAAGTAACCTGCTTATAAGATTGTATTTAGTCGTTTTTTGCATGGGAATATTATAGTAAAATTCGGTTTTAAATTTATCCTTAAATAAACTTATTTACAAAACTACATATAAAAATTACGCAAAATTAGCCATATTGGCTATTTGTGTATAAAAAAGTGTTAATAAATTTGCAAAAAATTTTTGAAGCTTATATAATTGAGCATGTAGTAAATAGAAAGTATTATTTAATTGAGGTAAAAATGAGTACAGAAATTTTTGAAAAAGTTAAAAAAGTTGTAATAGATCAATTGGGTATTGAAGATGAATCTACAGTTACACCGCAAGCTTCATTTGCAGGCGACCTTGGTGCTGATTCATTAGACACAGTTGAATTAGTTATGGCTTTTGAAGAAGCTTTCGGTTGTGATATTCCTGATGAAGATGCAGAAAAAATCGCAACAGTTCAAGACGCAGTTTCTTATATTGAAGCTCATCAATAAGAAAGTTTCAAATTTTGTTTTAAAAGACTGTTGCAGCTTGCTGTTGCAGTCTTTTATTTTAAAAAATGTAATCCATTAAAAAATTTAGATTTGAGGAGAATTATGAACAAAAGACGTGTAGTCGTTACCGGAATAGGTATTGTTAGTCCATACGGATGTGGTGTTGAAAAATTCTGGAGTTCTCTTAAAGAGGGAAAATCAGGTATTAAAACTTTTACAAGAATTCCGCTTGAAGGACACAATGTTACATTTGGCGGTGAAGTTACTACTTTTGATGATGAAGTAAAAGAAAAAGGTTTATTGGATGCCAAAGAAATGAAACGTATGGATAGATTTACGCAGTTTGCTTGTGTTGCATCCGACGAAGCGGTTAAAGACAGCGGTCTTGATGTTTCAAAAGAAGATCCTTATAGGGTCGGCGTTATTGTTGGTTCCGGTGCGGGTGGTTTTGATACTTTTGAAAAACAACATCTTTGCATTTTGGATAGAGGCCCGACGAAATGTTCTCCTTTCACTGTTCCAATGCTTATTCCAAATATGGCAGCAGGCAGAGTTTCTATGCGTCATGGGGCAAAAGGTGTTAATAAAGCAATTGTAACTGCGTGTGCAACAAGTGCACATTGTGTAGGTGATGCTTTTCGCTCAATTCAATATAATGACGCAGACGTTATTATTGCAGGCGGTACTGAAGCTGTTATGACAAATCTTGGTATAGGTGCTTTTACTGCTGCAAGAACTCTATCACGAAGATGTGATGAACCGGAACGTGCTTCGCGTCCTTATGATATAGATAGAGACGGCTTTGTCATGGGCGAAGGCGGTGCATGTTTAATCGTGGAAGAATTAGAGCATGCTCTAAAAAGAGGTGCGAAAATCTATGGTGAAATTGTGGGATATGGCCAAACGGGTGACGCTTATGATATGGTTGCACCGGATCCTACGGGTGCGGGTGCTGCAAAATCTATGGAAAATGCTGTGAAAGACGCAGGAATTGGCCCGAGGGAAGTGGGCTATATTAATGCCCATGGCACGTCTACTCATCTGGGTGATATTGCTGAATCAAAAGCAATTGCAAGTGTATTTGGCGATTTATCCGTAAATAAAAACTTAAAAGTTTCATCCACTAAATCTATGCATGGTCATATGATTGGCGCAACGGGAGCTGCTGAATCTATTGTATGTTTAAAGGCACTTTGTGAAGGAATTATTCCTCCTACAATTAATCTTGATAACCAAGACCCTGAAGTAGCAAATCTTGATTATGTTCCAAACAAATGCATTGTTGCCGATGTTAAATACGCTCTTACCAATTCATTTGGTTTTGGCGGACAAAATGCTTCAATTTTATTTAAAAAATATGTTAAATAAATTATTTTTAGTTAATAAAAAGCACCGATTTTATCTCGGTGCTTTTTAATTTATTTGTTTGTAACTTCCGTATAATTTTCGGATTGGCTTTTTGCGCCGTCTTTTGATATTGAACATTTTTGATAATTTATTTTTGATGATACTTTTTTATTTTTTAATTCAATTTCATAACAGTTTGAATTATCGGAAACCTTGTATGTGTATTCAAAATTATCTTTTAATTTGATATTATCAATATTTTCAGGATAGGTTCCTTTTTCTTCTTTGTACTTATCAACGTATGAAGTAATTTTTTGAATTTCAGCGTTGTTTATTTTTTGCGGTTTAATATCCGGTACTGTTATTTCTTTAAAGGTGTTTGCAAAAATTACAATTCCGATAAAAAGAATAATCTGTGCAAAAAACAATACGCCTAACGCAATAAAAAACCATTTTAAAACATTTAAAATTCTTTCTTTCATAGTTTTTCCCCTTATTTGTTCAGTTATTATAATACCTTAAAATAAAAATATAAATCATCTATTTTACTAAATACGTTCCGATAAAGTTTTCATCGGAATTTAGTTCTATGATTTTATAGGCACCGTTTTTTGAATAACTTTCCGTGATTATATTATATATCCCGTTAACGTTTTCTTCCTGATTATAGCCATAGTGTCCCGAGACAATGGCTTTTATATTATTATGTTTATTTAAGACTTCAAAATATTCATCAAGCTTTGGTGTTTGCAGCCAGGTTGATTTTGTAGTTGTAATCGGAAAATGCTGCAAGATAACAACATTTTTGTCTTTATACTTTGTTAATTTTTCATCAAGCCACCTTAGTTCGTCTTTTGTGTAACAACCGTTCGGTTGTTGAAAATATTGTTTGGCACCATCCATGGCAATAAAAACATATCCCTTCTTTTTAAATACATAGTTTGGTTTTGAAGGGTGGCGCAAGAATCTCGCCATTTTTACTCTTTTATAGTAATACTTTTTGTCTATACCGGTATTGGATGCAACATCTGAAGAACCCAATAAAACATAGGATTTTTTATGTGTACGCTTTAAAAGATACATAAAATAATTTAAATTGTTGATGTTTGTTTTTGCAATATTGTTTCCGCCAAAAACAACAAAATCAATGTTTGGAGTAGAATTTATTTCTTTAATGGTTCTTTTTAATTTATAAGCATTTTCCGGTGTTATGTTAATATCCGTAATATGAATAAAGCGAACTTCTTTTGCATTAACTGCATTTGAAAATGCAAGGAAAAGAACCGTAATAAAAAACAATTTAAATAAATTTTTCATATGTTCAGAATAATATAAAAAAACAATCCTATCAACTTTTATTAAGAATGTTAATTGATACTGATATTTAGAAATGTTAAAATCAGCTAATCTGAATAGTAATTTTGCCTTGTTCTTGATAATATAGTTTCGCAAACAGTCTACAAAAAGGGTTTTGCGGATGAAAAAGAGTACATTGTATTTTTTTACAATATTTTTTATAAATATTTTCAATAATGCTTTTGCTTTAACTGTCGATGAATTTATGGATAAGAATTTTGCGCCCGTATCTGATGCAATTGCAAAAATGATTTTCCATGAAATAAGTTTCTTTGGAGTCAGTATCCCTGTTATAATCTTGTGGGCGTTAATCGGTGGAATATTTTTTACGATATATTTTAAAGGTATTCCTGTTTGGGGGTTTAAACATGCAGTTGATTTGGTAATAAAACCTTCAGACAAATCAAGCGGAAATGATTGTGGCGAAGTTTCGTCTTTTCAGGCGCTTGCAACCGCATTATCCGGAACAATAGGAATCGGTTCTATTGCCGGTGTTGCAATATCAATTTCAATCGGAGGCCCGGGGGCAGCATTGTGGATTTTTATCGGTGCTTTATTTGGAATGAGTTTAAAGTTTGTTGAAGCCGTGCTTGCCGTAAAGTACAGACGCTTTAATGAAGACGGAACAATATCTGGCGGACCTATGCATTATATTGCACACGGCTTAACAAGAAAAAAACTTCGCTGGCTCGGACAGCCGCTTTCTGTTTTATATGCAATACTCTGTATCGGCGGCGGTATTACAGGCGGAAATATGATTCAAGTTAATCAATCCGCTCATCAGTTTTTATTTATCACAGGTGGAGAGCATAGTTTTCTATACGGTTCGACGTGGGTATTCGGACTTATTGTTTCTGTGCTTGTCGGAATGGTAATCGTGGGTGGAATTAAAAGCATTGCAAAAATTACAACTGTTCTTGTCCCGACAATGTGCTTTATGTATATAATTTCCGGTTTAGTTGTTATAGCGGTGAATTTTTTAAATATTCCATCCGCAATATTGTTAATCATAAAAGAGGCCTTTAACCCGACTGCTGTTGCAGGGGGTGCAATCGGCACAATGGTAATCGGTTTAAGACGTTCTATTCAATCTAATGAGGCTGGAACAGGTGCTGCGGCAATAGTATATGCGACAGCTCAAACAAAAGAACCTGTTACACAAGGTTTTGTTGCATTATTAGAAACATTTTTAACGGGTGTATTATGTTTATTTACATCCTGTACAATAATATTCACAGGCGCTTGCACGGCAGCTACAAAAGAAGTATCGGGAATCGAATTGGCATCTCGTGCTTTTGAATCTGTTATACCGTTTTTCCCCGTGATTTTATCAATTATTGCGATTTTATTTGCTCTATCAACATTAATTTCGTGGGCATATTACGGACAAAAAGCCTGGACGTTTTTATTCGGAGAAGGAAGAAAGCGTGCATTGATGTTTAACTTAATATATTGTGTGTTTATTGTAATAGGTTCCGTTATGAATGTTAAATCCGTAATAAATATAACCGATGCTATGATGGTTGCATTGTGTTTGCCGAATATTATTACGTTGTATGTTCTTTGTCCTGAAGTTAAAAAAGATTTGATTAATTATTGCAAAAAATTCAAGTTTACAAAAGTATATGGAAATGAGAAGTAATTAGGTTTTTGTATTATCTGCTATATGCTTTAATGCTTCGCACACTTATGCCCGAATCTTCGTTCGCTAAGTTTGCCTTGCAAACTAAAGCTCACTTGATTCGGGGGTTGCTCCTGTGGAAATTGAAAATTTCCACGTCGCCTTAGTCCAGTTTCGCACTTCTCGCTTGCTCATCGCAAC
>CAMOPX010000029.1 GCA_946622415.1 uncultured bacterium
TTTAATCAAAATTCCTTTAAAACATTACTCTGTTTGTTTGAAGGAAAAAATGGAAATGCGTAAGCAATGTTATTTATTCCATTTTTTCCTGAGTTCAGAGTAATGAGGAATTTTGATTAAATCGTATAACGATAGTTTTTATATCCAAGCCGAGTTTTCTTTTTTCGGTTCACTTTTTTCTTTTGCTTGTGGCGTTTGAACCAAAAGAAAAAAGTGAACAATAAAAAATAAAAAAATAAAATTAAAAATAAAAACAATGATTAGGTTGGGATTTTCTTTTCCGTTACTTTTCTTTGTCCGCAAAGAAAAGTAACAAATATAAAAAAGAATCTTTCTTTTTGTTCAAAGAAAAGTGACAAATATAAGAAATAAAACTTCATCTTCTAAAGAAAATGAAATATATTATTTTTACTTCAACCCCATATAAAGCACAACCACAAGCACAACAGGGATAACAAACTTTAACCCTATATCAAACAATTTCGCTAAAACCACATTTTTGATAATTGTATCCCCTTTTATTTTGTAGCACCAACCTGCAATTAAACATAAAATCAAAGCGTTTAAAGGCATAAAAATATTTGCCGTTACAAAATCAAGGAAATCAAAAAACGTCTTGGAAAAAATTGTGTAATTACTTAATTTGTCAAATGATAGTACCGCAGGAACCGAAATAGAACCTACGCCAAAAAACAATATTGTTGCAGCTTTTATTCTTGATATATTAAATCTTTCCGTTATTGTTGCAAAAGATACTTCTAAAATACTTATACCCGATGTGAGGGCTGCCGCAAAGAGCAGAACAAAAAACGCAAACGCAAAGATATTTCCGTGAGGAATTTGTGAAAAAATATAAGGCAAAGTAACAAACACTAACCCTGCACCCGAATCAACTTCTAACCCGAAAGAAAATATGGCAGGAAATATCATTATACCCGCAAGAAGCGCAAAAAGGGTATCTGAAAATATTATTGTATAAGCTGATTTTGTAATGCTTTTATCTTCTTTAATGTAACTTCCATAGGTTAATAATGCACCCATACCTATACTCAACGTAAAAAGCGCCTGCCCTAATGCAGATAAAAGCATATGCCCGTTGAGCTTAGAAAAATCGGGTTTAAACATATACTCCAATCCCAAATGCGCATTCGGAAGCGACAAAGAAAATATTAATAAACCGACAAGCAATACGGCGAACAAAGGCATTAATACGTTATTTGCAAATTCAATTCCTCTTTTTATGCCTCGAGCCGTTAAAAATATACAAATAAACAAAAAGACAAGAGTATAAATAATGACGCTTTTTTCATCTTTTACAAAAGAAGAAAAATAAGAAGCATAATCCGTAATTTTATAATCCGCAAGACTTTTTACAATATAATTTACTATCCAACCGCCGACAATAAAATAAAATGATGAAATCAAAACACCCGTAAAAGGGTTCAAATAGCCTAATAATTTTAACTTTGGGCTTACATCTTCATACACTTTAACGCACTCTTTTTTAGTATGTTTCCCGAGTGCCAATTCTGCCATCATAGGAACAAAACATATCGTCAATATTAAAAATAAATACACAACAAGAAAAACTGCACCGCCATTTTGTCCCATTATATAAGGAAATCTCCAAATATTTCCAAGTCCCACCGCAGAACCCACAGCAGCAAGTATAAATGTTAATTTGGAACTCCAAACCGGTCTTTCTTGTGTCATTATTCTTCCTTTTATCAAATAGACAATTTTACGAAAATATTATATACTAATTCAGAAGATTTGAAAGCGATTTTTGTGTATTTTAGATAATATAAAGGAGAAAAGATGCCGTTTATTCAAGCAAAACTATCAGTTTCAATAAACAACAAGGATGAACTTCAACAAAAACTGTCAAATGCCGTTTCACAATCATTTAATAAACCTTCTGCATATATAATGAGCGAGCTTCAGGAAAATTGTGATTTATGGATGGGAAATAAAAAACTTGAAAAAGGTGCCTATTTATCAATCAGCCTTTTAGGTTCAACAACAAAACAGGCTTGTTATGAATTGACGGAAAAGATATGCACAATTTTAAAACAGGATTATAATATCGAAGGAAACAATGTTTATATAACGTACCACCCGACAGAGCTTTGGGGATGGAACGGAATGATGTTTTAAATTTAATCGGCAGGAATTAAAAATATATGGGAGTATTTTATGACAAAACCAAAAAAATTGAAACCGTTTTAGATAAATTAGGCATCACAGGCGGTAAAAAGAACACAACTTATACCATTACGGGAATAGAAAATAATGACCATACTATAATAGATATCAAAGGAAACGATAAATATATTTTAACAAACAATTCACATACGGCAGTATGTGAATACACAGGTAAAGATAAATATACCGTTTCTAATGCCGGACAATTTTTTATTTATGACCTATATGGTAACGATACATATAAATTGACAAACATTCAGACAACGGATAAAGAAGGAAAAATTGATGAAACTAAAACATTTGTAGATGATAAATTCGGTAAAAGAAAATGTTGTCAGCCGGATTAACGATGATAGTGTTCAATTTACCTGCGTGGAAGACGTTCTTTTGTATGGAACACAAGACCAAAAGAATGAACTTGTGAATATTTTTACAAATCAATCTTAAAAAATAATTATTATATTAAAAAGGAGCCTTTGCTTAGGCTTCTTTTTTGAATTAAAGTACATTCAAAATAATCTTAGAGCTTTTTTCGCTATTGATAACATTTTGGAAATTATAGATTTTAATAGAAATACGAGACACTATCTGCAAGAAAAAGGGTAACAATGGGTATTTTATGATATAATTCAATTATGGACAATATAGTTTTATACTTAATTGCAGGAGCAAACGGTAGCGGTAAAAGTACATTGGCAAGTGAACTTTTACCTGACAAAAAATTAGAATTTTTAAATGCTGATAATATTGCTAAAGAAATTTGCCCCGACAATATTGAAAGTGTAAAAATTCGTGCAGGTAAGATTGTTTTGGAAAAGTTAGACAAACTGTTAAATAATCGTAAATCTTTTGCAATAGAAACAACATTGGCAGGAAAAAATCATATTAAAACAATAAACAAAGCTAAAGAATTGGGTTATAAAATAGTTATAATATATTCCTACTTAGATACTCCCGACTTTTGCGAAAACAGAATAAAAGTCAGAGTATTAAACGGTGGTCATAATATCCCAAAAGAAGATATTATCCGTAGGTTTTACCGCAGCAAAGATAATTTTTGGAAAATATACAAAGACTTGGCTGATGAATGGAATATGTTCTATAACGGAACATCTGAATATATATTGGTTGCACAATGTTCAAACAATAAACTTGAAATATATAGTGAAAACCTCTACAATGAGTTTACAAGGGATTTTGAGAAATGACAGATTTATCAAAAGAATTATTAAAAATAGGAAACCGAGCAGTAAAAAAGGCTCAGGAAAATAACCGTAAAAAAGGGATTCCAAACGTTTATTTTATTAACGGGAAAATGATTTTCGAACTGCCTAACGGGGAATTAACAACTCAATATAAGTTTTCATAGGGATAAATAGGAACAAATACCAGATTACTCATATTTTTTAGTGGACAAAATTCTAACTTTTTTTGCTATCTCCTGATAATATCTTTGAGACAAAACGAATTATATGTAATTATTACGATTACCAAAAGGATAATTATTGCAATATATTCTATATCAAAATAATTACAAATATTTTTATTTTGAGATTAAATTAACTTTTCTAACCGTTTTAACAGTGTCTTCTTTATTTGTATATTTATATACCCCATCTGCATAAAAATAATAATTTTTAGGTAAAGTAAATTTCTGATTATCAACAAAATCATAATTAAAATCAAAGTATACAAATTGTCCGTAACTGCAATCTTCCTTATCTAACGCCCATTTAGGGCAGATATATCCTAATGCTCCGTCATTTAGTGCTTGAAAAACTAATCCTCGTTTATTCTTTATTACACCAAAATCTTTTGCAAGACATATATTTGACAACAATAAACAAATGATAATTAATATAAACTTTTTCATTATGACCTCTTTTTCCTAAAAATTATCATAAAGATATATTAAAAGTTCGATGTTACGTAAGGGTTGATGAAAAATTAGCAAATTATGTTAATTTATAAATTTTTCTAAAGTGCTTATAATGCAGATTCAATAATAAAAGCCAAATCATTAAGATTTGGCTTTTATGGTGGGCCGCAGTGGACTCGAACCACCGACCTCACCCTTATCAGGGGTGCGCTCTAACCACCTGAGCTAGCAGCCCGCAAATATTATTCAATTTTCATTTTTTATTACGAACCGATTTCACCCGTTGTCGGTATCCCACCCCGACCGCTGAGTTATCAGCCCATAAAATTTATTCAATTATCACTTTAATAACCGAGCTTTTACACTGTAATATCAGCACTCAAGCAAGATTAGAATACCAAGAACAAATTTTAATGTCAACTACATTTTTTCAGGTTGTGACACACCGATTAAATCCAACATCTTGGCCATCACTATCCTAAAACAATTCACAAGTGACAATTTAATCAAACTGTCCTCTTTATCATCCGATAAAACCCTTGTGTAGTTATAAAAATGATGAAACGTATTGGCTAATTCCGTCAAATATTTACATATCATATACGGAGCTCTGTATTTAACGGCATTATAAAGGAGTGCTTTTCCTTCTTCAAGTTTCAATACTAATGTTTTAACCGCATCGAGTTGTTCTTCGGATAAGTTTTCAAACATCGGTATAATATCCGGATTTTTGAAGAATTGTTCCGTTTCTTCCTTTGTTAAGTATGGCGGAAGCTCTGTTTTATTATCTATATCCAATCTCTTTTCAATAGCTTTTCTTAATATCGAGCATGCTCTTGCGTGTGCATATTGAACATAGAATACAGGATTTTTATCGGTTTGAGATTTTGCTAAATCCACATCAAAATCTATAGTAGTGTCTGATGACCTCATTAACATCCAGAATCTTGTAGCATCAACACCAACTTCTTCAACAAGTTCATCCAGAGTAACCATTTTTTTACGTTTACCCATTCTTTGTTGTTCACCGTCTTGTATTAAATTAACGAGCTGACCCAAGATAACTTCAAGTTTTGAACTGTCATATCCGAGTGCTTCTATTGCGGCTTTCATTCTCGGGATATATCCGTGGTGATCCGCACCCCAAATATTTATTAATCTGTCAAAACCTCTATCAAGTTTGTTTTTATGATACGCAATATCAGCCGTTAAATATGTATTTTTTCCGTCTGTTTTAACAAGCACCCTATCTTGATCATCGCCGTAGTCTGAACTCTTGAACCAGGTTGCTCCATCTTTTTCATAGATTTTACCCGATTTTTTAAGCGTTTCCATACATTTTTCGACTTCTTTATTTTCGTATAAAGTTAATTCCGAAAAGAATAAATCAAAATGAGTGCCGAATTTTTCCAACAATTCTTTCTGAAGTCTTAACATGTCGGCTTTTGCAAAATCGCCATAAGAAAGACCTTTATTGTCTTTGATATATCTTTTTGCGCAATCAATAAGATATTCTCCGGGGTATAAGCCTTCTTCCATTTCAATATCTTCGCCTTTTAATTGAAGGACTCTGATTTCTAATGAACGAGCCAATTTATTAATCTGATTTCCCGCATCATTAATATAAAATTCCTGAAAAACATTATATCCGCAATAAGACATGATATTAGCCAAAGCTGAACCCAAAGCCGCCCATCTTCCATGACCTATATGAAAAGGGCCCGTCGGATTAGCGCTTACGTATTCAATATTAACCTTTTCGCCTTTACCGATGTCGGTTTTAAGATAGTCTTCTTTTTCTGTCAAAATTTCTTTAACAATTTTATTCAAAAATTCTTTTTCAAGTTTAAAATTAATAAACCCTGCAACGACATTAACGGAATAATTTTCGGGTTTAATATGTTTAACGATAGTTTGTGCTATTACAGGCGGCGCCATTTTAGCGGTTCTTGCAAGAGCTGAAACATTAATCGCCAAATCTCCAAAACTTTTGTTTTTCGGCACATCGCAAACAAGCTCAAAATTTATTTCACTTGTTTCACCGAGTTCTTTTGCCTTAATTGCGCTGTTAATCGCATTTTTCGTAATTTCAATAAAATAATTCTTTAACATAATACAATTATTCTATTACAAAATAGCTTTTTTGCACAAAAATTTATGTTTTTCTTTTTAAAATCGCAACCGTTTCGATATGATATGTATAAGGAAACATATCTGCACCCTGAATTGAAATTAATTCAAAATTTTCTTCCTTTAAATATAAAATATCCCGTCTTAAAGTTTCAGGATTACAGGAAACATAGATTATATTGTTTGCCGAAGCGGATATTGCCTTCAATCCTTCTTTATTACAGCCTGAACGCGGCGGGTCAAGTATTATATAATCAAACTTTTTATTTTCTTTTTCAAAATTTAAAAAATGCTTTTTGGCATCTCCTGTTAATATTTCATAGTTCTTTATATCGTTTAATTTAAAATTTTCCAATGCCAATTTTGTTGCTTCTTCGTTTTCTTCTATTAAAGTAATCGATTTTGTCTTTTCTTTTAAATATATTCCAATAGCTCCTACTCCGCCATAAGCGTCCAATATAGAAGAATCAGGTTTAATATTTTCTTTGATTTTATCAAACAACGATTTTGCACAATACGGATTTACCTGAAAAAAGCTGGTTGCGCCTATTTTATATTTTTTTGTATCAAGTGTTTCTGTAATGAAATCTTCTCCGATTATTTTTTTCGTAGTTTTTCCCAATATTGAATTTGATTTTTTATCATTGAAATTTACAAAAATCCCTTTGATAACAGGGTATGCTTTAATTAATTTTTTAAAAAATGCTTCTGTTTCTGCTTTTTTAAATTTTTCATTATTTGTATTTAATACAAAAACAATCAAAATGCTGTCTAAACTTGAATTTATTCTGAATATAACGTTTTTTAAAAAACCTTTGTTATTTTTTTCGTCATAACAATCTAAAACCCAATTATCTCTAATATATTGTGTGATTTCATCAATAATATTCGGCTGCATTGGACAAAATTTTATGTTAGTTAATTCATGGGAATTATTTTTAAAATATCCCATCAAAATCCTTTTGGATTTTTTTGTTTGTCTTGCGGGGTACTGAATTTTACATCTGTATTCGGATATTTTCGGACTTTTGATGAAAGGCAGAATTTTTATTTCAAAACCTTTAAAAATATCCTCTAAAATCTTTTGCTTTTGCTTAATCAAAAAATCATAGTCATAATTTTGTAATTGGCAGCTTCCGCAAGCGTTATAGATAGGACAGAGAGCCTTTATTCTTTTTTGTGAAGAATTAATTACTTCAACAATTTCCGCCTTTGCATAAGTCTTTTTTAAAGAAGTAATTTTAACTTTTAATTTGTCACCAACAACTGCATTTTTAATAAAAACAACAAATTTTTCCTCGCCCCAACGACCTATACAATCGCCGCCATAAGTTAACTTTTCGGCATCTATTGTAACAATGTCATTTAGTTTCAGCATACTTCCTCAAAATTAATAACAAAAATAGCGGTCAAAATCCACATCCTCAAACGAACTCAATAATTTATAAATCTCATCTTCTTCATCTAACCTTTGAAAATTATATTCATCAAATTTCCACATCTTCGGGTTTATTCCGCAACATCTGATTATATCGTGTTCATAGAGAATCTTTAATTTCTTTTTTACTACCTCAACGCTCAAATTTACCCTTTTAGATAATTCGACTGCCGTGATACCTTTTTCGTTTGAATGTTTTTCCGGAGTCAAAAACATAAGCTCTAACCCGACGAGCTTCAGTTCTTTATCTTCATTTTCGTAATCATATTCAAACATATTTTAATAATACCCTAAAAAATTATAATTTTTAACATAGATATAAAGATAGTATAAAGAAAATCAATTTTTAAATTTTTATTGTGTACAATAATAAACGATAATTGAGTTGAACAAAGTTAAGAGGAATAAACAATGCAAGCAGTAGCAAATACAAACAATATCAAACAAGAAAGCATTTCTGAAAAGTTGGACTATTTATTGGAACAAGCTGATACATCTACAAAGAACGACGTTGAAAATTCAATTGTTGCTATGGGTGCTAAAGTTGTTAACTTTTTAGTGGAAAAACTTACTCAATTAAAGGGATTGCAAAGAGGAATCGTTGCTATGAGTTTAATCAGAATCGGGGAAAGCTCTGTTGCGCCTTTAAAAGCTCTTGCTGTTGAAAATGACGAATATCAATGGATGGCTGATTATTTGCTATCCGAAATATAGTCATTCAACTTTTGATTTATTCCAGTTTAGAATATACGGGGTTTGTTGCAATCAGCTTTTGGACGCCTTGCACTCCGCCTTTGTTTCTGATTCTTGCTATATAGTTTTCTCTTTTTGCCAATGGTTCATTTCTTGTTAAAAGTGTTTTATCCTTTTTAACAAATTCATTCCATGCCTGAGTTTCAGATATCCAAGCTCTTAATTCTTCAGCTCTTGAATTTGTAAAGGTATGATGTTGTGCTTCGTGTGCAATTAAACATGCGATACATTCGGGGCTTGCACTTCTGTGTTCGTTACTTATATATATTATAAGCCCGTTGTTTTTAGTCCTTATCGTGACCGCTTCGCAACCTGTGTAGCCATAAATATTTAAATCCCTAAATAAAACTCTTATAGGCTTTCTTGTCGCATTTCTTCCTAACAAAATTGCAATAACATCACGTCTGTTTATTGATTCCAGAGAGCTTAATGCTTGTGTAATTTTTTGATTGGTCGCAATTTTTGAATAATCTGTTGCAAATACATCGGATGTAAATACCAATAGATTAATTATAAGCAAAATGCTTGCTAATAATTTTTTCATAGTTCTTATACCGCTTTAATTTCTATCTTGATATTCTAGTATACAAATACGTTATCGGTATTTTTTATAACAAACTTTAGTTTTTTCTTTACTTTTTTACAAAAGTTAATAATACACTTATTCTTTGACTGATTCAATAATTTAAAATCCTTTGTTGTGGCTTAAAATGCACTTTATGATTAAAAATTTAAGCATTAGCCAATTATATTGTGTAGTTTTTACACTGATTTTGTATATATTTTACATTGTGCCTGCCGTATATTCGTTTGAACCGGCACAAGTTGTTACAATTACAAAAGAGGACATTTTAAATGCAAAACCAACTGTACCCGATGTCGTTTTTACTCAAAAACAATTAAAAATTATAGAAATGCTTGAAAAAAGGCATTTTATGAAAACTTTCCCTGATTTATCCGATAAAGAAAGATTAAGGAATCTTGAGTTTGAATTGCTGGGCAGAGCCTGGGCATATACAGATACGGAAAAAAGAATAAAAACCCTAAAAATAGCATCATCTAACGTAATGTTACAGGGTGTCAGCCTGCCTGCTTCAATCAGTTCAAAAAGGAATGCTAAAAGAATGACAAACGATTCAATACAAATCAGAAAGAAAGATGATGTCGGACTTATTGACGGTATGTTAAGGCTTATCAATCCTGAATTATATAAGCAATACAGAAATTATTCCGATAGTATGTACAATGCCTATGAATACTAATCATCCGTTTCAAAATTTGCTTCATACATAAGCATATATAATGCTTTCAAAGAATCGCCTTCCTGATCTTTGCCTTTTCCGTATCTGAACAATTTAACCAAATTACTTATGTCGCCGTCGGATAGTTTATTTAAAACATACAATGCCGCATCTTTATCGATTTTTCCTGATTGATAATCATTTAATACATTAATCAATGCTTCATGCATATTATCAATACCGTCATTTTCAAATCCAAATCCTTTAGGCATATAGTCGTCTACAGGTAAATCACCGTCGTAATCACTATACTCTTTGAATTTACCGTTTGAATTCAAATGCTTCATTATTTGTGTTATTTCTTTTGTTTCAGTACCCCACATTTCATTTTGTTGAATATATTCAACAACTCCCATTTCCAAAAGTTGTTTTAAAATATCAGGGTCATCCGTACTTGTTATAGCTTCTGTTAAATATTTACATATTTGTTTTTTGCCTTTTATTGTAGAATGATTTGCAACAACGCTTAAAGTTCCGTTATTTTCTTCGGTTATTATTATACTGCCGCTTTTTGTAGGAATTTTAATTTTCCCTTTTTCAGCTGTAACTTTTTCGCCTTTTTCATTGTTGTCGTCAGATGCTTTTTTGGAATCGTCTTTTTTGCTTTCGGTTTTTGGATCTTCTTCGGTTTTTGGATCTTCTTCGGTTTTTCCTGTTTCATCAGCTGTTATTTCTTCTTTATCATCAGAAGTGCTGCTTGATGAAGAAGATTTACCCGTAAATTTTTCTTTAGATAAATAGAATGAAGTTGTGCCGTCAGAATTTTGGAAAGTAACTCCGACTTTGTTTCCGTCTTTATCTATGATGTTTCCATCTTTATCTGTTGATAAACCAAGTCTCGATACATAGCGTTTTAAATATGAGGGTGTGATTTTAATATAATGATTATCGTTTTCATCTTTATATTCATTAGTTTTATCACACTTTGAAAAACCGTCGGGCATTTCTGATGTATCTGTTACGGATGCTTTTGTGTTCATGTAATCTTTTGTTTCTGCATTTTCGTATTTTGTAATATCGTTTGATTTTTCAATATCTTTTTCGGGTTGTTGTGTGGCAGCTTCATCATTTCTTGTTGCTTTAGAAGTGCCGGTTGATGAAGAAGATTTAACCATAAATTTTTCTTTAGATAAATAGAATGAAGTTGTGTCGTCAGAATTTTGGAAAGTAACTCCGACTTTGTTTCCGTCTTTATCTATGATGTTTCCATCTTTATCTGTTGATAAACCAAGTCTCGATACATAGCGTTTTAAATATGAGGGTGTGATTTTAATATAATGATTATCGTTTTCATCTTTATATTCATTAGTTTTATCACACTTTGAAAAACCGTCGGGCATTTCTGATGTATCTGTTACGGATGCTTTTGTGTTCATGTAATCTTTTGTTTCTGCATTTTCGTATTTTGTAATATCGTTTGATTTTTCAATATCTTTTTCGGGTTGTTGTTGTGTAGTAGCTTTGTTATCTTCAGTTGCTTTTTGTGTAGAATTTTCACTTTCTGTTTCTGCTTCATCTAAAGCATCCAAAATGAGTTTTGTTTTTTGTTCTTCTATATAATCACCCAAAACTTCACTTTCTTCTAATTCATAAGACTCTTTATTCAATTCATCTGATGTAATATAGCCTTTAGATGATGTATCTTTTTTATCCATTTCTTCAAGTGCTTTTTTCAGTGCAGCCTGAACTTCATCAGAAAGCTTGTATTTTTCCGAAAATTTTGTCAAAACAGTGTCTATTGTTGCATCTTTTTCATTTTGCAAACTCGAATAAATTTCAGTCAGCAAATCCGTGACCTGCTGTTTTGAAATATTCTTAAGACCTTGGCTCTTTAGAGTTAAAGTAACAAATTGGATTCCGTTCCCGTTTAAACCTGCGTTAGACATTTTTCACCTTATTCTTTTTCTACACACATGTTATTTAACGACTGTTTTTACGGAAAACTTTAATTATATTTACAAAAATTTACATTATAAGGATGCAGAAAAAGTTTGAAAAATGACAATTTTTCTGCAAACTCTTATTTTTTATTTTTGCAATACCCACTTGCAAGTAAAATATATTTGAAATAGAATTAAGTTAGTCTGAAGTGGCTCTTGTGTTGTGCCACAAGGACGGGTAATAATAAAAAGGAGAAAATTATGCCAAAAATGAAAACACACAGATCTGCAGCTAAACGTTATAAAATCACTGCAACTGGTAAAGTATTACGTCAAAAAGCCGGTAAAGGACACTTGCTTGCTCACAAATCACCCGCAAGAAAGGGTAGATTAACAGGCACTACAGAGGTGTTTGAAGGAAATTTAGCTATGATTGCTAAAGAATTACCGTACAAAAAGAAATTTACCAGATAAGAAAGGATTTTAAACTATGAGAGTTAAACGCGGCAACGTATTAAGAAAAAGACATAAAAAAATATTAAAACTTGCAAAAGGTTTTTTAGGCGCAAGATCAAGAATTTTTAAAGTAGCTAATATCGCTGTAATGAAAAAATTAAAATATCAATACAGAGATAGACGCGTTCTTAAAAGAAACATGCGTGCATTGTGGATTGTTAGAATCAACGCAGCGGTTAGAGAAATGGGAATCAGCTATTCAAAATTTATGAATATGCTTAAAAAAGCTGACATTCAAGTAAACAGAAAAATGTTAGCCGAATTAGCCGTTAATGAACCCGATGCATTTAAAGTTCTTGTTGAAACAGCTCAAGAAGCTGCAAAATAATAAGTGAAAAATTATAGATTAAAACCGGCATTAAATTACATTGTGCCGGTTTTTGTTTAACAAAAATTATGACAAAAAAAACAGATACATTTAGTTCAAATTCCCTTAAAATACTGGATAAAAGTCTTGAGGAATTTGAAAATAAATATATTTATAATTTATCTATTTATAAAAAAGATAAAAGAGCGACTCTGGGACAAAAATTTCACAGTCTTTTGTGTACTTATATTAATAATGTCCCAATAAAAAAATTACTTCTCGATTTAAACGATAACGAAAAAAATATTTGGGATAAATTAATAAATATTATTAAAGATAAAAAGCCTTACTTTTGCTATGCGGAATATCCTTTTCTTGTTAAAGAAAATTTGGGTAATAAATTTTACTATTTAACAGGAAGAATGGATGCAATATCAAAAGAAAATGATATTTATACAATTTACGATTGGAAAACTCTAAATTTACCCACTCAACCCGAAGACGACCTGCAAACAATAGTTTATTTGTATTGTGCAAGTAAAATTTTTCAAACCGAAAAAATAAAAATGAAATATTTTTCCATTGAAAAATTAAATTATACGGAAATTGATTTTTACAATTCCGAAAAATATAAAAAAAGAATAGATGAAATTATTAAAAAATACTATTTTTGATTGTATGAAATATTAGAATATATTTTAATATATTAATATGAGAAAAAATGCTTTTACACTACCGGAACTTTTAATCGTATTATTGGCGATTTCAATAATTGCCGTAGTTTGTATTCCGGGTATTATTCTTGGCATTACAAATACAAGACATCAGGCGAACTACAAAAGAGCATATCAAATAATACATTCTTTGGTTTCAATTGAATTTTTAAACGGCAACTTGCCGACAAAAGCAGATGCTTCGGGTTTTTCATCAATTTTTGAAGCAATAATATCCAAATTAGACATTAAAGAATTCGCGCAACAGAAAGAAAACGGCCCCGATGACGGAAATATTTATAATACGGAAGATTTTAAGCATGCCGTTAAATTCATAAACAGTGCAGGAAAAGAAGAAACCAAAGGAAATACTTCAACTAATTCAATTGCAAACGCTGAAGCAGATTGGACAAAAAGTGCTTCTCCTTGGATTGTAACGGAAAATAATTTTGCCTATTCTATAACAGGTGTACAAAACGAACAATGCCTATCAAAAGAACAATTGGACAGTATAAAAGAAATAAGCGAATTAAATAAAAATGCTTGTGCAATTGTTGTTGTAGATGTTAACGGTTTAACCACAGGCCCGAATAAACTTGATGATCAGGTTATCTATGGCGTTGGTGAAAACAAAAAAATGGAACCCTTAATAAAAGACAGATACTATATTTATATAGCCAAAAACGGCGTAGCTCAAGGTTCAAAAGCAACATCCCTTTCCGCAAGGTTAATGAATAATATGAGATAGATTATAATAACATCAAAACTTCTCTTATTAATTTGCAGCAGGTGGCAGTAGAAGTTTTTGTAGCATCTATATCCGGCGCAAGTTCCATTATATCCGCACCTACGATATTAAAATCTTTTAAATACAATAGCCAATCCATAAGTTCTTTATATGTTAAACCGCCCGCCTCCGGTGTTCCGACACCACTCATTAAAGACGGGTCTAAAACATCTAAATCTATTGTCAAAAATATATTTTTATTTTTAAATTTATCTAAATCTTGAGGTTTTGTCTTTAAGGTATTGTATTTTTTAACGATATCAAATTCTTCTTTTTCGCCACTTCTTAAGCCGATTTGAGCAATATTTTCCCAGCCGACTAATTGAGCAATTCTATACATAACTCCGCTGTGAGTTAATTCTTCTCCCAAATATTGCTCTCTTAAATCCGTATGTGCATCAAATTGGATAACAGCAACATTATCGTATTTTTTTAAAACCGATTTAACAGATGCAAGTGTAATTAAGTGTTCGCCGCCAATACCAAGCAGTTTTTTTGAATCTCCATAGATACAATCAACATTATCTTCCGTGATTTCAAGTGCTTTTTTTGCATTACCAAAAGGATACTCTAAATCCCCCGCATCAAAAAACATCGTATCTTCCATATCTCTGTCAAAATAAACAGAATAGGTTTCTATTCCGATACTTTCGAGCCTTGCTGCCTGAGGACCAAAACGTGTACCCGCACGATTTGAACAGGTACAATCATAGGGCATGCCAAGCATTACAATTTTAGAAGCATTGTAGTCGTCTGTTGCACCGATAAAATCCTTTGATAAAAAAGGCCCCTTTAGCATTTATACACCCATTATTTCTTTATTTTTGTTGATTTTTTCGTTTAATTCTTTTGCGGATTCTTCATATCCCATTCTGCCCATTAGAGCGTATGTATAATTTTTCGCCTGTTCCACTCCGGGTTGATTAAATGCATCTATGTTATACAATTCTCCGATTATAGCCGTTTCAATTTCAAACATATAAAGCAGTTGAGCAAGATAATATTCGCTGATTTTTGGCAAATGAATAGTCAAATTTGGACGATTATAATCACACAAAGCAACCGCCGTAGAATCTGCTTCCGCATTGATTAATCGATTAATTGATTTACCGCCCAAATAATTTAGACCTGTATATTCAAATATATTAGGAATATTTAGTTCGTTATCAAATTCATCCACACGAATAAATGTTATAACTTTATCATTTTTTCCTTCGTTATAAAGCTGTATTTGACTGTGTTGATCGGTTGCGCCAAGAGCTTTTATCGGAGTCGGGCCGTTGTTTACTTTATTGCCTGCTTTATCAAACTCTTTTCCCAAAGACTCTGCCCACAGTTGAACATACCAATCGGAAATATATTTTAATCTTGAAGAATAAGGCATCATAACCGAAATATATTTGCCTTTTTGTTTATCCATAAGATAATGTATGAGAGCATTTTGCGCTGCAATATTTTTGTATATGTCCGTATTTTTGAGGGTTAAATCCATAATCTTTATCCCTCTGATTATTTCATCAATATCCAAACCTACAAGCGCCAAAGGCACAAGCCCTACTGCAGAAAATACGCTGAATCTTCCGCCGACATCATCAGGCACAACAAAAGTTTTGTATCCTTCTTCGTTTGCGAGTTGTCTTAATATACCTGATTGTTTATCTGTTGTTGCAACAATGTTTTTTCTGTAATCATCACCCAATAATTCATAAAGTCTGTCTTTTATAATCATGAATTGACTCATGGTTTCTGCGGTTGAACCGGATTTTGTTATTACGTTAACAAGGGTTTTCTTTAAATCCAAAATATCCAACAGAGCCGTAATTTGATCAGGGTCGATATTATCCAAAAAGAATATTCTTGGGAAATTATCCCTTTTTTCTTTATCCAATAAATTCCAATAAGGCTTCAAAAGAGCCTCAGACAATGCTTGAGCTCCTAAAGCAGAACCGCCTATTCCCAGCACAAGAACGTTATCAAATCTGCCATCCACAATTGCGGCAAATTCCTTAACATACCAAACGGTTTCTTCGTTATAACCCAAATTCATCCATTGAAGCCATGAACCGGGTTTATCCTTGTTCATATTCAGGTTTGTAATTATTTCCTGAATTTTCGGTGCATATTCATTAAAACATTGGTTTAAATCCAGACCGTTATCACCTATCGCCTGCACTGAAACATTTGTGTAATCTAATTTAATCATCGGCTCGCCTTAAAATTCCTCTATATCTATTTTATCAGGTCATAATTTTAAGTCAAAGACCATGTTGATTAATGTTTACAAAAAAAATATGTCTGTAACAATCAGACATATTTTTATTTATATTTAAACACTATAACTACGCTACAGAGCTGCTTGAGCTGCCTGAAGAACCGCCCGAAGAACCCCCTGATGATGCAACAGAACCGCTTGATGAAACAGAGGCACCGCTTGATGATACAGCGCCGCTGCTTGATGCAATTGAACCTGCCGTTTCGGCAGATGCAATAGAGCCTGCCGTTTCAGCAGACGCAATTGAACCTGCTGTTTCAGCTGCAGAACTTGTTGAAAAACTTGTATTATAATAATTATATGCAACAGCCCCCGTTGCATCATATATAGAGCCTTGGGGCATATTGTATGTCGCGTCATTTAAACCGAGTGTTCCTGCCGTATCGTTAGGAAAACTTGATTGATTTGAAGTGCCTGATGTACCATTTTGATTATTTTGATTTGAATACGGATTGTTATTCAAATTCAAAAAACTGAAAGCTGCTGATGCATTTAATCCCATTTTTCACATCCTTTATACTTCTATATATGTACAGTTCCACGGGACAACAAAAACTATTCATAAAAAATAAAATAGTTTACAAAAGTATATAATTTGGATATATTACAACAAATCAACCTTTAATAAAATTGAATTTTCAGGCTCGCTGCTATTTAAAACGGGTGGCTTCATACTCTGCAACGTAGTAACAACCGCATTCCTGATTGTATCGTCCACTATTCTTGAACCTGATGATTGGTATGTATCAATTTTTAAGATTCTGCCCGATGAATCGAGAATAACTTCAACAATAGCTTGTTTGTTTGTCGGAACATCGTTTATTAACAGTAAATCATTTTGAAGATTTAATTTAATATTTTTACCCGTCATTTTAAGATATTTTGCAAAAACGTCTTTTTGTACAAGCTTTTGAGAAGCTTCCCAAGAAACTTTAGAAATAGAAGGGCTATACGCAGGTTTTGTTGATACAGGCTGATTTATCGTATAATCATCAAATTGTTTATTGTTAGAAATCAACCTTGCGTTTCCGTCCGCAGGCGGCAAATCGTATTCCAAAGGATAATCGTTTGCATTGTATTCTTCAACGGCTTCCATTTGGCGTTTTTCATCCATTGCTTCGTTAACGCTATTTACGGAAATCAAAGCAAAACTGCCCAAAACCAGAAAAACAGCACCTGTCGCTATTATCATTCTTTTGTTTTTGGCTTTCATCATTGTTTTTAAAGCAGGCAATTCAAGCTTTGGCATTTCGTTAAATATCGCATCAATTACTTTTTTGGTAAGTTTATTGCTGTCTTTTTCGGGAATATCAAACATCTGAACTGTTTTAAGCTTGTTTTTTTCTTCAGAGTTTTCAGGGTATATTGTTTCAATTTCCGATTTAGTATCGTCGGTCGTATCAAAAACCTCGGGTTCCTTTTCTTTTGTAATTTGAGGAAGGATAACGGGTTTTTCTTTTTCACCTTTATGCTCGATTGCTTCTTCTAAAGGAACTTCTGCAGGTTTATATATTTCATTTTGTATAACGGAATTTTCCGCATTGTTTTCGTTTTCGTATTTTTTAATCAAATACGGATAATGATGAATGTTATTTGCTAATTTTTCAAACTCCATTACATCAATAAAACGTGTTCTGCAGCTGTCACAATTCATTAAATGTTGAATAAGCTGTCTTTTGTAGACGGAAGATAAATCGTTATCTATAAATTTTAAAAACAGACCCAAGCAATCAATATGTTTTCCAAGCATTGTTTTTGCAGGAGTTGAACGTTTTGTAATATTATAAAATCTTTCCACTCCAAAAATTAAATCCAAAGTAGGATAATAGTATCTTGAATCATGAGAACAATTTAAAATATTTTTTGTATCAATAAAACCTGCAATTTTTGCTTCTTTAATCCTTGAACCAATTTGCACAATCAAATAAAAATGCGGAAGAATCTCCATATCAACATGGATTTTCGGAATCTTAATCGTTTTTTCTTTAAAAAGAGTAATAACGTCAATTCTAAAATTTCCGTAATACAAGTCTGCAATTCTGAATTCTTCAAATAAAAACGGGATTTTGTAAACACTTCTTTTTGTATCGACTTTAATTTTTTTATAAGCAAGATACTGCTTAGCACAATTTATGCCCAGATAATCAATCATGGCTCTTTTTCTTGCTTGTTCGGTGCTTAAAGCAGAAGCAAGAACCTTGGCATCGTATGCTTCGTCGTTTGTTATTTCTATAATTTCTGTTTCTTGCTGTGCTAACATAAACCTCTAATTTCCTAACTATAATTTGACACATAATTGCATGTTTTTCAAAGAAAAAATGAAATTTGAATAAGTTTTGTTTCTTTTCTTAATATAAAAAATTAAAATTTAAGTTTTGTAAATTTTTTTTCAAAAACTGTAAAGTTTTATCAAAAATAAACGAAATAAAAAATGTATATGTATTTATTGAAGGAATAGTAAAATGTCAAACGTAAACAACAACAACTTATTTTTAAACTCTTCCATGTCACAAAGCAATATGAGTTCAAAATTAAGCAGCTCTAATCACAAATCAAGCGGCCAAGTTACAATGAAAGATTGCTTTGATAATTTTATTTCAATACAATCAGACGTAAATAAAGATAATGCAGCTATAAATACAGCTGTTGAAAACATAGAAAAAAATCTCAAAAATTCTGCCTCGGATAAAACGGCAAAATCAAAAGCAGAAGAAAAAGCTAAAAAATTAACGAAAAATGCAAACTGGGGCAAATGTACAATAACTTCAGCCGCAAAAGCATCAAACAATAAAGTAGAATTTGAATACAAAGATGCTTCAGGCAAAAAAGGTAAAGCAACTATTAAATACGGTAATGACGGTTCATATTCATTAACCAAAACAATAAACGGTGTTGTCTCAGAATCTATATATGATAAAAACGGAAAACTTCGTAAAACAACTTCTAAAGATTCCTCTACAGGAAACACTACTATAAGCAAATACGATGCTTCAGGCAAAATAAACACAAGAAAAGTTCAAGATACAAAAACAGGAACAGTAAAAACTTCAAACTATTATGACGATAACGGACAATTAGCAAGAAAAAATTTCTACAATGAAGGCGGAAAACTGGCTTCAACAACGGATTATGAATACGATAAAAACGGCAAAGTTTCAGGAAGTTATACAACAATAAAACCCGGTTCCGAAAAATACGGAGTAATAAACGCCGTTTGCAGAACCTATAACGGAAACAAAATGTCAAGAACGGTATATAATACAGACGGCACTTCTTGCGCTGCAAATTCAGAAAAAAATTCTAAAACAAATGAATATGAACCAAAAACTCATTTCAAATATACCGCATTGGGAGAAGTTGCTTCTAAAACCACATACGATAGTGCAAAAACAGAAAAAGGCATAACAACAAGAAATACAGTTGTAAATAAAAACGGCAAAACATATTACGCAGTACAAACTCTCGATAAAAACGGCAAAGTAACAGAAACAAAAACTTATTCGGATAAAAACCGTAAAGAACTCTTAAGCACCACCAAATATTCATTTGATAAAGAAGGTAATAAAATAAAAAGAAATATTTATAATGCAAAAGGAGATATAACAAGTACAACAAAATATAATAGAGCGGGTGTTGCAGTAAGCAAAGATTCTTACAACTATAAATACGATGCCAACGGTAGAATAACGCAGAAAGCAACAAAAAAAGATGCCGATAACGAT
>CAMOPX010000030.1 GCA_946622415.1 uncultured bacterium
AAAATCAGCCTGCCAAGGGTGCCTGCTTCTGCGTATGAATAATCGGGACCCCTGTTCACCGGCCCGGCGGCAGCTCCGGACAGAAAGGAAAAACACTTGCCAGATACCGGGCAATGCATTAGAATAGGGTCATGGCACAGAGTTTCCGCAGTCAGTACGGGGACTCAGCATCAGAACAAAAAAGGATGAGAACACGATGAAGCAGATTCTGACGAACGAAGAACAGGAAATTCAGCGTAGAGGCAGAAATTTAAAAATTACGGTTAATAAACGCTCTAACCCCAAGGTTCACTCTCTTGCAACATCGTTTGAAGTCATCATCGGATATTTGTATTTGAATAACAAAGAAAGATTAAATGAGATTTTTGATGTATTGGATGTTGAAATTACTTAAAGTTATTTATCAAACCACCTTTCTATATTAAACTTATATCCTGCAGGTTTATTCCAACAAAGTGTCAGAATACAAGAAGTTATTAATAAAAACATTGATAAAGTCAGGCATATTGATATGATTTTTTCTTTTTTGGTCATATGTATTTTCTCATTAATTTAAGATTTTTTATATGTTATTTCTTAAAACACAAAGAAAAGATTTTATTTGTATACTTGCTACTTTCTTTTACCGAAAAGAAAGTAGCAGGAAAGAAACTCCTCAACCTAATTTTCGCTCGTTTTTTATTGTTTCTTTTCGATTTTTTCTGCAATTGTGAACTCGCTTGCTAACGCAAATGCTCAAACAAACACAATTGCTCGTATGAAAAAATCTCAAATGACAATAAAAACTCGCTTCAATATGGTTGAGTATTTAAAAAATATTTTGTTTTCTTATATTTTTATTTAATCAGATTAAAATTTTATTCTCACGCATTAACGTAGTGAAGTATTTGTTATACAACGAAGATTTTGTTAAAAATTTTTGTTGTTTGAGGGATGAAATCCCGAGTTCAAAAATTTAGAAATCGAGTTGTAATAACAAAACGAACGGAGTGGAAGCGTGAGGAGTTTCTTTCTCGTCTGCTTTCTTTGTGGCCAAAGAAAGCAGACAAATATTAAAACATTCAGACAGCGAAATAAAAAATGAATTAATTAAAGAAATTAATACTGCAGACGAAAAACATATTCAAGTATTTTATGATTTTTTTCAATCCGTTAAAAAATTAAAGTAATATCAAATTTTTCATTTTACATTTATAATATAAATATGACAAACATAAAAGATGAATTTATATCTACTCTATCCCATGAAATAAGGACCCCTTTAACAAGCATAAAGGGTTTTAGTCAAACTATGCTAAACAGCTGGGAAAAATTAGACGAAAGCAAGAAAAAAGAATTTGTTGAAATAATTTTTAATCAATCACAAAGACTAATCAATTTGGTTGAAAATGTGCTTAATGTTGCAAAGATAGATTCGGGTTCAGAGAAAATGATTTTAACAAAAATTGACGTTAATAACATAGTTAAAAATTGCGTCAATGTAATTTCGATTGCTCATAAGGATTTTGATTTTAAGTTTAATCTTTCAAAAAATGAGCTCTTTTCTCTTGCTGACAATGATAAAACGCAGCAAATACTTATTAATATATTGGATAATGCCGTTAAATACTCTAAAGAATCAAAAATTGTTGAAATTAAAACCTACAACAACAACGATTTTAACGTATTTTCAATAAAAAATTTCGGTTCAACAATAAACGAAAAAGATAAAGAAAAAATATTTGAAAAATTTTATCGTGTAGATTCTTATATCACATCATCCGCTCAAGGAAGCGGTTTGGGGTTATATATTGCGCAAAATCTCGCTAAAAAAATGAACGGTTATATTGATTTAAAATCATCTGATAACGAGGTTGAATTTTTAATTTATTTGCCCGTTTATGAAATAGAAACGGTTACAAAAAGCATTATATCTTAGAAAACAGGAATAAGACATTGTATAGGACAAAAGTATTAATCATAAGCAAAAGAAAAGAGCTTTCAATAAAATATAAAAAACTTATTGAAGGTTTAAACCAAGACGTTGTTTATACAAACGATTTATCAATGTCACTATCAATTATTCAAAACGAAAAAATAGAATTCATCATAGTTTCAGATACCATAAAAGAAAAATTGAGCGAATTTATCAGAAAAATTCGTATTTTAACATACAACTTCAGACCCATTATAATAGCTATTTCAAAATCATCGGAACTGGAGGACAGATTGCAAACGCTTGATGCGGGCGCGGATGATTTCTTGGGCGAAGAAATATCCAAACAAGAATTTCAAATGCGATTCAAGGCGCATTTAAGAAGATATATAGAAAGCTCGCTCAATCCTGTTACTCATCTTTTGAATAAAAATATTACTATAAAACAACTCCAAAGAAGCTTAAAAACAAATTCGGGAACAAACGAAAAAACTTCTTATATTCTTTTAAAAATAAAAAATATAGAACAGTACAGATTTACCCATGGAGAAATCGCATACGAAAAAGTATTGCAGACATTAGGCGCAATAATAAATTCCATGCTTTCGCCTGATGATTTTTTGGGACATCTTTTTGATGATGAATTTATATTAATCACAAATTCATACAACGCAGAAAAACTCTGTGCCTTTTTGGTTTTTGCTTTTGATAACATTATAAATAAGTTTTATTCCGAAGATGAAATCAATGATAATTTTGTAATTGAGCATGGCGATTCAATGCAGGAAGAAAAGAGTTCTTTGATGAAATTGTATATTACATCAGCGGAAAAACAAGAAAACGAAACGGATTTCAGAAATATAATCAACAGCTTAAATGAATTAATGAAGCTGTGTGATAAATCCGATAAATCAACATATATTATAGATAGAATCAGACTAAACGGTGAAGCTTCGTTTGAAGAAGATAAAAATAAAGTTTTGATATTGGAGTTTGATGAAAGTCTTTCATACTTATTAAAAAATGTTTGCGAATTAAATAATATAAAAGCAAAAACCGTAAACAATTATACGGAATTTAATGAAATATATGAAGAATATAATCCTGAGGTTGTTATTTTGGATTGGGGAAAAGATAAAGAAACAGAGAGTCTTGAATATGCAAGAAAAATTAAACAAGATAATAAAAAACTGATTTTCTCGTCGTCATGCCTCAATAAAAAAGAAATTTTAAAAGCCGGTGCGGACTTATATTTACCAAAGCCATACGAGGTTGATGATTTGGTAAAATGGATTAAAAAGTTTTTGGATAACTAATATGAAGGAAATAAAAAGAAAATGTCAGGGTTGTAATCAAATATTCGATAGAATAAACCTGATTAAAATAACAAAATTATCCGACGGAACCCTGAAAATAAATCCGTCTTCAAAAGAACTTGGGAAAAGCGTTTATGTGTGTAAAAACGCAGAATGTATTAAAAGTTTTATTAAAAGAAAAAGATTAAGAACCCTTAAAATAAATTCGCTTGAAATGCTTGCCAAAATTGAAGAAGAATTAAAAGCTATGGTGTTTGATTAGAATAAGCCAGGTTTAATCCGACAAATTAAACTTATTTAGCTGCTTTTTGACCACAAAGAAACATTCTTTTTAATATTTGTCACTTTTCTTTGTGTTCAAAGAAAAGTGACGGAAAAGAAACTCCCCACGCTACCACTCCGTTCGTTTTGTTATTACAACTTAATTTCTAAAATCGTGAACTCGAACCTACGGTTCTCATACAACTCGGTACGCTTTAGCTGTTGCAACTTTAGTTGCTTACAGATAAAGTGGTGCTGTGCATTCTTAACGAAATTTTCGTTGCATAACAAATACTTCACTTCGTTAATGCGTGGGAATAAAAATAAAATAGATAAAAAAATATAAATAAAAATAAATGTAGAAATAGTTTGGATTTTAACCGGACAATTAAATTTGTATGTCTGCTTTCTTTCTGTTTAAAGAAAACTGGCAAACATAAAACAAACATAAATTAATTAATATAAAATTTTTATTAAAAAGACTGGCTTTTTTCATGGTTTTTGTTGTACAATAAAAACAATAAGACTAGTTAACGAGGGAGTGTAACATGGGTGAAAAAAGATTCAAATTAGAAGAACTGGCTAATCTGACAGGCGGTATTTTAACAAAAGTATTAAATGGCGGTACTGAAGCGGTCATCACGAAAGTAGCTCCGCCCATGCTCGCAGATTCATCCACATTGGCACTTGCCATGAATGAAGATGAAATTGAAAATCTTACCTCAACGAAAGCAGCTGCGGCTTTGGTTCCTATGGGAGTTACCATTCCCAATATTTCTACAATAGAAGTGGAACGCCCCAGACTCGCTTTTATGAAATTACTAAACGTATTTTATGAAGCGCCTGATACTCCGTCAGAAATTCATCCGACAGCAGTGGTTGACCCAAGTGCCAAAATCGGTAAAAATGTTTCAATCGGCGCTAATGTGTTTGTTGGCAAAAATGCAGTTATAGGCGACAATACTGCCCTAATGCCAAATGTATATATCGGAAAAAATGTTAAAATCGGCTCTGATTGCCTTTTGCACCCTTCTGTTAATATAGGTGACAGAGTAGAAATAGGTTCACGTTGCATTATTCACCATGGTGCAAGCCTCGGCGCAGACGGTTTTTCTTTTGTAACGGAAAAACCGAGCAATATTGAACAGGCGCAAAAAGAGGGTGCCATAAAAGAAGGTGATAAAGATGTAAAAGTATTTAAGATTCCGTCTTTAGGTTCGGTTGTGGTTGGAGATGATGTAGAAATCGGTGCAAATACCACAATAGACAGAGGAACAATCGAAAATACAACAATAGGTGACCAAACAAAAATTGATAACCTTGTTATGATTGGCCATAACTGTAAAATCGGCAAAGCCTGTACAATTGTTTCACAAGTAGGTATTGCGGGTTCTTGCGTAATTGGCGACAGGGTAGTTATTGCAGGTCAAGCAGGATTAAAAGACCACGTCGAAATAGGTGATGATTCTATTATTCTTGCAAAAACAGGTATTACAAAATCATTCCCGCCTAAATCAGTTATCATGGGTGCCCCGGGTGTACTCAGAAAAGATTTTATCAAGAGATTAAAATATCTTGATGAAGCGGAAGTAATGGTTAAAAAATATAAACAATATCAACATTTATTAGAGGATTACGAGAAGTTTTTAAATGAGGACGCTAAAATCTAACTTAAAATTATCGGGCGCAGGCTTAATGTTTGCGGCACCCGTGGAACTGGAAATCAAACCTTCAAACAAAAAAGGAATACGTTTTTTTATCAACAACGCACAAATTGATGCTAAGGTTGAAAACGTAGTGTCGACTGAACACTGTGTCATTGTTGCGGATATAGAAAACGGCGCAAAAAATAAAATTGCTCTGATTGAGCATTTTATGGCGGCGTGTGCTATATGTAATATTGATGCACTCGACGTTTATTTCAATTCTTTAGGTTTTGAAATGCCTATATTTGACGGTTCGGCTAAAAAATGGGTTGAAGAATTTAATAAAACAGGATTTGAAGGAGTAGAAGAAGAAGCAAAAAAACTATCTCAAGTTGTTTCTTTTGAAAAGAATAATTCGGCAATTGTTTTATTGCCGTCCGATAATCCGACAACAATTACTTATGCGGTTAATTTCAGACATAAAGATTTAAATAACCGCTGGGTTAATTTTAAACTTGATGAAAATTTAAATGAAATTGTAGAAGCAAGAACTTTTGGGTATTTATCCGACTTGGAAAAATTCCAAGCTGCAGGTTATTCAAAAGGCGTTACAATAGAAAATACCGTCGGTTTAAAAGACGACGGCACATATACAACAGAATTAAGAAGCGTATATGAACCCGTAAAACATAAAATACTGGATATTATCGGTGATTTATATTTAACGGGATATAATCCTTTAAAATTAAACGCAAATATAATAGTAAAAGAAGCAGGTCACGGTTATCATGTTGAACTTGCAAAGAAATTAAAACAAATACTAAACTAGGGGAGAAAAAAATGGAAACAAATGAAACACTCGTAACTCCAATCACGCTTGATTACAGCGAGATACTGGAAATGCTTCCTCACAGATATCCTTTTTTGCTTGTCGATAGAATAACCGAATGTATTCCGGGCAAATATTCAAAAGGCTATAAAAATGTAACTTTTAATGAACCCTTTTTCCAAGGGCATTTCCCGAATAATCCGATTATGCCGGGAGTTTTGCAAATAGAAGCTCTTGCTCAAACTTCAGCTCCTATCTTAATGACAATGGATCAATACAAAGGTAAATTAACTCTTTTTGCCGGAGTTGAATCAGCTAAATTCAAAAACATTGTTCGTCCCGGTGACAAATTGGAAATGGAAACAGAGTGCTTAAAAGTAAAAGGTCCTATTGCAAAGTGTTTAGGACGTTCGTTTGTAGATGGAAAACTCTGTACAGAAGCAATATTAACCGTAGCATTAAAATAAAAGGAAACTAAAATGGCAATTCATAAAACAGCAATAATAGATGAAACAGCATCTATTGCACCTGATGTTGAAATAGGCGCATACGCAATCATCGGAAAAGACACAGTTATAGAATCAGGTTGTAAAATCGGGGAAAGTGCAAATATTCAATACGCACATATCGGAAAAAATACAAAAATTTCCCCTTTTGCATCTATTGGCGGTGAACCTCAGGATTTAGGCTACAAACAAGAAAAAACAGGTGTAATAATCGGTGAAAATTGCTGGATAAGAGAATTTGCAACTGTAAATAGAGCCTCAGGCGAAGGAAACAATACAATAATCGGTAATAACTGCATGCTTATGGCATATACCCACGTTGCGCATAATTGCGTTTTGGGTGATAACGTTATAATGGCAAATGAAGCAACTTTAGGCGGTCATTGCCATGTCGGTTTTGGTGCTTTTTTGGGCGGTAACAGTACATTCCATCAAAACTTGAGAATCGGTGATATGGCAATAATCTCCGGTGTTTCGGCAGCAAGATTAGATATTATTCCTTACTGCAAAGCGGAAGGCATTCCGTGTTTGCCTGTCGGGCTTAATGCCATAGGTTTAAGAAGAAAAGGTGTGGATAAAGAATCTCGTGATGCTATCCACAAGGCAATCAGAATATTAAGAAATGAACAATACAATACCTCACAGGCGCTTGAGGTTATTGAAAAAGAATTTAAAGGTAATAAATACATAGATAATCTTGTGGAATTTGTCAGAACCTCAAAACGCGGTTGTACGTTAAGATACAAAGATGCATATCACCGCAATATGTCAGAATTTAGTGAGGAAAATGATGATGTTTAATCCCATAATAAATAAATATGCAGATGTTTTGGTTAATTATTCCACATCTGTTAAAAAAGATGATTTTGTAATAATTTATGCAAGAGGCTATGAGGCTCAACCCCTTGTTAAAGAAATATATAAACTATGCCTGATAAACGGTGCAAATCCTGTGGTCAGAACTTCTATGGACGAAATTGCGGAAACGTTTATTAAATATGCAAACGATTCTCAGCTTGAATTTATTGATGAAATGAGCAGGGTTGAAGTTGAAAAAGCAGATGTAATGATATTTATCGGCGCACCTTCAAACATTAAAAATATGGCAAATGCTGATACAAATAAACTCGCAAAACGTTCAAAAGCGACACATCCGATTCTTTCAAAAAGATTGGAAAGAAGTGCAAAAGGCGACATGCGCTGGGTTATAGCGGATTATCCGACTAATGCTCTTGCACAGGAAGCGTCAATGAGTTTAGAAGAATACAGTGAATTTTTAATAAAATCCTGTTATCTTGATTTAGATAATCCCGTTGAAAAATGGAAACAAATTGATAATGAACAAAAACGAATCGCTGATATCTTAAATAAAACGACAAAATTAAGAATCACAGGCGATAAAACTGATATTTCCTTTTCAACAGAAGGAAGAATTTGGATTCCCTGTTCGGGCACAATGAATTTTCCGGATGGAGAAATCTTTACTTCTCCCGTTGAAGATTCGGCGAACGGAAAAATTTATTTTGATTTTCCGCAAAATTATCACGGTTCAACATCCCGTGAAGTGTATTTGACTTTAGAAAACGGTAAAGTAGTTGAAGCATCTGCTGAAATCGGTAATGAATTTTTACAGAGCATGCTTAATATGGATGAAGGTTCCCGTTTTGTCGGTGAAATTGCCATAGGAACAAACGATAGAATACAAGATGTTACCGGAAATATTCTTTTTGATGAAAAAATCGGCGGTTCTATTCATATGGCACTAGGCGCAAGTTACCCCGAAGCTAACGGAAAAAACCAAAGCGGACTTCATTGGGATATGATAAAAAATATGAAAAATTCGGGAAAAATTTATGCCGATGATAAATTAATTTATCAAGACGGAAAATTTATAATTTAATTTATGAAAAATGAAATTAAAAGGATAGTGTCTTCTGTTTCTGATGAGTTTTGTACTTTTGAAACAAAATTAAAAGAAATTATTGATAATTACGATGAATTTTTAAAGGATAATTTATCGGATTTTGTTTTGAATAATGCAAAATTTCTCCGTCCTGCAACAATTTTTTTGGTTGCCGATGTTTTAAATATCAAAAGCGATATCGTTTTTGATATTGCTCTTGCAGTCGAACTTATCCATAATGCTTCTTTAATCCATGATGATATTATTGATGAAGCGTATCAAAGAAGAAATTCTAAAACAATACATACTATCTACGATACAAAAACGGCTGTATTGGCGGGGGATTTGCTGCTTACTTCCGCTTTAAAAATTTTAAGCAAAACAAATCCGAAAATTATAAATATTTTTTCCGATAAAATATTTAAAACAATACAAGGTGAAATTAACCAAAATAAAAACTTTAAAAAAGTTACGACAGTTGATGAATATTTAAATAAAACCTTTAACAAAACCGCAAATTTGTTTATTGCAGGAATAGAGAGCTTGTTTACTTTGGCTGATATAAAAGACGATATTAAAACTGCGATAAAAAATTATATGATTAATTTTTGCTATGCTTTTCAAATACAAAACGATATAAAAGGAATTGATTCCGATTTTAAATTAGGAAACTATACCCTGCCTTTAATTTATTATTTTGAAGAAAACAGAGAGTATAATAAAAATAATTTGGAAAAATATATTTTAAAAACTCAAAATGTAGTTGATGATTATAAAAATAAAGCACTTGAGGCTGTAAAAGATTTAAAAATAGAAAAAAGCACTTTGCCTTTGGTTGAATTAATCAGAATAATCTAAGGGTTTTTAAAATTTTCTTTTACTGATAAATTTTTCATTTTATTTGTCACTTTTCTTTGAACACAAAGAAAAGGTTTTATTTATATATTGTTTGCTTTCTTTGACCGCAAAGAAAGCAAACGGGAAAGAAACTCGCCTTAGCTTCCACTCCGTTCGTTTTGTTATTGCAACTTAATTTCTAAAATCGTGAACTCGAACCTACGGTTCTCAAACAACACGATTTCTTAACGAAATTTTCGTTGCATAACAAATACTTCACTACGTTAATGCGCGGGAATTGTTTTTAGTTTTTAATTTTATTTTTCGATATCAAGATTTAATCAAAATTCCTTTAAAACATTACTCTGTTTGTTTGAAGGAAAAAATGGAAGTGCGTAAGCAATAACTATATCCCATTTTTTCCTGAGTTCAGAGAATGAGCGTATTTTGCGTAGGGCGAAGCTATAGCGTAGACCCGAAGTAGCGAGGGCAATATGTAGCGAAAACGAAGTGAAGCGGAATACTTGCCTGAGTGAAGCAAAATACAAGAGAGGAATTTTGATAAATCGTATATGCTTCACGATATCTAAGCCTAGTTTTCTTTCTTTTTGGTTCCGTTTTTCTTTCTTTTCCTTGCGGCGATTGAGCGAAAAGAAAGAAAAATGAACATAAAAATAAAACTAAAAATGAAGATTAGATTGAGTTTTTTCGGTAAAAGAAAGTGACAAATATGAAAAAACTTTCTTTACAGTCAAAGAAAGAAAACAAATATTAAAAATAAATTTTACCCTTAATTGAATTAATCGGGATAATTTAATATATTTCCCTTTTATTCTTATGCTTGGTATAATTATCTTAAAATAATATAGAGGAATCAGTTTTGAAAAAAATTATAAATAAAATTAATGAAGCAATAAAAAGTAAGGCAAAACTTATACTTTTCATTTTGATTTTTGTTCCTGTTTGTATGGTATTTAATTACAATTCCCAAACTTTAAACTATTACCTTAAAAGAGGAACAATTTTAGAATATTCAATAAAACAGAATCAAAAAATTGATGAAGAAAAAATCGATTCAATGCTTTTGGATTTGAATATAAAATATTCTTATATTAAATCAACGGAAGAAAAAAGCAGCGAATATTTAACCGATGACGGTACAAAAAAACTCTTTATCAGTGTTCCCTATATTCCAAAAGAAGATAAAACAGGATTATTTAATAAAGTTTCAGATGGTATATTTAAAACTTATCCGGATTCAAAACTTATTTCCGTCAAAACTCTCGGAAATTTATATGCCAAAAAATATTCCGCATTAATTAATTTCTTAATTATGTTTTTTACGGCTTTTTGTATTTGGATAATAATATTCAATTTATTTTCTCAAAAAAATATATTTGATGAAATTAAAAACGGAATTGTGAATTTTTTAACAAAACAAAAAAACAACATAAAAGAACTCATTGAAAATACTAAAGAAAGAGGCTTTGGTTATTTTTTAAAACAGATATTTCTTGATAACAATGAAAACGAAGAAAACGACAGCGTTACAAAAGAAATAATCAGTACAATAGCGTTTGTTTTGGTTGCAGTTGTTGTGATAAGGTTTTTTATCGGAGAATTGCGTTGGATTCCGACTGAATCTATGTATCCTACAATAAAAAAACGAGATAGAGTCTATGTGGAGAAATTGGAATATCCTAAACGCACGATTGAAAGAGGAGATATTCTTGTTTTCTATCCGCCCGATGTGAAATTATCAAATTCAATTTTTGCGATATTTTCAAGATTAACAGGAATATTCTGCAAAGATATTGCCTATATTAAACGTGTTGTCGGAATGCCGGGAGATAAATTTGAAATTAAACATTTAAAAGATATAGATGAATATAGAGTCTTCATTAACGACGAAGAGCTTAGAGAACCTTATGTAAATAGCGTCAATAATGCAGGTTACGAATACCCGCCAAAAGGATATGACGGCGCTTGGACACCATGTTCTCATCCCGAGGTTAAATATTGCGGTCCTTTTGTTATCCCTGAGAAAAAATATTTCATGATGGGAGATAACAGAGGAAACTCTGCGGATAGCAGATTTTGGGGATTCTTGGATGAAGACAGAGTTATAGGCAGAGCAATATTTATGTTTTGGCCGATATCAAGAATAAATCCGATGAGAGATAAATATTTGATTTTGGATTCAGAAATAAAAGACGGCAAAAAACAACAAGACCGCTTCATTGCAGACAGATATTCCATATAAAACAATTTAGGGGAAAAATAATGTTAAATTCTATATTTCAAAAACATTTAACTGGAAGAAACTTAATGTTTTGTATTGCAATAATTGTTTTTATTGTACTTATTATGACAATGCAGGACATTGCATTAATGTTTTTTGCCTCTTTTGTTATAGCTTGTTCTCTTAATCCCATAGTTAACAAATTAACCCCGAAATTAAACAGAAAAAAAGCCTCAGCATTTGTATTGTTCGGGTTTATATTTATTGTTGCTCTGGTTTTTATTCCCTTGATTGCATTGGCGGGTTATGAAATAAAGGTTTTTGCAGTGTCCTTTCCCGAATATTTGGAAAATATAAAATCTTTTCTTCAAAATTCAAACATAATTAGCAAATCCGATATAGCGTCAATTGATGTTGGCGGTGCTATAACAACCGCATCCGGAATTACGTCAAAATTATTAAACGAAATTGTTGATTTAGGAAAAAATATAGGCACAATGGTTGTTTATTTGATTGTATCAACAATCATAATATATTATTTGCTTGCGGATAAAGAAGCTTTGAAGGATACCTATAAACGTATGTTTCCAAAACCGATGAGAAATAAAGCAGAAGATGTTTTAAAAATTATTTCAAAAAAAGTCGGCGGATATATGATAGGAACATTGGCAGCTATGGCTAGTGTTGGCTTGATAATGACAATAGGACTTTTGCTGTTAAAGGTAGAATATGCGGTATTGTTGGGTTTAATAACTGCGGTATTGGATATTGTGCCGATTGTAGGGCCTGCTTTAGCTCTTATTGTTTGTTTGATTGTTGCATATAAATCGGGATTTATGGTACTTGCTTTAATTATTCTTACGTTTTTAGCGGCGCAGCTTGTTGAAAACAATTTTGTTAAACCTTATGTTTTTGGAAAATTGTTGGATTTACATCCTATTTTAATATATTTATTCTTATTTATTACGGCAAAATATATGGGTATAACGGGAGTTGTGTTTGCACCCGCAATTGCCGCCACAATTTGTGTTTTGATACAGGAATTGTATATGAAGAATCTGGAATAAAGAAGCTTGTTTATACTTAATAATTAATTTTTTCTATATTTTTAGTAGTAAATTTATCTTAAAAGTTTGACAGCACCCTATCTTTTATAGTCTAATAGAAGTACTAGGCGTTTGGGTTTACAAATAAATTAATGTACATTAAAGAAATAGAAATAGACAATTTTAAATCATTCGCAAATACTGTCACAGTTCCATTATTACCAGGGTTTACGGCAATTTCAGGACCAAACGGTTCCGGAAAGAGCAACATAATTGATAGTGTTCTATTTGCCTTAGGTTTATCTTCAGCTAAAACCTTGAGGTCTGAACAAGGTGCTGCGGATTTAATCACAAACCACAATAAACGTAATGAAGCAAGCGTCAAAGTTACATTTTCTGACGATAACAATCAGGAATTTTCCATAAAAAGATACATTAAAAAAGGTAAAAACGGAGTTCAATCAAATTATTACTATAACGACAAGCAAACTACTCTGACCCAAATTCACCTTGAATTAGAAAAATATAATATTTCTCCAAACAGCTACAATGTTATGATGCAAGGGGACGTTACGGAAATCACAAAGTGTTCTCCCATAGACAGAAGAAAGATACTGGATGAAATCGCAGGTACTGCCGATTTCGATAGAAAAATTTCTTTAGCAAGCGACCAAATTCAAAGCGTAGAAGATAGGGTTGCAAACACTAATATTTTGATGAGTGAAATCGATAACCGTATTGAACAATTGAAACAGCAAAGAGAAGTTGCACTTAAATACAAAAAATATAAAGATGAAAAAACACAATTAGAGAACAAAATCCAAAGCGCAAAGTATTTTGATGTGAAAAATTCTCTCGATATGGTTCATCAAAACATTCTTCTTGCAACAAAGAATAAAAAAGATTTAACCCTCAAAACAAAAGAAAATCAATCAAAGCTTGATGATGCACAAGTAAAATACAATGAAATTAATTCTCAGGTAAAAGCGCAAGGCGAGGAAAAACAGCTTGAGGTTAAAAAGCTTGCGGAAGAAAAAAAAGGACAAATAGAAAGAAAAGAAGCTTCTATTGCACAAGCTAAAAAAACCACTCTCGATAATCAAAAACAGATTGAAGGTTATAAAAATGGAATAGATACCGCAAATCAAAAAATAAAAGAAATCCAAGGTACGATTGAAGAAAAAAATAAAGAGCTTCTTGAATTTAATAAAGATTTGGATTTGAAAAAGGAAGAATTAAATAAAATTAATTCCGAAATGACGGGATTAAATAAATCAGCAAGCGAACACATACAAAACAGAGCAAAATTAAGACAAGAGCTGGATGATTTAAAAGACAAAGAAACTCAAATAATAAAAGAACAACTTCCTTTAGAGACACAATTTAACAATAACGAAGAAAAAATCAAATCAATAAAAGAAAATCTTGAAAAATTAAAAAATTCGGCAAAGATTTTTGATGACGAAAAAGATAAATTAAATCTGCAAATCGAACAGTTAACAAAAGAAACCGATGAATGTAAAATTATTCAGCAAAAAACTTTTGAACAATTAGATAAAACAATAAACGATAAAGATAACCTATCCCATGAAATTCAGGTTATGCAAAGACAAATTGCAATAATAGAAGCAAATAAATCGGCATATAAAAATGCAGGTATGGGCTCAGGTATAGAAACAGTATTAAATGCTAAAATTAAAGGCGTTCATCAACCTCTGGCGCAATTAGCGGAGGTGGATTCTGATTATGTTGATGCAATTAATGTTGCGATGGGCGCAAGAGCATATTCTATTGTTGTTGATACACAAGATGTCGCTTATAAAGCAATTCAAGTATTAAGAAGCCAAGGCAGAGACAGAGCCTCATTTATTCCTATGGATATAATTAAAAAAGCACCAACCAAATTGGCTCTCCCAAAAGATAAAGGCGTTATTGATTTTGCAATAAATTTAGTCGATTTTGATGATGAATATATAGATGCATTTTATTTTGCTTTAGGCGAAACGGTTGTTGTCGAAAATGAGACTTGTGCCAAAAAATTGGCAGGAAAATATAGAGTAGTAACTTTAGATGGTGATATAACGGAAAAATCAGGTTTAATCACCGGTGGTGCCAAAAAGAAAAATACGAGCCTTTTTGATAAATCAGAAGAAAAGAAACTTGAAAAATTAAAGAAAATGTTTGCTGAGCAAGAACAACAGTATCAAAAAGCAATACAGGATGAAAAAGATTTAAACAGACGCCTGAATGATGTGCGCCAAAAATATTCTACGGCTTTAAATACTCTTAATTCCGCTAAACTCGAACTTAAAAATTTAATTACAAATAATGAATCAAGTGCTTCGTTAATAAAAGAAGGCGAAGAACAATTAAAAGAAATTAAAGCGCTTAATTCAAAATTATCTAAACAGCTTGATTTGATTGAAGAAAAACAAATAAAATTAAATGAAAAATTACTTGGAAAACAAGAAGAACTTGCAGAAGTTGAAAAGCTGATTGATGAAAGCGAATTAAATAAATTAAAAGAAAAAACGTCGGGTGTGGAAGAAGCCATAAAATTGATTGAAAAATCAATTATGCAAAAAGAAAACGAAATCGAAAAAGATAAAACCCAAATTAATTTCCAACAAAACGTTATTCAAACACGTGAAAACGACATCAAAAAATTAACGAACGACAATGAATTATTAAAAAATGAAATAGAACAATATACATCCGAACTTGAAACAGCAAAAAAAGAACTTATTGAATTGGAAGAAGAAATAAAAGAACTCGGAAAAAACCTCGTTGAAATGCAAACAAAGAGAGATGAGGTTTCTAATCTTCTTTTGGATTTAAAAAATGAAAAAAATAAGCTGGAAAACGAAGCAAAAATTTTAGCCGAACAGGAAGAAAGCTTTAAAGCAAGACGCAGAGAGCTTGAACCTATGCTCGAAAAAATATTAAAGGATTTTGAAGAAGCCGGAATAAAGATATCAGAGCTTGAGCAAACAGAAATTTCACTTGATGAAATAAATTCAAAAATATCCAAACTTCAAAAGAAAATGGACGATTTGGGCGATGTTAATATGAGAGCATTAACCGAATACGATGAGGTTATGGAAAGACAAAATTCTTATAAAGAAAAAGTCCAAACACTGGAAAACGAAAAAAATGAAATAAAATCCAGAATGAACGGTTATCAAAACCTTAAAAAAGAAACCTTTATGGATGCGTATCACGCAATAAACGACAATTTTAAAGAAGTATTTGCACAAATCTCTGAAGGTACGGGTTCACTTATGCTTGAAAACGAAAATGACCCGTTCTCCGGTGGTCTTACGTTTGTTGCAAATATCAGAGATAAGAAGAATCAAAAGCTTGCAGGCATGTCGGGCGGGGAAAAATCCCTGACAGCTCTTGCTTTTGTGTTTGCTATACAAAAATATCTGCCGTCACCCTTCTATGCATTTGATGAGGTGGATATGCACCTTGACGGTCCTAATGTTGAACGTCTTGCTAAAATTATTACAAACCAAGCAAAAACGGCACAATTTATCATTGTTTCATTAAGAAAACCAATGCTCGACAGTGCGGATAGAATGATTGGCGTAACGCAAAAAGAAAAAGGTGTTACAAAAATTTCAGGAGTTAAATTGAAGGACGAATAGTATGAACCAAGCCATCAATACGGATTTTTACAGTGCAAATAACGAATTATATAATGAAATGAAAAATCTCGATAATACAATAGATTTTATCGAAAATGGTGAATTTGTTTCTAAAGCAGGAATAAAAAAAGATGCACAGGTAGATGCAATTGAGATTATTTTGGATTTGGTTAAAATGGGCAAAATTGACCCATGGAACATTGATATTGTTGATTTGTACGATAAATATATAAAAAGAATTTCGGAATTAAAAATGGAAAATTTGCGCTCTGTCGGAAAGGCAATTCTTTTTTCTTCCACTCTTTTAAAAATAAAATCCGACATCTTACAGGGTATTTCCGTTGATGATTTTAATCCTCAACCCGAGGATTTGTTTGATGACGACTTTATGGAAGAGGGTGATTCGGAACAGCTTCACTTTTCAACGAGTAACGTTGTATCTTTTGATGAAGTCTTGCAAAGAAGAACATCCGTCAGATTAAACAGAAAAAGAACCGTAACTTTGAAGGATTTGATTCGCCACATCCAATTTTACGAAGATTTAGAAAAAAAATACGCAATAAAATCCGCATTGGATAGAAAAGAAAGACGTGTCAGAAATTATGCAACTTTGAAAGCTGCTCAAATAAAGGAATTGGCACACGAAGAATATGTTGAACAGGTTGTCGAAAAAATGAGACAGAATCTTGTTCAAATATTAAAAAAAGAAGAAAAAATCGAACTAAGAGAGCTTTGTTTACTGGGTTTTGATAAAAGTTCGGCTTTTATTGCGCTTCTTTTCTTGATGAGAGAGGGAGAATTTGACTTATATCAAAAAGATTTTTATGGTAAATTATATGCCATGAAGGCAGAGGCAAAGGAAGCACAATAAAATGGACAATATTCAAATAACATCCGAAGAAATAACTCCTGAAAGCGACCTTAAATCAAAGGTTGAAGCGGTTTTGTTTATTACCTCTCGTGCTATGCAGCCTGCTGAAATTGCCCAAATTTTGGGAATGGATGAAATCGAAGGCACGGAAAAAGTAGAATCCGCTCTTTTGGATTTGATGTTTGACTATTCTTCAAGAAACGGTGCATTGGAAATTGATGATGAAGATGGTTATATTATCCAAGTAAAAGCGGAACATATGGATATAGTAGAAAAACTTTGTCCTGTTGAATTATCCCCTGCAGTATTAAAAACCCTAACTGTTATTGCCCTAAAAGAACCAATAAGGCAAACAATGCTTAAAGAACTTCGTCCGAGTGCTTATGAGCACATATCGGAATTATTGGAGGCAGGTTTAATTTCAAGAACAAAAGACCCGAAAAACGGAAGAAGCTATAATATAAGAACAACAAAGAAATTCAAAGAATATTTTAAACTAAAAGGCGATATAAAAGCACTTGTTCAAAGACTCGACGCAACTCAAGATTTGAAAGACCTATGAAGATAAATTTTATAAAATTCCCCCTGAATATAAATTTTAATAAAAACAAGAATTTTGCACTTAAACAAGTTAAAGATAGTGTCTGCTTCAGAGGCGCGAAGTTTGATAAAAATGTCTTGGTGTCAAAAAAAATCATAGATGAAAACCAAGATATGAATTCTTTTTTTGATGATGTAACAAACAGAATTTTTAAAGGAAACAATGAAGAATTTTCAAAGGCTCTTAAAAACGGCGAAATATCGCTATCAACTTCGGCATATAGCGATTTAAAACACCCATATAGCGCTATCGGATTAGAATTTAATAAAGATATATCCGATGCTTCTTGTTTAAGAACGATAGAGCAATATGTAAAAGACGGGATTGGATTTGGGATTAATTTTTCTGATTTCGACAATCCGAAAGATAAAATATTAAAAATAAACGATTACTTAAAATATCGAGAACAGAATGTAAAGCGTCCGCCTGCGGCAATTGGAATTTTAGATGCTGAACATCCTAAAGCTCTTGAATTTATTGGTATAAAAGATTCGGCAGACTATTCAGAATGGTGTTTTGATTTGTCCTTGGTTTTAAATGATGATTTTATGAAAAGATTGGAAAATAATGACCCCGAGGCAAAAAAAATATACAGGGAACTTTTGGAATCAATGTTAAAATCTTCTGAACCCGGTGTAATATTCTCTAATAATAGAAATTATCTTTCCGATTGTTGTGCTGCCGTACCTTTGAAACCCGATGAAAAATTAACTCTCGGACAAATTAATTTATCAGAATTTTGTTTGGATGGTAAAGTTGATTATGAAAAATTAAAAAAAGACGCTGATATCTTGTCCCAAGGTGTGAAAAAACTTGATTCAAATTCATATATTGGGGTTTTGGGGTATCAAGAATTATTAAATAAATTAAATATAACTTATGGCACTAAAGATGCAATTGAAATTGCCGAAAAAACAATGCAAACGATACAAAACGAAGCACATAAACATTCGATTAAAACAGCAATTTCTCCAACCGGAAATGTTTCAAGATTATTAAAAACAACGCCATCAATCGAACCCGATAAATCCGATTATGAAGCGGAAATTAAAACAATGTCGGCTTTTCAAAAATACTTGGACGGTTCAATATCAAAAACAATATTGTTAGATAAAAACGCTTCGACGGATGATATCGATAAGATAATCAAAATGGCATATAAAGAAGGATTAAAAGGTATTACCGTCCATATGGCGAGATAAAAATATTATAAAAACAAAACCGCAATTGTATCTTGCGGTTTTGTCGACAATATCAATATTTATATTAAACAAGTTTAATTAGAATTGAAGTCCTGCTTCACGAGCTGCATCTGCTAATGCTGCAACTCTTCCGTGGAACAAGAAACCGCCTCTATCGAAAACTACACCTTCGATACCTTTATCGAGTGCCTTTTTCGCAATATCACTTCCGACAGCTTTTGCTGCTTCAATGTTTCCGCCATGTTTTAAGCCCAATTCTTTAACTTTAGATGAAGATGAAGCAAGAGTTACTCCTTTAACATCATCTATGATTTGAGCGTAAATGTGTTTAGTTGAACGGTAAACCGCTAAACGTGGCCATTGAGCGTCGCCTGATATTTTAAGACGTACTCTTTGGTGTCTTTTTCTTGTTTGTTCTTTTCTGTTTACTAATTTGTACATTTTGTCTTTCCTTTCACCAAAACCAATTCCTACTTACTGTTCGGTTGGTTTTTATTGGCAACTATGTGGTTTTTGGGTTTCCGCCTGTCAAATCAGAGATTTGAAACGGCGGCTGAGTACGGACTTCGTGCTATCGGTAAAGCTCATCGCTTTCCCGTACGCACTTCGCACACTTTTGCCCTCATCTGCGCTCATTAAGTGCTATCGCACTAAATTCGCTTGATTCGGGGTTACCGCTCTGTCAAATCAAAGATTTGAAACGGCGGTTAAGTACGGACTTCGTGCTATCGGCAAAGCTCATCGCTTTCCCGTACGCACTTCGCACACTT
>CAMOPX010000031.1 GCA_946622415.1 uncultured bacterium
AAGTGTATTCTGTATTAATTGCACCTTTGGTTGTTGTTGTTTTTGCATCTTTTACGGATTTAATATTGTTTTTAAATGCATCGATATCTTTGCTTGATAAAGTATTATCTTTATCATAAGAAGCTAATTTAGAACTTTCTGTTTCTGAAATCTTGCCGTCTCCATCCGCATCCAATAAATTTAAGAAGTTATCCATTCCCATTGTTTTTTCAATATATGCGAATAAATCGGAATTGTTTGTTTGAGCTTTTGAATTTTGTTTATACGAATTTATGTCGTTAAATATACTGGTGTTATCACCGTTAACTGCTTGGGTGTTTGCGTTAGAGTTTTCGGCTTTCGCTTTGATTTTATTTAACGAAGCTATTTGTTGTTGTGTATATTGTCCGTCTAAGAAAAAATCGTTGCTCATATTTTGTTCTCACTTCTTTTTCTTTTATAAAACTTCAAAACATTAAATTCAGTGCCTATATTTTGGTATATATATAATATATCTCTTATATATATAAAGGATATTTCCTTCCTAAAATTGCCATTGGTCGTAAAATTTGTTACATATGTTTTTATTTTGTTTGAGATTTTTTGTTGTTCGTTTCTTTTATGCTGTTACTCTTATATAATTGTATCTGCTGTTATTTTTGTTTCCTCTGTCTGATCTGATTCTTACTTTATCCCTGTCACCTGAGATTGTTAAAATTGAACCGTCGCTGTTAATTTTATACAGTATTTCAGTATGATAAGGTTTTCCGTTTCTTGTATATACAATCAAATCACCGGGGCGGGCTTCATTTGCACTAACAACAGCACCTGCTTTTTTTGCTGCGGGGAGAATGTTTACTGCTTTTGCGTTAACCTTTTTAAACCAATCTGCCAACGGCACTCCTGAATTTTTACACATGGTTTTTGCAAAATGTGAACATTTGCCGGCATATTTAGTACTGCCAAGTAGTTTTTTGGCTGCATCGATAATGGCTTTTCCTGAGTCATTACTTTTATCGGATGTATCATTTTCGTTTGTTGATTTTTCCGTGTCGGTTTTATTATCCGTATTAGTTTTATCGGTCTTATTTGTTTCTTCGGTTTTATCCGTAGAAATAGGTGTCGCACCTGATTTTACGTTGCCGTTTTCATCTATATCGGATGCCTTGTACTTAACAGCTTTTGTCTGGTTTCCTGAAGAATCATATTCATAAACAAATGCGTATCCGCCTTTTATTTCAATTTTTGGCTTACCGCCTTTGTAGAAGATGGTACCGTCTTTTGTTGTTTCTTTAGTTTTGTTTCCTTCTTCATCAAATTCTGTTACATAACCATCTTTTGAAGTGGTTTTTGTCTTTATACCGTTTTTATATTCCGTTTCTTCAAGCGCTTTTGCACCTTGTTTCGGATTTCCCGTTTCATCAATATCAGAGGTATTATATTTTGAATCTTTTTCCCTGATACCACCTTTGGCATATTTATAAACTGTTGTTTCATTCCCTTCGGTATATGAAGCGAATGTGCCGTTTTTGTTAACTTTCGTTATTGATTTTAATTTTCCGTCATCGTTTTTTTCTGTTATTTCTTTTAATTTTCCGTTTTCATCATAAGATTCACTTCTGATTTCAACTTCTTTCCCATTCGCAATTTTTGTGGTTCTTGCACTTTTAAATAGTCCGTTATTGCCATATGTATATGTTTTTGTTGAGTTATTTACGGAATTTGTATAGCCTGTAAATTTTCCATTCTTATCGTACTGATATGTCAAATCGGAAATTGTTTTATTTGTTTTATTGTTAACCCTTGTTTCTGTCTTTATTCTGCCCTTTTCATCATATGTATATTTATATGACTCATCTATAAATTTACCTTGTGCCTTGTCATAATATACTCTTGTTTCCGTTTTGCGGCCTTGTTCGTCGTATTTAGATTCTGCAATTTTTGTTTTTGCATCATTATTTGCTATCGTTTCGGAACTTTCGAGTTTTCCATTGGAACTATATTTAAATGTTGTTGTACGTTCGGTAGTTTTATCGTTTTTGGTTAATATGTCGCCTTTTTCATTTAGAGTATATTCGGCGGTTGTTACTCCCGTTTTTGCGTCTTTACTTACTTGCGTATTTTTAATGAGCTGTCCTTTTGAATCTGTTTTATAAACAGCTTCTGTTGTTATATTGCCTGATGTAGTGACACTTGTTGCATTGTTTAAATTTTTTACTTCTTTAATAAATGCATCAACATCTTCGCTTGTCAGTTTGTTATCACCATTCAAACCTGAAAGTTTAGCTGCTTCAGCTTCGCTTATTTTTCCATCGCCATCGGCATCCATTAAACTGAAAAAATTATTCAGACCTGCCATTTTATCTATGTAATCAAATAATTCCGAATTATTTGTTTTCACATTCGGGTTTGCTTTTCGGGCATTGATATCTTTAAAAATACTTGTATTATCACCTTGAACAGTTTTTGAATTTTGAGCAGCGTTATTAGTCTTTGATTTAATTTTATTCAAAGAATTAATTTGTTGTTGCGTATATCTGCCGTCTAAGAAAAAGTTGCTGCCCATTTTTTTCTCTTTTGCTGTATTCAATGTATTAATCGGCTTTTTTAAGCGTATTCTTCAGTAAAACCGATAAATTTTTACAAAAGTTAATATAAGCGGTGAATTTCACTTAGTTAATCATTTAGTACTTTTTGTTGAAGAATTTTTAATTTTTCCTCAGGGTCGGATTCAGCACATAAAAATGTAGCAGGCAAGCTTCTTACAAATTCAAAAAATTCTATAGTTGGTTTTTCTGTATTAAATTTAACGTTTTGTCTTTTCATAGCTTTTAAATATTTTTCCGTAATTTGTATTGTATTTTTTATTGCTTCATATTGTTTATTCGAATCAACAGGATTTCCGTCATATTTGCTGCAATAAGTTCCAAAATATTTTATATTTGTTAAAGCGTATAACAAGCTTCCGTAGTCTTCTTCACCGCCTCTTGTGCAATCCATATCTATAAGATTTATCTGTTGATTTTCCTCGTCAACAAGCAAATTGTTGGAATTCAGGTAATCAAATTTGTAGCCCAGTTTGCTGGCTTCTTTAACATTTTGAATAAGTTCTTCATATGTTTCAACGGGCAATGATGCTAAAGATTTAAGACTGTCTGCGTATTTTATTTTTCTTGACATTGCTTCATAAGGTTCTTCACCTTCCCTTAATTCTCCGCTATATTCATTACATATAGCTTGAGGTGGCGGATTTCCGATACTTGTACCTTTTTGCTTTTTTAATACGTCAACCATAACGGTCATTTTATTTGAGTTGCGTAGCTTTATACTTCCGATACTCTGTCCTATGTTGATTTTTAAATCTTTATCTTCGGTATCAGTATATCTTTCAACATTAAAATCATTATAATCAAATTTTGTATTTCTTAATACTCTGAGTACATATTCATCACAATCCGGTATTCGATACACCTTGTGTACGTACCCCGTTCCTATTATATTATCCGGATTTCTTAGAATTTCAGGAAGTTTTTCTATAATTCCGGATTCTTTTACCCAATTTGAAAATGTTGAATCTTCCGCATTTTGAACTTCCGATGAAGTTATAGGGTTTGTTGTGCGTACAAATTCATCTTTTTTTAATCTTGATGTAAAAGATGTATTGTTTACTGAAGGTGCGGGTTTATATATATTTCCAAAACTAACAGGTGAAATTTTAAGCATTCTTATTCTCCTTTTTGCAAATATAGAAAGTAGTGTAATAAAAAAACATGCACTAATTTAAAAAATTATTTACATTATTTAACAAAACTTGTTATAATTTTCTGCAGTTATGCTGACAATTCTTTCCGTAACAAATTGGCTCTGTATGGATAGAAATTGAAGAATTTAAAAATAATTTTTGTATTTCTTCTTCTATTTTATCGCATATTTTGTGACATTCGCAAATTGTAGTATTTCCATCAAGTTGCAATATTATATCTATATCTTTATTAGGCCCCATTTGTCTTGCTTTTATGCCGTTTTCTTTTAGGGTTACATTGTTTGAAAAATTGTTTATTACGGCTTTAATTTTTTCTATATCACTATCAGGCAGGGAAGAATCCAAAAGGCAATTAAGAGTTTTTTTGGTAATTGAAAAACCTGTTCTCAAAATAAACACTGCGACTAAAATTGCAATCAAAGGGTCAAGGACAGAATGTCCGGTAATTTTTATAAGCACCAAGCCAATCAAAACCCCAAGTGAAGAATAAACATCGGTTCTTAAATGTTCACCGTCTGCATATAATGAAACCGAACCTGATTTTTTGGATACTTTTATTAAAATTGAGCTTATCATGAAGTTGGCAGCAACTGCAACCGCCATTACAATTATACCTATGTGGTTTTCGGTTTCTGCAGGCATACCAAAGATAATCTTTTTAAAAGCTTTGTAAATTATAAAAAATGCAGCCGAAATAATTAAAAAGCCTTCAATAAAACCTGCCATATCTTCATATTTTCCGTGCCCGTATGGGTGGTCATAGTCTGCAGGTTTAGAAGATTTTATAACCGAAAAATATGTAATTATTGAGGCTAAAAAATCACTCATGGAATGAATTGCTTCAGACAAAATACTGAGGCTTCCCGTTATGATTCCCGCAATTATTTTTAAAATTGTTAAAACCACATTAGATATTATAGAAAGCTCTGCTGCGCTTTTTTTCATTCTATTTAATTTTGTATTTTCATTTGTCATTTGTTATTTATTTCGATATTACAAAAATAGCTTCTTCGGCAAACAAATTCGCAAAAAGTTTGTATTGAATGCCTGTTCTTATTTTTGCTTTTGTCGTATATACTTTTTCTATTATTGTGAAATTGTGTTTATTTGCGTATTCAAAAAAATCTTTTATGGTCAAAAGGTGAATATTGGGTGTATTGTACCATTCAAAAGGCAATATTCGGGATTTTGGCATAGTGCCTTTTGTGCAGAAATTGTATCTTACACGCCAATATGCAAAATTCGGAAAACTAACGATGCATTTTTTTCCTACCCTGAGCATTTCTTCCATTACATAATCAGGGTTTTGTGTGGATTGCAGAGTTTGATTCAGAATAACATAATCATAAGATTGAGATTGAAATTGTTTCAAACCTCCGTCAATATTACCTTGAATTACGGATAAACCTGAAGAAATACATTTTATTACTTCGTCTTGCGAAATTTCAATACCGCTTCCTTTGGCATTTTTCTTTTCTTTTAACAATTTCAACAAGGTCCCGTTACCACAGCCTAAATCAAGCACACGAGAATTTTCTTCAACTATATCTAAGATAATTGAATAATTGAGATGAAGTCCTTTTGATTCAATGTAGTGTCTGTTGAATTTCAAGCTCTTTTCCCCTCTTGTTTATTTAAAAAACTTTTTATGATTTTTGTTTGAATTTCAAACTCGAGTAAAAATGCATCATGTCCGCACGGAGATTTAATTTCACAATAGGAAACATCTTTATCGAGATTCATCAATGTTTTTACGATTTCTTTTGATTGAGAAGAAGGAAACAACCAATCCGTATCAAAAGAAATAACGAGAAATTTTGCATTCACGTCTTTAAAAGCGTTGCTCAAACTGCCGTATTTTTCTGCAGGGTCAAAATAGTCAACGGCTTTTGTTATATAGAGATAACTGTTTGCATCAAACCTGTCGACAAAAACTTGTCCTTGGTGAGCAAGATAGCTTTCTACCTGAAAATCTATATCAAAATTAAAATCATATTTGTCTTTATCCTGCAATCTTCTGCCAAATTTATTATACATAGCTTCTTCGCACAGATATGTAATGTGTCCTATCATTCTGGCATTGGATAGGCCCCTGTCAGGTTTTAAATCTTTATCGTAATAATCTCCGTTGTTCCAATTCGGGTCTGAAATAATAGAATTTCTGCCCACTGCGTTAAATGCAATTGCTTGCGGAGATAATCTTGAAGTTGTTGCAATTAAAATCACGGATTCAACTTTATCGGGATAAGAAATTGCAAATTGCATTGCCTGCATTCCGCCCATAGAACCGCCTGCAACCGCATACAATTTTTCTATTCCAAAGTAATCCAACAGTTCCTTTTGCACTTTTATGGTGTCTTCTATTGTAAACACTGGAAAATTAAGTGCATAGGGTTTATTTGTTTCGGGATTTATGCTGGAAGGACCCGTTGTTCCGGAGCAACCGCCTAAAATATTTGTTGAAATAATAAAGTATTTATCTGTATCAAATGCCTTATCACTTCCTATCATATCATCCCACCAGCCGGGTTTTTTGTCCTGTTCGCTATTATAAAAAGCAGCATGGGCATTACCCGTCAGGGCATGGATAACAAGAATTGCATTATCCTTTTTCTCGTTTAATTTTCCGTAGGTTTCATAAGCAACAGTAATCGGACCAAACTCCGCTCCGCTTTCAAATTTGATTTTTTTATTAATATTATAAAATTTTGTTTCTACTATTGTTTTCATTTTTATTTTTTTACCGCACAAGCAATTGCCTGTTCTACATCTTCAATAATATCGTCAATGTTTTCTATACCAACGGAAGCTCTCATAAAGTCTTTTGAGATTCCTGCTTCAATAAGCTGTTCATCCGACAATTGTCTGTGGGTAGTCCCTGCAGGATATGTGATAATGGAGCGTGCATCGCCTATGTTTGTTGCATGGATAAATAATTTCAAGGATTCAATAAATTTCACGCAATCACCTTTTACTCCGAATGCAATCAATGATGAAGCGCCGTTTTTGAAATATTTTTTTGCTAAATTATAACTCTTATCTGACTTTAATAAAGGGTAATGAACAAAATTAATATTTTCGTTTTGTTCAAGATATTCGGCAAGTTTTAGCGCATTATCCGAATGTCTTTGCATTCTTACATGCAAAGATTCAAGCCCCATAATAGTTAAATAAGAATTAAAAGGACTTTGACAGCAGCCTAAATCTCTGATAAGGTGAGTTCTTGCTTTTGCAATGTAGGCAGCTTCTTTAAATTCTCTATTGTATATTATTCCATGGTAACTTTCATCGGGAGTGGTAAGCATTTTGAATTTATCATTTTGTGACCAGTCAAATTTACCGGAATCAACAATCATTCCGCCCATAGCATTTCCGTGACCGGACAAATATTTTGTGGTTGAATGAACTACAATATCCGCTCCAAATTCAAAAGGTCTGCAAACATAAGGTGTCGGAACAGTATTATCAACGATTAAAGGAATCCCATGTTTATGAGCCAATTTTGCTAAAGGTTCAATATCCGCTACTTGAATACCGGGGTTTCCTATAGTTTCCGTATAAAGGCATTTTGTCTTGGGTGTAATTGCTTTTTCCCAATCATCAAGATTATCTGATTTTATTAACTTTACGTCAATTCCCATTTGTTTAAAGGTTTTATAGAAAAGATTATAAGTTCCGCCATAAATTTTGTTTGTTGAAACAATTTCATCTCCCGCACCTGCAATATTTAAAATTGCAATTAAAATTGCAGACATGCCGGAAGAAGTTGACAGGGCACCTATTCCGCCTTCCAGTGCTGCAACTCTTTTTTCCGAAATATCATTTGTTGGATTTGTGATGCGTGAATATATATCGCCTTCTTGTTTTAAATCAAATAAATTTACGGCAAATTCAACATCATCAAAGCTGTATGCGCTGTTTGCATAGATTGGTGTAGATACGGCGTGATTTTGTTTTTTTAAATCCAAAAAACCTTGCGTTGCAAATGTTTCAAATCTCATAATCAATCCTTCTATAATAAATTATTAAAAATATGATAGCACAAAACGCAAAATTAAGAATAAAAATTCTTTTATCGGGTTAAAACCCGACAAATAATCGCAAGAATGACTCAATCTCAGCATTACCGCACAACCGAGCTTTAATCAAAATTCCACTAAACATTACTCTGTTGTCTGAGGGAAAAATATAACTTTGCTTTAGCAAAATGACTATTTATTCATTTTTCCCGAGTTCAGAGTAATGAGGAATTTTGATTAAAGCGTAAATTTTTAAAAGCCGCTCGAGCCTTGTTTTCTTTCTTTTTGGTTCCGTTTTTCTTTCTTTTCCTTGCGGCGTTTGAGCGAAAAGAAAGAAAAATGAACAAAGCCTTTAGCCTTTAAGAGTAAATAAAAAAATTGTAGTTAAAGCTCGGGTTAAAACCCGATAAATTATCCCTGTAGCGTTTTAAACAATTCAAACACATTTTCTGCGGCTTTATCCATATTATAGTATCTGTAAGTTCCCAATCTGCCTATAAAATAAAGTCCTTCAATTTTTTCGGCAAGTTGTTTATATTTATTGTAAAGCTCTTTAGTTTCAGGATTAGAGATGGGATAATATCTTTCGTTTTTGCCTAATTCAAATTTTTGGGGGTATTCAAAAGAAATTATAGTCTTGTTTGATTTTTGATTTAAAAAGTATTTATGCTCTGTTATTCTTGTAAAATCATAGTTGTTCGGATAATTTGTTACAACTGATTTTTGATAATATTCCTGATTTAGAGTTCTTATTTCAAAATTTAAACTTCTGTAGGGCAATTGTCCGAATTTATAATCAAAATATTCATCTATTGCACCCGAATAAAATACCCTTTTGTATTTTTCTTTTACGTCTTTATAATCAGTATTTAATTTAACTTTTATATTCGGATGGTTTAACAAGTTTTCAACAAGCTTTGTATAACCTTCAAGAGGAATACCCTGATATTTATCCTGAAAATATCTGTTATCAAAACTGATATAAAAAGGTACTCTCGCCGTGACTTCAGGATCAATTTCTTCGGGCTTTAAACCCCACTGTTTCATTGTGTAATTTTTAAACATATTTTCATACACATAATCCGATAAAAATTTTAAATCCTTATCTTGGTTTTCTTTTAACTTTAAAATGGGAACTTTAATTCCGTATCCGTAATTTGAGATTAGTTTTTCTTCTATTCTTTGTGCCATAGAGGAAGAAAAAACCTGATACAAAGTATTCAAATTAAAGGGAATATTGCAGATTTTTCCTTCAAAAACAGCGTTTGGCTGTAAAAAGAAATAGTGCCATTTTGTATATTTTGATAAATAATCCCAAATTTCTTTGTTGTCCGTATGGAAAATATGAGGTCCGTATTTATGAACAAGAATCCCTGTTTCTTTATCTTTATAGTCAAATATATTTCCCGCTATTACATTTCTTTTATCAATAACCGTTACTTTTTCGTTTAATTCGTTTGCAATCAGATTTGCAATAATTGCACCTGATAATCCCGCACCTGCTACTAAATTTGTCATTTTCTTGCCTCAAATATTATTGTAGCATAAGAATTTGAAAAAGAAGTATCAAATTATATCTCAATACAATACAACTTAGCTTGATTTATCAAGTGCCTCAATTATTTTTTCCGCAATAAGTGTTGAACTTTTATGGTTTTGACCTGTTATTATGTTATCACAATACGTTTCCACATGCTCTGCCCACGGTTTATCCTCTACAAAATCAGCACCTAAATGCCTTAATTTCGTTTCCAATAAAAACGGTACTGATTTATCTAATTTTAAAATATATTCTTCTCTGTTTGTAAACGATGTCACAACTGCATTTTGGACTATGGGAATTCCTTTTTTATCTTTTGCATTAATCAATGCCGCAACCCCGTGGCAGATTGCCGCAATAACTTTGTTTGCGGAATAAAAATATTCAACAAGTTTTTTTATTTCACCGCTTTCCGCTATATCAAACATGGCTCCGTGCCCGCCAACAAAATAAACAGCGTCGAATTTATCCGTTTCAATATCTGATATTTTTTTTGTTTCTCTTAAAATTTTTATGCACCTGTCCCACTCCATAGGATTTGAACATGACATAGAACTTTCATCAACAGGCGCATATCCGCCTTTTAAACTTGCTGTTGTTATATTATAATTCGTTGCTTCAAAGATTAAATATGGGACTGCATATTCTTCCAAATTTAATCCCGTTTCTTTAATGCAATTTTCTCTGTCACAAATATCGCCCGAGTAGTTTGTTACAACCATAAGTATATTTTTATTCATTACTGTTCTCCGTTTTGATATTTGCTATTTTAATTTTCATAATCAAAATTTACATTCTGCAAGAGATTATACTATTTGACCAATAAATGTTTTAAAGTATAAAATAAAGATAAAAAGGAGAAGTTATGAAAACAATCGAATTATTAAATGAAATAAATTCACCCGAAGATATTAAAAAGCTATCAATTGAACAAATGAATATTCTATCCGACGAAATAAGAAAAGGGATTTTAAACAGAGTAAATAAAATCGGCGGACACTTAGGGCCTGATTTAGGATTTGTTGAAGCAACAATCGCTCTGCATTACGTTTTCAACAGTCCTGTTGATAAATTTGTTTTTGATGTTTCTCACCAAATTTATCCGCACAAAATCATTACAGGCAGAAAAAAAGGCTTCATTTCAGAAAACATTGATGAATTATTTTCAATAACCGGATATTCAAATCCAACGGAATCAAAACACGATAATTTTGTTATAGGACATACTTCAACCTCTGTATCTTTAGCAACAGGAATTGCAAAAGCGAGAGATTTAAAAAACGAAAATTATAACGTTATAGCAATTATAGGGGATGGTTCGCTTTCAGGCGGAGAAGCATTTGAGGGTTTAAATAATGCCGCAACATTAAATTCTAATTTTATTGTTATAGTAAATGATAACGAAATGTCAATTGCGGAAAACCACGGTTCATTATATAAAAATCTTGAAGAATTAAGAACCTCAAAAGGCACTGCCTCAAACAACTTTTTCAAAGCATTAGGATATGATTACACATATCTTGAAGAAGGAAATGATATATCTTCTTTAGTTGAAACGCTTAAAAAAGTAAAAGACTGCAAGAAGCCGACGGTTGTACATATTCATACTCTAAAAGGAAAAGGCTATAAACCCGCAGAAACAAATAAGGAACAGTATCACTGGTGCATGAGCGGTTTTATGGATAATTCGGAATATGAAACATCAGAAACTTATGCTTCAATTACAAAAGATTTTATACTTGATAAAAAATCAAAAAATGAACCTGTTATTGCAATTGCTGCAGCAACTCCCGGAATATTTGAATTTGACAGTGAATTCAGAAATAAATTAGGAAAAAATTATACGGATGTAGCTATTGCAGAAGAACACGCCGTAGCTTATACATCGGCTCTTGCAAAAAATGGTGCAAAACCGATATTGTCTTTAATGTCTTCATTTATTCAAAGAACCTATGACCAACTGTCACAAGATTTAGCCCTCAACAATTCTCCTGCCGTAATTTTGGTTTATTGGGGCGGAATTAGTCCGATGGATGCTACTCATACAGGCGTTTTTGATATTCCTTTGATATCCAATATCCCGAACATTGTTTATCTTGCACCTTCAAATAAAGAAGAATACCTTGCAATGTTGAATTATGCATACGACCAAAACGAACACCCCGTTGCAATAAGAGTGCCTTTTTATCCTTTAATTTCTACAGGTCAAAAAGATTCGACCGATTATTCCGTTTTAAATAAATCAAAAACCGTAATTAAAGGAAAAGATATAGCAATAATAGCAGTCGGTCATTTTATGAACATAGGTTATGAAATTGTTGAAGGATTAAAAGAAAAAGGAATAAACCCAACTTTGATAAATCCTAAGTTTTTGACAGGTATTGATGAAGCATTATTAAATGACCTTATAAACGACCACAAATTGGTAATAACCTTGGAAGATGGGGTTTTGGACGGCGGTTATGGCGAAAAAATTTCAAGATTCTATTCAAATAAGAATATAAAAGTTCTTAACTATGGCGCACAAAAAGAATTTACGGACAGAATTCCGGCTGAGGTATTGTATGAAAACTATCATTTGACAAAGGATTTAATACTAAAGGATATTGAAAAAAATTATGATTAATAATTTTTATGTTTTTGTTTTATTTGGTAGAATAAAATTATGCTTATAGATACACACGCACATCTTAATATGCTTTCAAATCCCTTCTTTGAAGTAGCAGAGGCAAGACTTTCAAATGTTAAAGAAATTATTGTTCCAACCGCAGAAATTGGAGATATTGATGCTGTTTTAAATTTTACGGAAAACGATTCGGATATTTATGCAGCGTTAGGAGTACATCCTGAATATGCCGAAAGCTTTAGCGAGAAAGATATTGAAACAATAAAAACCAAAGCTCACCACAACAAGGTTGTTGCAATAGGTGAAATAGGACTCGACTATCACTACAACAAAGAAAACAAAAATGAACAAAAAAAATGTTTTTCTTCTCAGATAGAAATTGCACAAGAACTTGATTTACCTATAATTGTGCATGACAGAGAAGCTCATTTTGATACACTTGAAATTTTAAAAGCGTATGACGTTAAAAAAGCACTTCTGCACTGTTTTTCAGGAAGTGTTGAATTTATGCAAGAATGCACAAAGTTGGGATACAAAATTGCAATAGGCGGTGTCGTTACTTTTAAAAATGCAAAAGAAATAAAAGAAGTAGCCGAAAGAATCAGCCTTGACGACTTAATGCTCGAAACGGATTGTCCTTATCTCACTCCGCATCCTTTCAGAGGAATGGAAAACAGTCCCAAATATATAGGTTTTGTTGCAAAAGAGATTGCAAAAATTAAAAACATATCTTATGATACTGTAGTATCAAAAACATCCAAAAACGCACGGGAGTTTTTTAATATAAAATAAAGGAGAAAAAATGGCACAACAAACACCTCAAGGAACTATTCAAACAAGACAAGCTCTTTTAATATTCTGCAAAGATTCTGCAAGTCCGCTTGTATTGTATTTTGATAATCCGCAACAAATTTATGAAGATTTAAAAAATCTTGTTAATTCAAACGAAGTAAAACTTGTTGAATTTGAACCAATCGGACCAATCAAAAAAGCTGCTCTCACTTCAGACAACATCATAGCGGTTGCTCTGCAAGAAGAACAATATCTTGTTCAACAATAATCAACTTTTAAATTATGGCACAAAACAAAAAAAGGCTGGATTCAATACTATTTGAATTAAAGTATTTCGATTCAAAAAGTTCTGCTGCGGCAAACATCATTGCTCAAAATGTCAAAATCAACGGACAACTGATAACCAAAGCGGGAACGCTTTATGATGAAAATTTTTTTAATAATCCCGAAAAACCTGTTGATATAGAAATAAATTCTATTCCTTTTGTATCAAGAGGAGGGCTAAAGCTTCAGGGAGCAATTGAAAAGTTTGGTATTGATTTAAAAGATAAAATCTGTATTGATATGGGGGCATCAACAGGCGGTTTTACGGACTGTATGCTTCAAAATGGTGCAAAGTTTGTTTACGCACTTGACGTCGGATATAATCAATTAGCTTGGAAATTAAAAAACGACAAAAGAATAAAATCAATAGAAAAAATCAACGTAAAGAATTGCACAGCCTCTGATGTTTATGGAGTTGATAAACCTGACGAAAAAGATTTACCTGTTTTTATGAGTATGGATTTATCCTTTATTTCAATAAAAAAAGTGCTTGAAAACTGTAAAAGATTAATCTCAAAAAATGCTTCTGCCGTATTGCTAATAAAACCTCAATTTGAAGCCGGAAAAGATGAAGTTGAAAAAGGCGGAGTCGTAAAGTCGGAAAAAACCAGAGAAAAGATAATAAAAGATATTGAACAATACTGTAATTCAATCGGTTTTATCAGTCAGGGGATTATGGAAAGTCCTATTCAAGGCGCAAAAAGTAAAAACACGGAATATTTAATATATTTAAAAAGGGGAGAATAAATGGCAACTTTGGTTGATAATCTTACATCTGTCAGCAACACAATGGAAAATATTTTGGATTTTGTTGCAAAAGATGATGAATTGTCAAAGGATTTTGAAAAATATTTAGAAATAAACGATATAGAAATCGAAACCGAAAAACAATTTAACAATGTGATTATTCAATATATGCTTGATATGAAAATGCAAAACGGTTTGAGAGTTCTTGAATATTACAAAAGAAACAACCCCTCGGACGAAAAAATAATAAATTCTCTTTTAGAATCATTTTGCGGCGTTTTTAAAGTAAATAAAATCAATTCATCAACCTTTGATGTTGAATGTTTAACATCAGGTGCAGAGTTTGAACTCATGCCTATGGTCAAAATGTCACATTTAAAACAAATAGGAAAGTACGATTTTATTGAAGCAAGAATTTTAGAACTCGATAACATTCAATATATTTTAGAAATTTATGATGTAATTTCAGAATTTAATTTATACAAAGCAACAACAAATGCAATAAAATATATGCTTCAAGCACCAAAAAGCGCCTACTATAAAAATGACGAACAAAAAGAAAAATTGAAAAAATCCGCTTCCGAATTTTATAAGAGCTTTATTGACTGTTTTAAAAATGAATTTATTGTTACAACAAACAAAAAAATTGATAACTTAATTGAATATTTTAACAATTACAGATTGGGCAAAGTATCCGAAAGTTATGAAGATTTAATCGAAAAACCGGAAAAAAACCGTTATTTAAAAATTGAAGAATTAAATACCGACGATGACAATTTTATAGCAAATGCAATCAGCGGCTTTTCTTCTCATAAAGAAACGTACGACGTTGCTCTTTGGATAGACAAAAAAAGAGGACTCTACGTTTTACCGTTTTTTGAAACCTTTATGAAATCCTTTAAAGAAGAAAATATCGAAGGCAGAGATGACTGTATAAGAGAGTTTTTAACAAGTGATAAAGTTCCGCCGAGTGTTATTAAATATGCAAAAGAAAATAACGAAAACTTTTTTGATGTTGTAAATGATGTATTAAATACCGATTTTACACAAATGGAAGAACTTTTATTCAACACAAAAGCAGCCTTTGCAGATGAAAATGTATTTTCTCCCGTAACGGTTTTATTTAATTCGGATTTGTTTTCTAATCTTGTTGAAATCAAAAAAACAGAAACATCCGAAGAAAAAAATAAAGAAATCGGAAGAAACGACCTCTGCCCCTGTGGCTCGGGCTTAAAATATAAAAAATGTTGCGGAAAAGTTGTATAATTCTTTTAAAAAAAAATTGTATATGTTATATTTATGTTACTAGAGTTTAAAGGAGTCAAAAATGTCAGAAGAACAAATGAATCAAAACGAAAAAACTGAAACACAATGTAAATTTACGTTATTATTTATATTGGTGGCTGTATCATTATTACTTTCTATAAGTTCATTAGTTTTATCAGTAATGAACTACAGGGGTATAACAATAGGCGGTGGCGATAACGCTCAACAACAATCAAATGACAAAAATGCAATTTCTAAAAAATACGACAGAGGAAGAAGCCTTGATAAAGCTTTAAAAACAGGAAAACCGATTATCGTATTTTTCTACACTGATTGGTGCGGTTTCTGCCAAAGATTTGCGCCCACATTTGACAAAATTACTAAAGGTATCAGCATTAAAAAAGAATTTGCAATTGCTTATGTAAATTGTGAAGATGAAGCAAACAGAAAACATATGGAAGAATACGGAATTCAAGGATTCCCGACAGTATTTGTAATAAAAACCGACGGAACAAGAAAACAACTTGATAACGGAACATTCTTCGTGGATAAAGCAGAAGAAATCGTAACAAAAGATGCTCTTGCAGTAATCGGAAAATAATAAATAATTTTAAAAGCATTAAAAAGACAGGAATTTATATTTTCCTGTCTTTTTAATTTATATTTATTATTTTTATTATTCTTTTATAACCTCAATTTTGTCGTAATTAAACAAATACGGCAGGTGTTCTTTTTTAATTATTTCGCCCGGCAATAAAATAGAAATCCCCGGAGGACACAGAGCAACCACTTGAGAAGATATTCTTCCTATTGCGTCAAATTTATCAATATATTCTTTAGGAGAAAAATATGCTTCCCTGAGGTTCATCACGATTTCAGGATCCAAAAGGGGCATAATTTTTACGTTTTTATATTCAAAATCATATTTCTTTTGAGAAATTTCTTTCAAAGATTTAATTAAATATTCAAATTCTTCTCTTTTGCCGCCTATATTTGATAAAAGCAAAATACCTTCATCCGATGCGGATTCAACTTCAATATCGTAATCTTTTTCAAGAATTTCTTCAAGTTGTAATCCCGATAAGCCCTTCATTTTTATAAATATCTTTGTCACATCATGGTCAATATTTTCGAGTACGGAAAGGTTTTCAATTGTTCTTGCTTCTTCTCTAAAATAAATTGCATTTTCTATTGCACCTTCAAGCATTTTTTGCCCCAAAGAAGAAGAAAGATTTGCCCTTGCAGCGTCCAGACTTGCAAGCAGTAATAAGCTCGGTGATGTTGTGTGAAGAAGTTTGAGCGCGTGTTCAACTTTTTCTTCTTCAAATGAAGAATTTTTTGTTATATGAAGCATAGAAGCCTGAGTCATAGCACCACCCGTTTTATGAAGCGAATGCACAACAGCATCCGCACCCTGATTTATTGCGGTTTCAGGGAGTTTATTGTTAAAATTCCATAAACATCCATGGGCTTCATCTACAATTAAAGAAGCTTTGTATTTTTTGCAAACTTCGGATATTTTTTTTACATCAGACACAATGCCTTCATAAGTCGGGTTTGTAATCCAAACAAGTTTAATATTTCTGTTTTTTTGTAATTTTTCTTCTATATCATCAGCTTCGATATTTCCGAAAATTGCCCAGTTTTTGAGTTTCCTGGGGATTACCCAATTAACCTTTGCACCTGAAATAATGAGTCCCGTTAATACCGATCTGTGACAATTTCTGCCGATTAAAACTTCTTCAAAAGGGTTTGTGAGCGCAAAAGCAAGAGCCAAATTTGCAACAGTAGAACCACCTGTCACAAAATAAGTAGTTCTTGCGCCATACGCGGAAGCAGCACATTCTTGCGCTTCTTTTATTGCACCCGACACGGGGTGAAGCGTTCCTAAGTTATCAAATTCATCGGTTGTATCTATGTTTAAAACGTCATTACCCACAAGCTCGGCAAATTTCGGATATACACCCATACCCCTATTGTGCCCGGGAATATGAAAACCTGTCATAGGTTTATTTTTATATGCAAGCATAGCATCAACAAGAGGGGTTTTTTCTGTTCTTGCTAAGGTTTTAATAATATTATCTTTTATTGATGAGAAAGAGATTTTTGATGTAGTCATACACAAATTATTACATAAAAAAATTTTTTAAACTATTTTTGGACTATAGTCTAAATTTTTACCTAAAAATGAGGGTTTTTAGGAAAAAACTGTTAAAATATAAATTGGGTATTGTATTAAGAAAGAGGTGGTGGTAAGACTATTATTTTTTAAGTTTAGAATTTTATCAAACTTTAACAGATAGAATTTTTCTATCTGTTTTTTTAATTAACCAAACTTCTAATTCATAAATACTATTTCCCATCGTTTTACTATAAAAAAACAAATAAATATGCTACTTATAGAATATAAGGAGAATTTATGAAATTTTTTAATAAAATAAAAGGTTTTACTTTAGCGGAAGTAATGATTACATTAATGGTTATAGGGATAATCTCCGCTATCGCTATCCCTGTTGCCTTGCATTTAAAACCCGATGAAAATCTGATTAAATTTAAAAAAGCTCATGAAACGCTTCATCAAGTAATAAATACGCTTATAACTTCGGATAAATATTATCTTGCGGGAGATTTGGGAATAAAAGCAGACGGCACACCATTAAAAAGTGCTAACGGTTTAAGGCAATATTTTTGTCAGTCTATTGCAGATAATCTTACAACTAAAAGTGTAAACTGCATAGATTCGTACTATTATATTGAATATTGCTATATGTTGTCTTCCAACGAAGAGATAGGGGGTTTTAATATTGATGATGCAACTGCTACAACATTTAATCGCCAAGTGACAAGTGAAACGATTGCAGCTACAAAAACAAAATTTGATGATGTTTGCAAAAAAGCAGCACCAAAGATGGGGGAAGAAATCGTATTGTCGGATAATACTGTGTTTTATAATGCATGCTCAGGATGCGGTTTTGCATCAACTGATATCCAGCCAAATGATACGAATGGTTTAGAACAAGCAATACATATCAGATGGTTTTCTCCACCCAATAAATTCCCTGCCAATATTGCTGATGAAAATGGCTTTGACATTGCCTATAGAGTATATTGTATTGATGTCGATGGAATCCCTGACAATGCCACAGAAGATGATTGCGTCAATGAGTGTCCCTTTGGCTATGGTATCAGAGCAGATGGCAGAATATTACCCGGTGCAAGAGCGGAAGAATGGCTCAAAAAAGATGCAAGCGGAAAAAAAGAAGACGAAGAATCGTAATTTAATGCCGTATTTTCATATATACCATGGGGTTTCGATTCAAAAAATAATTAAATTAACAATGTCACCCTGAATTTGCAAAACGAACCGATGAATTTATGAGTCGTGTGAGCTTGTACACAGAGTGCGTTTCAGGGTCTATAAATGTTCCATGGGATTCCGAAACAAGTTCTAAAATGACGGGATGTTTATTTTTTTGTCATTGCGAGGGCTTTAGCCCGTGGCAATCCGAATAGCTTTTGTCATTGCGAGCCGATTTATCGGCGTGGCAATCTATTTATTGATTTAATGGATTGCTTCGCTTACGCTCGCAATGACTGGAGGTGCTTCGTTGTTTTATTTCCTCGCAATGACATTATAAGCATGTTTTTTAATTTCTCAACCATATCGAAGTTTTTATTTATTGTCTTTTGAGATT
>CAMOPX010000032.1 GCA_946622415.1 uncultured bacterium
TGGATTGCTTCGCTTACGCTCGCAAAGACTAAAATGAAAATTTATCCCCCAAAATAAACTACATCGTGTTCATTGTCGGTTTGTTTTTTAACGGTCGGAAAATGCGAATTTATGTATTCATAACGGGGACAATTTTCGTCGTGGTCATTTATCATGCCTGAAGCTTGCAGATGAGAATATATTGTAATTGAACCGATAAATTTGAAACCTCTTTTTTTAAGGTCTTTGCTGATTTTATCAGAGAGCCCGTTACTTGTCGGAATGTAGCCTTTTTTGTGATTTTTATAGAGTATTGTTTTTTTATCGGAATATGCCCACAAATAATCGCAAAAACTTCCAAATTCTTTTCTTATTGATTGAAAACATTTTGCATTGTTGATAACGGCTTCGATTTTTCTTCTTGATTTAATCATACCTTCTGTATTCAGAATGGAGTTTATTTTTTCTTCATCATATTTTGCAATCAAATCATAATTAAAATTGTCAAAGCATTTTCTGAATGTTTCACGTTTATTTATTACAATATCCCAGCTCAAACCGCATTGCATAACTTCTAACATTAAATATTCAAATTGCATTCTGTCATCATAAACAGGAACGCCCCATTCTTTATCGTGATATGTTTTACAGATTTCGGATTGTTTATCCCAATTGCAATATGACATAATTTTCTCCAAAGCTATACAAAAGATAAAATAAATTATATTATAAATAAACATAAGCAATAAGGAGGAAAAATGAAAGATATTGATGTTATTGAATATTTGCCGAAAATAATTACGGAATTAAAACAAGGAATTTTATTAAATACAAAATCAAAAGATAAAATTAATTCTATGACGATAGCCTGGGGTCAAATCGGAATAGAGTGGAGAAAGCTGATTTTTACGGCTTATGTTCGACACAGCAGATTTACACATCAACAAATCGAAAAATCAAAAGAATTTACGGTTTCAGTTCCTTTGGATAGAACTCCCGTTAAAGAAGCTATTGCCTATTGCGGTACAAAATGCGGAAAAGATATTAATAAATTATCCGACATGAATTTAACGGTTTTAGACGGTATTAAAGTAAATTCTCCCGCAATAAAAGAACTGCCTTTGACATTGGAATGCAAAGTTATATATCAAAAAGAACAAGATAAAAACAACATCCCAAAAGATGTAATAGAAATGTTTTATCCCGATAATCCTTTAAACAACGGGGATTATCATACTGTCTATTATGGCGAAATAGTTGGAGCATATATAATATAATAAAAAGGAGAAATTATGAGCGAAAAAAGTTTAAAAGGTACAAAAACGGAACAAAATCTTTTAACCGCTTTTGCGGGCGAATCTCAAGCAAGAAATAAATATACATATTTTGCATCGGTTGCCAAAAAAGAAGGCTATGTTCAAATTTCAAAAATATTTGAAGAAACGGCAGCAAACGAAAAGGAACACGCAAAAATCTGGTTTAAGTTATTAAAAGGTATCGGAAATACAATCGAAAACCTGACTGCTGCAGCAGAAGGCGAAAACTATGAGTGGACCGATATGTATAAGAATTTTGCACAAGATGCAAAAGAAGAAGGTTTTGATGAAATCGCAAAATTATTTGAAGGGGTTGCAAAAATAGAAAAAGAACACGAAGAAAGATATAAAAAATTATTATCTAACATAAAAACCAATGCTGTTTTTTCATCGGATAAAGATGTTATTTGGCAATGTTCTAATTGCGGACATATTTATGAAGGCAAAGTTGCACCCGATTTATGCCCTGTATGTAATCATCCGAAAGCATATTTTGAAAGAAAAGCGGAGAATTATTAAGCTACAATCGGTCGCAGGGAATAGAAAGTTTTAAATGGATTGCTTCGCTTACGCTCGCAATGACGGGAGAGTTTATTTATTGTCATTGCGAATGAGTGTTAATCTATGGTTTTGTCATTGCGAGGGCTTTAGCCCGTGGCAATCCGAATAGCTTTTGTCATTGCGGGCCGATTTATCGGCGTGGCAATCTATTTATTGATTTTTATGGATTGCTTCGTCACTTGCGTTCCTCGCAATGACGAGGGGGGTTTATGGATTGCTTCGCTTACGCTCGCAATGACGGGGGGGGTGCTTCGTTGTTTTATTTCCTCGCAATGACAGGGGTGTGGATTGCTTCGTCACTTTCGTTCCTCGCAATGACGGGAGAGTTTATTTATTGTCATTGCGAATGAGTATTAATCTATGGTTTTGTCATTGCGAGGGCTTTAGCCCGTGGCAATCTATTTATTGATTTTTATAGATTGCTTCGTCACTTACGTTCCTCGCAATGACAGGGGGTTTTATGGATTGCTTCGCTTGCGCTCGCAATGACGGTATAATTAATAGTTTTATTTTTTCTTTCCCTTTGAAAATCCGAAACTCTCTTCAATTAGTTCAAGTATCTTTTTATCCTCAATACTGTCATCCAAAATTATCGTGAGCCAGTGGATTTTATTCATATGATAAGCGGGATAAAAGTTTTCTTTTTCCGTATATTCTTTAATATGGTCTTTTGATAATTTTATATTTAGAATTTCGACTAATCCTTTTTTATTCTTTATTATTTTGGATTTATCTATGTTCATGATAAGTGCAAACCATTTTTCTGTGGTTTTGTTTCTAAAAATACCCGCACCGTCATATTTTTCCCAAGGGAACTCAGGCAGCGTATTATATTTTTTAATTATTAAATCAGTGATTCTGTTTGTTTGCGGGTATATGAAATAATCTTTTTTAAAACAGTTTTCTCTAATATCAATTAATATTTTTTCAAATTCGTCCTTTACTTTTCCGACAAATTCGCCCTCGGCAGAAGGTACTCTGAATAATGAATATTCTTCATCGTTTTCCGTATCAATGACTCTGCCTTTAATATTTCCATCTTTATAAATAAAAATTTCGGCTTTAAATTGATTATTTAGAAAATTTTTTTCATAAAAATAAAAATCCTTTTTAACAATAAATCCAAAATTAATTAATTTTTTATAATCGGGAAAATACCTTTTAAATGTGTTCTCTTCAATATTCATAATTTAATCATACGTCAAAAAACCTCGAATAATTAATTTTTAATTAAAAATTCAAAGAATTTTATTAAACGGATACATAATATAAATGTAGTTGATAAAGAAATTGAAAGGAGTAAAACCATGAGATTTTTAATTAAAAAAACACCGGACAATTTTATTAAATCCGTTAACGACGAGATAGCAACTATACTAAATCGCCATTTTGACAATTTTTATCCCGGCTATGACTATGATGAAATGTCGGATAAACAAACAATGCCATTAGAAATCAGGGATAAAAAACAAGAATATGATATCAGAGCAGAACTTCCGGGTGTAAAGAAAGAAGATTTGGATATCGATTTGAATGACAATTATTTAACAGTCAGAGCAACAAAAACACAAGAAAAAACCGAAGAAGATAAATCATATTCAAAATCAGAATTCAGTTACGGCGAATTTTCAAGAACGGTATATTTACCGCAAGAAGTTGATGCCGATAAAATTGACGCTAAATTAGAACATGGTGTATTAAAAATTGTTATTCCAAAAATGCCAAATAACAAAGAAACCGTTAAAAAAATTACGGTTAAATAATTCTGAAATGCTATCACATTAAAATCGCAGTCTAAACGACTGCGATTTTTTTGCCTTGTTTTCTAAAATTTTATTCGGTTGAAATAACAAAATATTTTTTGTAAAATGAGGAAGTAATTTTTGCCGATATAGCTCAGTTGGTAGAGCAACTGATTCGTAATCAGTAGGTCGTGCGTTCGAGTCGCATTATCGGCATTTAGTTTTTATTAAATTTATAAAAAAAGACAATTTTTTTTGTCATTTATACTTTATTAAATTATAGAGAGTAAAAATAAAAGCAAGTGTAACGATTTCTTCTACTACAATATAGATGGAAGGAAGGAAAAGCAGCAAAAAACTGTATAAAAACAGGAACTTGTATAAAAACGGAAGCTAAAAAAGGCTTCCGTTTTTATTTGGTTTTTTAATTTTTAAGAATTGTTAAGTTTTATACATAAGATATAAAAAATATATCAATTTTCTACAACAAATATACTTTATTAATATACAGGGGAAATAACATAGAAGGTAGGAAAATATGAACGCATTGGAAAAACTGCAAAGTTTCAAGAAAGATACACGCAAAGAAACTTCAAGTTCATCTAAAACCGATGATTCAAGAAGTTCATCGAGTTCATCATCAACTTCATCTCATTCAACGGAATCAAAAAACAGCTCGTCCTCAAATCCTTTTGAAATGTCAGAATCATCTTCATCGACTTCAACAAGCTCATCAAAAAAAGAGTATGATTCAAAAGCAAGTTTATTCTCAGATGATGTAGGCAAATACAGCAGTTCTGATAAATTTGATTTTAGCAACGATAAAACAGGCTCAATCAGTCAGGATTATTTAGGCGCAATCAGCTATTTAAACAATAACAGCAATGTGTTTAAAAAGAAAATAAAATTCCACGATAAAGACTCACACAAAAACGCAAAAGAACAAACAGGCTTAAAAAGATTAATCAATAACGATGACGGAAGCAAGGGTAAAATAACATACGCAGACGGAACCTCGGTTGATTTGGCAAAAGGTATTGCGGATTCATTCGATAGCGTTCTGGATTTATACATACAAAGAGAAGTAGAAAAAATAGCAGGAAACGGCGGCGGCGGAAATATAAAAGAGGATTTCCTGACAAAAGAAAACATAGAAAAATTAAGACAAAAAAATATTATTGTAAAATCCGTACAACTTGATAACTTAAAAGGCGGCCATGCTTTTTCATTCTCACTTGTTGACGATAACGGAAACATTATGCAGGATGAAAACGGAAATTTAGGAAGCTGTATCTTTGCGGATTGTTTAAATCCTGACGGATATATGCAAAACTGCGAAATGAATTTCCCGAATATATTAGACCAGTTGGGTTATGAATGTTTAACAAAAGCGGATTTCAAAGGAACAGACGCAGAATATCAACAAATGTTAAATGAAATCGAACAACAAATTGCAACAGGTGCCTTCAAGGGCGATACAGCATTAGCTTCGATATTCAATAAAGAACTTGATTTCAAACCTGCAACAGGCAAAGGTTTCTCTGTTGATGATTCAATAGCCGTATTTGATACCGAAAATTCCTTTGGCACAATTTCGGATATGGAAGAATGGGCAAAAAGAGAAGCAGATAAGAATAACGGAAGTTCAAGCGGTTCTGCAAGCAATGATTTACAAAACCAATACAATAAAGCCCTGCAAGCTAAAGTAAACAGTCATAAACTGGAAAATGGCGGCAATATATCACAATCGTCATTAGCCAAAATCTGCTCTCAATTAAATGCGGAATTTTTAAGAGGAGGAAACGGCTACAGACTTGATGACATCAAAAAAGCACAAAAAATAGCAGCAAGCGGAATAAAAACATCAGACGACACATCCAACAATACCGAAACAAACACTGAAAACACAGACACAATAGCAAAACAACAAACAGAAGAAAATTCGCACAAAGATAAAGAATATGCATAGGTAAGGAAACAAGGGAAAATAGTAGAACTAAGGATGGGAATACAAACGGAAATATTAAAATATTTCCGTTTTTTATATGCAAAAAATTTTGTTTAGCGTTTTTATATGCACAGTCCCTTTTAAAAATAAAGTAAATAAAACAATATGAAAATAAACTGTCTTAATTTAATATCAAAACCCAAAAAATACAGCAGGTTCTCTTCTTTTGGTTCCGATTCCGCTTCTTCAAAAAGATTTTTTTTATCAGACAGAGATAAAGAAGTAATTTTTAAAAACGGCCTTGCCGTGCTAAAAGATAATGGCGAATTGTTTTCAGGCACAATTACCAATCAAGATAAAAGCGGCAATAAGTGGAGTTTAACATACAGCCAAGGGCAAATTGTATCTGTCAACAAAAACGGTGCTCTATACAAAAAATATTTAAGATATACAGATAAAAAAGATAAAACCGGCAATTTAATTAAAACAGGCACAATGATTGAAAATGCTGCAGTTGAAAACAGTAATGTATTAGGATATGAATCGTTTAATGACGGAAGTCGAATACCGAGAGCAGAATTTTGGGAATATAAAAATCCGGAAGTAACCCGTATTTATTATCCGTCAGATAAAACGACCACTATTACTCATAACCCGCACCCGAAATACAAAAAAGAACCGACAATAGAAGTTAAAACACATTATGCAAATTCTGATTCATTAAATACCGAATTTACATATTATAATCCATATGGAAAAGAAAAGATACGATTTAGGTCAACAGATGATGCAAAAAAATATTTTAAACACGAATACGGAATTGATGTTAATGTTGATACAATAGCACAAGCACACATAATAAAACTTGCCGTAGACGATTTTGTTGAAATATATAAAAATAAAAGATGTCTTGAAGGTCTGCGGTTTATATCGGGAATACCTTATAGAAAAGGAAGCACTGCAGAATACGCAACAACAGCAAAAATAGCATACAAAAACAAAGAAGATGATTATAAACTTAAAACTCTTAGTCCTGAAGACAAAACAAAATTTATTCAAAATCATAAACCTGATATATTGAAGATTTTTGATTACAAAATATGTTTAAACAGAAATGTTAATTGGAATGGAATTGATTACTATGCATTTAAAAACGGATTAAGCAGATGTCATTCTTCATATACGATTAAAGGCAGTATCCAGCATGAAATAGGCCATTATCTGCATTCAAAAAATAATCCCTATCTGTACTTGTTTTGCAATGAAAAACCGCCGGAAGACCTTGCAACTATAGTTTCGGGTTATGCAAAGGTTGAAATTGACGAATTTGTTGCGGAATATATTGCAGGAAAACTTTCAGGCAAAAAATACCCGAAAGAAGTTGACAAACTATACGAGCAATACGGCGGTCCGAATATTTTTACTCAAATTTAATAATTTTTAATTTTTGTAAATAATATATACATATTATATCAATTTTCTATATATTTTATACTTTATTTACATGTATAGGAATAGTATGCTCAAGAGGCAGAATATGGTCGACTTTTTAAAGTTCAAAAGCGATAATAAGTCTGAAAAATGTGAAAAAACGGAGAAAACCTCAGATTCTTCATCAAAGTCATCAGAATCATCTTCCAAAAAGAATTCTGATGATGAAAGTATATTTTCAAAATATTCAAGCAAGATAAGCTCGGATAATGATATCGGCAACACAGGCTCGGATTGGAAGTCGGCTGTAGACAGATTAAAATCGGAAGGTATCGACGTTAAAATAGACGGCGATGATAAAGCAGGATTGAATGCCGTTCTTAAAGGAAAAGGCTCAATAACGTACGGCGGCAAAAAAATGAGTTTAGCTCAAGGAATAGCAAATTCATTTGACAGTATGCTTGATTTATATATACAAGACGCAGTTGTAAAAGCTTGGCAAAGCTGTAACAAAAAAGACGGCGCCGTAGATTTAAAAAATTTCTTAAAAGAAGGAAGTAAAGGCAGAGCAGCGCTTGCTGCTATGGGCATTGTTGTTAACGACGTTAAAGTTGACGGATTGGACGGCGCACAGGCTTGGTCGTTTTCTCTTGTTGACAAAAACGGAAACATTATGAAAGATAGCGACGGAAAATTAGGAAGCTGTATTTTTGGCGACATATTAAATGCAGACGGTATGATACAGAATGCAGAATTGAATTTCCCGAATATTTTGGATGAATTAGGTTATGAATGCATCACAAAAGCAGATTTCAAGGGAACAGACGCAGAATTTAACGATATGATAAAAGAAATTGAAGAAGAAATTAATTCTCCGAATAATATATTTAAAGGTAACCAAACAATAAAAGATATATATGGAAAACTTGGACTTTCTTTCTATGATGATGCGGGAAAAGAATACAAATACGGCGATGGCGGATACGATTCAGCCAGCGGATACAAAGCAGAATACAAAAATCAAGAAAACTTAGCTTCAACAACGAAAAAGATAAAAGAAACCGACAGAGATTTTAATAAATCCGATACGGATATCTTTGATAATAAGAAAGAAAAAGAAAATACAAAAAACAAAGAAACATATAAAAATTCTGAAAGCATTGACAATCAAGCAATAAACGACTATTATAGATATTTGATAGAAAAAATCAAAAAAGTTCAAAGCAAAAATAACGGTTACGTTTCGGATGCCGATTTGAATGACAAAGAATGGCAAGTATATTCGGAAATGGCAGCCGAATATGATACGGATACACTGAAACACGCGCGTGCTCAAGCACACATTAGATTTAAATCAGAACACGCAAACAACCCGTTTTATAAAAACAAAAATACAGAAAACAAAGAAAAAGTATTGGCTTAATAATAAATGAAAACATTGTTAATATTTCCGCCTCAATGGATGCCCATTGGACCACACTATTCTTTACCCACTCTTGTGGGGCAATTTAAAGATACTCCTTATCAGGCGGAGGCAATGGATTTAAACATAGAATATTATAATGAAATATTGACCTCCGATTGTATTAAAAAATCAATCGAAAGAGCAAAAGAACTTCTGCCGAAATTAAAAGAAGAGATTAAAAAAGATTTTGTTTTAAATAAAAAATTTGAAGATTATCCTTTTAAACTTCAAAATAAAATTTTAAGAGCTTCCACAATTAACGGATATTTGCAAACCAGAGAAAAGGATATTTTTTCCGCTTCTTTATTGGTTGAGCAGGCTGTTAAAGTTTTTAAATCAAAAGAACTTTTCTACAATCCGCATTTATTTAATCAGGCGGTTAATACGATAAATACCGCTCTTGAAATTTATTCTCTGCAATATTATCCGACCAAAATAGGGTTTTCATCATATTACAACAAATTATTAAAGCTCGATTGGGAAACAATAAAATATTATGTTTTTGATGAAGAAACAAACCCATTTATAGAATTTTTTAAAACAAAACTTGATAAAATTTTATCAAAAAATGCGAATAGCATAGGTATTTCAATAAATTCATCAAGCCAGATTGTAGCCGGATTAACCCTTGCGCACATGCTAAAACAAAATACAAAAGCACATATCTATATCGGCGGAAACCATTTTGGCAGAGTAGCAGACAGCGTGCAAAAGTATCCTGAAATTTTTGAAAAATTCTGTGATTCCCTAATCGTAGAAGAAGGCGAAATTCCGATTGTTGAACATATGAAATTTATTGCAGGCGAATTACCGATTGAAAAAGTGCATAATCTGATGTATTTAAAAGACGGAAAAGTACTTCAAAACAAAACGGCAATACCTTTATGTTTAAACGAAATGAAGCCGCCGAGTTTGGATGATTACAATTTAGATTTATATTTCACACCCGAAATTGTTATGCCGTTTCAAGCATCCAGAGGCTGCTATTGGAGAAAATGCAGTTTTTGCGACCACGATTTCGGAATGAATTATAATATTCGTTCTATTGATAAATTAATTGCTCAATTTAAAATGTTCAAAGAAAAATACAATATAGATAAATTTGAACTTATAGATGAAGCAATAAGCCCCTCTTATATGAAAGAGATGTCTGAAGCGATAATTAAAAACGACCTTAAAATAAATTTCTTCTGTGATGCAAGATTAGAAAGTGCCTTTACAAAAGATGTTTTTGAAATTGCCCAAAAAGCAGGATTAAAGATGGTTCTCTGGGGTCTTGAATCAGGTTCCAGAAAAATAATGGAGCTTATAAATAAAGGTATAGATATTGATAACAGACTTAATATCTTAAAAGATGCAAGAGATTCAGGGATTTATAATTTCTGTTTTATATTTTTCGGCTTCCCCGCAGAAACAAAAGAGGATGCTATGCAAACCATAGATTTAATTTGCAATAATACCGATGTTATAAACACATATGCAAAAAGTATCTTTACTATGGGAAAACATACAAAATTAAGAGAAGCACCCGAAAAATATGGAGTTGTGGGAGAAACATACCAAGAAGCCGAGTTTTCTCCGACATATCACTATAATGCAATCGGAATGACACCCGAAGAATTAAATGAAATTGTTGCACTCTGCACAAAAAGAGCATCTATTGCCTACGGAAACGCGCTTCCCTTCTATTTGCTCGGCAGAGAGTTGATATTGTTGTATTTATGCAAATATACAATTGATGAAGTTTGCGAATTTAAACTGTAAAAAGAAGGTAAATATGGGCTTATTCGATTTTTTAAAAAAACCTGAAGTAAATTTGGACGAAAATTTAAGCAAAGAAGTTCAACTCGTAAGAGAAGAACATAAAGCAGCATTAAGAGAAAGGCTCGAACACTATCGTCTTTCAAAAGAAGAAATAGATAATTTGTTTTTGATTTTCACAAAAGCTGAAGAAAAAATCGAAAAAATCCAAAAAAATATGAACTATAAAACCGCTCAACATATTGAACTTGTTGAAATGGTAGGAAAAATCGAAGACGTGCAAAATCAAATGAAGGAAGAATTTGAAGAAAAATTAAGTAAAATTTTGAAGCATAAATATGAAGTTGCAAAGAAAATCTTAGAAGAAATAAATAAAAAGAAAAACGAAGAAAAACAGTAGTTTATTTATTATTAAGATTTTATTTAATTTAATATCCATTTTCTTTTTAAAAAAAGCAGACAAATACTATAAATAAATTTTCTTTACAGTCAAACAAACCGAACAAAATTATAAAAAATCAATTTTATGAATTAATTGCCTATTTTAACATTTAATTATATTATATTCATATATAGGAGTTTATAAAATTGGCTTTTAATATTGATGAATTTTTGGCAAAAGCTCAGAAAGCTGGAGCTTCGGACATACACTTGAATTGCGGAAAAGTACCCGCCCTAAGAATCAAGGGTGATATGTTTAAAATTGCAGCGGATCCGATTGAACCCGCTGATATCAAGGCAGTACTCGAAAAGACGCTGCCTGATGAATTTAAAAAAACAATGATGAATGCAAAAGATATTGACTATCTTTATGTTTTAGACGGTGTATCAAGATACAGAATTAACTATGCAAAAGATTTAAACGGCGGTAAATTCACCTTCAGAAGTATTCCTTTTACAATTAAAAACCTGAAGGATTTAAGCCTGCCCCCATGTTTAGAAGATTTTACAAATTGCAATAACGGTATTGTTCTTGTTTCAGGTGCCACAGGTTCCGGTAAATCTACGACGCTTGCCGCATTATTGGAATTAATTAACCAAAGATATAAATACCACATAGTTACAATAGAAGACCCTGTTGAATTTGTATATGAAGATAAGAAATCAGTAATCACACAAAGAAGCTTGGGGCTTGATGTTGAAGATTTTAAATCAGGTATTAAATATGCATTAAGACAAGACCCCGATGTTATTCTGGTCGGCGAAATCAGGGATAAAGAAACACTTGTTAGTGCGGTTGAAGCATCAGAAACAGGGCACCTTGTTTTTGCAACCGTTCACACAAACGGAACAGTTGCTTCAATCAACCGTTTAAAAGGTTTTATTGAAGATTCCGCACAAGACCAATTTATGAAAAGGCTTTCAGCCTGCATTAGAGGTGTAATTCACCAACAACTTGTTCCGACAACAAATGACGGAAACCTTACACCTGCAATAGAAATTTTAACCTTCACATCAACCGTAATTGATTATGTAAAAGAAGGCAAACTTTATGATATTACAAATTTAATGAAAAAAAGCAGACAGCCGAACATCACTACAATGAATATGGCACTGTTTTCATTGTATCAAAAAGGAATGATTACAAAAGAAACAGCTATGGAATACAGTCTTGAAAGAGTAGAAATGGAACAAATGTTAAGGGGTATGTACAGAGATAATACCGCTCTAACCGAATCCATACTGTAAAAAAATAAAAGGGGAGAATAATAATGGCGCCATTTCCGGAAACAGAAATAATGACACTAAAAAGATTGGAAGTAGCACTGAAAAAAGGTGACTTCAAACTTTTAAGGGACGGTGCATACAAACTGCATGAAAAATATCACAGCGGTTTTGAGTTTGAATATATTGATTTATTAAAAGACATTTTATATAACGCAAATAATTCCAATGCACCCGTAGAAATCAAGGATATCCTGATTCCGACTTTAGAGGATATCTTATCAAACAGCAGCAGTGCATCCTATGGTATGACATCACCGTATGAAAATATGAACCACAGTAGAATTTCACCTTTGACATCACTTGAATACACTCAACATAATGAAACTGTTCAAGAAAACACAAAAGAAAACGAGGAAAAGCTTTCTGCATTTGACGTATTTTCGGCAGAAAAAACGAGTGTTTTAAATAATGAAACAAACTATCAAACCCAAAAAGAAGAAGTAAAATCCGAAGAAGCATTTGAACAATTTTCTTCTTCAGAAACACAAAATCCTATTCAAACAGAAAATACAGAAGATACTGAGAACAAAGTTGATTATACGGAAAATCAAACTCCGAATCAAACTATACCTCAAGAAAACAAAACACAAACAATTACAATCTTCTATGCTCAAAACAATTCCGAGGATAAAAACAAAAATATTAAAAGATACACAGAACTTGTTTCCAAATTGCAAAACGAAAAAACAGATTTCTCGGAATTAATAAAGCTTATCTCGGAAATCAATACTCAATCAAATGCCAACGTTGCGGAATTAGCGAGCATTTTAGAACAAATACAAAACAGAAACATAAAAATCAATCTCATAACAAATTCAACGAATGCAAACTTAGTAGGATTAATTGAAAGCATAAAAATACCATACAAATTCAATTCAACGGAAGAAAAAATAAACATAGTTCCTCTGTTTGGTTTGACTAATGTATTTAAATGCACTCAATGCAAAGAAGAATACATAGATTTAAAAGACAATATTAATCCGTATGTAATTCAGTGTCCGAGATGCAAAAACCCGATGCTGCCTAATATTTCCTGCATTGAAACAAAAATGAATTTGAATTTTTACAACAATTCAATTATAAATATGGCAAATTCAGACACATGGCTTATTTTATATCCTTCTGCAGCGGAAAGCAGTATGCTTGATATGATGAAAAGTGCTTTAGCTTTAAATAAAAACGTAAAAAATATCTACATCTGCGATAAAGACATAAATTCAAAAGAAACATACAAAAATGCCTTTTTGAATATTGATAAAGATATAAAAGTAAATATTGAAATCAGCGTAATGGAAGAATTTTTAAAATCCGTATATTAAAGCCATATGAAAAAAAACTACGTTACACAAGCAATAAACTTAAAAAACTATCCTTTAAACGATAACGATAGTATTGTTGTAATGTTTTCAAAAACAAAAGGACTTCTCCACGCAATAGCAAAAGGTGCAAAACGTCCGAAATCAAAACTCGGCGCAAGAATACAGATGTTTGTCGCAAACGATATTATGCTAAACGAAGGAAAAAATCTGGATACAATAGCTCAAGCACAGAGCCTGAACACTTTTTCAAAAATTCGATCGGATTTGGATAAAATGTCATATTCCATGTATATAGGGGAGCTCGTAAACAGCTTTTGTTCAAATGCAGATAGCCAAAGTGAAAACTTTGAAGAAATTTATAACTTAATTTTTAACACTTATGAAAAAATTGCTTCTTCAAAAGATAAAAAAGAAGTTATACTTAATGCTCTGAAATTTCAGATTAATATAATGAATATTTTAGGCTGGGGGCTTGATTTTGAATATTGTTCAATGTGCCAGAAAAAAATCGAACAAGATGCAATTTATACAACTTCCCACGGAATGTTATGTGAAAATTGCGCAAAAGAAAAGTACGATTATACAAATATAAAATTAAATACAAAAATAAAAATGTTCTTATCGGAATTAACTAAATTTGAAAATACAAAATATGATGAACTCGTAAACGAAGTTGTTGTTCAAAAATGCTTTTTATTCATGAAGAAATACATTGATACTTTAACAAACAAAAAAACAAAGATATTTGAAGTTTTAAAGAAAGTAACCGTGAGCGCATGAAAAAAATTCTTGCAATTATGCCGATTAGCATTGGCGGAAGACTAACAACTTCAAGCATTATCGATGGGTTTAGAGAAAACGGTTTTGAAATTTTTATTTATGATGAATTAAAAAACGAGAACTTTTCGGATTTTTTAAACAATAAATACGATTTTATTATAGGGTACGATTTTTCTCCCATAAAATTAAAAGTTGATTATGAAATAAAAACCCCTTGTATTGCATATTTTTCTGATGATATTAATAAATCAACGGCGGGTGTGGGGTATTTTGAATACAAAAAATATCTTAAATGCGATGATATGTTTGTATTTTATTGGGATAGAGAATTGTGCAAAAAAGAATCCGAGATAAAGAATCTTTTTTATCAGCCGCATTTTGTCAATTGCGATATTTATTATGATTACAAAGAACCAAAAAACGATATTCTTTTTATGGGCAGATTTGATACGGATTTAAGGCTAAATACTTTTATTGAATTAAATAAAAAATTAACAAGTTTTTCTTTTGAATGGTATGCAATAGAAAAGCACTATAAAGACGCACTTTCAAGATGTAAAAATAAGGAAGAAGAAAACATAATCAAAAGAAGCTACAAAGGTTTTATTGATAACGAATCAGATATGGCAGGGGTCATCAATAATTCAAAAATTGTTTATAATATCAACGCTCAAGGGATTTCTTCTTTAAACTACAGAACAATACAGGTTCTTGCCTGTAAAAGACTGATTATTTCAGATAAAAGAGATGAACTCGATATATTTAACAACATTATTCCGACATACAAAAATACCGATGAATTGGCAAAAAAAATCGAATACTATTTAAATAACAAACAGGAATACGAAAATATAACCCAAAAAGCCTATATAATCGTCAGAGAAAAATTAAATTCAAAAATTTGCGTTAAGAATATGCTGGATAAAATCAGCTTTGTTTAATTAGATTTAAAAATTAAGAAATGTAAATATATTAATACCGGTTTTGCTTTTTCAAGCAATATTTTCTTTCACAATTTTTAAAAATATATAAAGTAAAGGTAAACTATCAATGCTGATTAATAGTATTAAAACATTGGCATTTAAGCCAATTGATTTTCTCAATAAAACATCACCCCTTTTAAATTTAAAAACAACATACTGCGATACATTTGAAAGAAGTTCAGATTATGCTATCAGCAATCCGATTTCATTCGGTATGGCGAGTGATAAAGTTCTCAAAAACCTTGATGAAGAAGGAAAATATGCTTGTTCGGTATTGGGTCTGACAAACAAACAAGTAGGACAATATAGGTCAATTGCAGGAAATTATCCTAATCTCAGTCCGATGCAAATTGCACTCTGTGCAAAAGCAAAATTAGAAGATGAACGGATAGAACAATATGCAACAATAGTATCAAATTCCATCAAATATATTGACGATAACGAAGAAGAAAAAGAATGGCAAATACCCGCAGATGAAGCGATTTTTTGTATAAAAGAAAATTTTAATGATGAACAATTAAAAAGATATGCGCAATTGAGAAACAGAATTGTGGATTTAAAAGATAAATCAGTAAGAGGAACGGGAAAAACACACAACTTACGCCCGCAATATGTATTGAATGCAGTAAAAGAAAATAAGACGGATGAACAAATACAGTTTGAAGAATTATTTTATGAAGGTATAGTTAAATATGGATTTAATTCTTTAGAAGCCCAAGCATACGCAAAATTAAATCCTGAACAAAGAAAAGTCTATGGTGAAATAATAGAAAAGGGGTATAGAATTTGGTTCATTAGAATTTGCTATACAGAATTAACCCCCGAACAAAGAAAAGCTTTTGATGAAGCAATGGGAAAGGGATGTGGCGAATATGCCGCAATAGACTATGCAAAATTAAATCCTGAACAAAGAAAAGCCTATATCAAAGCAATGGAAAAAGGGCATAATATATTTAGTGCAATAAGCTATGCAAAATTAAATTCTGAACAAAGAAAAGCCTGTGATGAAGCAATTGAAAAAGGGTATAATAAATCAATTGCAATAAACTATGCAAAATTAAATCCTGAACAAAGAAAAGCATATATCAAAGCAAAGGGAAAGGGGTATGGTGCAATAAACTATGCAAAATTAAATCCTGAACAAAGAAAAGCTTATATCAAAGCAATGGGAAAGGGGTATGATGAATTTAGTGCAATAGACTATGCAAAATTAACCTCTGAACAAAGAAAAGCATATATCGAAGCAATGGAAAAGGGGTATGATGAATTTAGTGCAATAGACTATGCAAAATTAACCTCTGAACAAAGAAAAGCATATATCGAAGCAATGGAAAAGGGGTATGGTGCAATAAGCTATGCAAAATTAACCTCTGAACAAAGAAAAGGCTTTAATGAAGCAATGGAAAAAGGGTATGATGAATTAACTGCAATAGATTATGCACGATTAAACACTCAACAAAGAAAAATATATTTAAATTTAATTGAACAGGATATTACTTCTCATACAGCATATTACTTAGCAGAAGCGGGGATTACTTCTCTCACCCCCGAAATGCTTGAACAACTTCCCGACAATATATGGTACTTAATACAAACGGGCGAAAATAAAGAAACCCATGACACTATTCAAAATGCAATAAAACTCTGCTTGAATCCGCCGATAGAATTTGATGAACACAGGGTCAAAGTTCGTGATATTCAAGATTTAGAGCTCCATTCAAAATTGAATAGAAAAGGCTTTCTTGAACATAATAATTCTCAATTTGTACTTGAATTACAAAAAACAACCGTAAATAATCAGCCTGTTTTAATAGTTAAAGATACAAATTCCGAGGATAAATTTGTTGCATATAAAGGTGCAATCGCATACGTTGCGCCGTTAAGCATAATTGATGAAGAAAAAACACAACAAGAAATGAAAACGCATTCAAATCTTCTTCCCGAAAAACAAGCGCAAATTTTAACAAGAGCAATTCGGGAATTTGTATTTGATATAACGGATAATGATGGCGGATGTATAATTTCAAAAGGTTTAGAAGGCATAATTCCAGTTGATTCAACAGTAAAAGAAGATGATATAAGAACATACACAGGAAATAATAAAACAACAAAAGAAACAGAGGAACATTATCTGAGACTTATTGAAACGCTGGATAAACAAAATCAATTCAATGCAAAAAATCTGCTTCGGATGTTTCCCGAAGATGCAATTCTTTCAATCAATCCTTATGCAATAAAAACGGATAAATCTAATATTCTCTATTCAATATCTGCAGAATGGAAAGATAAGGAAGGTAAACACTGGGAAATGAGAATCCACTCTACCGATTTAAGTGATTTAAACGGTGCAACAACTGCGGATAAGTGGGTATTCAGATTGGGTTATAAAATAGAAAATGAGGGCGGAAATAACGAAAAACACTATTTAAGAAAATATAAAGACAATAACGGTAATTTTTGCTATGATATGAACGGAAAATATAAGGGTAACGATTCTAAAGATTCTCATATTGAATTTATAAGTCCCTTGGAACAGAATAGTCTTTTAAATAACATTGATTTTCAAAAAGATATAAGAAACATAAGTGCTGCTTTGTATGGAGAAAATGAAATTAATGAGATTTGTTCTGAAATATTTTCTCCTGAAGAATTAAAATCTCTTCAAAAGAAAGGCTTTTACGAAAAGGCGGGAGCAGTTATCAAATATGCAATGGAAAATCCGGTTTTTTATTACTTTAAACAAGAATATATAGATAAATTGAGAGCAATATTAAAGCTGCCCGATTTGAGTGCGATTTAATTATACTTCACATTTTGTAACAAAAAGGCAAAAGCAAGAAATAACTGTTGCATGGAAATCATGTTTAATTTAATATTAATATGCTTTATTTTAAGCGTAGCTAAACTACAGGGTGAAAATCTCTGCAAGTAGAAAGGAAAACTAAATAATGACAATCAATGATCCTATTGCTGATGCATTGACAAGAATCAGAAATGCTAAATTAGCTAAACACGAAACAGTTTCAATGCCGGCTTCAAAATTAAAAGAAGAATTGGTTAAAGTCTTAAAAGACGAAGGTTACATCGAAGGTTATGTTGTTGAAGAAAACGACGGCTTCAAAAACATCAATGTAACTTTAAGATACGAAAACGGACAAAGTGTTATCACAGGTATCCAAAGAGTATCTAAACCCGGCTTGAGAGTTTATTCAAAAGCCAAAAATATGCCGAGAGTTTTTGACGGTATGGGTATAGCAGTTATTTCAACTTCTAAAGGTTTAATGACCGAAAAAGCTGCCCGCACTAATAAACTCGGTGGCGAAGTCCTCTGCTACGTATGGTAGCAACCCCGAATCAAGCGAATTTAGTGCGATAGCACTTAATGAGCGCAGATGAGGGCATCGGGTGTGTGAAGCCCGAACGGGTTTGCGTTGAGCAAAGC
>CAMOPX010000033.1 GCA_946622415.1 uncultured bacterium
AAATAAATCAGGAAGATGATTTTGAATTGGAAGGCATTAAAAACTATGTCAAAGTTTGCGCAAAATGCTGTGACAAAAGAGGAAAAACACCTTTTGACGAATGGATAAAAGTTATTCCCGATTTTAAATCTAAATTTAGAGAATATTGTGATACAATTATGGGAAACGTAAAGGATGACTCTGAAACAGAAACCTATAGGGCATATACAGATGCACTTTGGAAAAAAATAACAGAAATAAAATAAATATGCAAATTCAATCCGTAAAAAATCATTATAGCAGTCTTTTTAAAAGCACAAATGACAAAAAGATAACTTATCAAAGGATGTTTCAAAGCATTCCGATTTTATGGGGATATCCTCAAAATGATACTGTTAAAATTTCTTTTGGCGTAAAATATTGTTCAACTGATAACTTTAAAGTTAAAAGGATTGAAAATCTAAAATGTCCTGTTTGCGGCAAATTAATGCTTAGCGATAAACAAATAAACAGCTTTGTTAAGGATGTAGCTCCAAAAAAAGGAGAAGAACTTATACAGGCATTAGAAAAATATGAAGATGATTATGTTTTTACAAATAAAAAATTATCCCAAAAAACGAGCATATATAGACCTGTAAGCCAAGCTGCCGTTGATATAATCAAACTTCTTGCAAAAGAAAATCCAAATGAAGACTTGTACGGTTTGTTCCAAATTCAGAAGCAAAAATCCATACAAGAGCTTATACCAATGCAGCTTGATGTTATGAGAAAATTCGAAGAGTATGCTCTGTCTCATGCAACGGATGATGAACACAAAGAAAAATTGAAAAGTTTAATAGAAGAATACTCAAAACAAATATACGGATTAAGCGAAACACAATTTGCACGTAAAGCATTCATCAGCGCAGCTGTTGGTTCTTTTTCAGATGAGACGGAAAAAGAGGAAGTAAATCAAATAGTGCAAGATATGCCAAATTCAAAGAGTAAAGTGCATGCTTTCTTTATTAAATACGGAAATAAAATTTCAAATTCTGAAGATGCGGCAAAAAGTTTGGTCATACAAGCTATTCCCACAACCGACCATATTCAACCTAAATCTAAAGGCGGAGAAAATATGCTTTCTAATTATATTGCCGATTGCGGATACTGCAACAATATGAGAGGAAACCTTGATTTTTGTGATTGGATACAAAATATTCCCGATTTTCAAAAAAATGCGCAAGAATATCTTTCAGAAGTGCAAGAGGCAATCGATAAAGGTGCTTTGGATTTTGAATATCAAAAATATATTCCTGCTGCAATTGAAAAAATTGAAAACTTAAGCAATGGTCAAATAAAATTGCAATTAACCGAATCAAAAGCTCCTAAAATAGTTGCTCAAACTCCTGCAGAAAAGAGAAAAAAAATAAGAGAATTGGAACAAATTATTGAAAAAATGATAATAAAAAGAGATAATTTGTATGTCGAAATTTCTGAAATAGAAGATACCGAAGAATACGGACTTTATACTCAATATGAATCTCTTTCACGCAAAATCAGCGAGTCAACGGACAAAAAAAACAAACTAGAGGAAGAATTGCAGAAACTCGAAAAAGCACAGAGCAAAACCTCACATATTGTTATTCCTTTCTTTAGAAAAACGGCTAACAAATCAGATAAAGATGCCTTCAGGGCGCATAGTATAAAAATGCGCATAAGAAAACATCAAGAAGAAAAGAAAAAACTTTGCGATGATATCAAAAAATTAAAAACCGAAAAAAAGGCTATAGCCGAACAAATACCTTCTATTTCCGATATAGAAGCTCAAATTTCCATGTTATCCGTAAAACAAAGTGAAAAAAGCGGAATAATGAGTGAAATTCAAAAATGCAGACGCGTTATAGGCAGTAAAACAGGTGTTTTACAAAGTAATATTCAAGCTTCTGATAAATTCTCCGAATTGAAAGAACAAAACAAAAAAATTCTTGCCAAAGGGTTTGATGTGTCTGACACTGCGGATTATGATGAATATAAAAGGGATATTGAACTTTTAGCTCAAGGAGAACGTATTAAGACAGAACGAAAACGTGCCGAAAATTGGCCCGGTGCAATGTATGAAATTTTTGATATCGGAATTGCCTCTCTGCGCGAAAGAATAAGAGTTCTATCTAAAAAGGAATCCGTTATTTATTTTGAAAATATTGAAAGAATGCAAAAACTTTATGCTGATATGGATGAATATTCAAGTAGGCTCGCCGGCATATATGAAGCTGAAGAACAACATGATATTTTGTATCGAAGATTACTCGAAATTTCAAAAGAAGTAGGCGATATCGATATAGATAGCGAAATAGAAAGATTAAATCAAAAGAAATCTCTGCTTGAAAAAATCAAACAAATAAAATCAATGAAAGCGGAATATAAAAAACTTTCCGATACAATAGCGCACAATCAACAAATCCATGCACAAATGCAAAATTACAATTTGTTGAGTACAGTTGAATTTTCACGCTTGCATAAAAGTATCATCAGATAATTTTTACACTAAAATCTTCCTTTAAAGCTTCTGTTACATAAGGATTAATCAGGGTATTTGAACAATTTACAAAGTAGAATTTAAAATCCTGATTTAATAAAGTAAACATTAAATCTAAATTGGAAAGGTTGCATTCCGAGAAAAATGCCGTAATTTTTGTTGATTTTTCTTTTAAGATATCAATATTATCAAGGAGAATCTCCCCTTCTATTGCGGAATTTAAGAATACTATATTTTTATTATAGTTTTTATTTTTTTGAATTTCGTTGTTTAATCTTCCGATGATAAAAACGGTTTCTCTGTTGTCTAAATTATTCAATTTGTTTTTATCATAATTAATCAGAACCTTTTTATCTTCGGTTTTTTCAGTTTTATTAAAATTAAAACAGGCTTTTATTAAAGGCAAATAGTCATCATTTTCTATATCACAAACTTTCGTAAACGAAATTAGTTTTTTGGAAAAAATTTCTCCCCTGTATAAGCTGTCGATTTTTTGGACAAAGTTTTGGGTAATTAATATAGAGCCGTTGAAATTTGAAAAATCAAATTCCGAATTTTCGCTTCCAAAATGTCCTTTTAAAAATTTATTGTTTTTAAAATAAGGATACAAATTTGCCAAAAATAATGAACCGTTTGTATAGACATTAATTTCTTCATTATTTTCGTAATTTTCAACTGCATTTAATACTCTGTCCAATTCATCAAAATCATCTCCGGAAACAAGAATATTATAACCTTCATCCAGCGATAAATTAACCAAAGTTGTTTCTTTTTGATTAAATTTTTTCTTTTGCAATTCGTAGAGTTGCCTTTTGATTTTCAGCGCAAGGGAAGAAAATTCGAGTATTCTTTTTTTGATTTTATCTTTTGAAATTGAATAATTATTTGTAACGGAAAAGAATTTTAAAATCTCAAAATCATAAGAATCGTCGTATTCAAGCTTTTTTATTTTCACAACATTAATTGATGAGAGTCTAACCATTAAAGTAACAAGTTCAAAAAGTCTTTGTTTTTCCCTGTTTAAGACTTTATTTTTTGTTAAATTACATTTTTCGCTATATTCAATTAATTCTGAAAGCGTTGTATTTTCATTTATTTCAAAATTGTTGTCTATTGTTTCATAGGGTATATTATTGTTTTTACAGTAATCTAAATATTTATCTTTTGCGGATTTTCTCAATGAATCCAACTTCAAAACAAGTGAAAAATATTTTTTATGATTAAAGCTTGCATTTATCATAAATACGGATAATATTTCAACCAAAAAATCGTATGCCGATTTATTTTCATAGCCGTATTCTTTCAATTTTACGGCATAAAAGGATGTTTGAGAAATTTCTCTTAAAATTAATTCAAATAAAGATTGAACGCTCGGATGAATCGAACAAACGGCACCTGTTGAACAGGAATTGTTGTTTGCTATATTTTTAAAGTATTCTAACATATTAAAAATATAATCAATATTTTTAAAAATGTAATTAGCTATATAACGAGCCAATAAGATAAAATTTATCTTTAGTACATTTCGCCCATACCAAAGGTAAAGAAGCCTGAAGAACGATGTACACCTTTCGTATTTGTGAGCGGAATACCGTAATCCAAGTTTATTGGTCCTAAGCCGGGGATAAATATTCTCAAACCGACACCGGCTGAAATTGCATAACCGGGTTTATCATAAACACGTGAACCGATAGAGCGGTTGAATAATGTACCCGCATCAACAAAGGCTGCTAATCTTAAATTGTTTAAGAAAGAATTTGAAGTTAAACGGTCGATAAACGGAATCGGCACACGATATTCGGCGCTAGCCAGCATATATCCGTCGCCTACACCAACTTCCGCAATATTGAAGCCTCTTATTGTGTATGGTCCGCCGAGTGAATATCCTGCAAAATCAGGCATAGAGCCATGGATTTTTCCGCCGGCTTTTCCCGTAAATACAATTGAAGATTTTTTGCCAATCGGTACAAATTTGCGAACCATACCGTGTAATTTTCCGAAGGTTTTTCCCGATAGCGCAAGATTTTCTTCAAATGTAAGTCTGGCAAGTGTACCTCTGCGGGCATTTATAGAACTATCCCTTGTATCATATACAAGAGCAGGTGTAACTTTTACATAAAAACCGCCGTCAAGCTCTTTTTCTCTTTGAGAAAAGTCCATATTTGCAATTCTGTATCTTCTCTTTGATTCTTTGTAATCGCCTTCGGATAAGTCAACACTTTCTACACCGAAGCCGATTGAACCTGATAAATTCTTGTATGAAATAAATTGACGTGCAATATTAATTTCTCCGCCGAAGCGTTTTTCAATAGCCAAAGGAACTTGATAACTTCCGTAATAACGTCCGAAACCTCTAATCATCAAGGATTGATTTTCGCGTTTAAACATTGGTTCTAAGAAGCTTAATTCACCTTGCAGATTTGCTTTTTTAATAACTGAGCTATCGTTCATTAAGATACCTGTACCTGCAAGTAAATTCAAGTTTAATTTTTGTCCTAAACCTCTGAAGTTGTTTTCGCCGAATCCGACCGAACCAAAGAAACCTGAAGCCGAATCTATGCCGACACCGAGTGAAATCTTACCTGTTCTTTGTTCTTCTAAAGCGATATAAACATCATAAAGACCTGTTTGTTCGTCACGTTTTAATTCTCTTTGTACATCTTTAAATGCTGATGTTCCCATTAATCTTAATATGTCGGAACGCATTGTGTTTTCGTTATATACGGAACCGGGTTGTAAGAATATGTTTCTTTTTACGATAAAATCTCTTGTTTTATTGTTTCCGTCAACAATAATATCCCCGATGACACCTTCATCAATCAGCAAATTAACGTACCCGTCGGGGTCATCAACAACTTTGGAAACTCTTGCCAAGATGTAGCCTTTAGTGGAATATAATTCTTGAATTTCTTCCATTGCCTTATTAATATTGAGAATATTTTGGGGCAATCCCTTGTATTCATTCAATATATCCATTATTTCGCTTTTCTTGATGCTTTTTACTCCGACTACATTAAAGCCTGCAATCGGCGGATTTTCTTCAAGAATAATTCTTAATTTAACGTTATTATCGTCAATTTTGATTGGAAGTGCTCTTATGTTTTGTGTAAAATAACCTGTTGAATATAATTTTCTAAGGTCATTAGATACTTGTGAGCGGACGTATTGTTCTCCTTCTTTAGAGGAGAGCTGTTGTTTGATATAATTTACGTCAAGAAGGTTGTTTCCGTATATTTCAACTTCTTGAATGTAAACCAAATCCGTATCGTTAATATAGGTTCTATCGTCTTCTATAACAAAATCGTCTTTTATTTCTTCCTGTTGAAATGTTTCTTCGGTTGTTTCTTTTGTTTTTTGGGGTTTATTTTTCTTTTTGAAGAAATTAAATCTCTTTTTGTTTGTTTTTGGTTTTTGATATTTTGTTAAATCTTCTTTTTTTGAGGAAAATACTTCTGTTTCTTCATCATCAAACTCGGACAGGGGTTCGTTGCTTTCCGATTTTTTGATTCTTAATCCTTTTCTTTCCTGCTCCTCGATTATTTGTTCTTCGGTTTCTTGCGTTTTAGCTTCTTGCTCTTGAACTTTTTGTTCTTTTTTCTTGGTAAAAATTGTTTTAACTTCTTTTATTTTTTTGAAGGTATTTATGTCAACTTTATTTGCGTCAGAAGGTGCAATCTGGTCGTATGCTAAACCACATTGTCCTGTTAATACTGATATAAACACGCATATAATTATTGCTTTTATATATTTAAGTTTCATTTAATCGAATCTTGGAATTTAATGTTTCTTTCAATATTATATATCTAAATACTCACAAATCCAAAAATATTAATAAAATACATAATTTGTTTTATTTTCTTTATTTTGTGGGGATATATCAGTATAAAAGCGCATAAATATTTTTATTTGCGCATAAAATTTTATTTATATTGTTACAAAATTTAATGTTAATTTTTTTATTAAAAATAAGAGTGCATATAAAATCTGAGGATTTGATTAATTTTTAACTGTTTTACCTAAACTGTTAAAATATTCCATATTTTTGTTAATAGTATCCGAATCCGCTTCAATCAAATAATCGGGTTCATTTTGAAACATATATTTTGCGGCTGTTAAAATATCATCTGCTGTTATTGAATCTATGATTTCATTGTTATTTTGTAATCCTGCTAAACCGTAAGGTTTTATACATTCATACAATACATTATCAGAAATTGAAGATTCATCTTCCCAATCTTCAAGAAGACCTATTTTTAGTTCAGTTTTTGCTTTAATCTTTCTTTATCATCATCGGGAAGTTTTAAATAGTAGTTTGTATAATATGTGCTTGTAGCGGCGTTGCTTATTGCGCCGATATCTTTTATTGCTTGTTCAATATCTTTATATTTTTCACTTTCATGGAAAACAGAATGTTCAATAAAATGGCTCATGCCTTCTTTCCCGTCGGGTTCATCCAAAGAGCCTACTTTAAACGCTGTTTTTATAACGGGGCAGCCGTCTTTTTGTACGATTGTAACGGTTTGACCGTTGATTAATTTATATGTGCATAATTTATCTCCCGTCGGAAGAACATTTTCCGCTAATTTTATGTAGGGTCTTTGATTAATCCCATAAGGTACGCTTGTATAAACAGGATAAACTCCCGTCTGCTGTGAAGTTTGCGGATAATTATATTGAACGGGTGATTGACTATTATTATAATTTTGTAAAAAAGTACTTTGATTAATTCTGTTAATCTGCATATATTTATAAAAACCCCTGGGAAATTTTTAATTGCCACAAAATAGGCAGTATCTTAATACTTTTTTATCTTATTTTTCTTTTTTGCTTGTTCAATATATTTTTTTTGCTAGAATTGTATGTATAAAAAACAAAAAATTAATCAGAGGTAAAATATTTTGCAATTTAATTTAAATGAAATAAAAGAATGTTTGGATTGTGAAATTTTATATAAAAAAGAGAATATAAATCCCGAGGAATTATTTAATATTTCAACTGACACCAGAAAACTTTCTAAAGGAGATACTTATCTTCCTTTAAGGGGAGAAAACTTTGACGGCCATAATTTTATATCAAAAGCTATAGAAAACGGTGCCAGAGGTTATTTCACACAAGACAAATATAAAGTTGATAAAAAAGCGGATTTTGTAATTTATGTTAAAAATTCACTCATTGCATATTTAAAATTGGCAAACCGCATAAGAAACAAAATTAACCCTCTTGTTATTGCGATAACGGGTTCATGCGGAAAAACAACCACAAAAGAAATGCTCTACAGTGTTTTTTCGGAACAATTTAAAACTCATAAAACTATTCTCAATCACAATAACGAAATAGGTTTATGCGAAACCATGTTCAATATGCCGGAAGATACGGAAGTTGCGATTGTGGAAATGGGCATGAGAAATTTAGGCGAAATTGAGCTTTTATCTAATTATGCAAACCCCGATATCGGAATAATTTCAAATATCGGTTCCGCTCATGTTGAAAGACTCGGTACATTAAAAAATATCGCAATAGCAAAATGCGAAATTGTAAAAAACCTGAAAAAGGATGGACTTTTTATTGGCGTGGATTGTCCGCAAATAAAAGAAAATCTTTGCTATGACGGAAGAAAAATTTTTACATCGCTCAAAGATGTATCTGATATTGAAATGACAAAAGAAGGCACAAGTTTTGTATATAAAAATGAAAAATATGAAATTTCGCAAGCCGGCGAATACAACGTTTCTAATGCAATTCTTGTTATTGAAGCGGCTTTGAACTGCAAAGTGACTCTTCAAAATATTAAAAACGGACTTAAAAAATATAAACCAATCGAAAAACGCTGGGAAAAGTCCGAAATAAACGGCATTACTTTTATTAATGACAGCTATAACGCAAACCCCGAATCCATGCTCGCTGTTTTAAAAACTTTTCTTGCAGTATACACAGAACCCATTGTTCTTGTATTGGGCGATATGTTGGAATTGGGAAAAGATGAAATAGCATATCACAAGCAAATAGGCGAATTTTTATCAAATTATTCCAATATAGAACTTTTGACTGTCGGAAATTTGGCACGCCATATTGCAAGAAACACAACCCTAAAATGTGTCGAATTTGATAACAATAAAGATTGTGCAGACTATATTAATAAAAACGTTAAAAAGGGAACAACCATTCTTTTAAAGGCTTCCCGTTCAATGAAATTTGAACAAATAATCGAATATGTAAATAATGGTGAAAAATTATGATTATGATTAGTGTTGCGGGGCTCATCGCAATAGTTTTATGTTTATTGTTCGGAGTTCCGTATTTGGATTTTATGAAGAAAAAATCCTGCTCTCAATATTTAAGAGAAGAGGTTGCGCAAATGCATGCTTCAAAAGAGAAAACCCCTACAACGGGCGGAGTGTTCATAATCAGCGCAATATTAATTGCATCGTTAGTCACTCTTTTTATGGCTCAATGTGTTACAACCAGAGCGTTGATTGTTTTAATAACCTTAATTTTCTATACGTTAACGGGTTTTGAAGATGATTATAAAAAAATAAAAGCTCAACAAAATCTCGGATTGTCTGCAAGAATGAAGCTTTTGTTTCAAATTGCTGTTGCAATGCTTCCTGCGTATTACATCATATCAATGCACCAAACTCAAATTTCTTTTTTAAATTTTAATATTGATTTGGGTTGGTTTTACCCTGTTTTTGCGGTGTTTATGATGGTAGGTTCATCAAATGCCACAAATCTTACGGACGGATTGGACGGATTGTGTTCGTCTTCCTGTGCTTTTGCTTTCTTCGCTTGTTCTATTATTTGTTTTTTAAATAACAACATAGATTTAGCAATTATTTCAATTGCAACCTGTGCTTCTTGCCTCGGGTTTTTATATTTTAACAAAAAGCCTGCTAAAATTTTTATGGGAGATACGGGTTCTCTTGCATTAGGCGGTTTGCTTGCAACAATTGCTATTATGGGAAAATTTGAATTATGGCTTATTCCCATCGGAATAATTTTCATAACCGAAACTTTATCCGTTATGATTCAGGTGACAAGTTTTAAATTAACGGGAAAACGTGTTTTTAAAATGAGTCCTATTCATCATCATTTCGAGCTTTCCGGTTGGTCGGAAAATAAAATCGTCGTTGTCTTTACATTAATTACATTTGTATTTTCAACGGCTGCTGTTTTGGTATATTATTTAGTCAGATAAAATTTATAAGGTCGCAAGATGGAAATTAAAAATAAAAAAGCGTTGGTTCTCGGTTATTCAAAAACAGGCATAGCTGCCGCAAAATATTTAATGAACCACGGAGCATCGGTATATTTGTCAGAGTTTAGTGAAAAAGATGAAAAATCAAATGACGAAATCGCAAAATTAAAAAATTCAGGGATAAATATAGAATTTGGCGGTCACTCGGATGAATTTATAAATAATGCCGATTTTTGTATTCTTTCTCCTTCGATTCCTGTTGATGCACCTGTTATAAAAAAACTCGATGAAAAAAATATTGAATATTTTTCGGATATTGAATTTTTATCCAAAATGAATAAGGATGAAAAAACCATAATAATCACGGGAACAAACGGAAAAACTACAACAACTGCCCTTGTAAGTCATATTTTATCGGAAAAATATAACGCTCCGGCATGCGGAAATATCGGTGTTTCCCCGATTGATTATTTGGATAAAAATACGGATTATTTTGTTGTTGAAGCGAGTTCCTTCCAATTAAACTACACAAAAAATTTAAAACCCAAAGTTGCTGTTTTTACAAATTTGACACCGGATCATATTCTGTGGCACAAAAGCCTTGAAAATTATTTTGAAGCAAAGGCAAAACCTTTCAGAAATATGGATGAAAATGATTTTGCAATTTTAAATTATGATGATGAATATACAAGAAAACTGGGTTCTCAAATAAAAGCGAAAACATATTATTTTGCTTTAAACAAACAAAATATTGAAAACTGTATTTATCTTGAAAATGATAAAATAATTTTCAATAATCAAGAAATAATAAACATCAATGAAATGCAAATAATCGGCCCTCATAACGTCCAAAATGCAATGTGCGGAATATTATGTGCGATATTAACAGGTTTAGATACAGAAACAATAAGAAAATCTCTTAAATCTTTTAAACCAATAGAACACAGATTGGAATTTGTCAGAACAATAGAAGGTACTGATTACTATAATGATTCTAAAGCAACAAACCCCGAAGCGAGCATAGTTGCCATAAATTCTTTCAATGATAAACATGTCGTTTTGATTGCAGGCGGAAGAGATAAAATGACTTCTCTAAAAGAATTTATTGAAATAGTAAAAGAAAAAATTTCAAAAGTAATTCTAATCGGAGAAGCAACAAAAAGATTCAGGGATGAATTATCTAAAAACGGATACATAAATACGGTAAATTCTAAAACTTTAGAAGAAGCCATTGATATTGCCTCTCTTGATAAACCCGATGTGGTTTTATTGTCACCTGCTTGTGCAAGTTTTGATATGTTTGAAAGCTACGAACAAAGAGGAGAAGTGTTTAAGAAGTATGTCTTATCTAAGAAGTAGAAATTATAGTACTCATACAAATACAACATACGTTGAAACGCCGCCCGACAATATTCTTATGATTGTGGTTGTTTTTATTGTCGTATTCGGTATTATGGCAGTTTTCTCAGCTTCTGCACCTAAGGCAATAGGCTTGGGAGAAAACCCTATTTCATTTGTGCTTAAACAATCAATATGGCTTGTGATAGGAATTTTCGGAGCTTATTTTTTCTCCAAATTTGATTATAAAAGATTAAAAGTTTGGGCTTCGCCTTTAACTATTCTTGTGCTTATAACATTGTTATTGGTTCAGTTTTCGCCTTTGGGCGTTACGGTTAATGAAGCAAAACGCTGGCTTGTCATCGGGCCTTTGCAATTTCAGCCTTCCGAGCTTGCAAAACCGGCTATAGTTCTTTATTTTGCCACTTTATTTTCAAAAAACTGTATCATATTGGATTCAAAAAAGTATCCTTTTTATTTTATTTTTGCCTTTATGCTCCTGTTGATTTATAAGCAGCCAAACCTCTCAATGATAATTTTATTGCTTGTGACATCTGTTGCTATGTATTATGTGGCGGGCGGTTCTATGAAGATGATATTGGGAGCCGGCGGTGCCGGAATTTTAGCGGTCGCTGCAACGATTCGTGATTATCAAATGCAACGTATAAGAGTTTGGTGGAATCCTTTTACGGATGCCTTGGGAGCCGGATACAACATTATTCAATCCCTTGTTGCCTTTTCGTCGGGGGGATTATTTGGTGTAGGTTTTGGAAATTCTAAACAAAAACTTTCTTGGCTGCCTGAAGGTCATACAGATTTTATATTTGCAATAATCGGAGAAGAATTCGGATTTTTCGGATGTTTCTTCTTGATTTGTTTGTTTTGTATATTGCTTCATCGAGGATTTAGAATAGCAAAAAAATGTCCTGATATGTTCGGAAAAATACTTGCTGTCGGAATAACATTTTCCATTTGGTTTCAGGCATTCACAAATATGGCGGTTGCAAGTTCGTTTGTTCCCGCAACCGGGATTCCTCTGCCGTTTATAAGCTACGGCGGTTCAAGTTTGTGCGTTTCTTTGTGTATGATTGGTGTATTGATTAACATTTCAAAGAAAAAAGTACAAAGGGTAGTGCATTATGTTCAATAATAATAATAAAGATAAAATATATTTTGTTGCAGGCGGCGGCACAGGCGGACATATTTATCCCGCTTGTGCAATTATGAATACGCTTTTAAATAACGGAATAAAAAACGAAAATATTTTTTATCTGGGTAACAGGAAAAATCTGGAATACGAAATATCAAAGCAAAATAACTTTAACTTTCTTTCATACAGTGTTAAAGGAATGCCGAGGAAGCTTTCTTTTTCAATGATAATTTGGCTTATCGGATTATTTTTTGCAACTCTAAAAGCATTATTCTATGCTCTTAAATATCGCCCGAATGTTGTTTTTGCAACAGGCGGATATGTTTGTGCGCCAATTTTATTTTGTGCCGTATTTCTTCATATCCCATACGTTTTACACGATTGCGATATTCAACCGGGGATTGTAACAAGGTTCTTTTCCAAATGGGCAAAATCCGTTTCTTTGGCATTTAGCGATGCTCAAAAATACATAAAAAATAATAATGTAATAATCAACGGAAACCCAATCAGACACGAATTTAAGACTATTTCTAAAGCTAATGCAAGAAAAGAATTGTCCCTTAAAGACGATTTTGTAATCATGATTATGGGCGGCTCTTTAGGAGCGAAAACCATTAATGAAGCGTCTTTAAGGATATTAAAAGAATACGGAAACAAAAAAGGTTTCCAAATAATTTGGCAAACGGGTAAAAAGAATTTTGATGCAGTAACAAAAATAATTTTGGATGAATACGCAGAACTTCCCGATAATTTATTATTGCAGCCATATTTTGATAAAATGTATCTTGCGCTTTTGGCGTCGGATGTTGTAATATCCCGTGCGGGTTCTTTGAGTTTATCCGAAATTTGTGCGTGTTCTTTACCTTCTATTTTGATTCCTTATCCGTATGCAAGTCAAAATCACCAAAAGAAAAACGCCGAGTGTCTTGTTGAAAAAAACGCTGCAATTATGCTTGAGGATAAAGACTGCAACCAAGAAACCTTGTTTAAAACATTAGAAAACCTGATACAAAATAAAGAATTGATTTCAAATCTTTCTTATAACGCATATAAATTAGCAAAACTGGATGCATCAAATAAAATTGTTGAGCAGATAAATGATGCAATGACAAAATAAAATGAAATCAGCTAAAGATATTTTAACTTCACATACAAAATTTCAAATTAATTTGGGATTAAATAGGATGAAACAGATATTATCCTTTTTAAACCATCCCGAAAATTCTTTTAAATCTATTCATGTTGCAGGCACAAACGGCAAAGGTTCTACCTGCAAAATGATAAATGATATGTTAACGGAAAATTTTAAAAATTCCGATATAAAAGTGGGGCTTTATACTTCTCCTCACCTTTTTTCTTACACTGAAAGAATAAAAATAAATAATGTTGATATCCCTGAATACGTATTCAACAGACTAATAAACGATATTGATAATTATGCAAAAGAACGTAATATAGAATTGACGGAATTTGAATTACTGACAGTTGTTGCCTTTTACTATTTTTATATAAAAAAAGTTGACTGGGCAGTAATTGAAGTTGGCTTAGGCGGAAAATATGATGCAACAAACCTAATCACTCCGGTTTTGAGTGTTATAACATCAATTTCTTTAGACCATACGGAAAGACTCGGAGATACAATAGGAAAAATCGCACTTGAAAAAGCGGGTATCATAAAGCCGAATACTAAAACCATTGTTTCTAAAGACAATTTAGGTTATGACGTTATCAAAAAGGTAGCAGAAAAAACCAACTCGCAATTGATAGATGCGGAAGATGTTTCCCTCGATATTGACTTTGCAGCTGATTTTCAAAAAGAAAATTTTGCTCTTGCATATTGCGCAATTAAAAATTCAGGATTAAATATAACAGATAATACGATTAAAAATGCGCTCAAGAATTTTAAATGGAAATTTAGAACAGATTACGATGAAGAAAAAAACCTTTTGATAGATGGTGCCCACAATCCTGCAGGGATAAAGGTTTTAAGGCAATATTTGGATAAAAATTTTAAAAACGAAAAAAATACGATTATTTTCGGATGCTTAAAAAATAAAGATTATAAAAACATGCTTGATATTCTTTTAAATGAAGAAGATATTTTTTATTTTTACGAATTTGATTATCCGAATGCCTTAAAATTTGATGAATTACCCGAAAAATATAAACAAAAAGCAAAAAAATTATCTTCAAAAAAAGAGGTCATAGAACTCATTTCAAAAATAAAAACTTTAAAAACTGTCTGCGGTTCTTTATATATGCTCGGGAATATTTTTAAATAATAAGCATTTATAGTACAATTACTTTATGATTAAACCTAAAAAGTTTATTGAGGAAATTGATTTTAAAGAAACTTGCGAAGATGCAATTTCTTGGCATCTAAAATTGGATAATAATGAAAACGTTTATGGTGCACCGGATTTAGCGTATAGTGCTCTAAAAAATATTTCGAAAGAAGAGCTTGGTTTTTATCCTAATCCTGAAAAATTAATCGATAAACTTTCTTTAACTTATGAATTAAATAAAAAAAACATTCTTTTAACAAACGGTGCACAAGATGCATTAAAGCTGTGTTTTGATGCATATTTAGAAATGAATGATGAAATATTGACCTATGATTATGAATATTTTGATTTAATTTTATATGCGAAAACTAACGGTGCTGTGATTAAAAAAATCGAATATGATGAAAAATTTGTTATAAATTCGGAAAAAATCATAGAAAGTATAAGCGATAAAACAAAAATTTTATATGTCTCAACGCCTGATGAATACACAGGAAGCATTATAAAACCCTCGTTTATTGAACAAATAGCGCAAAAATTCCCGAATCTTCTCATTATTGCAGATTGTTCTTATATAAATTTTGACGAAGAAACGGTTTTTGAAGATTATATTGATAAAGCAAAAAAACTCGATAATGTTGTAATTATAAAATCTTTTTCAAAGGATTATGCGCTTGCGGGTTTAAGAATTGCTTTTATTGCAGCAAATGAAAATATAATAAAAAATTTAAAAAAAATAATTTTGCCAAACAATGTTAATAGCGCTGCAATAAATTGTGCAATCAGTGCTCTGGATGATAAAAACAGGATAAATGAAATAAAAGAATTAAATTCAAAAGCAAAAGAAGAATTGCATGAAGGTTTAAAAGTACTGGGGCACAAGCCTTACGAAAGTCATAGCAATTTTATTCTTTGTGATTTTGGAAAATATTGCAAATATTATTACGAAAAATTGAAAAAAAACGGAGTCATTGTAAAAAATTTTCCGGAAGATTCTTTATTTAATTCGTGTTTAAGAATAGGTGTCCCCAAATTAAGCGGTGTAAAATATATCTTAGAACTTTTGAAAGTTAAAGATATGCTGATTTTTGATGTTGATGGCGTTATATTCGATATAATAAATTCCCATGTAGTTGCAATTGCGGAAACTTTTAAATATTTTACGGGACAAGAAGCGGATAAATCGGAAATATTGCGTTTAAAAAACCTTGGCGGAATGAGCTGTGATTGGGACGTTACTTTGCATTTGTTGAAAAACTGCGGTTACGATGTACAAATGTCAGAATTAATCAGCGTTTTTCAAAACTTTTTCTTTAATCCTGCAAGCAAAATTGAAAACAAGAAATATCTGATAGATGAGGAAAAATTGCTAATTCCGAAAGAAACATTTGAAAAAATAACGGAAAAATATGATTTGGTAATCTTTACGGGAAGATTAAAAGATGAAATAAATTATTCTTTTAATAAATTCGGAATCGGCAAGTATTTTTATCATTTTGTATTTGGTGATGATTTGCCGAAAAATATGCTAAAACCGAATCCTTATGGAATTTTAAAAATTTTAGATATTTGTCCTCATAAAAGTATAAGATATTTAGGTTGCGGAGTGGATGGTATAATTGCCGCCAATATGGCAAAAATCGAAACAATAGGCGTTGTTTCCCCTGATTCTGACTTTAATTCCACAGTAAATAACTTTAAACATTTGTGTGCTAAATATATACTGGATGATATTAATCTAATTTATGAATTTTTAACGGACATTCTGCCTGAATAAGATTTTTTATTTACATTTCTTAAATTTTTCCTAAAGTTATTACATATTTTTGCCGATAACAAATATATAGTAACAAGG
>CAMOPX010000034.1 GCA_946622415.1 uncultured bacterium
CTCACTTGATTCAGGTAATCCGCCTGTGAAATCAAAGATTTCTTCGCTCGTTTCGTTTCACTTCACTTCACAACGGCGGTTTACTAAGGACTACGCTATTGAAACTCGTCGTTTCAATAGCTTCGCACAGTTTTTATTAAAATTCGTCTTCGCTATCAAAACCGCTTGCAGCCGATAAACCGAGTGAACGTTTAAATTCTTCCGGTCTTTGGCATTTAGCGAGAGCGTCTTTAACATCAACTTGTCTTTTCTTAACCAATTCTTTTAAAGCAGAGTCCAGAGTCTGCATGCCTGAACCTGTACCTGTTTGAATAGCAGAATAAATTTGTGCTGTTTTTTGTTCACGAATAAGGTTTGCGATTGCTCCGTTTACAAGCATGATTTCTTGTGCCATTACACGACCTTTTTTATTGCCGTCGGGTTGTAATTTCGGAAGCAGACATTGTGAAAATACAGCAACCAAACTTATTGATAATTGTAAACGAACTTGTTGCTGTTGTACTTCGGGGAAAATATCGACAATACGGTCAATGGTTTGAGAAGCAGAGGAGGTGTGCAAGGTACCCAAAACAAGGTGGCCTGTTTCTGCTGCCGTCAATGCCAAACGTACTGTTTCAAGGTCACGCATTTCGCCGACCAGAATAACGTCAGGGTCTTCACGAAGTGCTGATTTAAGAGCATTTGCAACTGATTTTGTATCTTGTCCCAATTCACGTTGGTGAACAACGCATTTTTTACTTGCATGGATAAATTCTATCGGGTCTTCTATGGTTAAAATGTGTTCAACACGTGTTGAATTAATATAATCTATCATAGCGGCCAAAGTTGTTGATTTACCTGAACCGGTAGGGCCTGTTACAAGAATCAAACCGCGCGGTCTTTCTGCAACTTTTCTGACAATTTCCGGCAACCCTAAATCCTCAAACTTAGGCGGGGTGGAATTGATTGCACGAAACGCAGCAGCGTACGAACCTTTATCTCTGTACACGTTCACACGGAAACGTCCAACGCCATGCAAACTGTGGCCGAAGTCCAATTCCCAATTTTGTTCAAGTTCACGTCTTTGGTCATTTGAAAGTATCGGAAAAATTATTGTTTCAACGTCATCGGAAGATAAAACCGGCAAATTTGTTCTGAATAATTTTCCATCTATTCTTAATACAGGAGGCAAGTTAGCTGAAATATGAATATCACTTGCTTTTTTTGATACTGCCAATTCTAAAACTTCTTCTATTAACATAATATCTCCATTTTCTTACTGATTTAGCAAAATTATACTATAGTGACAATTTATGTTAATCAACGATTTAAACTATTTTATTAAGCTGTTTATAAATAAAACTTGTAAAAAAGAGAGTAGTTAGAGTATAATCAGAGCTATGGGAATATTTGATTGGCTATCGCAGTCGGCAAAAAAACTAAAAGACGTAGAAAATAAAATCAGTACGGATTCTCAGGATATTCTTGAGGTTTATCAAAGAAATGTCGTGCTTGAAAAAGAAATTGCACAGCGTACTGAAGAATTACGCCTTGCCAACCAGACACTTTTGACACTTGAACAGGTGTGGGATATGATGAACAGTTCCCGTCCTTTATCAAGCGTACTGGAAACCATTGTTTCGAGTTTGTATGGAGAATTCGGATACATTTATAGTTTTATTGCGCAAAAACAATACTCTGAATCAGGAACATATTACGCCCTGAAAACATATTTAGAAAACGATTTTGCACAACAATTGACCGCCCTAAACGGAAGCGGAATTTTTGATTTTAAACTGTATCCGCCCGAAACAGGAGTTATTAAATACGCTATTCAAAATAAAGAAGTAGGCTATTTTATTTCTCTAAAAGAATTTATTGAAGAAAACATAAAAGACGCTAATGAAGAAAAAATCGAAGAAATAGTTAAAAACAATATTGTAAAAACAATCATAATAATTCCCATTACCGTTAAAAATCAATTTTACGGCTTTTTATCCGTCTTTTCTCCAAGAAAAGAACTAAAAGACGACGAATTAAGCTTTTTAAATTTATTCTCACGTCAGATTGAACTTGCAATTACTATAGCAAACTTATTTGAAACCGTAAAAAAACAAGCCGTTACAGACCATCTTACAAATTTATTCAACAGAAGATTTTTTGAAGATGCTCTGCAAAGAGAAGCTACACGCTCACTCCGTACAAAACAACCCTTCTGTTTAATCGGATTGGATTTAGACCATTTAAAAAGAATTAATGATACATACGGTCACTCAATGGGCGACAAGGCAATTTCCGCTATTGCAACAGTAATTTCCAACACGGCAAGAAGCGTCGATATTCCCTCAAGGTACGGCGGAGAAGAATTTTTTATAATCTTACCGGGAATTGATGCAAGAGGCGGTCTTATTGCGGCTGAACGTATCAGAAGTTCAATCGAAAGTCACAAAATAGAAGGACTTGATGAAGGTATAACGGCTTCTTTGGGTGTTTCATGTTTTATCGAACAAACAAGCAATATTGATGAACTCTTTGAAATGTGCGATAAAGCAATGTATTCATCAAAACAAAAGGGCAGAAATCAGGTGACTCTGGCTGATTGCGAAAATCTGACCTCTTGGCAAGACATTGCAATAGATGCTTTTGTTGATATATTAACAAAACACAGAATACCATTTAATAAAGATTTAGCTCAAGAATTGATTACCAAATTGGAAATCAAACAACAGGATGAAAACGGAATATCGAGCCAAGAAACCTTATACAATATCGTAGATACAATTTCAAGATCATATTTTCCTCTTTATCAAGATGGCTCCACAAAAGGCAAGGTACAACTTGCGACATTGATTGCAAAAAGATTAAACCTATCATCATCCGATTTGGATAAATTAAAAATCTCCATGCTTTTATATGATATCGGAAACACGATGATGCCAAAGGAAATCATGAAAAAAGCTGCGCCATTGAATAATACGGAAAGAGAAGAAATAAACAAGCATCCTTTAGTTGCGGCAAGAGAAATATTAAAACCCATTTCTTCCGTTTCAAATATTATTCCGATTATTGAACAACACCATGAAAATTGGGACGGAACGGGATATCCGAATCAAAAGAAAGGTAATGAAATTCCTCTTATTTCTCAAATAATTTTGATTGTTGACAGCTACTTTGCCATGATATCATATCGCCCCTACAGAAAAGCATACACCGTAGAAGAAGCAATTACGGAAATTAATTCTAACGTAAATAAAAAATATTCTCCCGAACTCGTTGAAGCATTCGGCTATGCTATTGAAGAATTTAAAAAGATGTAGTTTATAATTACAAGTCGTTAGCGATTTTTAGATAAAACTTTCAATCTTCAATAATTAAACATATAGAAAACAATAAATTTCAATTTTTTTGATATAATATTATGTATATAAAATCAAATCGGAGCAAAAGATGTTAAAAATATACAATACCTTATCAAACACAATAGAAGAATTTGAACCCATTGAAAAAAATAAAGTAAAAATGTATGTTTGCGGTCCTACGGTCTATGATAAAGCACACTTGGGGCATGCAAGATGTTATATCACTTGGGATGTATTGTATAGATACTTAAAATTTTTAAATTACGATGTTACATATTGCAGAAACGTAACTGACGTTGATGATAAAATCTTAAAAAAAGCGGATGAACAAAACGTTGATCCCTCTATTATTACCGATAAATACTACAAATCATTTATTGATTCAATGAATGCGCTTAACGTTTTAAGACCGGATATTGAACCCAGAGCTACAAAAACTTTGGGCGAAATGATTTCCATGATAAAAACATTAATCGAAAAGGATTTTGCATACGTTGTAGAAGGAGATGTTTATTTCAGAGTAGAAAAATATAAAAAATACGGTCAATTGTCCTCTCAACCCATAAAAGACCTGCTTAACGGCGCAAGAGTTGAAACAACGGACAAAAAAGAATCTCCGCTTGATTTTGCTTTATGGAAAAAGGATGAACTCCACGGATATAACTCTCCTTGGGGAAAAGGCAGACCTGGCTGGCATATTGAATGTTCCGCCATGAATAAAAAACATTTAGGACAAACAATAGATATCCACGCAGGCGGTGCGGATTTGATGTTTCCACATCATGAAAACGAAAGAGCGCAATCCGAATGCGCAAACGGCTGTGAATTTTCAAAATACTGGATGCATAACGGTTTTGTCACGATAAACAAAGAAAAAATGTCAAAGTCATTAAACAACTTTTTAACGATTGATGATGTTTTAAAAAACTATGACACAAATGCAATAAGACTTTTTATTTTAACAAATCATTACAGAATGCCCGTAGAATTTAATGATGTTGCGCTTACTTCCGCTAAAAACGGTGCAAAACGCCTTATAAATTCAGTAAACGGAATCGAAACAAGCAAAGAATACGATGAAAAAGCAATAGAAGATTTTAAAAATGCCATGGATGAAGATTTAAACACTTCAAAAGCTCTTGCTATTTTATTTTCTCTTGTTGATAAAATAAAAAAGAACGATAATAAACAAATCTCGGCAAATACACTTGTTTATTTGGGTTCTGTTTTAGGTTTTGATTTTTCGTTATCGGAAAAAGAGGTATCAGAAGAAGAATTGAAAGAAATTGTTGAACCTCTTTATGAAGCATTTAATTTGGATAAAAATTTAGATTCTAAAGAACTTATTGAAGAAATAATAAAAATCAGAACATTAGCAAGAAATAACAAAGATTGGGCAAAATCTGACGAAATCAGAGATAAGCTTTTAGAACATAAAATTCAATTAAAAGACGGAAAAAACGGTACAACTTGGCAAATAATATAGAAAACGCATTATATATAGTGGCAACACCAATCGGAAACCTCGACGATATTACATTTAGAGCAATAGATGTATTAAAAGGGGTTGATGTTATAGCATCCGAAGATACAAGAAACACAAGCGTTCTTCTTGAAAAGTACGATATTAAAACAAAATTAATCAGCTATCATAAATTTTCCGAGAATCAAAGGACAGAACTGTTTTTAGATTATTTAAAAGAAGGAAAATCCGTTGCGCTTGTATCGGATGCGGGCACTCCTTTAATTTCGGATCCCGGGAATATTCTTGTTGATAATGTTTATAAAAACGGTTTTAGAATAATTCCGGTTGCAGGCGCATCAGCACCCATTGTGCTATTGAGCGCAACAAGCAGAGTTGATGAGGATTTTAAATTTATAGGTTTTATTTCAAGAAGTGAAAACCAAATTGAAGAAACAATTATAAAAAATAAATATGAAAATCTGATTTTTTATGAAAGCCCAAACAGGCTATCAGATACCTTATCCGTTATTGCAAAAGTTGATTCTGATAAAATAGTGACTGTAGGCAGAGAACTGACAAAAAAATTTGAAGAAATAAAAAAGGATAATATTAAAAATATTATTGAATATTATAAAACGCATACCCTGAAAGGCGAAATTGCAGTACTGTTACATAAATCAGAAGCAAAAGAAGAAATTGATATAAAAGATAAAATCAAAAAATTACAGAAATTGAATTTAAAAGATAAAGAGATTTCATCCATTGTTTCAACTCTGTTTGAAGTTAATAAAAATGACGTTTATAAAATGTGTATAGAGATGAAAAAATAAAATAATCCAAACAACTATATGCAATGTTAAACAAAAATAAATTCAGAATGTCACCCTGAATTTATTTCAGGGTCTTTGAATGCAACGAGATTCCGAAATAAATTCGGAATGACAATTTTCTCCCTTATGTAACATTGTATATAGTTACCATAATCTATATCTCGCTTATTTCTTCCATTAATTCCATTACGTTAAAATTATATCCGGTTATACCGTTTACAAGTGGGGATAATTTTGTTTCATCCTTTTGTGTTGTAATAAAAATATTGGCATTGTTTTCATCTGCCAGAAGCATAAGTCTTTTTATATCATTTTCATCATATTTATGGTGGTCGTTGTAGGGCACTTTTTCAACGATATCATAATATTGATTAGCAAAATCAAAAAACTGCCGCGGTTGTCCTATGGCACAAAACGCAATTGCCTTAGGTTTAAAGTTTTCTTCGGTATTTGTATTTAAGGGTTTGTTAAATATAACATCGGCTTTTGTTTTAATGTTATAGATTCTTTTGGGCATCATTTTACAGAGTTTTGTCGGTTTGTTAAATTTTTTAACCCATTCTATCGCATCTTTGATTTTTTCATCGCCCTTATCAACAAGTACAATTTCATCCGCTCTTTTTATTTCCGATACCGGTTCTCTCAAAGGTCCCTTCGGAAGCAGGTGCCCGTTTCCGAAACGCATTTTTGAATCAATAACAATAATTGTTTTATCTTTTTTAATTTTTCTGTTTGAAAACCCGTCGTCCATAATTACCGTTTGAACACCGAATTTTACAACGGCAAGTTCTGCGGATTTTTTTCTGTCACGACATGTAATAACAGCAACATTTTTATCCGTTTTTTGAGCAAGTTGGTAGGGTTCATCCCCGCACAAAATACCATCTGAAAATTTTATTTCCTTAAAATCTTTTACAATAAGCGGTTCTTTATTTGATATTTCCGCACCATATCCACGTGAAATTATTGCAAGAGGCTTTTTTTGAGATAAGTTATTTGCAATATGAGCAACAATAGGAGTTTTTCCGACTCCGCCCGTTGTGAGATTTCCGACACAAATAACGTATAAGGGTACTTCTTTTTCTTTTAAAATATTTTTTTCATATAAAAAGTTTTTTAAATTTATTACATTTTTATAGAAAAACTCTCCGACGCTTAAACAAAAATTAAGCCGGCCGGAAGGAATTTTTCTTGAATAATGAATATCCTGAATACTGTTTAGATTTGATTTTGTCATAGAAAAATCACCTAGAAAATTAATCTGAACAAAAGGAATCTCTTATTTAATTTTTCGGAGAATTTTTTGATATTTTTTGTAATCGTGTTAACATCTTTAATCGTATTTTTGAGATTCATTTTATCTTCTTCGTTTAATTTATTATAATCTTCCATTAATTTTGCAACGTTATCTGTTATGGAAGAAAGATTGCTAACCGTTTTTGTCAAATCTTCTTTCAGTTTTTCATCTTTTGTATATTCGTTAACATATGTAGAAATATCGTTTAAATTCCTCATAGTGTCGGTTAAGTTATTGAACATTTCTTTTGTTTGTTCGTCTTCTATGATTTTATTAATGTTATCCGATAATTCGCCTATTGATTTTATACTTGTTACAACATCATTTTTGAGCTTATCATCCGAAACTATTTCGTTAATGTTATTTGAAAGTTTTGTTAAACTGTTAATCAATTCTTGTGATTGCGAAATTAAAGAATCAATTTCCGTTTTCGAAGAATCAATAAGTTTGTTTGCTTTATCAACAGTTGTATTAGCATTTTTTGTTAGTTCTTGAATATTGTTTACTGACATTTTTAAAGAATCAACAAATTCATCTGAAAGTATTTCAACAACACGATTGTTTGTTTCAGCTAAGGATTTTGCCGCTCTGAACTGTAAATCCATAAAATCAGCAAGCCTCATAGGCTCGATGATTGTATATTTAAGACCCTCTTTTGGAGTCATGGGGATTTCACCATCAGTTAGATAAAAAATGTATTTATTGTTTTCTTTTTTAAATCCGACAAGCTCGCTATCCAGCACAAGCCCCGGTAATGTCACAACGTATGAAATTTTAAGAACGTTTTGTGTTTTTAGTTTTTGTCTTATTTTATAGGGCAATTGTGATTTATTCATAATTTCCATATCAACAATTTTGCCTATTTCTTTTTCGCCTTCCGATAATTTCATAAAAATCGGGGTTTTTTCTTTAAAATCAACGGTTGTTTTTGTGGTATCCGCATATATTACTTCTGTTTTTGGCGGTGTAACTTCTAAAAATTGTTCGCCAATCAAGCCTGATTGTTGAATTGAAATAGTAGAAGCAGCAGGAATTTTAACACCTTTTTCCGTAATTACAAAACGAAGATTAACATAACTGTCTTTCCCTTTCATTACGGGTATGATTTCTTCTACCTGACCGATTCTGAGGCCCATCATCTGCACGCCTGAGCCTGCTCTCATACCATTAACATCCTGAAATGCAACTTCTATACGTTCACCTGCGGATAAACTTCTACCCTTTATCCATAAAACGGTAAATATAAGAATAAATATGGCACTCAGTGTTAAAATACCTACTTTTAAAGAACCGGAATATCTTTCCTTTTTATTCATTTCATTTTCCTTATTTACTTGCAATGTTCATGGGTCCGTCTATTGCAGCGCTGACAAACTGTCTTGCATATTCGTTTTTTCCCATTAACAATTCGTCTACGGAACCCTCAAAAACAGCGTTCCCTTGGTAGAGCATGATAACGTTATCTACTGCTCTTTTTATGGTTGACAGCTGGTGTGTTACCACAACGCAGCTCGCATTTAAGTCTTTTTTTAATTGTACAATATAATCTTCAATCAGAGTAGAAGTTACAGGGTCTAATCCCGCAGTCGGTTCATCATACAGGATAATTTGCGGATTTGTAACAATTGCACGGGCAAAGCCGACTCTTTTCTGCATACCGCCCGATAATTCAGAAGGATATTTTTCCTCGATTCCGTCCAAACCAACCATTTTTAATTTTTCTTTCACGATTTGGGTTATCTGTTCTTTTGAATATTTACCTCTTAAATCTTTCCTTTCAACCAGAGGAAAGGCGATGTTGTCGTATACGTTCAAAAAATCGAACAGTGCGCTATATTGAAATGCCATTGCTATATCGGAATTTTCGGGATAAATTACTTCGCCGCCGTCCGGATCCAAAATTCCTGAAATTATTTTTAAAAGAGTAGATTTGCCGCTTCCGGAAAATCCTACCACACCGAGAGTTTGTCCGTTTTCAACTTTGAAAGATATGTTGTTTAATACCTTTCTTCTGTTAAATATTTTAACTAAATTTTTAACCTCTAATGTCATTATCCACCGTTACAAATAAAATATTGAAGCAAAAATAAAATCCCAAACCGCAATTGCAAGAAATGACCAAACAACCGCTTTTGTGGTAGCTAAACCGACCTCTTTAGCTCCGCCTTTGGCACTGTACCCGCATGATGAACTGATTAAAGCAATTGTACCGCCAAATACTGCGGATTTTAACATTGCAATAAAGATATCTCTTATGTATAGTCCGTGCCACAAAGAAGTAATATAATTTAACAGACTCAATTCTGCAGTCCAGTGGGAAACATAACCCGCACAAATAAGTCCGAAGGTAGTAGAAATTATAAATACCACGGGCATAAACAAAAATCCCGCAACCACTCTCGGCACAATAAGATATTCTATCGGGTCAACTCTTAATACTTCCATTGCGGCAATTTGTTCCGTTACTGCCATAGAGGCAATTTCCGATGCAAAAGATGAACCCACCATGGAAATTATCGCAAAACCGCTCATTACAACGGCAAGCTCTCTTACCATAACAAGAGCGGATAATGTGCCTGTATAATCGGCACCGCCCTGACGAGCCAACTCGGGCGCCAATTGCATAGCAATAATTGCAGATGTCATTCCAACAATAGACAAACTGATAGGTAAACTGTCATATGCAAATCTCTTTGATTGTGTAATTAATTCTTTCGGTTTTATTCTGAATAAAATTATATATTTTAAAACTTTATAAAAATTGACACCAACAGAGCCGAGTGTTTCCAAAAACTCTCGGATTTGTCTTAAAAGCAACAAAAAACCGTAATATGTTAATGTTTTTCTTACTTCAAACATATATTATATTTTACATTAAAAACACTATTTTTAACAAAATGTAAACAAATAGTTAAATTATTTAATCCGGTGTGTTATAAATTCTATCTCCCGCATCTCCCAATCCGGGAACAATGTAACCTTTTGAATTTAATTCTTTATCAATTGCGGCTGTCACAATTTGCACTTTAGGGAAGAATCTTTGAATTCTTTTAATACCTTCGGGAGAAGAAATAAGACACATAAATACAATATTTTCTTCTAAAATATCTTTAGATATAAAATTTTTAATTGCGTCAATTCCGCTGTTCCCTGTAGCAAGCATGGGATCCAGTATTATAACCTGAACTTTTGATTTATCCTGTTTGATTTTTTTTCTTTTATCATAGTACCACACAGGCTCAAGTGTTTCTTCATCACGATACATTCCTATATGATGAACATTTGAAAAAGGAAGCATTTCTTGTGCAACTTCGCAAAATATCATGCCTGCTCTTAATATAGGCGCAATGACAACTTGATAATCGTCATCAAAAACTTCACAATTAGTTTTTGCAACAGGTGTTTCTATTTCTTTGGTTTTTGTTTTAATATTTTTTGTAGCTTCAAAAATTAAAGCGTAAGTTATTCTTTTCAGGGCATTTTTAAAGGTTTCCGAGGAGGAATTTTTATCTCTGATTATCGCAAGATTGTGATCAATCAAAGGATGTTTTAAAACGGTTAACTTATTAGTCAATACTTCCATATTATTCCCTATATGTATCTTCTTTGCCTAAAGCCTTGAATACTTTGTCCGTTATTTCCATAGCTTTCCAAACGTCATAATTTTCATCTCTCACCATGGCTTCGCAAAAATCCATTTTAGTTTCTGCTGCAAACGGGTCTTTAACAAATTCTTCCACAGATTTTCTAACGGAAGGAGAAACATTTCTACCCATATTAACTTGAGCACAGCCCATGGCACCAAGACAACCAAGGCTATCTGTAGCGGCAGAGCGGTCGCTTGGATTTTGTTGCACAGGTATAGTCCCTGCTGTTTTGATAAAATCCATTCTGCCAACAGGCATTTTCACATTGGTTATATATTTAGTTATATCTCTTGGTATATCGTTATTCATTTGCTCTCCAATTTAACTGTTTTTTAAAAGTTAATGTGTTTTCTATACAAAACATGAAAATAATTTTTTTTGCTAGTTAGCATAAAAAAACTGAAAAATTTATATTTCTTAATATTCTACAGCTTTAATTTGATTAATGCAAGTAGTCCAATGGTTGGATTTTAATGATTATCATTAAAGAGTCAAACAGTTTTTTAAATAGCCGATTGTTTGAATTTTATTATCGTAAAGGTATCTTACAAAATTTAAAAATTCATTTTGTCTTGAAGAAAGTGTAACGTTAATTTCAAAACCATCCGAACAAAACGGCTCATAGTCATATATTACATAGTTATTATATTTACTTTTCCACTCCTTTTTTTCGATTTTACAGCGATATTCAACGGCCAAATTTTCAAGCCAAGGCAGTGTTTCTTTTGATACGTTTTTAAATTCATTGAAATAATAGTTTTCGTTTTGATTATATTTTTTATCTAAGAGCATGAGAGAAAACCTCGCAATAAGAAATTCATATATTTATTAATTTAAAATATTAAAGAGTGAATTTTAATATACTTTTGCATATTGTATTGTTGGCATTTTGGGTAGTATGAAGGTGAGTTTAAACCGAAATATAATTTTTAAATTTATCTTTGGTACTGCCTTTAGATGATTTTCATATTTTAATTCTTCTTTTTTATATGTTCTTTTTAACAAATACTTCACTGCGTTAATGCGTGAAAAAAAGGAGAGAACACTAGGAAATTAAATCGGCTCTAACGGTTATCTTTTTATTATTCGTATCGTTATTCAATATATAAATATCGATTCCATGCGCTTCCGCCATGGAAGAATCATCGGTAAAGCCTTCTTTATCTTTATATTTTTCATGGATATTTTTTATTAATTCATAATCAAAAGCCTGCGGGGTTTGAGCTTCAAAAATGTTTTTTCTGTCTAAAGTTTTTACTATTCTGCCGTTTTCAACGACTTTTATCGTATTTATTGCAAAATTACCAACAACAACGGCTTTATTTTTATATGTCATGTCAATTGTTTTTTTAATTATTTCTTTATTAATAAAGGGTCTTGCTCCGTCATGAATCAATACAATTTCCGGACTGTTACAAGCTAAAATCCCTTTGTATACACTTTTTTGTCTTGTTGAACCCGAGGGTGCAAATCTTATTTTATCGCAATAAAATTTTGATTTTAAAATGTGATTTTTTACCTCATCTTGTGCAGGAATAATTATTTCGTCAACCAAATCAATAAATTTAGATATTGTTGTTTCAATAACCGAATATTCACCCAATTTTTCAAGAAGCTTATTTGAACCAAAACGGGTAGAATTTCCGCCCGATGTAATTATTGCAGATATTTTAATGTTGTTATTCAAAATGCTTATATCCTTCAAATTCTGTTTTTATATTGTCAATATAAACCCCTGTTCCTTTAGAACACAACCCTATTTGAATTAATTCCGGAAACTTTATAAAATCTCTTTTATCCATGCAAACAACAAGACTGTAGTCTTCACCGCCGTTTAGGATTAAATTTTTGTCATTGATTTTTGATGGAATCTTATCGAATTCGATTTCAATTTTGACATTACTTTTTTCGCTGATTTGATTTAAACAATCTAAAAGCCCATCGGATGAATCCATCATAGCATAGTCAAATTCTGTGTTTTTGGATATTTTTTCAGATAAATCGGGGTACAAAATCGGATTTTTATGAAATTCCGTAAAATAGTTGTTTTTCCCTTCCTTTAAATCTAAAAGTCCTCGAGCCGAACTTCCAAATTCTCCGATAACAGCTGTTATATATCCGTTTTTTGCGTTATATCTTGAGGAAATTCTTTTATTTTCATAATTACCGAGTATCGTAATACTCACAACAATTTTATCCGACTTTGTTAAATCTCCGCCGATTATTTTTATATTGTATTTTTTTGCAACATTATTAATGCTTTTATAAAATTCTTCAATAAATTCCGAATTCAATTTTCCGGATAATCCGATTAATACGTATTCAGGTACGGCGCCTGATGCCAAAATATCTGAGATATTAACAACCAATGCTTTTCTTGCAATTTCTGATGGTGTCATGTAGGAAGTTGAAAAATGTACGTCTTCTATTAAAATATCTTTTGAGATTGCAATTTTGTATTTATCAATATATGCACAGTCGTTTCCAAGATATGTATTATCAGAAAGGCACAAAGAAATTGTTTTTAAAAAGTCCGCTTCTTTATTCATTATTTTTCAATTCATTGTATAAACCAAACAACGCCATTTTATAACTGTTTTGCTTAAAACCTGCGACTGTTCCTAAACATACTCCGGATACATAAGATATTTTTCTGAATTCTTCTCTTGCAGATACGTTAGAAAGATGTACTTCAACGGCTTTTATTTTTACTCCTTTAATAGCGTCTGATATGGCAACTGATGTATGAGTATATGCTGCAGGATTAATAATCAGACCCTTCGCATCGGTGGTTTGTATTTTATCTACGATATCGCCTTCATGATTTGATTGAAAAAATTCAATCTCAATTTCATTATTCAGAGTTTTTGCGTACTCGATTAATTCATTGTTTATTTTTTCTAAATCCGTGTTACCGTATATTTCGGGTTCTCTTTTTCCGAGTAAATTTAAATTCGGCCCGTTTATTACTAAAATTTTCATAATTTTCCTTTATTTTTTTAAACTTGCTAAATACTCTTTTAATTCTTTTATTCTTGCAATTGAAAATTTTGTCATATCATCATTTTGTCCGTTTTTCAATGAAACAAATTTTTCATAATTTGCTACTGCGTCTTTATAATTTTCCATATTGTCTAAATCAACAGCTAAAGAATAGTAAGCTTCCGCAAAATTAGGATTTTTTGAAATTATTGATTTATAAATTTTAACCGCATCGTTATTTTTCTTCAATTCATCAAGAGTTAAACCTTTATAATACAAACCATATTCGTCATTTGGTTGTTTAGATAAATAAGTATTTAAAGCAGAAAGAGCGGTTTTGTAATCTGCTTTTTCATATAAAGCAATTGCATCTTGAAGCATAGCGGAAGTTCGCATTTCCTCTACATTTTTTAAAATGTTTTTGGCATCAGCGTTATTTTTATCCAATGAAATAATTCTATTGGCAAGTTCCGAGGCATTGCTATAATCATTTAAAGAATAATATGCCCAAGCACTTGATAAAAGAAATTCGATATTGTTTGGCTGATTATTCAATATTTGCCCATAGTATTTGTTTGCATTTGCGTAATCCTTTAATTCCCAATAGCAGCTTGCGATTGCCGCTTTTACATCATCGTTTTGGTTTTGAATTTTTGAATATTCCGCAATTGCCTGTTTGTATTTCTTTTGTTCAAATAATTTTGTTGCAAGGTCATATTGATTGTTTGCACTGTAGCTTCTTATATCTGCCAAATATTCATTCAGCTTTTGATTATTCGGCATAATCATAAGACCTTTGTTTACGATTTCATTTGCTTTTGTATAGTTTTTTTGTTCAATATAAATTTGAGCTAAATTCAAATAAGTTTCTTCTTTTGAAGGATTCAAGTTTTTAGCTTTTGTATAATATTCGATTGCTTTTGTGTAGTTTTTGTTTTTATGAAGCTCAAGGGCATAGTTAAATTGCGCTTCGTAATTGTTTGGTTTTTTAAGAGCGGCTTGTGCCATATGGTTTAGTAATTTTTCGGGTGAAAAATTATTCATGATAATGTCATCGATTGCCGCTTTTGCGTCTTGGTTTTCCGGTTTTATTGCCAATATGGTTTCGTATTGGGTAATTGCTTCATCGTATCTGCCTAATTTTTTCAATATATCTGCTTTATAATTAATAATTTCAATATCTTTCGGGTTTTTTGCAAGTAAATCGTTATAAACACCCAAAGCAGCATTATAGTTTTTTTGTTCTAAATATAAAGAAGCCAAGTTTTGCAGAATAACATCATCGTCTTTATTCAAATTAAGCGCTTTTAAATATTGTGTTCTTGCCTGTTCATAATTTCCTTGTTTTTGATATATGGCACCAAGATTAACATAACTTTGAGAATCTTCAGGATTCTTTACAAGATTTTGCAGCCACTTAGTTTCCAATACTTCTAATAATTCAGGGGCATTCCCGCCGTACTGTAAAGCAAGATTGTATTGTTCCATACTTGCTTCGTAATTTTTCACTTCATCCAGCATTATTCCGTAGTCAAAGTGGAGCTTAGGATTTTTCGGGTTAATATCTATTGCATTTTTTATATAATCCATTGCAAGTGAAAGATTATTTAAATTTTTATAGATATTTGCCAAATTTTCATACGCAAATTCCTTGAATTTAGAATTTTTAATTTGCTGTAATTCATAACCTGCAGCAGCCAATTCACCCTGAGCTCTAAATGATTTTGCTCTGTACATACGGCCATCGGGAGTAGTCGGCTCATCAGTCAATCTTTTTTCCAAATCATGTATTGCTTTTAAGCAGGAGTTTGAAATAGCCGATTCATCTGCATTTTCTTGCCAGTATACAGAATAGAAGTATGCACTTTTGTAATTAACAAGCGCCTTTTTAATTTCTTTATTTTGCTTATGAAGATATTCCGCTTTTGCAAGATATGCGTTAACAAGAGCGGTTTGTGTCGTTTTATCATACGGAGAAAATCTCAATACCTTTTTAAATTCCGTTATTGCAGATGAATACTGTTGATTTTTAAAGTATTGCATTCCGTTTGAATAGTATGCACTGTATCTTTGAATATCTTGTTGAGAAACCTCTGCAAATGCCCCGTAGTTACTGTTTAAAAATAATAAAACAGAGAACAATATAACTAATTTTTTCAAAAAACAATCTCCCTTAAAATTATGGTCCATAAAAATTATGGTTATATTATACAACAAGAATTAAAGTTTTTAATAGACATTAATTTATTGTTAAGTTAATATGTGTCCGTTTTTATCTGAAAAGTTATTTAATGTTTTGTCTGTATTCTTTGGACCTATTATTAAATTTAATTATTTTTTATTGTTCACTTTTTTCTTTTGGTTCAAACGCCACAAGCAAAAGAAA
>CAMOPX010000035.1 GCA_946622415.1 uncultured bacterium
TTCAAGACTTTAAAGAAAAAATCGAAAAGAAACAATAAATAAAAAACGAAGATTTGGGTTGAGGAGTTTCTTTCCGTTCACTTTCTTTGCGGTCAAAGAAAGTGAACAAAATATAAATAAAACCTTTTCTTTGTATTCAAAGAAAAGAGGCAAACATAATAAAAATTAAAGATAAATAAAATAGAACCATCATATACATCTAATACAGAGTTACGTCTTCTTTGAATTTTGGTATAATATAAGAAAGTTCAGCACCCAAATCTTGACGACTAAATGTAGGCTTGATTTGCGTAGTAACGAATTGAGTACAAACCTCGCCGTTCACATCTGAACTTTTTTCTTTATTCTACTAAATTTTATACCCTTGAATAAATTTCTTTGGCAAATATTCGCCAAGAGTAATAATAAGAATCTTTTCTTCAAAATTTAAAATCAAAAGTGTATTATTAGTAGCATGTTTTTGTCTGATTCTGCCTAATGATTTTATTGAAACAATTTTATCGTGATATTTTATTTCTCCGTTTTGCGCAAATTCATCGCCAAAATAGCATATTGCCTTTATATGCATACTATTTTCCGCATTAATTGCTTTATAAGAACAAATCTCCAACGGCTCACAGTGCCATCTTCTTGTCCAATCAACTTTGTTTGATGTATAAATATCTTTTTCGGTCAATATTGAACATGCTATATTTTGATTTGATATTCCCGCTAAATTATTTTTTAAATATGCGCTATGAGTTTTCAAAAGAAGATTATATATGTCATCTTTTGAAATATTTTGATTATAAACTATCTCTTTTGCTGATTCAGAAAAAACTATTTCTTTATTTAAATCAAAATTGTTTGATGTAACAAAATCCTTATAAGGCAATAATTCACAGAGTTTTGTCGCACGAACAAATACGCCATAGTCGTTATTTTTTTCAAACGAAAAGATTGTCGTATTATCATCAAAGCAACGATTTGTATTTAGCCAAGAAAGACAATCTTCGCATGGAACCGCAGTTTTTGTCATTTTTTCAAATTCTACACTCTGTGCCATGCAGAGGTATTTTATTTTAAATGAAAATCTATCTTCACCGCTCTTTGAAAAACGAATCAAAGCATCATTATATGCCGCTAAAATTGCACTTCTTTCTCCGCAAATGGATGAAATATCGTTTCTTGTATTGTTGAAATTTGTACCCAATGACCAATAATTATCCTTTGTGCAAACATTGGTCGCAAAAGCTCTGCCTGTAATATTTCCTGCTTTAACATTTGCAAGCGCAAGTTCATGTGCTTCTAAAAGCTTTTCAAGGATAGTTGATTTTTCCGATAATTCTATACTAAAATCCGCTTGGGATACAAATTTTATATTAAATACATCAATATTGTATTTTTTAAATAATAAGGAATTATTCAGATTTTCTTTGGAATTGTTCAGCATAAGTCAGTTCTTAAAAAATTTATTTTGTAATATATTAAAACCGCAAAAAGAATTTTTTTGCAAGCTTTTATAAATTCATAATAAAATTATACAATCCGATATAAGTTGTAAGCAAATGCTTACAACCAAGGATTGTTAATATTCCTCTAAAATTCAGCGTTTTGCCGAATATCCCAAATCCAGTGATGCCGTCTTTTTTATATATTTTTTTCAACCAATAAATGACTCTTTTTTTAAGCGGTTAAACCACCAACTCCTTTCAAGATGTAATACTTGTTCATTTGTTATATTTAATGTAAAACGATTTATTTTCATGTGCAAGAAAAGTATTGTTAAAAAAGTTTTACAAAAGTGCATAGGCAAGCATAATATGTTAAAATTGATATTTACATTCTTAACATGTTAATATTTTATTGACAGAAGCTAAAAATTAAATAATAAAAGCACTTTAGAGCATGCCTGTCACTATAACTTTATGTAATTAATCAACAAAGAAATACAAGCTCCTATTGCCATATATTTAACGGGATTTCTGCCTATTTTCAGAGTACAAATAAAGAGTATGAGCAATATAAACAGAGCTTTTAAATCAATGTTTGCTAAAGAAAAAGAATTTTTTAAAATCAAAGAATAAACAAGTTTGTATCCGACATATGTTATCAAAGCGCAGCTCGTAGGTCTAAGGAAATAGAGAATTGAATTAACATATTTGTTATCCGAAAATTTCCTGTATATTCTAAATACTTGTGTTGTAATAACAAACATTGGCAATATTAAACCAACACCCGCAATGAGGGCACCTGTAATACCCAGTGTCTTAAAACCTGCAAAGGTTGACATGTTTAGTCCTATAGGCCCCGGGGTTAAACCTGAAATTGCAATCATTTGCGTTAATTCAGAATAAGAATACCAATTATATATTTCGGAAATTCTATACAAAAAGGGCAAAGAGGCATAACCTCCGCCAAAAGTAAATAAACCTATTTTTATAAATTCAAAAAATAAAAGAAAACTAACATTTTGCATTTTTTATATCCTTTATTTTTTGAAGAACAATTCCCGATAAAATCGAAGCAAGAATTAATATAACAGGATTGATTTTTAATACAGATAAAAGAAATATCAACAAAAACCACAGTGCACTCAATTTATCAACAATACTTTTATTCCAGATGTCTTTTATTGCAAGATAAATTAATACGATAACGGCAATATTTACCCCGTAAAATACACTTTCAATAAATGGAATATTTGTGATTAATTCAATCGCATTTGCAATAAGCATTATTGATATAAAAGGAGATAAAGTCATTGCAAGCAACGAAACAAATGCCCCTCTTGTTTTTCTTAATTTATATCCGACAAGTATTGCCATATTTATTGCAATAATACCTGACAAGCATTGAGAAACACAATAATAGTCCAATACTTCATCACTACTAAGCCAATTTCTCTTTTTTACAAGCTCATCGTTCATAATCGGCACAATAACATAACCGCCACCCAAAAGAATTGCGCCTATTTTAAAAAAAGCTTTAAAAATTTCAAATAACGAAACAAGCATTTTTAGCCTCAAAATCAGAATTTCAAAGCATTAACAAAATCCGAAACAATTTTCGGGTTATAGGCTTTTGAATCAACGATTGTAAATATTAATTTTGTAGACGGGTTTTTTGCTCTGTTATTAACCGTGGAATATGCAGAAATTATACCTGTCACATTTTTAAACGGAATATTTTTAACTTTAGCTTTAAATCTTATATAAGGAATTGTTTTTCCTTGAGCTTTATAATTGTTTCTTTCTACAATCTCAAAATTTTCAAAAGTTACTATAGAATCTTTAAAATTATTTAATATATCGTCAATTTTTTTATCTATTGTTTTGTCGTTAAAATCCGAAACCTTAATTCTTTCTTCATTTTTTAAATCATAGATAGTAATTTTTTGTTCCGTGGGAAGATATTTCGCATTTATTTTTTTGTATCCGAAAAAGTTAAAGCTTCTTGTCAATTGATAGTCGCTCGGAACGTCGGTAAAATCGGCAAAATTTGTTTCTTTTTCAACAAATTCACTCCTTGCGGGGTTTTGATAATTTTTAATTAAACCGTTAACAAATGCCCAGCCTCCAAGCATAAAAAATGCAACAACCAACGCAATAAATATAATTTTATGAATAAGACTTTTTAAACAACCCACGATTTTTCTCCCCTGATAATTACACTATGATTATAATAAATGAAAATATGTTGTACAGAAAATATTATTTTTTGGATTAATATTTTTTCACATTGTTTTTACTTAGCTTCATCCGGAAATATTGTAACCAATTTTCCGCCTTCCGCAAAAACAGCTTTAATTACATTTCCGTCGTATAAATATTCGGCAATAAGAGAACCTTGGGTTTCAGGGTTTCTTTTTACATTAATCGGTTTGGCTGCGTGTATGGTTTTAAGAATATCTTTTGTTTTTTCCGCAATTTTATCATAATCCAGATTGTTTATATCATCATATTCATCAAGTACAAACCTCTCTAAAAGTCTTAGTCTTGCATGCATAGATACATCCGGTATTTTTGAATTATCATCTTTAAAATTAAGCCATTCATCCGAACGTATAAAATTCATAAAATCATCCGGAATTTTCTTAATTATTGAACGTTTTGCACGTTCACGCACTTGCATACCGCTTTTTCTAAGGTAATCTTCTAGAGCACCTTTTGAATGCGTTATTCTTTCTAAATTAACATACCTTGATGTTCTTTTATCTGCAGTACTGATAATTTCATCCACTAATTGAGTTTTTAAATATTTATTTTTTAATTTTTCAAATATGCCGTTATAGAAAGAAACAAAATTCATATCGGAATCTTTAGTATACGGTTCAACAAGACCGAGTAATATTTCGTTAAATTCCGAATCCGTATATTTGCTTTTTGTTAATTTGTCATATGAAATTGCAGAAATATTTCTGTTATTAATCGGAATCGATAAACCATAACAAGCGAACATGCTTTGTAATTGTGAAAATTTTTCCTGAACAGTATCTATTGTCATATCATCAGGCATTTCTGCAATAAAAGCTGTTATATTACCGAATTCGCCAAATTCATCTTTATGTTCATCCAAAAAATCCAAAAATGACTTTATATCAGCAATTCTTCCGCTTGCTACGAGTCCGAATATACTGTTATCGATCTTCGCAAGAGAAGTTAGCTTTGAAATGTTTTCAGGCTGAAGCTTTGATTTAGACAAAAATCTGTTTTCGGAAAGATAACCAATAAAATTTCTATATCCGCTTTTATCAAGTAATTCACTTGCGGCACCCAAAAATTCAAGGCACGCTTTATTGTATCCGGAATTAAAATCAGCAGACAAATCGATTTCTGAATTTTCAATAAATTTTAATTTGGATTTATCATTTTTAAAGAAAGAATTGAACACAGAAATTTTTTCTTGTCGTTCTTTAAATTCTGATGTTTTTTCCAACTGTTCATTTTCAATTTCTCTTAAAACAGAAGGAATTTTGACAGGAGAAACATTTAATCTGTTTCTATATTTACTAAAAATTTCAAATGGTGAAACACCGGCAAATATAGAATTTTCTGAAGAAAGAATGTAATTTTCAATTACCGGGTCGAGTTCTTCGAATTTTTGTTTTTCTGACAATAAAATTTTTGAAGGAGTAGTGTTTTTTAATTTTGCTGCTTCCAAAAGATTATCCGTACTGTCAAATTTCAGCAATTCAATGAACCCCAAAAGTTTTTCGGGTTCAATAAGTTTAATTTCGGTTGATTTATTACCGTTTGATTTATATTTCTTAGATTTTTGATTTTTTGAACTGCTTTCATGGCATTTTTTATAAAAATCATAAAAATCTTTGCTGTCTCGCAGCTGATATTTTTTCGCACTTCTTAAAAATGATGAAACTATCCCAATGTCATTACCGCTTGTTTTATACAGAGAAATAATAACATCCGAAAAGTTTTCATATATTTCTTGTGCTGTTTTAATATCCGTATCTAAAATTCTGGAAATAGCATTTGACATTATATCGTAATACAATATTTCCGATTTTTCATCAACTTCAGTTACATTCGGGCGGCTAAATAATCTTGAAAATTGATCAGCTGATAAATTATTTCTTTTTAACATTTGAGCAAAAACAAGCTTTCCTTCTTCGGTGGAAAAAGAAAACTTGCTATCAGCAATACTTTTCGGGTATTTTTTTATATTCGCCGAATCAATTAACGTATCAATCAATTCCCCTGCTAATCCAAACCCTTTACCTTCGTTTCTTAAGTAATATAAATCCAGTAACGGTGCAAAATTTTTATAGATTTTTTCCGGATCATCATTAATGTTTCTGCTTTTCAATAAGCCTGAAAGCTTATTGATTTTGTCATCATGAACAAGCATACAATACAGAACAGCAAAGCATTTATCTTCATAGGTGTTAAAATCATTAAAATAACCTTTTAGAATTCCGAATCTCTTATTAAAAGCAGAATCTTCATTTTGTACTCCTTCGTTTTTTAAAAAGGATGAAATAGATTCTATTGTGATTTCAGAAGATTCATCGGACAGAATATCGGATGCCGCCTTGAAAAATTTCGCAAATTTTGAAAATAAATATTTATCCGGTACCATTCTTCTTAATTTCAGGTATTCAAGAGTCGAATAATCAAATACTTCATTAAAATCAGGTATATTCCTTATTTCCGAAGCAACATCCAGTAAATCAGCGGTTGTCCTGATACCTGCTTTTTCCAAATAACTCATTGTATCATCTAAAGTATTTTTTCCATACACAAGAGGAATATGTACCATTTGTGAAAGACTTATCATAAAGCAGGCATAATCTTTTAAAAAACTGTATCGCAAATCATCACGAGTAGCACCCTTTTTTGTATTAACTGCGGATTTAACTATTGAATCTGCAATATATTCCACGGAAGTTTCATAAGTAATAACTTCGGGCAAGTCATGAAAGTCATCACGTTTTTGAGTAAATGATACATTTTGAGATTTTTCAAAGACATCAAATCCTGATTTTTGAAAGGCATTTCTTGTTATCGGATTGTTTTCAACAAACCTTTGACTTCTTTTTATATATGCATTGTTTTTAAAATTTAATATAGGGTTAATTTTCATATTTTCACCACATATTTACAAATATCAAACACAATTTTTTTTGCTATATTCTATTATTTTTTATATCATTTATTTATGTACAATCTTGATTCATTAAGCCTAAAATATTTCTTTGAAGAAAACTATTGTTTCATAAACGGAGCAATAGTGCAAAAAATTCAACTTCCCTCGAGAAACGAAGTCATTATCAACTTAAGAAATTTAAACGAAGATAAACCACAAAACAAAAAACTCTATATTAATATTAACCCCAAATATCCTCATATATGCTTGATTACAGAAGAAACCGCAGAAAAAAGAGATATAAAAATCCCGCTAAAACCGCCGATGTTTTGTATGCAATTAAGAAAATACCTTAACGGCTCAAAAATCAAGGATTTTAAATTGGTGAAATATGAAAGAATACTCGAATTATATTTTGATTATTTTGATGAAATAGGTTCATTAACAAAACTTTGTTTAGCCTTAGAATTTATGGGCAAACATTCAAATATAATTTTATATAATGCAGTAAATAAAACAATAATAGGTTCTATTCATAATATTTCATCCGCAAAAAGTTCAATCAGGGAAATTTATGGCGGAATAAATTACATTTATCCTCCCATAAAAGAAAAATCGGATTTGCTAAATACGAGTTTTTCAACATTCTTTGAAATCGCAAAAAATAAAGATACAAAAGCAATTTCCGAAAAATTTTACTACTTTTCTCAAGGTATATTAGAAAAAATTTTTATTCAAAAGCAAAATCCTGAAGACATTTTTTCTTTTATGCAGGAATTACAAATCGGCAAAAACAAAAAATTTATTGCGGATTTTTGGGGAAACAAAGAATCCGAAAATATTAATTTATCCATAGATAACTATTTTTCGGATATTATGTTTGATGAAATTTTAAACAATAAAAAACAAAGATTGAAATCTATTTTAAAAAATGACTATCAAAAAAATTTAAAAATAACAAAAAACAAACCCGACATAGAGAAAACAGAAAAAATGAAACTCTATGGCGATATCATTATGAGCAATTTATATTCAATTTCTATGGGTCAAAAAGAGTTTACTTTTAACGATATAAAAGTTGAACTTGATAGCGAATTATCGCCATCAGATAACGCTCAAAAATATTATGCAAAATATAAAAAAGAAAAAACAGCATATAAATACAATCTTGAAAGATACAATTCCGCAAAAGAAAAACTCGATTATTATGAAACGATAATATTTAATATTGATTTTTCAACGGATTTTAATCAAATAAGTGAAATAGAAGCAGAAATGTCAGAAATCGGGCTTATTAATTCCAAACAGAAAGAACAAATAAAATCAAAAATAGAACCCATAAATTATAAAGGTTATGATATTTATATCGGAAAAAACAATAAACAAAACGATTATTTGATATCTAAAATTGCAAAAGATGACGATTTGTGGTTCCACGGGCAAAATTTTCCGAGTGCTCATATAATTTTAAAAGTGCCGAATAACAAAAAAGAACCCGACAAAGATATCTTGGAATTTTGTGCAAAATTAACAAAAGAAAATTCAAAAGCGCGCAATGGCGGAAAAGCACCGATTATAATGACAAGGAGAAAATACCTGAAAAAACCGCCAAATACTTATTTAGGATACGTTACATACAAAAACGAAATTGAAATAGTAGTGTAGCTATGTTAGTATAATAAATATTATTTTTTAGGAATTAGGAAATGAAAAAATTATTTTTAACGATTATTGTATTCTCTAGTTTGATAACTTACGGGGAAAATCTGGTAATTCAAGATTCAGAAATCCAAAAAACTGACAAAAATATTACCAAAAGCAGTAATACAAATATATCAAAAGAAAAACAATCAATAGCATATTGGGAACCCTATATGATAGCGCTTGAACGCAAAATTAAAAACAATTGGACTCCGCCAAAAAGTGACATATCAAAACGTGTTGTAGTTGTTTTTGAAATTGCTAAAGACGGGAAATTATTATCTTCAAAAATAACTAAATCTTCAGGCAATAAAAAAGCAGATAGAGCAGCATTGGATGCTATTATAATTTCAGAGCCGTTTAAGCCGCTTCCTTCTGAATTTAAAGGTGAATCGGTGCCTATTGAATTTACGTTTGATTATAATATTCTTGGTCCGAAAACATTAACAAACAATACAACAGCTTCGCACACAACCGATTTTCAATACAACAATTCAGATTACGTCTATCGACACAATGTAACACTGTTAACAAAAAGCGAACAAACAAATCCGCTCATTGATGATTATGTAAAATACATAAGTAAAAAAATAGAAGAAAACTGGAAACAACCATTAGTTTTCGGTCCAAACAAAACATTGTATTCATGTTTAAGATTCAATATACATAAAGACGGCAGTATTTCAGATATAGGTATTGTCAGATCATCGGAATCAGATGCATTTGATAATTCGATGTTAAAAGCAATAAATAAAGTCGGTAAATTTAATGCTCTACCCGAAGAAATAAAAGACGAATACATATATGTGTATTACTCCCTGGAACATGTTTTAAAAAACAATTCACACAGTTAAATAATACATATTTTTTTACAACTTTTTTTATAGTATAATTAACTTGCATAACACATTAATAAGGATATCAAAATGCAGGTTTCATACGAATGGTTAAATGAATACGTTGAATTGGCAGGTATTACACCTGAAGAAATAGCACACAATCTGACAATGAGCGGATTGGAAGTTGAAGAAATCGAATACAAAAAACCGTCATTTACAAATATTAAAACAGCTAAAATTGTAAAAATTGATAACCACCCGAATGCAGACAAGCTTCATCTTGTTACTTTGGATTTAGGCGGAGTAGAAAAGGTTGTTGTTTGTGGTGCTCAAAATATCGAAGTAGGTCAAATCATCCCTTATGCTTCTGTCGGCTCAAAAGTATTGGACAGAAAAACAGGAGAACAGTTTGAGCTTACACCTGCCGTAATAAGAGGTGTGGAATCACAAGGAATGCTCTGTTCGCAGGATGAATTGGGTTTAAACGGAATGCAAAATGAAGACGGCATTCTTATTTTAAACAGACTTTTTGATAATGTGGAATTAAATCAGCCTTTAGAAAAGCTTTTAAATTTATCGGATGAAATAATTTTTCACACGGCACCCACAGCAAACAGGGGTGATGAGATGAGTGTTATAGGTATTGCAAGAGAATTATCGGCACTTTTTAATCGACCTATGAAATATAAAAAACCGCAGCTTGATAATGAGAAAAAAGCCGATTTTGAAGTTGAAATTATAGACGAAGAAACTTGCAAATTTTATAGCGTTGCGGTTTTAAAAAACTTGAAAATTAAACCATCGCCCGATTTTATTCAAAGAAGAATAACAGCGGCAGGAATGCGCCCGATAAATAACATTGTTGATATTACAAACTATGTTATGCTCGAATACGGCACACCGCAGCACGCTTTTGACTATGATAAATTAAACGGATACCTTTGCGTAAGATATGCCGCAGAAGGCGAAACGCTTGTTACAATAGATGAAACAGAAAGAAAACTAACCAAACAAAGCGTTGTTATTGCAACAAAAGAAAAACCCGTTTGTGCGGCAGGTGTGTTCGGCGGTTTAAATTCGGAAATCGACAACAATACAACAAATATCGCATTGGAAGCCGCTTATTTTACGGCTCACACAAACAGAAAATCAGCAAGAAGCATAGGTTATCATTCTGATGCCTCGGGTAGATATGAAAGAGGTATTGATATAGAAATGGTTACCCCTGCGATGTATCGATCCATAGAACTTTTGCAAAAATTCGCAGATGCGGAATTTTGTGGCGCCGTATCAACAGGCAACAATAAAGCACAAGAAATTGAAATCACTTTAAGAAATTCAGAAATTAAAAGAATCATAGGAATTGATATTAATCAGGAAAGATGCATTGAAATTTTGCAAAATTTGGGATTTGAACTTCTCGGGAAAAACCCCGCTGCGGCAAAATTCAAAGTACCAAGTTACAGAACAAACGATGTATACAGAGAAATTGATTTAATAGAAGAAATCTCGAGAATAGACGGTTTTGATAAGGTAACACCACAAATACCAAATATTTCTCAAGGAGCACAAATCAGTTTTGATACAAGAACCGTTAAAAGAGTTAATGAAATAATGTTATCGTACGGTTTTGATGAAATCATAACAAGCTCTCTTATAGGAAAGAATCTTGCAAACACATATATGCAACCGATACAGGAAGATGTTATGGTTTCTGTTCAAAATGCACACAGTGAAGATTTTTCAATTTTAAGACAATGTTTAATGCCGAATATGCTTGAAGTTATTAAATTTAATTTTGATAACGGAAACAAAAATTTCAGATTCTATGAAATAGGAAAAACATATGTACAAGCGACCGCACCGACTGAAGATTCAACAGGCGTAAAAGAAACAAGAAAATTAACTGCTTGTGTTTTCGGAACTAAAAACAACAGTCTTGTAAATAAATGCCAAAATGACTTTTTCACTTTAAAAGGAGTTTTGGACAGCTTATTTAATCAGCTCGGAATTTCAAAAAGAATAGTTTACAGTGAATTAACAGAAACTGAAAAAAATAATTTTGAGTTTCTTCATCCTGCACAAAGCGCAACTGTTTCAATATTAGGCAAAAATAAAACAGTGATAGGCTATTTAGGAAGATTGCATCCGGTATTACAGGATAAAATGAAGTTAAATCAGGAATTATTTATTTTTGAAATTGATTTAGAAGAAATTATTAAAGCAATAAATCCGACAACGCCAAAATATTCAAAATTACCCGTATTTGGCGCAGTGCAAAGAGATATTGCATTCACATTAGATAAAGCAATTACAAACGAAGAAATTAATAAAATAATCAAAAAATCAGCCGACAAAAATATATTTAAAGGCTCAAAACTCTTTGATATATATGAGGGCGAGAATATAGAAGAAGGCAAAAAATCCATGGCATATAGAATCACGCTCCAATCAGACAGTCAAACATTGACAGATGACATTATACAGAACGAAATAAATAAAATAAAAGCAGAACTTGAAAAGAATATCATCGGATTAAGTATGAGATAATTGAAATCTGGTTTATATTAAATATGCACCCGATTGGGTGCATATTTTTATTTTTTAATGTTTTGTTTTGTTGGCATTTCAACTACTTCAGAATCATCGGAATCAAATTCAACATAATTTATTTTTGCGGCAGCTGCGGCAGCTTGTTCAAATTTTCTTCTTTCAGAGATTCTTTGTTCTCTTAATTTCTTTTGACCTCTTATTGTGCTGCTGACATTGATTGTATTATCCGGATTATAAGTAGTTCTTGCAAAAGCAGATACGCTTAATCCAAACAATAACATTAATGATACACTAATTACCTTTTTCATATTCCCTCCAACAGAATTATTTTATATACTTTAAAACGACACTGAATAAAAAAATTACTTAAATTTATACAAAAATTTACATAACTTAACAACTTATTAAATAAATTATATCAAAATTTTAGCATTATTACAAATAAAGTTACAATTAAAAAAAAGCCTCAGATTTGAGGCTTTTTTTTAATTTGTTATTAAATTCTACAGAATGTTCGATGTAATCATGAAGTGTACTCTGAAGCTTGATGCATCATCAGGTCTGTTAACAATCGGAACACCGAAGTATACGTTACCTGATAAGTATCTGGTCATCTTGAGTACCAAACCACCGCCGACACTCATTACAAATTCTGAGCTCTTCATGCCATATCCGTGGTCACCGAACCAACCCATATCGCAGAATGCTGCCAATCTGATAGAGTCATCAATGAATCTGAGTTTTTCAGGTAAGTGATTCAAACCAGGAATCGGAGCTCTTAATTCGATGCTGCCGGTTACACCGTAGTCTTTTAAGAAGTAGCCTTCTTCAAAACCTCTAACAGATGAAACGCCACCGATTTGTAATTTATCTGAATACCAAGCATTTCTGTTAACCCATTGACCGTTAGCAGTAAGTATTGCCATCATTCTCCAAGGTAATACTTGTAAACGAGTCAAAGAAGTTTGAACCTTGAATGCTTTGTTTGATGGGAAGTGTTTACCATGTAAATTATTGTATGTATCATAGTTTGAAGCACCAAATATATCTATACCTTTTGCGATACCGATGTTTCCAAACCATTTACCGTAAATATCATCTTTAATGTTGGTTAAGTTCAATTTAACAGTTCTAGTTCTGTAACCGTATAAATCTTGTTTGTTGTCACCATAACCAACTGTAGTTTTAGTGTTTCTTAAATCAAAACCGATATCTCCGTATAATTTATAGTTTTCGGTTTTAATTAATCTTCTTGATAAATCGAAGTAGAAATCGTGAGATTTACCTTTAACATTTAAGTCTTTCAAGAAACCTCTGTCGAGTTTTGTACCTGAATAAGAATAACCGATATTAAATCTGGTTTCATGTCTGCCGATTGGGAATGAATAGAAAGCACCTTGGCTGAATGAACTTCTTGCAAATGAAGTTGTTGATAACAATTGGTCACCAAAGCCTGTTAAGTTACTCATACCGGCAAATATAACAAAACGATTCAAGCCGACTGAAGAACGACCTTGGTTATCAAAACGGAAGTCAAAGTCAATCGGAAATCTGTCTTTAACAGATAAAGCTAAATCTGTATATTGTTCTGAATCTTCGTTATCTTGAAGAGCAACTGCACCTTTAATATAATCTAACGCGTTGATTTCACGAAGTGATTCTTGTACGTCGGCAATATTTAAAACTTTATCTTCTTCAATACCCTTATCTTTTAAATATGTAGCATTTAAGAATTTTTTTCTTGCCCATTTATTACCTTCAATCGTAATATTACCGTATTTACCTTCAAGAACAACGATTTCTACATTACCATCTTCAACCTTTTGAGGAGGTAAATAAGCGGTTGTAGAAACATAACCGTTTCTTTGATAATATTCGGTAATTGTATTTGCCATACCGATTAAATCATTGATTGTAACTGTTTGGCCTACCTTGTCACAAACCAAATTCATTAATTGTTCTTCGGTATATTCTGTATTACCTGTGATATGAACAGAGTTCAAAGTGAATTGCACTTCTTTATTTGCAAATTCACTAATTTTCTCTTTCATCTCCTTATTCATCTCGATTTTTTCATCGGGGTGTTCATCTTCTTTGTATCTTCTGATACGTTGTTCGTAGTCCTTAATTTGACGCAAATTCGATTGGTCTATAATACCTGCGTCGTATCGACCAAAAGCATTTGAAGCAGCTGCTGCATCAGCGTTACCCATTGTGGCTGCTTGAACGGCACCTGCAGTAATAACTAAACATGATGCAAGTGCAACTGAAGTAAATTTAATCCTTTTTAACATTTGTCTATACACTATTTTAATTCCTTTGTTTACTATGGAACGTATTTTAATTGCAATACAATCATAAAACATTCAATAACATTTAACAATAAATTATATTGATGATTTTTATTTTACTATAAAAAAAATTTAAAATATTATTTTTTGCTATTTTGTAAACATTTGTAAAATTTTTATATACTCAAAAATATAAAAAGTATATAGAATTATTGATTTTGTAGTTTTTTTTTGATATTTTGTACAAAAAAGCATGAGTTTGTGTTAATGTAAATTTTTGTAAAGTTGAGTGAAAATAAACGACAATTTTTTGATTCATAAGTTTTTATTTATTTTATACTTATAGACACATAGCAATATTTTATATGAAAGGAACAAGTTAATGAGTCAATTTAAAAGAAAATTATCTGCATTCGCTGCAATGTTAGCTTTGGTTTCTATATCAAGCGCAGCAATGGCAGTAACAAGCTCAGATGTCATCAGAGGCACATCTAACGCAAAAGTAATTGATACCAATACTACAAGAACAGATATCAATTTAATTGGCGGTAAAGCAGGCGATGTTGCACAAATAGATTTTAAAA
>CAMOPX010000036.1 GCA_946622415.1 uncultured bacterium
TAAAACTCTTTATCAAATTGTTTATTTGGAATTGAGTTAGTGAGAATGTACTTCGTTTCTGGGTCAAACCCATCCACATATACAATCGTATTACTTAAATATTATATTTCAAGTTTTTTTGATTAAATGTTACAAAAGTTTATATTAACAAACAAAATTAAAACTATTTTTTTAAACTAAGTGAACATTACTGATTTTATTCTGCATTTACAGGCTCAGTGTTTATAAGTTTAATTGCTGTTTTTGCATTTTGTTTTAAATTTTCATCTATATTTTCCAAAATGGAAATTTGTCTTAAAACGTCAATTGTTCTTTTAAATGTTCTGACAACATCGCCTTGCGAGAATTCTGTATCGGAAAACATAGTGTCCCAAGTGGAAATTGAATCATTATCAGGGTTAAGATTAGCACCAATCCAATATTCTATAAAGTAACAATATTGTGTATTGATGTACATTGGATTTTCAATATTGTTATCTCTTTCCATTAAAAATATTTTTCTTCTTATATCTTTGATTTGATTTAATATTTTTCTGACATTTTTCGAGCATGGCTTTGCAACGGTTTCAGAATTAATTCTTGCTTCTTCGGATACAATTGCGCAAACTACTGACGCCAATTCCTGAACATTCAAATTATCCAATAAACCGGATAAAATAATTTCGGAAAGATATAATTCATTTTCGCATCTGAGCGCCATTGTAACGTTACCTTTTTTTGTCGGATAATTATCACTCAGATTGTCTGTCATTTCTAATATTGATTTGTGGGCAAGAAATTTTTGCCAATAAATATCTTTTTGAAATTCAATTTCTTTATCGAGTTTTTTAATTTCCCTATTAAATCTTTCAATTAATTCCAAAGATTTTTTATGTTTTTTATATATTTTACAAACATTACATCCGAATTTTTCAAGCTTTTTTTGAAGTTCTTTTGACTTTTGATGAAACTCAATAACCTCAGGAGCATCATTCGGGTTTTTGTATTTTCCTTTTGCTTGTCTTTTTAAGGTTTTATAGAGTGTTCTTGATTGAACAAATTGATTCTTTAATTTGTTAAACTCCAAAAAATCTTCATCATTATGATGCCATCTGCAAGTAAAATCTTTTGCATCTTCAATGTCTTTTAATCTTGTTTCACGTTTTTTAAGAAGCGGAGTAAGTCTATCCGTAGAAGAAAAATATCCGAAGGTTTTAAATATGAGTTCTTTTGCTTCTTCAAGAGAAAATCTCTGCAGCAAATTCAATACCATTGAATACCCAGGAGAAAATTTGCTTTCCAGAGGGTTTGCATCCGATTTTACAAGTTGAGCAACTTCATCGGGAGTTTGAAAAGGAGAACCGACAACAACAACATAGCCGATTTTATCCATGCCTCTTCTTCCTGCTCTTCCTGACATTTGCAAAAATTCGTTTGCGGTTAAAACTCTGTGTCCCGAATCCGTTCTTTTTGAGATTGCGCTTATTATTGTTGTTCTAGCCGGCATATTAATACCTGCCGCCAAAGTTTCCGTTGCAAAAACAACTTTGATTAAACCTTGTTGAAATAATTTTTCAACAAGAGCTTTCCAAGCAGGCAAAAGTCCGGCATGGTGAGAAGCAATCCCTGATTTAATAAGATCAAGTTGAGGATTGTTTTCCAAGTATGGATTTTCTTTAATATATTCATCTATAATATTATTTATTTTTATTGTTTCATCTTTTGATAATAAATTGAGCTTCAAACATCTTCTTGCACCTTCATCACATTTTTTTCTTGAAAAAGTGAAATAAATGGCGGGAAGCATATTTTTATCATTCAAACATTGAACGATATCTGTAGTCGGATCTTTAATTTTATCTCTTTTGTTGAAATATTTGTATTTACTTTCGGGCTTGATTTTACTGTTTAAATCTCCGCTTGGTGTAAGTAAAGGCAAAATACAAGAGGGTTTTGAAGAATCATAATAAAAAAATCTCAAAGGAACCGGCCTAAAATCCGTATAAACGAGTTCCGTTTTAGAATGCACTGTATTTATCCAATCCGTAAGTTGTCTTGAATTTTGAACAGTAGCAGATAAAGCGATTATTTGGATATTGACGGGACAATAAATAATACTTTCTTCCCATACGGTGCCTCTTGCTTCATCATTCATATAGTGAACTTCATCCAAGACAACATATTTAACATTTTTAAGATTGTCCTTTACAGTACCAAATGTAGTTCCATATAACATGTTTCGAAATACTTCCGTTGTCATAACGACAATTTGAGCATCTCTATTGTGAGTAACGTCTCCTGTTAATAATCCTACAGAATCTTGACCATACAACTTGGAAAAATCATTATATTTTTGATTTGAAAGAGCTTTTAGGGGAGTTGTATAAAATATTCTATCACCGTTTTGTATAGCTAAATGTATTGCACTTTGCGCAATACAAGTTTTTCCGGCACCGGTCGGTGCGCATACAACCACACTTTTTCCGTTTTCAATGTGATTTATTGCTTCCTTTTGGAAATCATCGAGTTCAAAATTAAAGCCATACATTTATATTTTAATTCCCGTCTTAATAACTCAAAAACTATTTAACACCCGTAGAGCCAAAACCGCCTGCAGCTCTTTGAGTTTCTGATAAATCATCAGCAACGGCAATTGAAGGCTTTAACACTTCCATAATTGCCATTTGTGCAATCCTGTCACCCCTGTGGATTGTAAAATCGACCTTTGATAAATTAACCAAACCAACGCAGATTTCGCCTCTGTAGTCTTCATCAATAGTTCCGATTCCGTTTACTACAGCAATTCCTGATTTTATTGCAAGTCCTGAGCGTGATCTAACCTGTGCTTCCGTATTATGAGGCAATTCTATTGCAATCCCTGTCGGAATCATTTTAATATCACCCGCTTTAATAACAACATCCTCATCAATTGCAGCCACTAAATCCATAGCGGAAGCACCTTGAGTTTTGTATTCGGGCATGGAGACAAAATTTTGAAGTTTTTTTATTTTGAGGGTCAATTTTTCTGTATTCATATTCTTAATCCTTATTTAAATAATATAATTCTTTTAAACCAAAAAGGGTTAAATCTTTATCTATATAATCAATTGTTTTATCCAAATCGTTAAATAGCACCGGAGAATATCCACCGGTTGCAATGATTGTTGCTTTCTTGTTTAATTCTTTTTCGCAAAGCTTAATCATACCTTCAATCATACATTTATGCCCCAATACAATACCTGAAAGCATTGCGGAAATTGTATTTTTTCCTATTGCATCATTAGGCGCTTCTATTTTTAATTTTGGTAATTTAGAAGTAAATTGAGATAAAGCCTTTGCTTGAATTTTTAACCCCGGCGCAATAATACCGCCGATAAAATTTGAATTTTCATCTACTATATCAAAAGTGGTTGCGGTACCAAAATCTATAACTATTGCAGGCAATGAATACTTTATTTTTGCCGCAGAGGCATTTGCAATTCTATCGGCACCTATTTCTTTATTATTTTCAAGTGCCAGTTTTATCGGCATTTTTGATTTATGAGAAAGATTAAGGGAAGAAATATTTAAATATTTTTGAATAGCCATAGAAAATATTTCACCCAACTGCGGTACAACGGAAGAAATAATCGAGCCTGTGATTTTATCGGTTAAATTATGATGATTTAACATTGTAACAAGCAAAATTCCATATTCATCATCGGATTTTTTTATATCTGATGACAAATTATAATGAGCAACCAAGGAATCTTTATCAAAAACCCCGATTGATGTATTTGTATTCCCGATGTCCAACACTAAAAGCATGACTATATATTACAACAAAAATAAATTTAACTTATGATATAATTATTTTGTGGATGAGAATATTGCTAAAGAATACTACGCTTTAATAAAATCAAAAATCTCACAAGGGAGTATTAAAACCGCATTAGACCACGCGGATAAATTGTTGTACAATTTTCCCTCTGACCCTTGCGGATATTATTACAAGGGTGTATGCTTCTTTGCGCTTGAAAATTATGATATGTCTTTAAAATATTATGAATCTGCAATAAAAATTAATCCTGCCTTCGCAAAAGCGTATTTTAATTTAGGAATAAGTTTATATATGCTTCAAAAAAAAGATTTAGCATTAATTAATGTAGGAAAAGCTCTTATTCTGTTTTCAAGAGAGCATGACTCAGAAAAAAAGACAAGATGTATAAGTGCGCTTCGTATAATCGGAGGTGAAAATGTCAATTTTTGATAAAACCGCTTTTTTAATAATCTGCATAAGTTTGCTGGTTACAACTGTTTTACTCTTAATTAGAATATTTCAAATTAAAAAAAGACACTATAAGCTGTTTAAATTTTTACATAACTATCTGAATTCAATCATCTCCGCAAGATACGGCAATCTGAATGCAAAAATAGAAGAAGGCGAAGATATTTTAACAAAACAATTATCTAAAAACACAAATGCCTTATTTGAAAGCATAACAGACAGAGATAAAATGATACAGGAATATATTGAAAAAGAAAAAGAAAGGCAAAATCTGAAACAGGATTTTATATCAGGTTTTGCTCATGACCTTAAAGTTCCAATTATTGCACAAGATAATACATATGATTTATTATTAAATGAAAATTTCGGAAAACTGACAGATAAACAAAAAACGGCAATCCAAAATCTGAAAATATCGAACAACGATTTAAAAGAACTCGTTTTAAATTTACTTGATGTACAAAAATACGAAAACGACGCACTATGTTTAAATAAAGAATCGGTTGAATTGAATCAACTGATAAACGAAATTATTGAGCAGGATAAAAGTATTTTTACAATACAGAATAAAAACATAATCTTCAATTCAAACAACAGCGAAGTATTTTATAATTTAGATAAATTTTTATTTAAAAGAGTTTTGAATAATTTAATATCAAATTCCATAACACACAGCAAAGATTCAAAAAACATAGAAATAAATTTGACACAGAATAAAGACAATATTAAAATATCCGTCAAAGATGAAGGTAAAGGAATAGACGAAACAGATATTAATAATATATTTGAAAAATACTATACGGCATCAAAGAAATACACAAACACATCAACAGGCTTAGGATTATATATTTCAAACAAAATTATCACATCTCACAAAGGAAAAATAACCGCAAAAAATAACGAATCAAAAGGTGCAACATTTACAATAACTTTACCTTTGTAACATATTTTTGTAATTTATAATAATATATAGTAGAATTATTTTGGTTATTTTATTAGTAAGGATAAATTAATGACAAAGAATAAACACGAAAATGTTTTATCATTTTTACAAAGTCAAACTAACAAGTATGATGACAGAGTTGCATTAGGGATGAGGAACAGATACGGCTGGAGCGAATATACATACAACGGACTCAGCCTCATGAGCAGAAAAATTGCTTCTTATTTAATTAACGACCTAAAAGTTGCAAGAGAAGAAAAAATAGCAATAATATCTGAATCAAAAGTTGAATTCGGTGCGGTATTTTTTGCGTCGGTCATTGCAGGCACAACATTAATTCCTCTCGATATAAAATTAACAAAGCATGAATTAAAATCAATAATGTCCAATTGCAGTCCAAAAATAGTTTTTGTTTCACAAAAATATTTAAAAACCGCAATTGAGTTAAAAGACGAAATACCTTCCATAGAAACGATTATTTTAATGGATGATATGGGAGATGAAATCGGATATAAAAATATATACAGAATTCCCGAAAACTACGACACGAAATTGCGTCACAGAAGAATGGATTCCGTTGCATTAATAATATATACATCAGGAACAACAGGTGCTCCTAAAGGAGTTCAAACAACCTTCAGAAACTTGTATTCACAAATTGTTGACCTGAAAAAGGCAATGGAAAACATATTCAAAGAAGGTACAAAGGTTAATATTATGTCAATATTACCTATGAACCATTTATTTGAATTATCCTTCGGTTTTTGCGCATTTTTGAATCTCGGTTATTCAATATATTACACAAAAACTCTGCGCCCCGCAGATGTACTTAGTGTAATGCGTGCAAAAAAGATTCATTTTATGTGCACGGTGCCTTCATTTTTCAAGATGTTAAAAATGCAGTTTGAATCAGAAATTGCAAAACAATCCAAATTTAAACAATTTATGTACAATATAAATTATCACTATATTGCTAAATTTTTACCGTTCCAAAGTATCAGAAAAATGTTATTCAAAGATATCCATGAAAAACTCGGAAACGATTTTTACGGTTTTTGTTCGGGCGGTGCGCCAATGGATACGGAAATGGGCAAATATTTTGACCGCATAGGCGTAAATGTTACTCAAGGATACGGTTTATCCGAAGCAAGTCCTGTTGTAACCTTCTCAATGGGTAAAAAGATAGATTTGAAATCTGTCGGATTCTTACTGGATAGTTATAAAGCAAAACTCGACCCGGAAACAGGCGAATTGATGGTTAAAGGACCTGCTGTAATGAAAGGCTACTATCAACGTCCCGATTTGACCAGCGAAGTTATAACGGAAGACGGCTGGCTTCACACAGGTGATATTGCAAAAATAGACAAAAAAGGACAAGTGTTTATTACAGGCAGAATCAAAAACATGATTGTTCTTGCAGGCGGCAAAAAAGTATTCCCTGAAGAAGTTGAAAAAGCACTCGACGGCAGTCAATTTATGAAAGAATTCTGTGTTATTGCGACAACCAAAAAAAGCGGAAGCAAAAAAGGCACGGAAGAAGTAACAGTTGTTGCCGTTCCTGATGATGAAACAAAAGAAAAATACGATGAAAAAACAGTAGAATCCTTAATAACATCAGAAATCAAAAAGAGATGTTTAAAATTATGCGAATATAAAAGACCTACAAATATAGTTGTGGTTAAGGACGAATTACCGAAAACCGCAACCCAAAAAATAAAAAGAAAAGAAATTGTAGAGCTTATAAACAGCAGATAATGGAAAATGAAACCAAGAACATTTCTCAGCAAATCTCTGAATATATTGCATATTTAGAGATTGAAAAAGGTTTGTCAAAAAATACCATTTTGGCATATCAGAGTGATTTAGTGAATTTTTTTGATTTTATGGAAGATAAAATGCCTTCTGATATTGTAAGAAGAGATTTTTCATCCTATGTAAAATTTTTAGCAAAAAATAATATAAATCCATCGAGTATTACAAGAAAGATAGCTTCAATAAAAGGTTTTTTCAGGTTTTTATGTTTTAAGCGGGATATAAAAACAAATCCTGCCGTATCAATCGTTTCTCCAAAATTACCTAAAAGACTTCCAAAAGTTCTTACAGTATCAGAAATAGAAAAAATTTTACATGAAGATTTGTCCCCTTTGGATTACGCAATAACAGAATTGTTGTATTCCGCAGGAGTCAGGGTATCTGAACTTGTTAATTTAGATGTTAAAAATATTGACTTTAAACAACAAATTATAAAGGTATTCGGAAAAGGTTCAAAGGAAAGAATTATACCCATAAACAAAAAATGTATTGATATTTTAAAAAAATACCTGAAAAAAAGAGAGCTTATCTCTCTAAAATATGATTCTGCGCCTAATTTGTTTATCAATGAAAAAGGAAAAAAAATAACAAGGCAATATGTTTATAAAATAATAAACAATCAAGGAAAAAAAATTGATAAATCAATATCACCGCACACAATAAGGCATAGCTATGCAACTCATTTATTGGAAAACGGTGCAGACTTAAGGGTTGTACAAGAATTACTCGGACACTCGAGCATTGTTACAACACAGTTATATACACACATAAGCAAAAAAACCTTGAGAGATGTCTATTTTAATATAAATAATTAATTGTTTCGTCTTGAATAAACGTATTGCAGAATTTCAGCCACAGCAACATATAATTCCTGAGGAATCATTTGATTTACTTCTACCATTTTATATAAACTTCTGGCTAAAGGTTTATTCTCTATAATCGGAACGTTGTTATTTTTTGCAATTTCTCTTATTTTAAATGCAATAAAATCTACACCTTTAGCAACAACCATAGGTGCCGGAGCCTTTTCGGTATCATATTTCAATGCAACGGCATAATGAGTCGGATTCACAACAACAACATCGGATTCTTTTACGTTTGCCATCATTTTTTGCTGCATCATTTTTATTTGGAAGGAACGAATTTTTCCTTTGATTTTCGGATCCCCTTCCGTATTTTTCATTTCGTCTTTAACTTCTTGTTTTGACATTTTAATCGATTTTGCATATTCCCAATCCTGATATTTTTTATCAAAGAAGCCCAATATTATTAATATTATGCAAATAGTAAAGAGTAGCTCAAAAATAACGGAACCCATAACCACAAAGCCCGTAGAAGGGTCAGCGCCAAGCAATGAAAAAAGTTCTTCTTTTCTTTTTGTAATTACTTTTATGCCGACAAATGCAACAATAATCAATTTAAAAAGTGATTTTAAAAATTCCACCATTTGTTTAGGTTTAAAAAGATTGAATTTGCTGACCAAATTTTTAATCATTGAAGACGGTTTAAATTTATCCAAACTGGGTTTTAATGCTTCTTTTGCAAACAGAGCACCTGTTTGCATTCTTAAAACAAATATTGTACCTGCAACAAGCAAAGCAAAAAACAATGCAACAATAGAAACATAATCCGTAAAATACGGCCCCATTATCGCAGCAACATCAGATTCCGATATATTATTCGGATTTAATTCGGTAAATGACCTGTACAGCATGGATTTTAATTTCTCAAGCATAGAAGGCCCAAATGCAAATATCAACGACAAACCGATAGTCAAAACAAGAGATGATGTCATATCTTGACTTTTTGATATATGACCCTTGTCACGTTCCTTCTGGACTCGTTTCGGGGTGGCTTCTTCAGTTTTTTCGTTTTGTTCGTTTGCCATTGTTTATCATCCGAATATAGAAACTATTGCCTTAAAATATTCTTCAATCACGCCTCTTAAATATGTTGCGGTCGAACTCAAAAAGGCAAGGAAAAGAATTAAACCAATATATATTTTAACAGGAATTGCAGACATATAAACATTCATATGAGGCATCATTTTGCTCATCAATCCGAGAAGAATATCTGCCATTAATAAGACAGAAAAAATAGGTAAAGCGACTCCAAAGCCTATTTTAAACATTTGCGAAAACAATGTTATAACGGAAGAAATTATGTTTGCATCAAAAATAGGAAAAACTCCCATCGGAATAGTATTAAAACTGTTAAACAAGCTTATGAACAGCAATTGATAAGCACCCGTTAAAAGGAAAACAAAAGTCGCAAGATAAGTATATAATGTAGAAATTTCAGGCGATTGCACACCTGTCGCAGGGTCCAATGCCTGTGACATTGCAAGACCCATTTGTATAGATAACATACTACCTGCAATTCTGACTCCATCAAACAACAAGTTTGCAATAAATCCTATCAAGTATCCTACAAAAAATTCAATAACAAGCAATACTAAAAATTCAGGCATGCTATGAGGCAAAATGAATGCTTTTGTAGCTTGTATTATAGGATACATAATAAAAGCCGTAATTGCAGAAAACCAAAATTTTACCATAACCGGTGCTCTTAAAGTAGAAAAAAAAGGCGCAGATTGTACCAAGCCCGTAAGCCTTGTAAATACAAGCATGTATACAACAATATTAGCGGGGGAAAATAAATTAATAAGGTTTGGAATTTGGTACATTAAATTTCATTCTCCCTACGAAATAAATACTTTTATATAATCAAACATATCCTTTGTTGCCGATATAAATACGTCGCTCATCCACGGAATTGCAACAACAAGCACCAACAATGCAGCAAAAATCTTTGGAACAAAAGTTAGCGTTTGCTCTTGAATTTGTGTAACGGATTGAATAATACTAATCGCAAGCCCCACAACTATAGCAGACAACAATATCGGTGCTGCCATAGACATTGTGAGAATAATTGCTTTTTGAAAAACTGTTAAAAATAGCGATTGATCCACCTTTTTTCTCCTAATTGACAAATCCTTCAATCAGTGACTTCGTCACCAGATACCAACCATCCACCATTACAAACATAATCAATTTAAAGGGCATAGCAACCGTTGTTGGCGGCAGGAACATCATACCCATTGAAACAAGAACCGATGCTACAACAAGGTCTATGACAAGAAAGGGCAAAAATATAACAAAGCCTATTTTGAATGCAGTTTTTAATTCCGATAAGACAAATGATGGAATTAAAACATAAGTCGGAACATCTTCTTTGTTTTTAGGTTTTTCAATTTTAGAAAGTTTAACAAACAAGGCAAGCTCTGTTTCATTGGTCTGTTTAAACATAAAATCACGAGCAGGTTTTATCGCATTTTCGAGTGCCTGTTCCTGTGTAATTAAATTTTTAATATACGGTTGATAAGCAGTATCGTTTATTTTTGCAATTGTAGGTGACATAACAAAAAACGTCAAAATTAACGCCAAACCGACAATTACCTGATTTGGCGGCAAAGTATTAACGCCTATTGCCTGACGGGTGAGTGAAAGTACAATAACAATTCTAATAAAAGCCGTTGTCATCATAATTATACTCGGTGCAAGAGTTAACACAGTGAGCATAATTAATAATTGAACACCTTGAGTAAATTCTTGAGGTGTAGATGCTTGAGAAACACCAATATTAATATTTGGCAAATTAATAGCACCATATACCACAGGCATTGTAAATAAATATGCCAAAATACACCATAATACTTTTCTGATTTTTAATAATTTCATACTCTATCCAATAAATAATAATCTATATACAATTTTTAAGAAGCAAAAACCCCCATACTTCTGAATTTGGAATAGCGATGCTTCCTTAATTCATCCGACGTCATTCCCTTATATTCATCTAAAGATTTTATCAAAGCGGATTTTAAATTTTCCGCCATTTCCTTCGGATTATAGTGTGCACCGCCAACAGGTTCTTTTACAACTTCATCAACTACGCCAAGTTTTAAAAGATCATCTCCCGTGATTTTTAGCGCATTTGTTGCGACTTTAGCCATTGATGCATCTTTCCATAATATAGAAGCGCAACCCTCAGGAGAAATAACGGTATAATACGCATGCTCCAATATTAATACTTTATTTGCAACAGCAAGACCCAGTGCACCACCTGAACAGCCCTCGCCCGTAATCGTTGCAATAACAGGAACTCCTAACTTTGCCATTTCTTTTAAATTAACCGCAATAGCTTCCCCTTGGTTTGCTTCTTCAGCTTTCATTCCGGGGTACGCACCCATGGTATCAACAAGTGTAATAATCGGCAAATCAAATCTGTCCGCATGTTCAAAGAGTCTTAATGCTTTTCTGTATCCTTGCGGTTGTGGCATTCCAAAATTATATTCAAGATTTTCTTTTGTGGTTTTACCTTTCATAGTGCCTATCAGCATTACATGATGACCCTCAATTGATGCAATTCCGCCTGAAATTGCCTTATCATCAAAGCCGTGCCTGTCGCCATGAAACTCGATAAAATCTTCACACATATAATTTACATAGTCAGTAAAATTTGGTCTTTGCGGATGCCTTGCAATTTGTAATTTTTGATACGGCTCTAAGTTTTGATATAGCTCTTTTCTGTACGCTTTAGTTTGTTCTTCCAATTTTTCAATCTCACTGTCATAGTTAATATTAGTATCAATGCTTGTTTGTCTGAGTTCTTCTATTTTATCCTGAATTGTATATATTGGTTTTTCAAAATCTAAAATCTGAACTTTATTATCATTAGTCATTGGCTGTTTCCTGTATTATTTGTTTTTTGTGTGCAGAAAAATTAATTTTGATAATTTTTCCTTCATATGTTTTCTTTCTACAATAAAATCGATTTGTCCGTATTTAAGAAGATATTCTGCGGTTTGGAAATCTGCAGGCAATTTTTGTCTTATTGTCTGTTCTATTACTCTGCGACCCGCAAAACCGATTCTTGCACCCTTTTCTGCAATAATAATATCACCGATTGTACCGAACGAAGCAGTAACACCACCAAAAGTAGGTTCACAAAGCACGGTAATATAAAGCAATTTTGCTTCATTTAATTTTGCAACAGCACAGCTTGTTTTTGCCATTTGCATCAAACTCAATGCACTTTCTTGCATTCTGGCACCGCCTGAAGATGTGAATACAATAGAGGGTAATTTGTTTTCGAGTGCATATTCAAGAATCTTTGTTATTCTTTCACCTACAACAGAACCCATTGAACCACCCATATAATCAAAATCCATAACCGCAATAACAGCGTCTTGATTATCTATTTTACACGTTCCGACAATAACCGCATCATCAAGTCCGGATTTATCTTTTGCCTGTTGCTGGCGTTTTTTATATGATTGTGTGTCAACAAATTCCAAAGGATCACATGGAACGATATTATCGTACATTTCTTTAAATGTACCTTCATCGGCAATAAGTTTAATTCTTTCTCTTGCACCGATTCTAAAGTGATAATCGCAATTCGGACAAACATTTAAATTGTTTTCCAAATCTTTTTTCGGAAGCTGAGAAGAGCAATTATAACAAAGAGTCCAAAGCTTTCCAATGGAATCATCTATATGAACATCATTATCACGAGCAGCAATTTGCTGAATTTTTCTCTTATTAAACCAATCGGTCAGTGTCATTTTTTCCTCGCCAAGTTTATATTCAAAGCTATTATATTACAAAAGAATGTAAATTACATCAAAATATAAAAAACTTTTAATAAAGTTAAAAATGAAAATTCAATATTGCATTTTATTGCTATTACTAAAGAGGAAGGAGTTTTTGTAAAGTTTTGTAAACATTTAAAAGAAAACTGAAATTTTAAAATTGAAATATACTTTATATATATGTAGTATATAAACCCCGTGTTGAAAGAGAGTATAAAATGCAAACTATCAATTTAGCAGATGTTAAAACTTACGCTTTAATGAACAATATAAGCGAAAAAGAAGCAAAAAGATTAGTTGGCGAACAAATTAACGGCACAAGCAATGCTTTTAGCGAAAAAGTTGAAGAAAATAACTTCACAGACAACTTTATTTCAACAACAAAATCTAACGCTAAAAGCGTAAAAGAAGAATTAAGCTACTACGAAAACTTCTTTGCAAACAATAACAAAGAAGAACAAGTATCACGTGAAATTGAAACTATTTCAAGAAATCCTCAAATTATGGGAAAAACAGCAAGTGAAATTGCAAAATTCTTCGCAAGTGAACTTGATATATTTGAGGAAGATGCAGCTGAAATATTTACTGAAGATTTTATAAACGATGTATTAGGAATAGAAACCCCGCAAGAATCACAAGATAAAGAACCTGCTGTTGATGAAGAAGAAATAGCAGCAGTATAATCCAAAAAAATTTAAAACCTGCTTGCAAAGTTGAAGCAGGTTTTTTTAATTGTAAATTTTTGTAAAGTTGGATACAAAAATATGAGATTTTTATAATAACACGTGGATTTTAAATTGTATACGCATATGGATACTCAATACATGAAAGGAACAAAAGATGAGTAGTAATTTTAAAAAGAAACTGTCTGCATTCGCTGCAATGTTAGCTTTGGTTTCTGTATCAAGCGCAGCAATGGCAGTAACAGACGCAGACGTAATCAGAAACGATAACGGTTCAAAAGCTATGACCTCTAATGCACAAATAATTAATACGAGTGCTACAAGAACCGATATCAATTTAATTGGCGGTAAAGCAGGCGATGTTGCACAAATAGATTTTAAAA
>CAMOPX010000037.1 GCA_946622415.1 uncultured bacterium
AAGAAGCAGGATACAATATTACAAATAAAGAATTTAAGCAGATTAGCAAATGGGCTGAGAATGTTTATAATATAGCAGTTATAGTTGATTACTGCTTGGTTGTCGGCGTTAAACGGGCACGCTCACGCTTCAGCCCTCTGCCGACAATCCGCTTTGTTAGCAATCAACCTGAAATAGAAGAATGTTACAACCTCGCACCTGTAATTAAAAATTTAAGAGATAATGCAGATTTATTAAATGCATTTTTATTGATAATGAAAAAAACATAAAATTTTATCGATTAACTTTACCAAAAAAAGCGTTCTATACAAAAATAACCGCTTTAAAAAATTTCTTACTATTATTGGAAAGTAGCCGACCGGTAAGAGTAAATAATGAGTAAATCTGAGTAAATCGGTTTTTGGGGTAAAGTTGCACTTCCGACCAGCAAAACCCCTATAATGAGCGAGTTTTAGGAAATAAAATAGTCAAACTGACAAAACCGTACTACTCGTCAAACTACACAGGCGCAGAAAAAAATAAAACTCCCTTTCGGAAGTTAAATATCGCGCCTTGCCTTAGTCGTTTGTGAGCTATGGCGAACAAATACGAATAAAGTATGCGCAGATTACGTAGAATTTTTGACCGAAGGTCTTAAAATTCAAGTAAGCCAGCAGGAGACTCTGCCGAGAAAAAAGATTGATAATCTTTTTTCGAGAGGGCAAAAGCGAAGCGGTTGCATCCCGAACAGGCAACAAAAAAGAGCTGTTAATATGCTCTTAAAATAAATCGCGCCTGGAGGGATTCGAACCCCCGACCTTTTGGTTCGTAGCCAAACACTCTATCCAGCTGAGCTACAGGCGCATAAGTATTTAATTGTCTTGCTTGTTTCAGCTGGATAGAGTGCTAACACATTTCCTATATTTGTTTGAATTTTGCTTCCGCAAAATATCAAACAGCCAGCTGAATTGCAGGCGCATAAGTATTTAATTGTCACTATAAATAGATTTTATAATACACAAAAATAAATATCAAATATTTTCTTTTTGAAACGTATTTTTATGAATAAACGTACGGAGGACCTGTTTTGATTTCGGTTAAAATATTTTGCGCCATTTCTTTTAATTCTTTTTCGGTTTTTCCGTTTTGTGCTTGCAAATTAAAGTTTTCAATTAATGGATTTATTGCACTTTCTTTTTTGGCTTTAAAGTTTTCAATTTCAACAGCAATAAGTTTTTTTTCTAAATCGAGTTCGGCTTTTTTATTTTCCTGATTTACAACAACTTTTTTTACTGAGTCTGCGGCTTTTTTTGCAACATAGCCGAGTGATGAAATTATTGCAAAACCGAGAAATAAATATTTATTAAACGGATTTTCAGGGTGTAATATCCAATTATAAAGAAGTCCTCTTTCTTCGTTGAAATAGCCGTAGTAGTTTGTTAAACCTGATTGTCCGCTTAAATATTCTAACGGTTTGGCAAACATTTTACTGTTTGTAACCGAATTTTCTATTTCATCCAAAACGTCATTCGGTATTTCTATTTCTTTTACAGTGTCAATGATTGTTTGTTTATTTGTATTTGTACTTTTTAAAATATTTTTTAAGATTTCCGTGGCTTCGGATTCTCTGCCATCTCTATACATTATTTTAGCATCTTTAATATCATTTAAAATATTTACGTGGTCGCATTTTTTAGTGTATTCTTGTAAATTGCTAAGTGTTTTAGAATAATTTTTGTACATTAAAAAGCCGATGCCGAAAATGCTTGCTAAAATTCCCGCAAAAGCGGCATAGTTTTTAATATTTTCTTTTTTGCTTTTGTTATCTTCTTTATCGTCTTGGTTTTTATTTTTTCCTTTAAAATTCAAAAAATTTCCAAATACGTTTTTTTCACCTTTTTGATTTTTTGTAAAAAATCCGTTAAAATAATCGGAAGTATCTTTTAGCATAGTATTTACTATGTTTAATTTTCCGGCAAACTTATCCTTGTCTATTGCTATCATATTTTTCATATAGTCATGTTTTGTGTTAAATTCCTGTTTTTTAACCCAAATATCATTAGAACCGTCTACGAAATTTTTAGCTGTCAAAGTTAAACCGCTAAACATACATAAACCGATAAAACCAAAAATATTATTCTTTGTAGGTTTTATTAGTGCACGATAAAATGCAAAATGCGGTTCTTCCTTGATATTAAAATTTATTCCGACATCATAGGGGATTTCCAGACTTTCAGTGGCGAGTTTATTTGAATATTTTGATAAAATTAAACTCGTACCCAAAAAAGCACCTAATGCAACACCTGTTGTAATAAGCACCGGTTTTAGTGCTTTTTTATAATTAAAACTGTTTTGTTTATCAATTTCTTCTTTGTTTTTTGGTGTGCTTTCAGGAATCAAAAGCGAATTAGAAAACGCTGCAATATCTTTGTCTTGGCTTGTGCTTCGATTTTGAATGTAGCGGTTTAAAAGCACACCTTTTATGGTATCATCGCTTGCGGAAGTGAATGATAACCTGTTTTTAAATATGTTGTTTTGATTGCTTCTTACTATCATCTTTTATCTTAAATACGAAACCAAAAAATTTTTCAATTATTTTTTTCAGTTTTCTTTTATTTTTGTCATCTTTTTTATTTTTATTGTTATTTTTGTTTTCCATATCTATAAAAAGCGTCAAGATTATTTTTGTCGGTTTTAAGATAATTTGTTCAAAACTTGTTACAATTATATTTTTTACTTCAGCTAAAACAACGGGTAATTTTTCCACAACGGAACGAACCATGTTGGCGAGGTTTTGAGCTGTATTTACAATGAAACTTTGAACATTATTAATTAATCCCGCAGCAAAATTAACGACTTTATTAACAACATTTAATACAAAACTAACGGGGGTTTTTATTATCGGGGGGAGCTTTTCAACAAAATTCATAACTTTTTGTTGTAATTGGGTTAATTTTTCAATATTTATGATTGGTTTTGTTGAAAATAGCTGCGATAAGAGTTCTCTTTTGGCTTCAATTTTTTCCTGCATATCCGCTTTTTGCTGTGCCTGCATTCTTCGCCATTCAGCCATACATTCATTGTAACTCATTTCTCCGGCTTTTCTGGGTTTGCTCCTGTCTTTTGAAGCGCCACCAGACATACCGGAACAAATTGGACACGTACCCACAGGAAAACCGTGCGGACATTTATTTGTATTTGTTGATGTAACTGCGTATGGTGCTGTCAAATCCTTCTCATTTCGTTTGTACCGTAAGCAAATAAAACCCAAAAAGCATTTTCAAAAACCGCAAAAATACTTATTTGATAATATTCAGTTTTCCGACTATACGGTTACGGTATTAGCCAAGGAATTTCACCTTGATTCCCTGTAAATTAATTTTAACATAAAAATAAAATCAAACTATATATTTTCTTTTGTTTCTTCTTTTTTATCGGGGTTTTCGTTTGAATTATTAAGCGCTGTATCGAATGAATTAATTTCAACACCCATTTCTGTTAAAATGTCACGGGATTTCGGGCCGTATGCTGTTTGCGAAAAGTTTTCAAGTATCGTTTGATAACAAATTATAGCGTCTTTTTCTTCGCCTCTGAGACGGAATATATTTCCTATTTTAAAATAAATCGGTGCAAAATTAGCTTCGGGTAATATATCCATTTGCTCGTCCAACTGTAATTTTAAAGCAATAAGACTGTCGGCATCTTCAGGAGTATAGAGTTCGTGTCTGTAGATTTTTTTTGTTAAATTATCTACACTCTGAGTGTATTCATCTAATTTTTCCTGACTCACACCCTTTTTCTTGCCTTTTGCTGCATCAGCAGGAAGCATTTGATTTAAAACCAACGCTATAACAATAATTATAGGAATTAAAACCGAAATTAATTGTTTCAAAATTCTCTCCCTTAATTCTATACTAACCTAATTTATCTAAAAATCCTCAACCTCTGGGTTGAAATTTATTATAAAATCATTAAAACTTAGATATGAAAAAATTATTGTTTTTGTTTTTGAGTTTTCTATTTTTTTTCTGCAACGCAGAAACTCTCAAGGCAGGTATAGAAGAAAGCTATATTCCTGCGGGGTTTTATGGTTCTTGGGGTGTGATTTCGAAATTGAATAATTGCACAAACCCCGATATTTTTAATTATGAAAGTAGAGATATCTGGGTTTTATCGGGATACGGGAATGTTTTGATTCTTGAAAACATAGAATCAGGCGCAAGGTCTGAAATTACAATAAAAGAAAAAGCTGCTGACGGAAAGACGTTAAAGTTTGAAAGACAAAAAACGGTTAATACTCAAGATAATAAAATTATATACAGAGAAACAGTAACTTTTGTTTTGAGCGGAAACAATTTTTCAGGTTCTGATAAATTTGTGATTGAAAAATACACACCCCAAGGCATTTTGTTGAAAAAAGATTCTGCAAGTTACAGAGTGGAGGGGGTAAAAATTGCAGGTGAAAATCCGAAATAAATTTTATTGCGGACTATATCTTCATTGTTGTATTATATAAATATAAAATTTATAGATAGCAGGGGGGACAATGAAGGCAATTATATTAAATGCATCACCGAGAAGAAATTTTAATACTGCGAAATTATTAAAAGAAGCACAAAAAGGTATTGAAGCTCTGGGCGGTGAGGTTGAATACTTTAATTTATATGATTACAATTTTAAAGGCTGTATGAGTTGTTTTGCCTGTCAAAGAAAAGGAAGCGTTACAAACGGAGTTTGCGCAATAAAAGATGATATCAGACCCCTGCTTGAAAAATGTATAAATTCTGATGTTATATTTATTGGCTCTCCTGTTTATTTTTCCTATCCTACGGGAGTATTCAGAAGTTTTATTGAAAGATTAATGTTTGCAAACCACACATACATGGTTGATAAAGAAAACGGCGGTCTAAAAAGAAGATTAGAAAAAACTATTCCTGTCGGAGTTATTTTTACAATGAATTGCCCTAAGGATTTGGCTGAAAGCATTAATTACCCCGTTATTTTAAATGAAAATGTAAAAAGTTTAAAACATATTATGGGATATGCGGAAGCTCTATATTCTCATGATACAAAGCAATTTAGCGATTTTTCAAAATACAATTGTGATTTATTTGATGAAAAGCACAAAATAGAAGTTGAACAAACACAATTTCCAAAAGATTTAAAAGCTGCTTTTGAATTGGGTCAAAAATTAGCGAAAATGCAGCAGGTTAAATAATCTGCAATTATTCATTTTTCCAATTTCTGTATATTCCCGCAAGAATTGCTCCCGAGATATTGTGCCAAACGGAAAAAATTGCTCCCGGTACGGTTGCTAACGGCAATAAAGGAAAAGCCGTATTAGCAAGGCTCGTTGCAAGTCCGGAATTTTGCATACCTATTTCAACGGAAAATGCTTTAATTTTATCATGCGGCATTTTGAGGCTTTTCCCTATTAGAAAACCCAAAATATATCCTAAAGCATTATGCAAAATTACAACACTCAGTATTATAAAACCGCAGGTGTGTATTTTTTCGGCGTTATGAGATACGACACAGGCTACTATCATACAAATTGCAATTAAAGAAAATACAGGTAAAAAATTTAAAATCTTTTTTGTGAATTTGTTGAAAAATTTGTTAAAAATAAATCCTAAAATTATGGGTATTAAAATGACATTAACAATACTCAAAAACATATTTAATAAATTAACTTCAATTGTTGTTTTTAAAATAAAATATGTTATCAAAGGCGTCAAAATAACGGATAATAATGTATTTACTCCTGTCATGCAAACGGACAAAGCTATATCGCCTTTTGATAAATACGTAATTACGTTGCTCGCAGTTCCGCCGGGACAAGTTCCGACTAAAACCACGCCTGCCGTGAGAGCGCTATTTAAATGAAACAAATAACATAAAATAAATGCAATAAAGGGCATAATTGAATACTGCGCAATTATGCCGCAGATAATATCTTTTGGTCTTTTGAAAATTAAAATAAAGTCATCCGGCTTTAGAGTTAAACCCATACCGAACATTATTACCATTAATAAATAATTTATCCACGATACGGAAATCCAGAGAGAAGATTTCGGAATAAAAAACGAAACTCCTGCGACAACAAGAACAATTATTGCCATATATTTAATTAGTATATTTTTAATTTTTTCCATAGACTACATTATAATCGAACTTGAATTCGATGGGTATGGATTGTTTGGTGTATTGAGAAGGAAGCGGTTTAAAGGGTGATGAATATTTTATTGCATCGGATGCGGCTTTATCTGCCATAGGTATTCCCGATGACTGTGTTATTTTTTGTGAAATAAGACTTCCGTTGCGTCCGATAATAAAAGTTATTACTACTGTTTTTGTAGAATCGCTTTTCGGGGGAAACCAATTGCTTTTTATTCTTGCTTCCAAATCTTTCATATAAGATGTCCAATCAATGCTTTTGTTTTGTTCTTCGATTGAACATGTATAACTGTGGATAAAACTTATTGCGCTTTCTTTTGTGAAGGTTTTAAGCTCGAGGTTATCTTTTTTTGAGTTTTTAATCGCTGCAAGATTTTTTTTGCAATTTGATTCGGCATATAAAATCTTAGTTGAGTTTTTATTTAAATCTTCGTATTTAATTTTGTATTCTATTGTATCTTTTGATTTATTATATAGCGAATCAATGTCAACATAAGTCTTTAAATCCGATTTATTGTTATGAACTCTGTGCCAATCTTCCGCCAATGCAATCGGTACTATTAAAAAACAAATAAAAAGTATGAATAATTTTTTGTTCATAATTAATTAAATAAAAGATTTTCGCTTTCCTGTACTTCATGCTGAATGTTTTGCTGCTGCTTTTTATATTCTTGATTTTGTCTGTACTCTTCTCTTAATATAATTGATCTTTCTCTTAATTCTTTTGCTTCGTAATTATAGTAATCTTCGTCAATTACTTTGTCTAATACTTTTATTGCATTTGTGTATTGTTCTTTTAACATGTATAATTTTGCAAGATATATTGCATCACTTGTGTTGTATTGTATTTCTAATGCTTTTTTTAAATATTTAATTGCCGAATTTGTGTCTTCTCTGTTTATTGCATCGGTGAATAATACAGCATTTGCAATGTAATTATTGGGATTTAATTTTATGAGTTGTCTTGAAAATTCGAGGCTTTTTTCTTTGTTTTCACGTTCAAAATATATGTTAACCAGCTTCTCGAGAACCTCTTTGTCATTTGCTTTTATTTTGTTTGCGGCATTTAAATATTCTAAAGCCGAATCGTATTCACCTTTATCGTAATATATTTTTGCAAGTTCAAATTGCGCTTCAAATAAATCGGGCTTTAAATTTGCAGCTTTTTTCAAATTTTCAATTGCCAAATCCGTATAATTTTGTTCCTGATAAATTCTCCCCAGATAAAAATATGCAATCGGATTTTGATTTTTTTCAATTTCTTCTTCGCAGATTTTTGCGGCATTTTCATATTGTTTATCTTTAAAATATTTTCTTACATCATCCATTCCGTCAGGTAATTGTTTTGATTGGACTTCAATTTGCTGATTGTTGGCATTTAAGGATTTATCCGTTGAAACGTTATTATATTTTTTGACAAGAAAATAAGTTCCTGTTATTGCGAAAAGAATAAAAATTAAAGAAGAAACAATGATGGGTATATTTAAATTCAGTGCGGGCTTTTGAGTTTCAGTTTCCGCGGGTTTATTTTCTGCCGGTTCATCCGGTGCTTTTTCTTCTGTTGTTTCGGATTGTTCGGAGTGTTCCGGCTGCTTGTTTTCTTCTTTTATTCTTTCGTTACAAAAAGGACAAATCTCCGTGTTTTCTTCAATATATTCACCGCATACAGGACATTGTATTTTCATTCTTAATCCTCATCATATTTACAAGAACTTATATCAAATAATTGAGCACAACTTGTGATACTGTTTTGACAAAATTGTGAACCGTAATATACTTTACATCTTGCAGTTTTTCTTGCTGTGTCGTCATACCAATAGAGACTTATTGCTTTACCTGGTTTTGCCTTCATGACAACATCAGCGGTACAAGAGTAGTTTTTATTTTTTTCATCATATTTTTCTATTGAAGCATATTCAAAAGCCATATCCTGAACATTGTCTATAAAATCAAATTTCTTTGTTTTTCTGATTAAATCTTCCACCAATGACTGAATCATAGTTGAATAACAATCCGGCAAAACGATTTCTGACGTGAAATTATAGGTGTTTAAGCCTGCTTTTTCGTATGTATATTTTACGTTAAACTCCATAACTTTATCATCATTGTTTCCTGTGATATAGGCGGTACAGGTATAACCTTTTTCGTTTTTACTGTTTTGGGTTATTGAATTTATGCCGGCATCTGTGATCGGATATTGTGTTTTTAAATATTCTTTTAATTTGTTTTTTATGATTGTATTGTTACAATCGGGGATAAATGAATAAGACATTGTAATAACAACAACCATAGCAACAATTGCCGCAAAAGCACAAATTGCTATAATTATGTGTTTGTATTTGAGTTTGAAATTGTTTTTTGCCTCTGATTTTGTTTCTTTTTTGTCTTTATCAAGCCATTCTCCGCAGTATCTGCATTTTTTGGCTGATGCTTTTATTTTTTCAAAACAATAGGGGCATTGAATTTCTTCGTCTATCCAATTTTTACAGTATTTGCATTTCTTTGCATTAATGTTTATTTGCTTTCCGCAAAACGGACATTCTTTTGTTTCACCGTTTTCGTTTTTTTCTTCGTTTTGCTTTTCTTCGTTATTGTTTTCGTTATTATTTTCTTCCAATTTTCTTAAATTCCTCTACAAATTAGTTCTCAGATTAATAATATATTATTTTTAATTTATTGGCAAATTCAGGCATTTTTTTGTATAATATTTTGAAAAATTTTTGGTAGAATTAAAGGAAATTTTTATGAAAAAAATATTTTTGATTACGGCAATTATATTCGGGTTTTCGCAAGCATTATTTGCATCTCAAATTTCTTATGACAAAAGCGGTTTTGCACCTGTTTATTCCGTTATAGATGATGCCGTTTATGATATTCGTTATTATTCGCCTTATAATTTTACGGGCAATAAAATACAAGGATATAAAGCGCCCGTTGCTTATATGACAAAAGAAGCACTTGATGCGTTGTCGGTAGCTGCTGATGATTTAAGACAACAGGGATATAGGTTATTAATATGGGATACCTATAGACCCCAAAAAGCCGTTGACAACTTTGTTAAGTGGATAAATGACCCCGAAGATGAGGGGAACAAAACCTTTTATCCCGAACTTAAAAAATCGGACTTATTAAAAGGTAATTATATTATGGAAAAATCGGGACACACAAGAGGTTCTACAATCGATTTAACCATAATCAAATGTGACGGCTCATTTGTTGATATGGGCGGAACATTTGATTTATTTAGTGAAATCTCCCACCCTGATTATAAAAAGCTTACAAAGGAACAAAAAAATAACAGAAAAATTTTACACAATGCAATGATAAAAGCGGGTTTTAAAGAAATAGATTCCGAATGGTGGCACTATACTTTGAAAAATGAACCTTATCCGGATACATATTTTGATTTTGATGTTGAATAATATATTTTGATATTTCCGTATCATTCTAAAACAACAGTATCGTCGACACAGATTTCTTCAATTTTATTGTATTGAGATAAAATAATCTTTGAATTTAAATTGCAACAATGACACGGTGCAAAATACTTCATATTTTCGTTCTTAAAAAATTTTGCCAGATTAATAAGTTCATCGTTATCTTTATCCAAAAGGTGCATACCGCCTATGATTCCATATAATTTATTTATTCCCGTAACCTTTTTGGCATAATTAACGATATTTATTATCCCTGAATGCGAACAACCCGTAATTATAAATAATTTGTCGTCAAAAATATAAACCAATGCCGAATCGTCAATATTTTCGGTAAAATTGTTTTCTATTTCACCTAAAAATAAGAGATTTTCAGTAACATAGTACGGTTTTGACGTCAAATTTAAAGTAAATTGTTTTTCTGTCATTTCTTTTGTAATAGGGCAACCGTGCACAATACCGTTTTCATCAACTTTTGAATCAAAAATATTCGGATGAGCGGTAAGTTTAATGTTTTGATTTTTGGGATTAAAATATCTTAAACCGCCTGTGTGGTCATTGTGTCCGTGAGAGATGATAATATCCGTGATGTCATCTAAATTAATTCCGATTTTCTGTGCATTTTTCAGGAAAACATCACTATATCCCGTGTCAAAAAGAATTTTTTTGTTCCGTAATTCCAAAAGAGCACTAAACCCCGGTTCTGCAAGTAAATAGTTGTCAATTCTTGAATTATTTTCTGTTAAAATCGTTATCTTCATGTTCTTATTGTTTATCGTCTAAAATTTTATTAATTCCGTCATATAATTTTTGCAAGTCTTTAGAATGGGTATAAGAAGGGCATCTTCTCATTTTATTTCCTTTGTTGTATTCCAGAATAACGTTATTTAATTCTTGTATGGGTTTAATAAAGGTCTTTTTTAATCCGGCTAAAATAGAAAGCCCAATTATCCAAATAAAAATCGAGGGGAATAATATTATCCAAACGCCGACGATTTCGGTTTTCTTTGCAATTTTACCCGCACGTTCCATTGCTATTCTGTTAATCTTGGAAAGCTCTGCTATTTCATCTATTTTTATATCTTCTGTTTTCTTATCTCCTCTAAAGGCAGGAAGATAATTATCGGCTATTTTATTCAGTATCTTTTCTTCGCCGACTTCGGTTATATTATTCTTTGCTTTTTCAAGGTTGTGTTCAAATATTTTTAAATCCTTTTTGGCTGAAATACTTGAAAGCATTTGTTCCGCATAATATAAAGATTTAGTATTACGGCTGTTCAGTGTGTTTATGTATGGTTCAAGTTTTAGAAAACCTCTTGTGCCCGCTATTGTAATTATGGTTGAACATATTAAAAGAATTATAAAGGATGAATATATACGGTGTGCGAAATTCATTATTTATGCTCCTCTATCATTTTTTCAATGTCTTCTTTACTTCCTGAAATAAAAATTCTGTTATCTCCCTCACGAACGATAACTTTTAAACTGTCCGGCAATTTAAGCTTAATTTTAGATGATTTTCAAGAATAAAACTGCTAAAATCAATTAACATAAATTGATAAATTACCAATACTTCCATCTTCTTGAACAAAAAACTAAACAGAGCCTCTGCCAATGTTAAAACCACGCCAATTCCAAAATATAGCGTTATTATTTATTTCGTTATACGTACTTTTCCCAAAAAGTGTGTTTTTGTTTAACTTTAATAATTTTTCTTTTGATTTAATTTGAATAAATTTTTTATTTTTATATTTTAAACTTACACACTTTTAAGTTGAATTATAATGCCATAGGGGATAATGATTCTGCATATTCCGTAATCCCAGCTTATCTTGTTTATCTTTTCTTCAATTTCCTAACAAAAAAATTCCCAACACCATTTAAACAAATCGGATATTTCTTTTCGATTGAATTTTATAAAGATTTGTATAAAAAGTTACTTAATAAATCCAAACCTTCTGACTAACATGTCAAACTTGCGGTAGAGTTTATGTGATATGCGTTGAGAGATTGGAACTCTCTGTTTAATATTTAACTATCATTCGCAGTTTAGCTCTATATTAAAGTAATATCAAGCACATTTTGGCGAAAATTTATATTTTGCATCATTTCAATATATTTTATTTCGAGTTGAATAGCAAATTCATCTTCTCTTAATATATTCAACTGCATCAAAATTATCTGGATTTCCATTTACAACAGGGGTAAATATAAGCAAAGAATCGTCTTTAAAATAACCTTTAATAACTCCATTCTTTACGGATTTTATTTTAAATATTTCTTCTGGTTCTTCAATTCCCCCAAATTTAAATGTTACATAGCCATCTTTTTGCGCACAAAAAAATGGTAAGCCGATACCATTCTTACTATTTTCAGTACGACCCGAAGTTTTATCATAAAAAACGTAAAAATAATTTTTGTATGGGTTTTTATTATCGAAAGAATCCGCTTTATACACTCCTTTATTAAAATATATCTTTGCTGATTGTTGAGATTTATAAATATCTTTTATATTAGAACTGCCAAAAACTAAACTAATTATCAATATAGTAAATATTATTGCCGGTAGTTTTATTGATTTTTTCATATATAAATTTTACAACAAACTTCCACTAAAATGTTAAACTTGCTATACTTTACCTCAAAATCCCCGATAAAAACAAGAAGTCTCGACCCATTAAAAAAGAGGGTTTAACCCTCTAAATGGTAGCTGGGGATGCTTTAGCTCTTGGCGAACATGCGAGCCATAGAGATAAAGTATGCAAAGCAATTCGTAAAATTCAAGCATTCATGCGTAGAATTTAGAATTGTGTGCTGAGACGAAGTCTCGACCCATTAAAAAAGAGGGTTTAACCCTCTAAATGGTAGCTGGGGAT
>CAMOPX010000038.1 GCA_946622415.1 uncultured bacterium
TATACCGTCATTATTAAAAACATTATAATCAAGAGGGATTTTGTTATTTGGGTCAAAAATTATTCTTATTGGCGATTTTTTATTTTTTATTCTGACGTTTAGTTTCGGGTTGTCGGCTAAAATCGTACCCGATGCCGACATTATTGCCTGATATTCGCTTCTTAATTTTTGTACCTCGTATCTTGAAAATTCATCCGTAATCCATTTTGATTTGCCCGATTGCGTTGCAATTTTAGAATCCAGAGTTGTTGCGGTTTTTAGCATAATATAAGGTTTTTTTTCAAGCATATTTTTTATAAAAACCTTGTTTAATTCTTGACATTCTTTTTTAAGAACACCCACAACAACTTCAATTCCCGCCTCTTTTAATTTTTGTATTCCTTTGTTTTTTACAATCGGGTTCACGTCTTCCATTCCGACAACAACTTTTTTAAAGCCCGATTTAATAATTAAATTAGCGCAAGGCGGGGTTTTCCCATAGTGGGAACAGGGTTCGAGATTTACAATAAGAGTTTTGTCTTTTGTATTTCCGTTCGCATTTTTTATGGCGTTAACTTCCGCATGACTTTCGCCGAATTTTTTATGATAACCGAGAGAAATTATTTCATCTTTGTCTTCGTCAAATACAATTGCTGCAACATAAGGATTGGGCAAATTTTCACCATTTGATTTTTTTGATAAAATCAAACATTTTTGCATCAATTTTTCATATTTTGTTTTCATTTATTGATTATTTTCTTCGTTTTTGAGATTTTTTCTTACTTCATCAAACTTTTCTTGAGCTTTTTTCATAAATTCTTCATCATACACGATTTCCACTTTTTCCGTCATTTCTTCCGCGTGGTTTTCGTTTTCTTCCTGCATTTTGGAATCTATTTTTTCATATATGTTTTCTTCTTTCGGTTCTGTATTAGAATGCTCTTTTGTGTATTCTTCAAATGCATCGGGATTTAAATCTTTTTTGAATTTTTTTAATACTTCGGGATTTATGCTCTTTTTTTCCATATTTTTAAACGGATTTTCAGGATATGTGTGTTTATAATCGTTTGCAAAAATATTCAGATTGATGGAATCGGAATTGCTGTTTAATAAAATTTCCGGAATATATCCTGTTGAATAATGAATATTTGATTCATTAACAAGAAATATATCATTAAAGAGGGGCGTGTTTTCTCTTAGAACAACTTCGCTCAAAGATTTTAATCTTACATCTTTTTCATCTTCAATAAATACAATAAAATCAAAAATTCTGTAGGCTTCTTTTTTTGCTTCTTCAAATGAAATGTGGGGTAAAAATTTCATTATTTCAATTGAAATTTTATCGAGTGCTTCTTCTTTACTTTGTGCTTCAATATTTAAAAATATTCCTTTAAATCCGCCTAATAAATTTTTGATTAAAGAATCATTTTCAAAATCAAAATCATTTAAAAAGATTGTTTCAGGATTGGATAAAAATACTGATTTTAATATTGATTCTCTTTTTTGAGAATCTTTTGTATCCGATAAATCATAGTTTGTAAAATTGGCCCTTTTGAGTTCAATTTCTTTTGAATAATCAATATTAGCATATCTGTTATTGATTAAAGTTTTTTTGGTTAATGCGGAAAGAAAAGTTGTTTTTAAAGCCTTCCTTTTTCCTGCGATAATAACATTATTTTTGCTTTTTAATAATGTTTCAAAAAAGATAGACATTTCTTTTGACAGAAATTTTTGCTCTTCCAAATGTTCAAGCGTAGCAAATTTGTCGTTGTAGCATTTAACATATATTGTAGAAACATTTGTCAGAGGGGGAAGAGTTGCTGTGATATTTATACCTGTTTTATAATTAAATTTGATAAAATCTTCTTCATTTAAAGCGTATTTTTTGATTATATTTTCAAGTTGAATTTCATCTCTAAAAGTTGTTGTTGAACGGTGAACTTTTGATTTTCTCTCAATAAAAATATTTTTTGCGCCGTTTACAAAAATGGCGTGTATATCATCATCTTTAATTAAATTATCCAAAACACCGAGAGTAACGGCATTGTTTGCTTCGTCACTCGTTGTATAATATTGAGCGGAAGTTATTGTTTCTTTTAATTCTGCGAGTTTGGCGCTATTTGTGTTTTGTGTATTCAGCCTATCTTTTAGTGACAATTTATTCCCCCATTCTGTTTGCCAAATCAAATATTTCGTCATTCAGGCATTCTTTTTCGCAATGCTCATCAAAATTTATTTGTGTGATTTCTTGCGCTATTTGTTTATATGTTTTTGCAATATTGGATTGCGGATTTGTTTCTTCTATAAATGATGTTCTGCTTATTGCATCTATTAAAGTGATGTAGTTATTCGGGATTTTGAAATCCGCTTTTTTGTTCAGTATTGTTTCTATTTTTTCCATTGTGTCGTCTGAATTTTGAACAACCCTGTTTATGAGCAGTTTTAATTTATGTTTATTATATCCTATTTTTTCAAATAATTCATAACATTGTTTAATATTGTTTACTTGATGCAAATTAAAAAGTCCGGTTATTATTACCATATCAATATTGTGCATAATTGAAACGGCTCGTTCAATTATACCTGTATCAATATCAATAAAGACGTAATCAAATACATTTTTCAGGGCACTGATAACTTTTGCAATATCGTCTTTTGAATAATTTCGGTTTAAATTTATTCCGTCATATGCCAAAAGAAAATATAAAGAAGAATCCTTGTATCTTGCAAGATTATCAATAAGAGTGTTTTTATCCCAGTTTTCAATGTTTTTTGTTATGTATTCAAAATCATTTTTATTTTTTATGCCTGTATAATCTGCTATATCCGAGGAATTTATATTCAAATCCAAAACACAGACTTTTTTGTTGAACAGATATGCACAATCATAAGCAAGATTGATTATTGTGCTTGTTTTTCCTGTTGCACTTTTAAGGGAAAATAGGGTTATTGCTTTTGCTCTTTTATCAGTCGGGTTTTGTTTTATCAGTTTTTTGATATTTGCTTCCAATACTGTTTGCAATATCGGTTTTAAAATAAATTCTTCAATCCCGTTTTGTTTTAAATTGTTCACGAGTTCCGAATTAATTTCTTTCGATGTTGCAATAAATAAGATTTTTGGGTTTTTGTTTTTTATTTTTTCTATATAATCTATGGTTTCTTTCAAATTTTTATTTTCAACATCAAAAATAACAAGTTCAAGATTTTCAAAATCAAGACTTTCTGTTTTTTTAAAATCGCTGTACCCGCCCGCAAAATCAACCTCTTTAATATCAAGAATTAAAGACAAAGTCTTATTTAAACTGTTCAAGTTACTATCTATAACAATGGTTTTAATCATTTAAACCTCTTTTATCAAAAACTCCAAAAAAGATTCAAGGGCATATTTTGCAATATCGCATTTAATTTTTATGCGTTCGTTTGATTTAGCTTCTTTTGAATTGTATTTAATTACTTCAATCTTTTTTTTGTTATCTTTTTTTATACCCAAAGAAATATAGCATAATCCAATGGGTTTTTCCATACTTCCGCCGGTAGGCCCTAAGATTCCTGTTGTTGCAATAGAAGTATCAGCCATATTTAATAAACCCTCAGACATTTCGTATGCCGTATTTTCGCTTACTGCACCATATTTATCCAAAGTAGATTTTTTCACACCCAAAATTTTATTCTTTGCTTCGTTTGAATAAGTAACAAAATTTTGAAAAATATAGGCGCTTGCACCCGATACATCCGTTAAATACGAACTGATTAATCCGCCCGTACAGCTTTCTGCAGTTGATAGAGATAATTTATTTTCGGTTAAAATAACTTTGATTTTTTCTAAAATTTCAATATTTTTCATAACTTATGAAGGTATTTCAAGTTTTTTCAGAATTATTATATCGAATGAGTCGCCTTTTTTAATTAATATTTCATCTCCGTGACGGAACACGTCGGCAACGGTACTATAAACAGCGGTTCCGGCACATGCAAAACTGCCCCCGATTGCACCTATCGGAATAAGAACATATTTTGCTCCGTTAAACATCTTGTCTCCCGTGGTTCTGCCCCAGTTAACCGATTTTTTAACGTAACCGCCTGATTTTACCATATCTCTTTTTAAGGCTTTAAAATAGTTTCCATCTGTAGTTACGGCTCCGTCTGCTTTTATTACATATTCTGCGACTGATGAAACACCTGCGTTGAGAGGTAATTGCGTGCCTTGTTTTGTTATAAGGTGGTCAAGTGTTAAATATAAAGAAGCCGGTCTTGAGAGCATTTTTGAATATTTAACTCCTGTTACTCTGCCTCTGAAAACTGTTTTTGAAGGCAGGATTAATTTATTGTTAACATAAATATCGTTTGCAAGATGAGCTTCAAACATATCACCCTGAACTATTGCAGAGGATTTTAAATCGTGTCCCATAATCATGTGGAGTTTTGTTCCGTAGGGCAAGGAAATCCCGTCTATATCCGCATATAATTGGTAAGCTCCGAAGGCTTTATTAACGAATATCATTAAAAAAGTAATTAATAAAATTTTGATTGTTTTCATTTTTCTTCCCTTAATTCATATCCTTTAAGTCGTTAACACTTGTTTCACCGAATTTTGCCGATAAATCGTCAATATGGTGAATTATGTAATAAAAAGGTTCTAAATCCTTTTCTCCCAAATCAATCATTGCTCCCCAATCGGTGCGTCCGTGGTGAGCTGCAATCATTTTGGCAATATCGGAAAACCCGTTTGACATACAGAGTGTAAAACCGTATTGCGAATGGCTAATCCAGTCTTTTTTGAATTTTTCGTTGTATTCTATTACGCCGGATTCCGTATTTATTTCGTATTCAAATATTTTTCCGATATCATGAAGCACAACCGCAGCAAGTACTTCATCTTTTTTAATTCTCTTTTTTAAAACGGGCAACAAAGTTTTTGCAATTTCAAGACATTCCGTTATGTGCACCAATAGTCCGCCGACGTAATTATGATGCATTGATTTTGCGGCAGGAGAAACAAGGATTTTTTCTTTATTTTCATTAAAAATATTTAAAACAAAGTTTTTTAATTTTTCATCTTTAAATGTATTTATTGTTTCAATTATTCCGTTGAAGTATTTTATCCTTATATCTTCATCTATACCAAGCTTTGCCTGTTCCAAAACCTCATAGTTATTAAGAAGACAGTTGTTGTATTTTTCGTTGTAACTTGCCGTGATTATTCTTATTATATTGCCTGTTCTTGTTGCAATATCGGGGGTTCTGTTGAGGGTTTCTTCCCACAAAACACAGTTTAAAATTGATGAATCGTCGAGATTTTTTATCTGCATTTTTCCCATTTTGGTGCCGGCTTTTGTATCACCGACAGAAAAAGATAAAATCTCATATTTTGCATTTAAATCTAACATAGGATTATTCTACTACAAAGTTAAATTGATAGCTATATGTTTATTTTAGTTTAAAAATCCAAGAAGTTTTGTATTCTTAGTTATTCTAGAATATTGGTAATTGGGGGAGTTGAAAAATATTTTTGTGCTTTTTGCCAAACATCATTTGCAGTGATTGCATTTAATGTTGCTACAAAATTTTTTATTGAGCAATCTCCGTCATCATATGTTTCGGTTAAAATTCTTGCACGGGAACTGCTACCGTTATTTTCATTAATTCTTTCGGATTTTGTTTGTGTTTTTGCTTTTTCAAAATCATAAGGAGTTAATTGTTTATCCGTCAATTCCTTAATAGCTGCATCCATTAATTTTATTGTTTCTTCTGATGACGGATTTCCTTTTGCATATAATACATAATATTTACTAAAATCACTGCCTGATCGTGTACAACCTATATGCTGATATTCGTTTGCGCTTTTTGCCAACGCATTATTCAAAGCTTTTTCAATAATTTTATAAGTAACAGCATTTTTTAATGTATTATTGTCTTTTATTGCATAATATCTTTCAATATTCTGTGATTTCCCGTGTTCTATAGTTATTGGTTTATCGGGAATTACAATTGTATCTTTAATATTTGCATAATTGTAAGGTTTTAAATTTGGTATTGTATTTTCAAAAAGGTTTATTATTTTTTCTTTTTCATCTTTATATGTTGTTGAAGGTAAAGAAACAACACATTTTCCCATCGAATTTGCTTTTAATTCATTATAAAAACCTTCTATGTCACTTAAAGATACTCTCTCGATATCTTCTTTTTTATAACTTTCATAACCATTTAATAAAGACTGAACTCTGTCTTGAGGATATTCGCTCAGATTTTCAATAATTTTCGATTTTGCATTATCTAATTTTTCCTGCGATATATTCAGATTAAATATAGTATTTAACAATTTACCCGATTTTTCTAATGTATGTTCAGGTTTAGAATACAAAGAAATAAATACTTTTTTACTCGGTTCAATTACCACCCTCATATTTTCATAATCATTTGAAGAACCGGGCTGATTAATTAATTCTAAGTCCTGATTCAAGATATTGGCTAATAAAATTGCCACAGCAGAATTCGGATTGTAGTCTTTTTCCGGATACAATTCAAATTCCATACTTGTAGTATCATTATCAGGACATGGGTCAAAAACAACCTGAAGATTATTTTTCAGATTTATTGTTTCAAGGTTATTAAAATCGTTTTCAAAATTTACGGGAGCTGCTTTGGATGTTTTATTTTGCCAATTTTCTACACCAATTAAGTATTGTTTAAAAAATTCCGAGGAAACATCTTGTTTGCATGGCAAAGCTTGTTGACTCAAGTTGATTTTATTTGATTTTTGTTTTTGTTTAAAAGAAATATTTTTAAAAACATTATTAAAATTTGCTTTAGTTATATTCATTTTATTTTCCTTACTTTTATTAATTATACATCAATATTTATACCACAATCATAGGATTATTTTGCTACAAAGTTAAATTGATAGCTATATGTTTATTTTTTATTCAAAAAATCGGAAAAACTTGTGTTTTTTAATAAAGTATTCGGTGTTTGAGATTTTGGAGTTTGCGGGGGTAAAACTAACTTTCACTTTTTTCTCCCTTAATATTTTTATTATTTAATTTATTTTTTAATATAAGAACTATTCCTGTAATTATAGCTCCAACAGCAATACCAATTCCTGCACCTTTTAAAATAAACGGCATTTTTGATTTTTCAATTTTTTCTATACAATCCTGTTGCTTAAAATATTTTTTATACAAGTTTTTAAATTTATCAAAATTTACCATAGAATCAATATCATACATCCCATTTATTCTATTTGATTCTGTAGCTATATCATCAAGTTTTGCCGCATCTTTTGTTTGAAATAAAAGCGTAGTGTGAAAATTTTTTTCAGTTGCACACATAATTGATTTCATGCTAGCAATTACCGCAGGTTCAACTTCACTGGGATTTATTGCTTTATCCATATTTTTTACATAAATCAAATTCCATTTTCCTGTTTTTTGAAATTGTTCTTCAGCTTGTTCAAGATATTCTACAAAATCAAAATCTTCAGCAAATAAATCTATGCTATGATTATTTTGTTTTGCTGTTTTCATAAACCAATCTATTGCATCTTTTGTTTTATTTTCATCTTTTCCGACAAATAAAAGACAGTTAGGCTTTTCAAGCAAGGGCATTTCTTTTAGTAAATCCATTTTTCTTAACCAAATTATCATATTTTCGTATGGGTTTCTTTTAATTTTCGCAAAAATAGGATTTTTTATTTGGTTTTCAGGTGAAAGTGCAAATGTTTCTATTTCTTCTTTTATTGAATCCAATTTTTTATATGCAGAATTTAAAACTCCGGGGTATTTTCTTTTTCCTATAATACCGCCTGAAATTCCGCCAAGAGCTGTTAATCCTGAAAAAATAAATGCATCTTCTTTTTTTATAGATTTTTGTTGTTTTTTGATTGATGTATTTTTATCAAGAAAAAATGTTTTAGAATTAAAATTTGGATTTATAGGATATATATTTGTCATTTAAAATTCCTCATCTTCTTCCGCTTCTTCATCCATTATTTCATCCATTGCAAGATAATAATTTTCTAATTCCTTATTTATTATTTTTGGCGATTTTTTTTCAATGTTTTCTATGACTTTATCCAAGCTGATAGTTGAATCAACGTCTGCTTCACAAATCTCGTTTCTAATCTGTGCGATACTATATTTTCCTTTTTTCTCTATTTCTTGACATTCAAGTAAACATGCCAGCATATTATAATCATCATCTGAAATTTTATTATCTAATTTGTCATTTAGATAATATTTTAAAATTTCTGTTTTATTTTGAAGTGTTGGGGGGTCTTGCGATACTATAAAAGGAAAAACTCTATCATCGCCTGTTAGCGGCAATTCAAGCTTTAAAGGATAATTTGTTGCGGCAAACATATACAATGGTATTTTTCATAGCATGTTCTCATAAATTCTTCCAATTCAGGTAATATTGTAGATTTTTCATCTGCAACAAGATCGAATTCATCTATAAAAATAACCTGAATTTTACCTGTTTTTTCATATTCTTCATTTGCTTTTTTGGCTGCCTTATTAAGATTTTTATACAAACTTTTACAAATTCCAGCTGTATTTATGCCGATTCCTACAACGCATATAGGATTTTCACAACCTATTTCTTGAGCAAAAGCATTTGCAAAGGTTGTTTTTCCGTTGCCTTTTGGGCCAAAAAACATAATTGCATTCGGAATATTTGCTTCCAATCCTGCTTCTTCTTTTGCAATTTCAGAAATAAAATATTTGTATAAAATATCTTTTTTAAATTTTTCACATTTATCCTCAAAATTGTTATTGTCGATAGTATAACGCATGCAAATATAAAATTTTAACCTGAAATATATACCATTTTAACAAATTTTTACAATGAAAATTATTATTAATTATTGTTGCAATGGGGGGTTAATTTTGAATATTTTTTGATAAAATAATTTTGGTAAGGATAGAGGTATTCAATGTTGAATTTATTAGCAAAAAACAAAGCCGGAGTGAATTTTGAAGCAAGCGAATTGAGCGTATTACTCGCAAAGATTGCACAAATATATGATATTCAAAATATAAGACAGGATAGAAAAGTCTATCTTTCTAAATGTATAAAAAGATATGGTTATCTGCCGTATCCGCAGTATAAAGTGCTTCAGGAACTGACTGACGCCGAAGCTGTTTTTTGTCTGATTAAGAAAATGGCAAATGCAAATACCTTTGTTGATGACAAAATTATTGAATTTAAAAATCCTTCTTATTTGGCAAGAAAAAATATTAAAAATTCTTCTTGGTTTAAGCATGAAGGTCATAATATAAAACTACTTTCTTTAAGTGCATTAGGTGACGGAAATTCATCCGATATGCCCGCTAATTTTATTGATTGGATTAAATGTTTGATTACATTGCCTGCGGGTAATGAAGAATTGGGTGTTTTGCCGGATACATTATATCTGATTCCATTTACAAAAAGAGATTTTGATTGTGCGTATTTACCGAAATCTTCTGAAGTATCAGAAAAATTGCAAGATGATAAATTACTGAAATTTTTGGGTCTGGATGCAAAACAACAGGTAAAATTATTTATAGAATTGGCTCAACTCTGTAACCATCCTGTTATTTATGATATTTTGCCTCAAACGGGCAGATTTTCAAAAATTGTTTTATCAAACCCTGCCGTTGCACGCTGGGTTGATATAAAAGAATTAACGAATAAAATTATTGAATACTTAAATAAGGTTGCAGATGAAATCATAAAAAAAGGAGAATACGACGAAAAAGATATTCTCAATGCCAAAAAACTCTATATTGAAAACCTAAAAGGTAATCAAAAAAAATACGGTGCAAAAGAAAAAGAAATAGCAGAAGAATTTGAAGAAGAATTAAAAGAATATAAAATTCTTATTTCTTATCAAATGAGCTTTGTCGATAAACAAAAAGAGCTTCAAAGACGTGCAAAAGAAATTATTGATACTACTGCGGGAAAAACAGTAAAAGCAGAAGATGATATTCAAAATCAAGATGAAATTATACAAGCTCTTATCAAAGAACAATTATGGACTTTTCCGGGCGGAGCTTGGTGTTCTGCAGGGGTTCCCATATTTGATAAAATGAATAAAGGAAGACAGTATCCTTTATTCAAACACTATAACTATAAAGCGGAAGATGTAACGCATTTTGCAAATTTGGATTGTCAAACTCCTTATTATTTCTATCATTTTGAAACAAATAAATACAACGATGACGTTGTCGATTTTTATGAAGAATATATATTAAATCTTCAACAGGAATACAATTTTGACGGCTTCAGAGTTGACCATATTGACCATATTGTAGACGAAGTTTCACAAGATAAAAAAGGTCATCCTTTAAGCTACAGAATTCCTGCAAAAGTTTTGGGCAAAATAAATTCGGAGCTCAAAAGACGCATTCCTTATTTTGCGACTTTGGCAGAATATATGCTCTGGGACGGATATTTTAAGGAATATCATAAAGATATGAAATTTGATTTACTTTGGGGTGATGATATTGTTTCTCAAAGCACAAAAACCCCCGAACAAATCATAAATGATAATATTCGTCTTGCTACTTACAATCAGAAGAACGGAAAATCAAACCCCCTATCCATATTAAAAGGCTATAATAATCAAGACGGAGAATTTAGAGAAATTAACCAATTCCCGGGTCAATTGGGAAGAGAGGGCGCATTATTCAAGTGGTTTAAAATGAAATTTATCCCCGGCGGAAAATTTGCTTCCCGTCCTACATTACTCATTGACGGTGATGAAAGTTTTACGAAAGTCGGAATTGAAAGAATAATTTCAAAAGAAACCTCAATGGTAAGAAATTATGATTGGCATTTCTTTGAAAAATTTAACGCAATAAATTACTTTGCCCAAAACGACAGATTATTAAATACAGGCAGAGCAATACTTCACGAACAAAAGTCAAACGGATTTGTTTGTTGGGAAGTTGTTCAGGACAATGACAAAAAACGAAAAGAACAGGCTACATATTTAATTGTTGCAAACTATTTTTCTCCAACGGAAATCAAAGATGTTCAGGATGAAACGGGACATATAGAAAAGAAAAATGTTAAAGGCACCGTTACAAAAGATAATGTCGTAAAAATCAACGAAGGTAAAAAACTTGTTTCTTATTATGATTTTGAACTCGATGATATGGGAAAATATTTGTTTACGGAAAAACCCTTAGAAAACGAGATAACAAAAGAAATTATATTCAGAGAACTGCGCCCCGGAGAATTTAAAGTTTATAAGATGGTGTAGTTGACAATTTATAAATAAGTCGGGTTTTAACCTGACAAATTAGATTAATTTTCATTTTTAATGTCCGCTTTCTTTTTAAAAAGAAAGCGGAAAGAAAGAAAACCTCAACCT
>CAMOPX010000039.1 GCA_946622415.1 uncultured bacterium
CTACGAAGTAAAGCGTAATGCTGTTTTTTGTGAAGCAAAATTCAAGACTAGCGGATAGAAAGAAAACTTCACACTGTATCTTCGTTCGTTGTTTATTGTAGCTTTTCGATTTTTCCTGCAAGTGTGAACTCGCACTAATGTATTGCTCAAACAACACACTTGCTCGTACGGAAAAATCTCAAAGACAATAAAGACTCACTCCGATAAGGCGTGAGCTGAATTTTTTGTATCAAGACCTATTTTATAATTTCCCCTTTAGAAATTTTAATTATATCTACATTTTTCAAAAATTCATCATCAAAAGCCAACGTATCCACGCTGGTTATTATCATTTGTATATCATCTTCTATTGCGTTGAGAAGGTAATTTTGTCTTACGTTATCAAGCTCTGCCAAAACATCATCCAAAAGTAAAAGCGGTACTTCGTTTATTTTTTCTTTTAACATTTGCAATTCCGCAAGTTTTAACGATAAAACAATTGTCCTTTGCTGTCCTTGTGAGGCGAATTTTTTTGCATCAATATTATTAATATAAAAATCAATATCGTCCCTGTGCGGTCCGATTAAGCACTGCATTCTTTTTATTTCTTCATCTTTTATTTCATTTAATTTTTTATAAATAGTTTCGCTTAATTCAAGAACTGATGAAAATTCATCGCTCGATGTAATATATTTAAGAGAAAAATCTTCATCAAGTGCAATTATTGAGTGTTTTATTTTTGCAATTTTTTCCAGTTCCGTTAAATATTTTTTTCGCATGAATACTACGTTTGCGCCTGCTATAGATATTTGCTGATTAAATACATCAAGCATATCCGAATTCACCATACCCGATGAAAGAAGGTTTGCTTTTTGGATTCTGATTTTATTATATTTTGATAATTTTTCATAATACAAAGGATAAACCTGAAAAATTGCCATATCGAGCCATTTTCTTCTGTTTTGCGGTTCTCCTCTTAACAGCATAAGGTCTGAAGTTGAAAAATGAACACCCGATAGAACTCTTAAAAAATCTTTTGATTTTGTTTTCTTTAATCCGTTTACTTTCAAAATTTTATTTTTTGGCGGGTTTAATATAATTTCAAGTTCAATATCCGTATCCTGTTTATAAATCTGTGCTTTAATATTTGTTAAATCTTTGTTGAACTGAATTAATTCGGAATCCTTTTTTATTCTCACGGAATCTAATGTGCATAAATAATATATTGCTTCAAGAATATTTGTCTTACCCTGAGCGTTTTTTCCTATAATCAGAGTTTTATTATTCTTAAATTCGTATTCAAAATTTTCATAATTTCTGTAATTTTTTAGAATTAATTTTTTTAATTGCATATTTTTATTTTATAATGAAACATAATGGAGAGCAAAATAGCGAGGAAGAATTAATGTACGATTTCATCACGATAGGTTCGGCAACGCAGGACGTATTCATACAATCCGATGTTGCGAGTATTGTTACAGTTAGTCAAATGGCAAAGAAAAGCGAATTCATGTCTTTTCCCTATGGGGCAAAGACGGAAATTGCCGATTTTTCAAAGAATCTTGGCGGCGGTGCAGTTAATACCGCAACAAATCTTGCAAATTTGGGGATGAAAACCTCGACTATAATTAAGCTCGGAAATGATGAATTAAATAATATAATTAAATTAAAGCTTGCAAAATCAGGCATAGACATTATGAATATTATTGATTCCGCAAAATATCTCACGGGTTTTTCCATAATTCTCGTTTCTTTTCAGGGAGATAGAACGGTTCTTGCGCACAGAGGTGCAAATGCTCACGTTCAAGAAAGCGAAATAAATTTTGAAGCAATCAAAAAAGCCCGCTGGGTATATGTTTCACCTTTATCAGGCGAAAGTAATAAAGTTTTGGACAAAATAGCAAATTTCTGTCAGGAAAATAGCATTAATTTGGCGCTAAATGCCGGAACAACGGCATTAAAAAAAGGTGCAAAATATTTTTCAAAAATATTAACAACGGCGCAAATCGTAGTTATGAATAAAGATGAAGCAAGCCTTGTTACAAAAATCCAAGTTCGACCTGACACAAAAGAAGAAAAATTTTCTTCAAAAGAAATTCACCCCGATATTGTTGAAATGCTTAAATGTCTAAAAGGCGGCTGCGAAGCGATGGTTGTAATTACGGACGGAAAACACGGCTCATATTGTTATGACGGCAGCAAAATCTACGTTTGTCCGACATATCCCGCAACGGTTGTTTCGACACTTGGTGCAGGTGATGCTTTTGCTTCTACATTCTGCGCAAGCATAGACAAATTTAATAAAGATATAGTTAAGGCCCTTAAATACGGAACAATAAATTCTGCTTCCGTTTGCGAACATTTCGGCGCTCAGGAAGGATTTTTAACTTTTGATGAAATAGAAGAAAAATTAAAAGCAAGCAAAGATTTTGAAGTAAAAGTTATAGATGTTTAACGTGAGAAATTTATGCGGTTAGATAAATATTTAAAAGTTTCAAGATTAATCAAAAGAAGAACGGTTGCAAACGAAGTCTGCGACAGTGCAAGGGTATTCGTGAATAATAATCCTGCAAAACCCGCAAAACAATTGAAAGTTGGGGATGTAATTTCAATTGAATACAAAAATATGACAAAATCGTATAAAGTTCTCGTTTTGCCCGTGGGAAATGTTCCCGTTAATATGGCAAATACGTTATATGAAGAAATAAATTAAAATGCAATACAGAAAAATAGTTTTAAAAGAACAAAACACAAATTCAAACAATATACTGGACAGGCTTTTATCTTTGAGGGGTTTAAACAGTGAAAAAGAAATTAAAAAATTTCTCAATCCTTCAAAAGAAGATTTTGTTTCGCCTTATGCTTTTTCCGATATGGAAAAGGCAGTCAAAAGAATAAAATCCGCTATAGAAAACAACGAAAAAATACTTATCTGGGGCGATTTTGATTGTGACGGCGTGACATCAACTTCTATTCTCTATAAAGCTTTCAAAAAATTAAATGCCGACATAATTACATACATTCCGGATAGATTGACGGAAGGTCACGGATTAAATTCAAAAAAACTAATTCAGCTTTTTGCAAAAGAAAAATTTAAACTTGTAATTACGGTTGATTGCGGAATATCTAATATATCCGAAGTCAGTCTTTTGAACGGTTTTAAAATAGATACAATTATAACAGACCATCATACAACGGATAGAGAATTACCTGCTTCCTATGCGATTATAAATCCGCAAGTTAAAAACGCAATAAAAGAAGACGCAAGTGTCGAAGATATAACCTCAATGGGCTATAATTGCGGTGCTGTTGTTGCTTATAAATTAGCAATTGCATTGTTGGAAAATACGGATGATAAGCAATTAAAAGACGAATTGCTTACTATGGCTGCATGCGGTGCAATAGGCGATGTTGTACCGATTTTAGGAGAAAATCGTGCTATGGTAAGCACTATGCTTAATCTTTTAAATACAAAGAAAGAACAATCGCACAAGGCTATCTATAAATTAATTTCAAAAAATATAAAAGACAGAAACATTACAAGCACGGATATAGCATTTACTTTGGTTCCGAGAATAAATGCCGTCGGCAGACTCGCAAATGCAGAATTGTCTTTTGAATTTTTGACAACGGACACAGATTCTAAAATTGATATTATTATAGAAAAACTTGATAATTATAATGCAATTCGTCAATCAAATTGCTCTGATACTTATGATGAAATAGTTGACTATCTGAATATACATAAAGAAGAATTAAAAAATCCCGCAATAATTCTTATGAACAAAGATTGGCACGTCGGAATAATCGGAATAGTTGCATCAAAAATAACGGAAGAATTTAATAAACCATGCTTTTTAATGACGGAAGATGAAACTCACCACGCACGCTGTTCAATAAGAAGCAATGACAGTATGAATGTTTATGAAATTCTGGCTCAAAACGAAAATCTATTCTCCGGCTTTGGCGGACATAAACTGGCGGGCGGATGTTCGTTTGATTTGAATGAAAAAAGTTTTGACGAAGTTAAATCTTCTCTGCTTTCTTCCATAAAAGAAAGTATTGAAGAAAATGCGGAAAATGATTTATTAAAAGCCGATATTGAATTAAACGAAGACGATTTGAATATAAATTTAATTGAAACATTCAATATGTTAGAGCCCTTTGGCGAAGGTAATAAAGCACCTCTTTGTGCGATGTTCGATGTTGATTTGGTTGATTCAAAAACTATCGGAAAAGACAGCAATCATTTGAGGCTTGTTTTTTCAAAAAACAATAAAATAATTAATGCCGTAAAATGGCAGGAATCGGAAATCATTATCCCCAAGGGTTCAAAATGCGACATAGCTTTTTATCCGAGAATCAATACATTCAACGGTACAACAGAGGTTCAGGCGGAAATAGTTGATGTTTATTCTCCGATAGCACAAAAGCAAACAACAAAAGAAGAATACAAGCTTTTTGACCACAGAAAAAAAACGGGGATTTTGGATAGTATATCGGATTATTTAAAAAAACCCGAGCTCGATATTAAAATATGGGCGAAAAACCCGAAAACAAAAGAAATTTTATCTAAATACGAAAATATAAAAAATAATTTCTTATCTGAAGAAGAAGAACACAAGGGTATAATGTTTTTTGATTATCCCGCAACGGAAGAAGAATTTGCAAGTATTATTGAAAACATTAAACCTCAAAAAATACATTTTATGAATTTCAAAACCGATGAAAATATAGAAAACTATATTAAACAATTAAACGGAATGATAAAATATTGTTCTTCAAAATTGGAAGGGATTTTAGAGCTTGAAAAGATTTCTTCCGCCTTAGGCGTTGATATTGAATTTGTGCAGGTTGCTCTGGAAATTTTAGAAAATCTTGAAACCATAGAATTTGTTGAACAAAATAAAATCAAATACCTGAAACCGTTTAATTGGGAAGATTTTAAAAGCAATCCGATGTTTGAAATACTAAAGGAAGATTTTGACAGAATCGTTGATTTTAAAAATTGGTTTTTAAATTGTGATATGTCGGAAATCGAGGAAATGGTAGAGAGAATATAATAATAAAAGTTTTAACCCGACAAATTATAAAAATATTTATTTTTAATATTTTGTCGCTTTTCTTTGAACAAAAAGAAAAGGTTTTATTTATATATTGTTTGCTTTCTTTGACCGCAAAGAAAGCAAACGGGAAAGAAACTCGCCTTAGCTTCCACTCCGTTCGTTTTGTTATTGCAACTTAATTTCTAAAATCGTGAACTCGGGATTACATCCCTCAAACAACACGGTACGCTTTAGCTGTTGCAACTTTAGTTGCTTACAGATAAAGTGGTGCTGTGCATTCTTAACGAAATTTTCGTTGCATAACAAATTTATTCACTACGTTAATGCGTGGGAATAAAGTATTTTTTAGATAGGATTAAATACTCAACCATATCGGAGTTTTTATTTATTGTACTTTTGAGATTTTTTCATATAACAAGTCTTGTTTGTCTGAGGAAAAATATGAATTGCGTTAGCAATGACTGAATACATATTTTTCCGAGTTCAAGACTTTAAAGAAAAAATCGAAAAGAAACAATAAATAAAAAACGAAGATTTAGGTTGAGGTTTTCTTTCTTTCCACTAGTCTTGAATTTTGCTTCACAAAAAACAGCATTACGCTTTACTTCGTAGTCGCTTCATTTGTTTTTTGTTACTTCGTGTTCACTTCGTTACACACTACGCAAAATTCGCTTCTTTTTAAAAAGAAAGCGGATATTAAAAATGAAAAGTTTTTGCGAACAAAGAAAGCAGATAAAATAAATCAATATAAAAGCCACACTATATCTATCGTCAAAATAATATCAAACCTACAATCAAAAAATCTCCAAAATGAATTCCCATACCCGAAACATTAGCCTTAGAGCTGCTATGTTTCCATCCTGACTCGGTTGGGGCAATCTTTCGCCACAGAAATCCAAATCCTCAACAATTTTTCAATTTTCAATTTTCTATTATATTTGCCTCATGATATACTCTGCACCCGACATAAGCTTTCGGTCAAGGGTACGCAACACCCCGTGAAGTGTGGCATTAATATTTTATCATAAAAATTAATATATAGCATTAATTTAAAAATTATAATATAATAATAATGGTTATTATTTAGGAGAGGCAAATGACAAAACAACCATCAGATACGGCGCCCGTAGAAGTTTGTATCATAACAAAAGACCACGAAGTCAGAGGAACAGTATACGTTTCCAAATACACTAAATCTAACCGTGAATTAACCGAATTGTTAAACGACAAAGAAAGAAGATTCCTTGCCGTTACAAATGCGGAAATTACATTGCATGGAACCAATACTACAAAACGTTACGATTTTTTAGAAGTTCATATAGATTCAATAATTATTATGCACCCTGCTTCTCAAACTTTATTTAAAGAAAGCACAAAAGCACAAGAAGACATTGCGAAATTCAGAGAATTGAGAAACAGGTTATCTCAAACAAAACCTTTTTAATTAACATTTAAATTTTTGTATTATTTTCTTCACAAAACTCAACTAATTATTGCGAGTTTTTTTGGTTGACTGTAAAATTCTAGGTGTGATATTTAAAGGGAGATTTATATGAAAAAACTATTAACTCTTGTATTCGTTGCAGCTTTAAGCGTTGGCGTTGCGAATGCTTCAACATTTTCTTCTGCTATGAAATCTACAAAAAATGCTATTAAAGCTGATGCAAAATCAACTTCTAATGCAGTTAAAAATGCGGTAAAAGCCGATATGCAAAACAAAGCAAACGAAAAAACAAAAGCAGTACAAGAAAAAAGAGCAAAGAAAATAGCTAAAATCGACAAAAAAATTGCAAAATTAAACAAAGAATTATCTGCTGTTAGAAGCGATAAATCAATTACTGAAACAGAAAGAACATTAAAAATGACAAAAATCCAAACAAAAATTGATTTATACAAAAGACAAAGAGCAGCAATATAATTAATATGTTGATATAACAAAAACGACGCTTATTGCGTCGTTTTTTTATAAATAAAATACGGATTATCTCCGCCTTTTTTCATTGTCCAACCGTCGAGCATAATCTTTGCGGCACAGCTTTCGCCCGACATATCGGGTTGACATTCCGATTCAATATCTTTTCTGTCCCAATAAATTCCAAAGGGAAGTAGCTTTCCGTCACCGTAGAATGCGAATTTAAAAACGTCATATCCCATAGTATTTGGCGAATCATTGTTGTTGATGTCGAGAATTACTATTCCGCAGACACTATATTTGTTGTTTTTTTTGCATTCCCCGCTTAATTTTAGGGCAATATGCGCGTCATATATACCGAAAAGACTTCTTACATATTCTCCGCCCCGCCTGTAGTTTATGTGTTCATAATCATCTTTATTCAAATAAGAAAATCCGGAAACGCAATCAAGGCTGTTGGGTTTGCATTCTTTATGGTTTGTAACATAAGGCAGTATGCGTTTTTGTAAAATATATTGTGCGGCAATTTCTGCATCGGTGCTTTGCCACTCCCATTCTTTTACCGGTTTGGTTTCATTTTCGCTCATCATAACAGCATAGCGTAGTGATTCATAAATATCATACAAAACCTTATCTTTTTCATTGGTTTTTTTCATGTTTATTACTGTTATTTTTGCTAAATGTGATAATAACAAAAAAATTATCACTACAATAGCAAGCTTCTTTAAAAAATCCACCATAATACTAATTTATTTAATTTTACATTATTTTACAATAGTTCATCTGCAGTATCAAAAATAATAAAAAAATTTGTTTTCCTGTTATAATTTAGTCAAGGTAAATTATATGGTTGCATTCCAACAAAAAGTTGTAGATTTAATTAAGGAAACCAATATTATTAAAAAAATTAATTTTAATAAATTTGTTTTCTACTTTTTGTTTGGTTTAAAAAGCCAAATCGGACAATTCAAAATCAATATTGATGCAAAATGTCTTGTTTTATCACAATACCCCGGTGCTGAAATAAAGGGTCTTGGGGGACTTATTGCGCAACACCCGAAAAATTTTGAAGTACTTTGCCTCACAAACGGTTCGGGTCTATTGGGTTGTGACCCTGTGGAATCAGCCTGTATTAAAAAACAACAATTTTATGATGTAATGAAAATTACACGCATAAAAGGCTATAAAATTTTTGATATTGATACAAAATTGCTCAAAAATCACTATTCTACATTTAAAAAAATTGATATTTCGGATGCGGATTATATTTTTGTTCCGAATGTATATGATAATAATGTTGATACAATCGCACTTTTGAAGCATTTTAAACAAATATTAAAAGATAAAGACATTAAGGAAAACCTGAAAATTCTTATGTACGAATCGGATTATTCTCTTTGTACTCTGGATTATTATGCGGATATCAGCCCCATAATAGAAACAAAGAAAAAACTGTTAAGAATGTATTATCCCGAGGATAAGTTCCAAGGATATACGGATAAATTAATAGGAATAAACGCATTTCGTGCAATACAATATAATTGCAACTATGTAGAAGCTTTTATGAGTTTTTCGGTTGAAGAATTTTTGAAAATCCCGTTGATATAATTTAGGAGAAATTTTATGACAAATGTTTATGAAGGCAAATTATACGCAAATCCTGAGGATAAGTTTTGTATTGTCGTTTCAAGATTTAATAATTTCATAGGACAGAAACTTCTTGATGGCGCGTTGGATACCTTTAAACGATTAAATGTGAAAGAAGAAAATATTGATATCGTGTGGGTTCCGGGGGCATTCGAAATTCCGGTTGCGGCACAATACGCAGCAAAGAGCAATAAATATTCAGCAGTTGTTACCCTTGGTGCAATAATAAAAGGCGCAACAGACCACTATGATTATGTTTGTGCGGAATTATCAAAAGGTATTGCTTCTGTTTCAATGAATACCGGTGTTCCTGTATTATTTGGTGTTTTAACAACCGATAATATTGAACAGGCTATTGAGCGTGCAGGTACAAAAGCAGGAAATAAAGGTTCAGACGCCGCCCAAGCTGCAATCGAAATGACGAATTTGATTAAAGCGTTGAAATAAAGAATTTATTTAATAAAAAGTGCAGGGCGCAAAGAGCCTGTTTGTACCAATGATTTAGAGTTTTAATTTTTTAAAAGATTCTTTTTGAATATACGTCACTTTTCTTTGAACCTGCAAAGAAAAGTGACGGAAAAGAAACTCGCCTTAGCTGCCACTCCGTTCGTTTTGTTATTGCAACTCAAGAATCTAAAATCGTGAACTCGGGATTACATCCCTCAAACAACACGGTACGCTTTAGCT
>CAMOPX010000040.1 GCA_946622415.1 uncultured bacterium
ATTTTCGGGAGTGAAATGCTAAGTTTTCGAGTTGTCAAAATCCAAGACAGCTTTAGTTTGCGATAGCAAACTTAGCGAACGCAGGCGAGGGCATAGCTGTGCGAAATAAACGGCAAAACGTTGAGTTTTGACGTTTATGCAGTCCTTAGATAACCCGAAGCAAGTGAGCGGATTTTGACTAGCACGTAACGAAGTGAGTGCGTCTGTTTGAGAAAACTTATGAAACGAATGAAAATCTTTGATTTTCGGGAGTGAAATGCTAAGTTTTCGAGTTGTCAAAATCCAAGACAGCTTAAAATTTAAAAGGCAGATAAAAATCTGCCTTTTAAATTTATTTCAAAATTATTTTTTAATATGCTTCCGATTCTTCAGGACATTCGAAAGAATCAGATGAGTCTTCAAAATCTTCCCATTCTTCACTTGATTCTTTTTCCGTATTAAGTACTTCATCCAGCATATCACTTATTTCTTGCTTGCTTCCTTCTATGTCATCATTGCGCATTTCTGTAGTGTCCATTTCCGCACTTTCAGGGTAATCTATATACCCTGCTATAGTATCAAGTTCTTGAGGCGGAAAAACATGCATCAATACATCACCTTGAAGTGCAGCTACCTTTTTTTGCACGCCAACCGAATGCATATAATCCCACATAGCTAACGCAGCATCTCTATTTGCGCGCATTTGTTTTATTGCATCATTGTATTCTTTTTTAATTTCACCCTTGGTTTTTATTTCTTCACCGCCATATGCTCTAAATTCATCCCATTTTACGGCACGCAATCTTCCTGTAAAATTTACCATTTATTTACTTCCTTTCTCGAATATTAAAAGAATCTACTGTCAGGATATTATAATACAACAAAAAAAATAAAATGTGTTAGAATTATTTTATGCCAACTGATGAAAAAGAAAACACCAATATAAGACCTGTAAAAAAATTTGTCATTAAAAAGAAAACAAGTCTTGCTCAATTAAATTACAAAATCGATTACGGAAAAGAACTAAATTCTTCTCAATTAGAGGCTGTTGAAACACGTGACGGTGCAATTCTTGTTATTGCGGGGGCAGGAACAGGAAAAACAAAAACTCTGACTTTTAGAACAGCAAGATTAATAGAAGACGGGATAAATCCTGAAAATATTTTGCTTTTAACTTTTACAAAAAAAGCCGCAAAAGAAATGCTCACGCGTGCCTCTTTAATTCTTGACGAAAGATGTGATAAGGTGGCAGGGGGAACTTTTCATAGTTTTGCAAATTTAATTTTAAGAAAATATTCAAAACTGTTGGGTTTAAAGAATAATTTTACAATTATGGATACTGTGGATGCGCAAGATGTTATTCAACATATTACCAATAAATTATTCCCCAAAAAAGATAAACGCTTCCCTAAAAAGAATACAATATTGGAAATTTATTCAAAATCCGTAAACAAAGAAATTCCCGTAAAAGAAATAATAGAAAAAGATTACTATAATTTTACCGAAATTACGGATAAGATTATTGATATTCATAAAGCTTATGTTAATTATAAGCGTGAAAACTCTATTTTAGATTATGATGATTTACTTTTGTATTTAAAATTTTTATTAAATGATAACGAAAACATAAGGAAAAATTTATCTAATCAATATAAATATATAATGGTAGACGAATACCAAGACACAAACACTCTGCAAGCAGACATAATAAAACTTTTAGCGTCAGAACACAATAACGTAATGGCAGTCGGCGACGACAGTCAAAGTATATACGCTTTTAGAGGCGCAAACTATAAAAATATACTCGAATTTAGCGATATTTTTCCGAATACAAAAATAATAAAACTCGAAGAAAACTACAGAAGTTCGCAAAATATTCTTAATTTAACAAATGCAATTATATCCAAAGCAACAACAGGTTATAAAAAAGAACTCTATTCCAAAATAGAAAATTATAGAAAACCGGCCGTAATAAAAGCCATAAATTCACAAATGGAGGCTGAATTTGTCTGCCAAAAAGTGCTTGAATTATTGGATGAAGATATTGAACTTGGTGATATATGCGTACTTGTGAGAAACGCAAGAATGAGCTATAACCTTGAAATAGAGCTTTCAAAATACAATATACCCTACCAAAAATTCGGCGGCCCGAAATTTATGGAAGCAGCACACATAAAGGATATTATTGCACATTTAAGGGTAATATTAAACCCTGATGACACTATATCTTTAAATAGAATTTTGCTTCTTCTGAAAGGTATCGGCGCTCGTGCGACGGAAGAAATTATCCCGGTTATGCAGGCAAAAAAATATGAACAAAGGCTTCTCCCGCCAAAATATTCTTCTTCCCTTGCGCCTCTTTTTAAACTTTTAACAAATAATGATGAAAGCAATTGGACCCTTCAAGAGCTTGTAGATGAAGTAATTAAATATTATAAGCCCGTATTAAAAGACAAGTACGACGATTGGCAAAAAAGAGAAAAGGATTTAGAACATTTTCAATATTTATCAACTCAATATAAAAAACTCGACGGCTTTTTATCGGATTTGGCACTTGAACCGCCCGAGGCATCAGTTGAAGGAATGTATAAAAGAAACATAAAAGACGATTGCCTTACGATATCAACAATACATTCAGCTAAAGGATTAGAATGGAACAGTGTGTTTATTATAGGTGCTGTTGACGGAAGATTCCCGAGTGCATATTCATTTAATTCAACCGAAGAAATGGAAGAAGAATTACGCTTGATGTACGTTGCAACAACAAGAGCAAAATCAGACCTGTTTATAAGTTATCCTGTTGATATGTATGATTATTCAACGCAAATGATACTCACAAAACCCTCAAGATTTCTTGATAATATAGATTCAGATTTATTTGAGGTTTGGGAGCTTGAAAATCAATAAAAATAGTTTTATTTTTATTCGTTGCTTTTTATTGTATATCCGATTTCTTTTCAAAAAACCGGAAGAAAACTCCCCCTGATTTTCTTTTTTATTTTTATTTTATATTGTTCACTTTTTTCTTTTGGTTCAAACGCCACAAGCAAAAGAAAAAAGTGAACCGAAAAAAGAAAACTAGGCTTAGGTTATTTCTTAGTATTTACGATTTAATCAAAATTCCTCTCTTGTATTTTGCTTCACTCAGGCAAGTATTCCGCTTCACTTCGTTGTAGCTACATATTGCCCTCGCTACTTCGAGTCTACGCTATCGCTTCGCCCTACGCAAAATACGCTCATTCTCTGAACTCAGGAAAAATGGGTATAAAGCTATTGCTATCGCAGTTCCATTTTTTCCTTCAAACAAACAGAGTAATGTTTTAAAGGAATTTTGATTAAATCTTGATGACGAATTTTTTATTCTATTTTTTTATTCCCACGCATTAACGTAGTGAAGTATTTGTTATGCAACGAAAATTTCGTTAAGAAATTGTGTTGTTTGAGAGGTTGAAAACCTCGAGTTCACGATTTTAGATTCTTGAGTTGCAATAACAAAACGAACGGAGTGGCAGCTAAGGCGAGTTTCTTTCCATCTGCTTTCTTTGCGGTCAAAGAAAGCAGATAAATATAAATAAAAGCTTTTCTGTGCGTTCAAAGAAAAGAGGCAAATAATACGAAATATAATTATCGAATTAAAACCCGAACTATGATTAAACTTTAGAATCAATATAATTTACGCAAGCGAGAATATTTCATAAATTTCATCATCAGATAATTCCGTGATTGTCTTTTCACCCTCAAATACGGCGGCATTAGCGAGTTCCCTTTTATCTTTTATTATTTTATCTATCTTTTCTTCAAAAGTTGATAACGTGATAAATCTGTGTATCATTACATTTTTATCCTGTCCGATACGATAGGTTCTGTCTGTTGCTTGGTCTTCAACCGCAGGATTCCACCATAAGTCATAATGGATAACGTTGGAAGCACTCGTAAGATTTAAACCCAATCCGCCGGCTTTTAAAGAAAGTATCATGATTTTTTCTTCCAAATCTTCTTGGAATTTTTTAATTATTTCTTCTCTCTGTTTTACATTTAAACTTCCGTGGAAGAATAAAGGCACCTTATTAAATTCTTCCGCAATGATGCTTTCAAGAATTGAACCCATTTCTTTATACTGAGTAAATACGAGGACTTTTTCATTGTTATCTAAAATATTACCCAAAATGTCGATTAATTTTTGAGTTTTACCTGAGGCATTAGCAGACATATCGCCGTGCTTTAAGTAGTGATACGGGTGATTACATACCTGTTTTAAATTTGTTATTAATTTAAAAATTGCACCGCGTCTGTTCATTCTGGATTCTGATTTTGAAATCGATTCCATTGATTCTTTTAATATTCTTTCATACAAGGCAACTTGCGGTTTTGTTAAGTAACAAAAATCATCCAACACGATTTTTTCAGGCAAATCAGAGATAATCGTTTTGTCTGTTTTTAAACGTCTTAACATAAAAGGACTGATTGCTTTTTTGAGTTTTGATGCTCTTGCAAGCTCCTTAAATCTTTCAATAGGAATTGAATAATTTCTGCTGAAATCAGTCAGAGAACCTAAATACCCTTTATTTATGAAATCAAAGATTGACCACAATTCGGATAATCTGTTTTCAACAGGAGTACCCGTCATTGCAACCTTCATTTGCGCTTTTATTGCTTTTATCGCTTGAGTTTGAGAAGTTGAAGGATTTTTGATATTTTGTGCTTCATCTATAACAAGCAAATCCCAGCTTCCTTTTTGGAATTTTTCCAAATCAATTCTTAATATTGCATACGTTGTTAATATTACATCACAATCCGTTGAAAATTCACGATTGAAGCCGTGATATGTCAGCGTTTTTAAGGATGGTGCGAATGTGTTTAATTCTCTTTTCCAGTTTCCCATTAATGTAGTCGGACAAACTACAAGCACGGGCTTTTTCAGTTTGTTTTCTTCTTTTAATTTTAATATAAGGCTTATTACCTGAATCGTTTTACCGAGACCCATATCATCAGCTATACAACAGCCAAAACCTTTGTTTATGTTTGTATATAGCCATCTGTAACCTATTTCTTGATATGCACGAAGTTTTCCGTTTAGTTTAGAAGGTAATTTTATATCTTCTACTTTTGTAAAGTCGGATATGACTTTTGCAAAAGCTTCATCATAATCAAAGTCATAGTCATCAATTTTGCCGGATAAAGCATTGTGTAATAATTGCATTTTATCAACAACAAGATTCGGTTGACGTTCTAATTTTGTTAAGAGTTTTTCTGTTTCCTCTTTATCAATGAGAATGTATTTTTCTTTATATTTTATTAGTCCGTGCGAATCCTGTGCAAGTTTTCTGAATTCTTCCGCTGAAATTTTTTCATTATCGCCCAATGCAATTTCAACTTTGAAATTCATAATTTCCGCAAGAGAAATAGTGGAACCGGTCGGATTTGCAAGCAATTCTTTTAAATCATCCAGACGTTTTTGTTTAATTGTAGCGTTAATTGAGGCTCTCGGAATAATAACATTATTTAATCCGTCAGGAAGATTGATTTCCATTCCCGCCTGAGACAAATAATATGAAATTTGGGTTATCAGTTTATATACACCTGATAAATCCAATTCCATCGTAACATCTTCCAAGTCTTCTATGTATTTTGTTGCCCAATTTATCTGCTTTTCTATTAAAACCTTCTGTTCATCATTGAGGTCATCAAGAAGAATAATTTCATTTTTATTTTTATCTTTTGCAAGAATTTTAAGCAAAAATTTTTCGTCTGATAACTGCTCGATATTGAATACCGGGATAATATCATAAGCGCCCAAACTCATTTCATCAAACCAGTTTTGGATGTCTGATGCAAGGTCATTACCTTTTACCATTCTCTTTTGGAGTATATTTTTAACAAGATAAGGCGCAGATTTTAAATCTTTAAATCTGTAGTGTTTAACGTTTAAAAACGTAAAAATAAGGTAATTCAGATATCTTTCAATGAGTTTTTTGGTTGTTTCCGAATCCAAAACATCATTTTCAACAATTTCGACGTATGCCTTAACATAGTCTTTGTTTTTAAAATAAGGTTCATAATAAACGCTGAAGGTATCTTTTCTGAATTTAACCGCAGGTACGAATTGGAGTTTTTCTACGGTTTTTTTGACAAATTGTACAAGATTGAAATAAAAAACGTAATTCTTTGAACAGTCTGACAAATCCAAATTTTCATCCACTCCCGTAAAATATTCAAAGAACATATCAGGTGTGATTTTATATCCGTATTCATCTTTTCTGTATTCAGGTCTGAGCCTGTAGAGTGAACCTTTTTGCTTTAAATAATAATCAAAATTATATGGCGGAGTAATAAAAAAACTTGCAGAAGAATCATTCATATCAAGATAAATTTCCGTTTGTCTTAATATTGGGTTTTTTGTATCAAAAGTATCCGCAAATTCTTCTTCGATTAATTCATATATTAGCGAAAGTACAAATCTGAAATCTTTGTTCTTTTGTGAATATGGATTTTGATCCAAATTCAAAAGTAACTTCTCTATACTGTTTTTCTTGAAACTGAGGTTAAATATTTTATCCATTTGAATATTTTATTACAAAAGAAATTAAAATAAAAGATTAATCGGATTAACTTTCAAAAAATACTTGGTTTGGTTGAAATTTGTTTCAGGTATTTCAGCTTTCGGATTGGGCTCATTTTTATTAAAGTCATATGTATCAAACATATATAAATGCAAATTGCCTTGATTGTCAATACCTGTAGATAAAAAATCGACATAATGAAATGCAAAATAAGCATTGTTTTTACCTAATTTATAAAATGGGTGTTTTTTATGTTCTATTCTTAAAAGAAATAGACATTATAAAGAAATTTTCCTTAAAATTAATGATATTTTCTCAAATTTTTATTATAATAGCCACATGAAAAGATTTTTAGTTATAGTATCAATTTTATTGTTGGGTTTTTGCTATGCGCAAACTCCCAAAATAAGCAAAAATAAATTAAATGAATATAAAACAGATATGAATATTCTTTTGGATAAGATTTTATTTAAAAGAATAGTGCTTGAAAATAAAACTTGCCCCGAGGCAATTAATGAAATGTATAATATAAGCAAAAATGCTTATAAAAAGCTCTTGTCAAATAACAATAATCTTCAAGAAAAACAGAATATGGTTTATTCTTATGGGGTAATTTCCGCTTTTCCTAAAGATATTTGTGATGAATTTCATGGTGTTATAAGTAAATATAACATTGATTATTATGATGATTTTTTATCTAAAAATTTGGATTGTCAGTTTTATTATGCACAAAAGTTTTTAAAACCCTATAATATTAAGAATACAAATAAATATATAAAATTTATAAAAAGGATGGATTTATACCAACAAAAAATGTATAAAATGCAAAGCGAAATCGGATTATTTTAGATCGTTAAAATAATCATGCGGATTTTGTGGCTCATTATTATATCTAACCTCAAAATGCAGATGATTTCCCGTTGATGTAGGTTTTCCGTTTTTATCTTTTCCCGTGCTTCCAACACGTCCAATTTGTTCGCCTTGTTTTACTTTTTGTCCGGCTTTCAAGATAGTCCCATTGGCTCTAGTAAAACTGTTTAAGTGTGCATAGACGGTTGTAATTTCTTTTCCGTTATCTAATATGTGTTTTATTCTAACGCAATTACCATATGCGCCTTCCCATTTAGCGCTTATGTCCGTCCCATCTATAGGCGCCTTAACCGGTGTATTGGCGTTTGCAGCCAAATCAATACCTTGATGAAAAATATTTCTTTTTTTAATTGGGTGATATCTCCAACCGTAGGGCGAACTTATTTTTGTATAATTTACAGGTTTTATACGCTTTTCAGCTTCTAAATTAGAATTATTGATTAATTTGGCTTCCTTGATATCTGTTTTTAAATTTTTGCTATCTGTATTTGTTTTACTTGTTATTCCAAGACCAATATTATCAATTTTCTTATCATTAATAGCAATATTTTTTTCTATATTTTTATTATCATTTTCTAAATATTTGTTTTTATCTTGATTTAATTCGCTCTCCAACTCTAATTCTCTAACCTTCTTTTCCAAACTCTCGGGTTTTCCGTAGAGCACATCTCCTTGCGTTGCGTGGTTACCTAAGATATCAAGAAGTTTGGATTTATAATCATCCTGTTTTAATTTAAGCTGATTATTGGTATTGGATGAAACAAAGAGAATATCCTTCGGGGTTTCTTTTATTTTTGTTTTATTGTTATTGTTTAATTTTATTTTACTGTTTGTATGGTTATTATAGTTGCTTCCTAAGGATACAAAGTTGTTTTTATCTTTTTCAGGGTTTGTTTTTTGTGTTTCTTTATTTGTTTTTATATTTACACCAATGAATGTCGGACTCAAAAAACTATACGATTATTTGTTGAAAAGCTTATAATTTTTTAGATTTTGTTTTTAAGTTTTCTATATAAATCCCGATAAAATTCAATACTGAAAAAACATCCGATTTGTTTGAAAGGTGTGGGGAATTTTTGGGTTAGGAAGTTGAAAAATTTATATAATAAAAAAGCGGGGATTAAAGAAGAAGTATAGATTATTGTAAGAATAGTATTTTCTTTATATATATCAGTCATAAGATAATCTTTTGGTATTCCAAATCCGATTATTAATAGAAAATAAGAAATTACAGAAATTAAAATAATTATAAAAAACTCTACTAAAAAACCTAAATTTAATACAGATAATTTTTTAAAAATTTTCAATATTTTAGCAAACCAATAAGTAGTTACGGGAGAAAATAAAGTTGTTATTATAACTGCCAAAATAAGCCAATCAGCTGTATCTGTATCTTTTAAAATAAAATGGCACAAAATTCCGGATAAAAATAATGATAAAATACC
>CAMOPX010000041.1 GCA_946622415.1 uncultured bacterium
TTTTAATCCAAAGCAAAAAACCCAATATCAATGCAATAACTAAGGATGCAAAAAACGGCATTATATCGTTATATTCTTTTAAAATTATTGCAGCAATAATCGGAATAATAAACATCATACCGACATATTTAGAAATAAGCCCCAATATATTAAATATAAGATTATAACGCATTATTTAAAAAATTCCTTAATAACAGCTACGTCACTCGTTTTTGTGAATATTAAAAGAATATCATGCGGACGTATTTTTGTTTGACCTTTCGGTATTATAACTTTTGAACCTCTTTTTACTATCGCAATAACGCCCTGCGCAGGCATTTTTATATCCATCAACTGTTTTGTTTCAAAATCGGAGCCGAGTTGAATTTCAATAACTTCACCCTGTCCTCTTTCTACGGTTGCAATAATTCCCGCACGGGATTCAATTATTCTGTTTTTAATTTCATTAACACAGGCTTCTCTTTGAGAAATTGCGACGTCAACCCCGACTTTTTCAAACAGATTTGCCGTCATACCTTGAGAAACTCTTGTGATTACCTTCTTTGCGCCCAATTGTTTTGCAAGCAAAGAACAAAGAAGATTCTTTTCGTCATTATTTGTTATTGCAACAACAACGTCCGATTTCCCTATTTCTTCTTCTTCTAATAATTCAAGAGATGTACCGGAACCGTTCAAAATGAGTGTTTTTTTCAGATTTAAAGAAAGCTCTTCGCATCTGTCATAATCATTTTCTATTAGTTTTAATTTTGCCGAGGTTTTTTCTAACGCACTTGCAAGTTCATACCCGACCGAACCTCCACCAATAATTGCGACTCTTTTTACCTGTTTTTTCTCTTTAAACAATTCTCCTGCCGTAATATCCAATCCGACAGGCGTACCGATAAGTATTGCCTTATCGTTTAACATAAATTCGCTGTTGCCGTGCGGTATAAATAACTCATTTTCACGCACAATACCGACAACAAGAACTTCCGAATTAAAATAGTAATCTTTTAATTTTTTACCCAAGAGTTCTGAATCTTCTTGTATTCTGTATTCAAGAAGCCTTGCCCTGCCGTGTGCAAAATTTTCAACATCCACGGCATCAGGCACCGTGATAATTTCAAAAATTTCTTGTACAAGAAACTTTTGAGGCCAGATTATATTTTCAATATTTTGAACATAACTCGTTTTGCACTCATCCTTCAATAAATTTAAGGACTCCATTGATTCTTTTCTTGAAACAAAACATATTGTCTGAGAATTTGCAATCTGTTTTATGGTTAGACAGGCTAAAATATTTGATTTATCATCATTTGAGCATGCGATAAAAACATCGCAATCCGAAAGCTGATTGTCTTTCAATAATTTTAAATTCAAAGCATCTTCACAAATTACACCCACGTCAAGCTTTGAAAACAATTCCAGATTTTTTTGCGATGAATCAATAACTATAACGTCATGGTCTTCAAAAAATTCGACCGCAATCGAAGAAGCCATTTCATTTGCACCATATATAATTATTTTCATAATTTACTCCGCTGTATTTTAAGTACTTAAAAAGGAAAACCGCCCATAGGTGGCACTTTGCCGCCTTTTTTGTTTCCTTTAAAAGCATTTTTAAAATTCCCAAGTCCCTTCATCATTTTCTTCATTGTTTCAAATTGAGAAATGAATGCATTTAATTCCGATATATCCATGCCTGCACCCGATGCTATGCGTTTTTTTCTTGAAGCGTTAAGAATATTCGGGTTTTTTCTTTCTTCAGGCGTCATTGACTGAATAAAAACTTCAATTTTTTTAAACTGTTTTTCACCCTCATGGGAAATCATTTCCGTATCTTTTTTGGAAATCCCCAAAGGAAGCATCGATAAAATACCGCCAAACGACCCAAGAGCTTTTATTTGTTTTTGAATCTTTAAAAAGTCTTCAAAACTAAATTCAGCCTTGAGCATTTTATTTTCAAGGGCTTTTGCTTCTTTTAAATCAATATTTTTTTGAGCTTTTTCAACCAATGTAACAATATCACCCATGCCCAAAATTCTGTTTGCCATTCTGTCGGGGTGAAAATCTTCAAGAGGCTCTATGTGTTCTCCTGTAGAGATTAATTTTATGGGTTTTTTTGTCGATTGAACAATACTCAAAGCGCAACCGCCTTTTGTATCACCATCCAACTTCGTTAAGATAACACCGTCTATTCCCAATTGAGTATCAAAGTTCATTGCAACATCAATAGCGCTCTGTCCAATCATGGAATCCACAACAAGCAGTTTTTCATTAATCGAAAAGCTATGATTGATGAGCATTAATTCCGCCATCATGTCGCTGTCTATTTCAAGACGACCTGCGGTATCAAATATTAATACGGTATTATTGTTTTCTTTTGCAAAATCGTATGCGGATTTTGCAATTTTAACAACATCTTTCTCATTTTCAATATAAAAACAATCGAGTTTATTGTCTTTTGCGAGCGTTCTCAATTGCAAAATTGCTGCAGGTCTATATACATCCATCGCAACAAGCAGGGGTGATTTTCCTTCTTTTTTTAATTTTAGAGCTAATTTTGCAGAAGCGGTTGTTTTACCTGAACCCTGCAAACCCAGCATCATTATAATCGAAGGATTTGTGTCCAATCTTAAAGGTGATTGCTCCTGTCCCAAAAGAGAAGTTAATTCGTCGTTAACTATTTTAACAAGAGTTTGAGAAGCATTTGTTGACTTAACAACTTCCTCTCCTTGAGCTTTATCTTTAATTGAAGAAATAAAGGACTTTACCACACCCAAAGAAACATCCGCACTCAATAATGCGCGCCTTATTTCTCTCAAAGCATCCTGCATGTTTTCTTCGTTTAAAGTAGCATTATTGCTTGTTCTTGCAATAATATCCTGTAATTTTTCAGATAAAGTTTCAAACATAAGAACATTTTACAACAAAAATACAAAAAAGGCTCTTTTGAAGTAAATTTTCAAAAAAGCCATGTTGCATTATACAAAGGAATGACATTTTTATTTTGATGAGTCAAATAATTTGTCAATTGTGTCTGTTATTGTTTGAGAAATTGCATCCATTTCGGTTTTAAGAGCTTCCTGCTCGGTATCTAATTGTGCCAATTTAAGCTCAAGAGCTTTATCCTCAGTTTGAATTTTTTCTATTTTTGCATTCAATTCTTTAACTCTTTTTTCGTACTTATCTTTTTCATAATTGTATCGATTCATTGCATCAAGATAACCGTCTTCATCACTGTCGCTTCCGACTTTAACAGAGTATGCTTTTTCTTCCAAATCTTTATCATCATCGCATTTTAATACATTTATTGCGGTTAATCTGCCTCTTGAATCTTGTGTCAGAGCTGCTATTGCTTGAACTTCTTTATCTTTATGGAATATACCTTGGTAATCGAATGTAAAATCACCATAGTACATTGATTTATCTTCTTGTTTTTCAAAATCAACTAATTTTAAATCATCTTCCGACACATAATAAGATTGAGAATCTTTTGTAAAACAGTAATATGTTTTATTTAATTCGGGATCCGCAGGATCTAAACCTTGATTTTTCATTATTGTGCTTAATCCCGGATATTGACTGTAGTCACCCGTAATTTTTTTCAAACTTGATTCTTTTTCGTTTGCGGCATCATAAGTATACATATTTGTACCTATTACAAAATGTAAATAATTAAAGTTTCCTTCTTCATCTTGTTTTGCGGTCAAAACAGTATCTTTAAATGTTTTACTGTATGCTTTCGGAATTTCATCATCACATGTCAATGTAACAGAATAATATCCTGCATAATCACCTTTTGTGATTTTTGTAAAATCTTTTAGTTGATAATTTTCATATGTTGAATCAATTGAATAAGTTGTTTTAACATAATCATATTTAGATGGTGCAACAGGAACATCAAGCTTTGCATATTGACCGTATAAGCCCATAACTTCATTAGTCAGGGCGGTTCTTGCCTGATTTATCTGTTGACCTTGAAATTCTACATTACTCTTTCTTGCCGTTAGCCCTAAAAAACGAGCTTGGCTTGCTGCCATACCCATATTGTCACCTTTCCTTCGTATTTATATTTTCTAATACGGCAATCGGAGGATAATACTTTAGGATTATTTTATTTTTTGTTACAAATTTTAACATTTTTATTTTTTTTCAAGATATAATAGTTATTGCACATTATGTTTATTAATGATTATTTTAAGGAAGTCAACATTGGATAATTTTTTATATATAGATAACCACACCCACGGAGCCTACGGAGTAAATTTTAATTATGCAAATTATGATGAAATTAAAAATTTATTAAAAAAGCTCTACAAAAGAAACATAAGAGGAATTTGCCCGACATTGGTCGGGGAATCCAATTTTAATATTTTAAGACAACTTGCAATATTCAAAAGAATAAAAGAAGAACAACTGAAAAATATAGAAGATGAAACATTAGTCATAGGAGCGCATCTTGAAGGAACCTTTTTGAGCCCCAAAAAAAACGGTATTCAAAATAAAAGATTATTCAAAAAAGCCACAACCGCAAATTTTAAAGATTTAGTCGGGGATTTTGAAGATATAGTTAAAATTGTAACAATAGCACCTGAAGAAGATCTTGATTTAATAGGATATTTAAACGATAGAAATATTAAAACACAAGCCGGACATACAATAGGTACAACTCTAAAAAAATGTCAGGCAACTACTCATATGTTTAATGCAATGAACGGAATTCATCACAGAAATAATTCTGTAGCATTAGAAGCATTGATTAACGATAATATCTATTGTGAAATTATTGCGGATTTAATACACTGTTCAAAAGAAATAATTAAACTTCTCTTAAAATGTAAAGAACAGGATAAAATTCTTCTCATAAGTGATAGTCTGCCTTCCAGTCATTACAGTAAAAATATTGTTTTTTGCGGTAAAAAAATAACAAAAGAAGGAAAAGATGATAAAGGTACGATTGCAGGCTCAAATAAAACACTTGATGAAATATGCAAAAAATTATTAAAAGAAGAGATTTTATCAAAAGAACAAATTGAAAAAATGGCTTTTTTAAATCAAATAAAGTATCTTGATTTAAAAAACAAAGAAATTGATATTTTAAATAGATAAAAAATATGTTAAACTTAAAATCAGAGGGTTAATATGAAGAAAAAATTAATAACAACTTTTACATTGATAATTGCAATGGGATTATTTGGCGGAGTATGTAATATTGCATTAAGCAAAAATCAGTCTTTAAATAAAATCGCACAAACGGCTGTTAAAACTCAATCTAAAGCGCAACCCGCAAAAAAACCACAGTCGGCGCAAAATCCTGTTACGCAAGCGCCAATCAATACAACATCTCTTGCGATTGTCGCAAATCCCGAGAAATTTTTAAATAAAACAGTTAAAATGCAAGCCACATTTGATAAGTTTTCAACACTCGGCTTGGATTATTCTAAAGCATTACGCAAAAGTTCTGACTACATAGGCATACTTATTCAAAGAGATGATGTAATCGATCATAACATTCCTTTGTCCGAAATGAAATTATTTTTAACAAAAACGATGGCAGAAAAACATATCGATTTAGATACAGGGGATAAAATAGAAATAACAGCTAAAGAGTTTTCAACGGCATTAAATGACCCCTGGCTCGATGTTACGGATTTAAAAGTTTTAGTAAAAGCAAAAAAAGACGAAAATAATAAGTAAAATCTTGTAGATACAAGAATGGCAGCGGAAGATAATGAATAAAAAATATTTAACAATTCATGGACACTTTTATCAACCACCCAGAGAAAATCCTTGGATAGAAGAAATAGAAATACAGGATAGTGCATATCCTCACCACGATTGGAACGAAAAAATTTCTTGGCAGTGCTACAATCCAAACAGTGCTTCAAGAATTGTTGATTCAAACAATTTAATAATTAAGATTTCAAATAATTACAAATATATAAGCTTCAATTTCGGTCCTACGCTATTAAGCTGGATGGAAACCCATGACACAGATGCTTACAACAGAATCCTACAAGCAGACAGGGATTCATTGAAGCTCTACAACGGTCATGGCTGCGCAATAGCTCAGGTGTATAACCACATGATTTTACCTCTTGCAAACAGAAATGATAAAATCACACAGGTTATATGGGGGCTGAAGGATTTTCAAAAAAGATTCAAAAGAAATTCAGAAGGTATTTGGCTCGCTGAAACTGCGGTTGACGCCCAAACTCTTGAAGTTTTAATAGAATGCGGAGTAAAATTTACTATTCTTTCTCCTCATCAGGCAAAATGTATCAGAAAAATAAATGAAAACGAGTGGCAGGATGTTTCATGGGGTTCTATTGACCCTTCTCAACCCTACAGATATTACGTCGAAGGCAGTAACAGAGAAAAATACATAGATATATTCTTCTATGACGGTTCGATTTCAAAATCCGTAGCGTTTGACAATCTTTTGCAAGACGGTAAAAAGTTTGCGTACAGATTAAACGACGGTTATGTAGAAGACAGAAACAGGCCTCAACTTGTAAATATTGCAACAGACGGAGAAAGCTACGGACACCACACAAAATTCGGTGATATGGCGCTTTCATATGTATTAAAAGTAGGTGCCGGCGAACTGGGTTTTGAAATTACAAACTATGCAAATTTCCTTGAAATGTATCCGCCTCAATATGAAGTAGACATTAAACCGGTTAGTGCTTGGAGCTGCTCTCATGGTGTCGGAAGATGGTGCGAAGATTGCGGATGTTCAACAGGCGCCCAACCCCATTGGAATCAAAAATGGAGAAAACCTCTAAGACAAGCTCTTGATTATCTGAGAGACGAATTAATTAATCTCTGCCTAACAAACGGAACAAAATATTTTAAAGATTTTTGGGAAGCAAGAAATAACTATATTGATGTAATTTTGGATAGAAGTGAAGAAAGCATTAATAAATTCTTCCAAGAAAATAGCAAAAAACAGCTATCTGCCGCAGCCAAAACGGAAGCAATAAAATTAATGGAAATCCAAAGATTTGCACAGTTAATGTATACGAGCTGCGGTTGGTTTTTTGCCGATATCTCAGGAATTGAAACCGTACAAATATTAAAATACGCAGCAAGAGCAATTGAGCTTGCTTCTGATTTTTCTGAAACAAATTTAGAAAAAACCTTCCTTTCGATTTTACAAAAAGCAAAAAGCAACATTGAAGAATTCGGAAACGGAAAAGATATTTATAACCGCTGGGTAAAAACTTCAATGGTTGATTTTAATAAAATCGTAGCACAGTATGCAATAGAATCATCTTTTGCGGAAGATGAAAAATCTCAAAAAGAAGTTGATTTATACTGTTTCAAAATCAAAAGAACACAATACAAAAAATACAAAAACCTGAATAGCGTTCTAACTATCGCAAGAGTAGAGGTAAAATCAAATATCACTCTTGAAAAAAAAGAAATAAGCTATGTTCTTCTGCAAACCGAAGGTTATGAATCTTATTGCGCAATAAAAGATTTCAAATGCGCAGATGACTACAACACAGAAAAACACGATATATTGTCCGCATTTAATACATCTTCGGTTATTCAAACAATGCAAGCTATAGAAATATACTACGGCTCAAAATTCTACACTCTGAAAGATATTCCCATAGATAAAAGAAAAAGAATTCTGAAAACTATGGTAATTAAAAAATTGAAAAATGCCTCAAGAACATATACGGAATTGTATGAAAGTCTGAAAAATCCCATTACTTATTTAAACGATTTGGGTATGGATATTCCTGAAAGCTTCAGAGTTTGCGCAAAATTCACTCTTATCTCTAATCTTGAAAAAGAACTGAGTGATTTATCCGATTTAAATAACAAAAAGAAACTCGAAAATCTTGTTGAAATTAAAACTTTAGCGGATAAATTCCACATCAAACTCGATCAGGAAAAACCAACAAAATTACTTTCAAACAAATTAACCGAATTATTAAATAAATTGAAATCGGAACCAAATGTCAAAAATTCTCAAGAATTGCTGGATTTCTTCAATTTAATTGAAAAATTGCAAATAAGTACAAATATAACCACGGCGCAAAACATTTTCTATTATTTCTTCTGCGCTGATTTTGAAAATTTTGTTCAAAAAGACTACAAAGAAAAAAGAAAATTGTTTAATAATTTAATTGAAATCGGCAAAAATTTAAATATAAGCATGGAATTTTATAAAGAAAAAGTTGACAAAATTACAGGCAAAGTGTAATTAAAAGCCTTATTTTATATCATTTCAACTTAAAAAAGCTTCTTAAACTTCTTGAGCATCGATTTTATCAAAATCTCTGCGTGCTTTTTCTTGAATAATTTTTCCTTTTACAAAGTTGTTAACAGCTTCTTTGTGAATATCACCCGTTATACTGTTTGAAATTTTATTTCTTG
>CAMOPX010000042.1 GCA_946622415.1 uncultured bacterium
TTCGTATAAATTAAATGAAATTTCTAATCTTCCGTCTGAAGTTTTTGGTATTCCCGTTTCTTTTGACATAGTTAAGGCTATAATGTTGCTGTCATTCTCTTTTGCTATATTTATTTTTTCATAAATATTCACATCATCTATATTTGTACTGTTAATAAATGTTTTGTTTTTATTTGAAACAATATGATATCCTGATTTTATCTCTTCAAAATTTGAGGTATCAAAAGATATTCCGATATTTTTATTCTCGCTTTCTTTTATTTTTGTAAGCCATGACATTGCACCGGAAATTTTTCCTTTTGCCGGACCTATATTAAAATCAATATAATCCATTTTTATCTGTTTTTTAATTAATTCTTTTATAAAAACATCATCTCTTTCTTCAAGAGCCAGTCTTACTTTTTTTGATATTATATGTATATTTTCTCCGATTAAAATCATATTTTAATAATACCACAAATTTTTTTATAAAAATAAATAATTATTAACAACTAATTCTTTCAGGTAATTGAAAAAATAAACCTAAAGAGTTATAATTACAATAATTCAAATGGTGTGGAAATCAAAAAAAAAGGAGTAGGTAATGGAAACAGTAACAAAAGCTACAAGTCCTAAGAAAACAGCAAAATCAAAATTCAATGATGAATTTGAGCGTTATTTAAAAAAACAGTGCATGAAAACAACATTTAATGGTGTCGAATTAGAAACATTCTCTTGGTATAAAAAAGTTTTAGGTTTGGCATAAAATTAAAAAAAATAAAAAAAACAGAAAAACGAACAAAATGTTCGGTCAGTTTTTTTTGGGAAAAAGATAACTTCTGCATTTTACAGAAGTTATTTTTTGCAAAAAATTTTTTTAAATTTATTTATTATTTATAAATTAATAATAATAAAAAAAATAATAATCACTCATAATAAGCAACCAAAATTTGTAGAAAACCCCTGATTGTATTGTTATTGTTATTTATTATAAAATATTTATTTGTAGAAAATAATAATAATAATAAACAAAAATTGACAAAAAAAGAGAAAATTATAAAAAACAAAAATTCCTGTAGAAAACAAATTATTTTTCTACAAAAAAATAAAAAGTTTTCTACAGAAAAAGAAAAAAGGAGTTTTTATGCTGCATTCACATCCGGTTTTCCGGTAAGACCAATTAAAACATCAATAACTCTTGGCATTTGACATTTAAAAGAGTAATTACCGTTTCTTAAAGAGCATTTTGTGCAATCACATCCGATAGAATAACATTCCAATGCTTGTTCAGTCCACGTTTGAGTGATTGATGAGGATAATTCTCCGTCATTTTCAGGAAAATAATTTTCTATAATGTTATCTTCTTTCATACTACCCCCTGAATGCAAATACCTAACCCATCTTCATTTTAATTTATAATAATTCAAATTTAATCCTATGAATGATGTATTTTTTGATAAAAGATTTTTTATGTGTTAAAAATAAATATAATGGACAAAGAAAAATACAAAACTGAATTACTAGCACCGGCAAAGGATTTAAAAACCGGAATTTTTGCAATAAAAAGCGGAGCTGATGCTATATATATAGGAGCATCGGAATTTGGTGCAAGACATTCTGCAGGAAACAGTGTTGAAGATATAAAAAAGCTTGTTGAATATGCACATTTATTTAACGTAAAAGTACATGTAACAATAAACACAATACTAACAGATGAAGAACTAAAAAAGGCAAAAATTTTAATAGAAGAGTTATATAAAATTGGTGTGGATGCAATAATAATTCAGGATATGGGTATAACAAATCTTGCAATAAAAGGAAAACTTCCGCCGATTGTTTTACACGCAAGTACTCAATGCAACAACAGAGAAAAAGAAAAAGTAAAATTTTTAGACAAAATAGGTTTTTCAAGAGTTATTTTGGCAAGAGAATTAAGTAAAGAAAAAATAAAAGAAATTTGTGAAGACAGCAATTGTGAGATTGAAACATTTATTCATGGAGCTTTATGTGTAAGTTATAGCGGGCAATGCTATCTAAGTTATTATAACGGCGGTCGTTCTGCAAACAGAGGGGAATGCGCTCAACCTTGCAGAAAAAAATATTCACTAACAGATGAACAAGGAAATATTTTAGTAAAAGACAAATATTTACTTTCAATGAAAGATTTTAATGCCTCAAAACATTTAAAAGATTTGGTTGATATGGGTGTTAAATCTTTCAAAATAGAAGGAAGATTGAAAGATGAAAATTATGTTAAAAATGTTGTTTTATTTTACAGAAAAGAATTAGATAAAATATCAAAAAAAACATCTTCAGGAAAAATTTTTACGGAAATAATACCGGATACTCGAAAAAGTTTTAACAGAGATTTTACAAGTTATTTTTTAGAAAAAAGAGAAGATTGTTACAACTTTGATACCCCGAAAATGCGGGGAGAAAAAATTGGAAAAGTAAAAATTTCAGGTGAGGGCTGGTTTGTTTTGGATAAAAATTTTAATCTAAACCCTCAAGATGGAATTTGTTATTTTAAAGATAATGATTTAACCGGATGTTTGATTAACAAAAGTGTAAATAATAAATTTTATATAAATAAAAAAATAGTAATTCCAAAAAATACAACCCTTTACAGAAACATAGATTCAATGTTTGAAAAACAACTATCAAATGCAAAAATAGAACGGAAGATAAAAATAAACATAGAATATCAAAACGGATTAATAAGATTTAAAGATGAAGATAATAATATAGCAGAATATAAAATCACAGAACAAGAAAAACCAAACAATGAGCAAAAAATGAGAGAAACATTAATAAAACAACTCTCAAAAACAGGAGATAGTATTTTTTATGCGGAAGAAATTAAAACAGAAGGAGTAATTCCGTTTTTACCTGTATCAAAAATAAATGAAATTAGAAGAAATCTGCTTGAAAAACTAAAAACAGAAAGAATAAAAAATTATAAAACAGAAGTACAAAAACCGTTAAAATATGAAAAATACATAAAACAAAAATCAGATTACCACGAAAATATACACAATAAAGAGGCTGCGGAATTTTATGAAAAATGCGGATCAACAATAACAGAGTATTCAATAGAGAGCCAAAACAATTTTAATGAAAAAGAATTGATGCGAACAAAACATTGTATTAAATATGCGCTAAATATGTGCAAATCTCCTAAAAAGTTATATTTAACAGATGAAAAAGGAAAAAAATATAAACTGGAATTTGATTGCCAAAACTGCGAAATGGTAATAAAACAAAATATTGCAGGCAAATAAAAACTATGGTAATATAAGCACATCTAAATAAAAACAAAGGGGTATGATTATAGTGTGCAGCCTTGTACAGCCGCAAAATTTATCAAAAAGAAAAAATAAAGGAGAAATTTATGGCAACAAAATTTACACCTAAAAAAGGAGTAATAACCGGAACGAAATCAGCCGATAAAATAAGCTGGTCAAGCAGTAGTGCGTGGCAGCGAATACTAACCGTAAAGGGCGGAGCCGGTAATGATATCATAAATTTCAAAAAGAGTAAGTATAAGAACAAATTATACGGACAGACAGGAAACGACGTAATATACGGCGGAAGTAATACGGATAGAATAGAAGGCGGCGACGGAAACGATAAGCTATACGGTTATTCCGGAGTTGATATAATAAAGGGCGGCAACGGCAATGACCAGATAACCGGCGGAAAAGGAAACGATAAGATATACACAGGTGCCGGAAACGATATAGTAATATTTAACAAAGGGGACGGATTAGATACAGTCTATACCGGCAGTGGTTCAGATACGTTAAAATTTACAAATATAGCAAATATATCTAAATTAAAATCGACGTTGCAGGCAATAAAATCCGGAAGCAGTATCAAATTAAAATACACAACAAAAGACGGAGTGTTGTTGGCAAACGCATTAACAAAAGGACATTCGGTGAAAACGTTAAAAACAAAAGACGGAAAAACCATATCACTGGATAGCTTTTTAAGTGCATCCAAAACAGGAAAGAAACTTGTAACGTTTACCGGAGCGAAGAATAAAGTAAACAAAATAACAGGAACGGCATATTCAGATGTAATTAAAGGAAATAACAAAAATGATGTGTTAACCGGCGGCAGCGGAAATGATAAAATATACGGTTATGCCGGAGTTGACACAATAAAAGGCGGAAACGGCAACGACTATATAGAAGGCGGCGACGGAAACGACAAGTTATGCGGTGATGCCGGAAATGACACAATTAAGGCAGGAAAAGGGACAGACCAAATTTGGGGTGGTGCAGGTAATGATGTTATTTATGGTAACTATGATACTAACACTCTAAAAGGTGAAGCCGGAAATGATAAAATTTATGGCGGAACGGGTGTAGATAATATTTATGCAGGTTCAGGCAATGATTATGTAGATGGCGGAGCAGGAAACGATAATATCTATGGTGAAAGCGGTACAAATACACTTATAGGCGGAAAAGGAACTGATAAACTTTATTCGGGAACAGGCGAGGATACATTCAAATTTGCATCAGGCGATGGTACTGATACGATTTATAACGCAACAAGCCTTGATAAGATTGAATTTACGGGAACTGTTGATAATTTATCTTATTCAAAGAAAAACAATGACCTTGTGATAACACGCACAACAGGAACGGTAAAAGATACCGTAACCGTATCAAATTATTTTAATGTAACAGATAAGATTGACAAAGTTATTTATAACGGAGTTGAAAAATCAATAAAAGACGATGCTGTCATTGAAACATCTGTTTCGGGTGCTTATTACGGTACAATCCTTAATGATAAAATTATAACCTCACCTGATAGTGATGAAATCATTAACGCAGGCGAAGGTAACAATACAATTATAATTACAGGAGGAAATGATACTATCCAAGCAGGCGGCGGAAAGGATACACTCGTATTTAACGAAGAAACGGATTTTTCAAACTTTACATTTTCTTATGTTGAAAATGATTTAAACATTTCTGTAGGTGAAACAACTGTTCTATTAAAGGATTATTATTTGGGCGGTCATAGTGTTCAATATATAAAAATCGGTGATACTACATTTCAAATCAATCCGAATGAGCCAATTCCTCTCGGTACTAATCCCGAATCATATAAAATTGTTGCAAGTACCAATAATGACCTATTATTAGGAGATAAAACAACATCTGAATATGATTTAACTAATGGAGGAAATAATGTTGTATGTGTAGCAGACACATATGATTATTTTACTGATATTCGTTTGGGTTCAGGAAATGACACCATATTTGGAAGCAGGAGTAATAATAGTTGGAATAAGGATTTAATGCATTTTAGGAATGGTTCAGAAGATACTAATCAAGATAAAGGACACAATGTCTACTATTATGGAGGCGGGGAATTAGAGATAGATTGTAATACAATGGGTGCTTTTACAAGGGAAGACGACGATTTAACCTTCAGATATAAAAATTCATCTTTAACAATGAAAGGTTATTATACGTTAGATGAAGGTACTCAAAGCCAACATTTTCAAATAAATAAATATACAAGTCCAACCAGTTATATCCCCGGATGGGCAATTAATAATTATCTTAATGAAATTGGCGGCGTAAGAGATAACTATTATGAATATACTAATGGTAAAGATATAATAAATAACGGTGAAGGAAGTGATGTTATAACTCCAGGTAACGGTGATGATGTAATTCATCTTGGCGCAGGTAACGATTATTTATTTGACGGAATCGGTGATAAGACAATATATACGGATTCCGGCAACAATGTAATTAATTTAGGGTCAGGCAACAATACGGTTTTTATAGGCATAGGTTCCGACATAATCAATTATGGCGGAGGTAATGATACAATTACATTTAATTCCGATACTTTTGCAAACCTGAATATTGATTTAAGAAACGGTAAAAAAGTTATCACAAAAACAAGTGACGGAAATACTGTTGCAATAGAACATTTAGACAGTTTGACGGAAGGTATTACAATAAAAGACAGTACAAATACAACTACATCAAGTCTGTTTGACCTGAATACAACAATAGGTATAGATACTTTAACAACCGCACAGACACTTACAACAGGCAAAGGTAATGATATTATATACACAGGTTTGGGCGACGATACAATTGTATCAGGTAAAGGTTCAGCTGAGGTTCATAATACAATATATCTAACCCATGCTGATACAGGTAATAATGACACATTTACATACACTTCAGGTGCTTATGATACTTTTGTTCTTCCTGAAACCGTTGCAAACTATAGTGATTTAAGAATTTATAAATCAGGAACAAGTCTAAAAATTGCGTTTGGTGATGACCCTTCAAATAATACTTTGAGTATTACAGGTTATTATGATGAAGAAGGAAATGTATTAAACCCTGCCTTTATGGCAAATTATGTATCTCT
>CAMOPX010000043.1 GCA_946622415.1 uncultured bacterium
TTGTTAAATGATTCTAAAAGTTTTAATGTATCTATGCTTTCGAGTGATAGGTTTACGTCTTTTATTATTATCGGGAATTTAATTTGATTTAATAGATCCCCGTTAAAACTAAATTTGGCACGTCTATAACCGCCTTTTGCTTCAAGATGAATCAATTTGTCTTTTGTTTCTAAAACGGCATCTTTTATAAAGGTCATTTGAGAAGGTATAAGAACTCTATCCATGCTCATCTTTCCGTTTAGTACCGGATATTTACCCCTGTTGTCAATAAACATTTTACCGGCAATTTTACCTCTTTTAAATATTTCTTGCCGCAAAATGGCGTTTAACAATTCGCTTGGCAAAGGTTCGGGAATCTCAAAATCTACAAATTTAATATAATTATTCTTTTTTAAGTTGATGCTGCTTTTTAAGCGGAATATCGGTTGAAATTTTTCGCCCTGAGCTCGTTTTTTTGCGTATTCTTCTCTTGAAAGAATTTTGTCTGCCGGTATCATATGATAATCTAAAGATTTTATGTCTAATACCATATTTTCAAGATGCATTTCAGATTTCATCAATCTCAAGCTGTTTTCAAACGGTAGATAATCATTTGCAATTTTAATATTTTGTCCGGGTTTTAGCATAAACAACCATACAAAATCCATAATGTTATTTTTAGATTTTAAGGTTATTTTAGTTGGAGCTTCCCCTTTAATTTCAAAATTTGTACCTGTCATTTTTGTCAGGTGTTTTTTGAAAAAGTCATTTCTAACTATCGCTGTTCCTTCTATATTGGTGTCGATTGTGTTGAGGTAATCTTTTACGGTACCTTCAAATTTAAGTTTGTTTTGAAGTTTGTTATCGTAGTAACCTTCAAAATTGTTTATTTTAATGTCGTTAGAGGTTAAATCAACAGTTCCTTTTGTTAGTGTTATCGGGATATTGTTTACATCTTTTACTTTAAAACTTGCTTTGTTTAATTTGAAATTACCTTTTAAATTATCCTTTTTGATATTTAACTTAAAATCAAGATTTCCTTGAATATCAGAAAAGTAAACTAATGAACCTTGAACATTGTTTTCTATAACTTGTGTATTTAAGAAATCTAAAACGTCATTGATATTAAAATTATCGGAAAATAAATTTATATCAAAGTTATGTTTTTTGTCAGCGGTCAAGTTTATGAAAATATTTGATTTATTTATCCCAAGCGGGCAATTTTCGACGTGGAACAAATTATCTTTAAAATAAACATTTCCGTTGTCATTTAATTTTAAGGTAACGTGGTTAGTTTTTCTCGAAACTTCGGCAAGTAATTGAAAATATACATTTTTCTTTATTTTTTCTGCGTTATTTACTCCTATATGCTGACCTTTTAGGTGTAAATTAGTTTCAGGGTTGATTGAATAAAATATTTCGCAATTTCTAACCCCTAATAAAGCATCAAATATATCAAAATTCCATTCGCTTTTTTTCTTTTCTTGCTTTTGTTCAGGAAGTAATTTTTGAATTTTATTCACATCTGCGTATATACTTTCTGCAACAAGACGTTTAATTATTATATTTTTTGCTAAAATTTCTTTAAATGAAATTTTGGTATTGAATTTATTGAGTTCCAAAAGCTTGTTGTTATCTTTGCTTAAATAAACTTTATTAACTTTAAATTCAATATTTGGCGAAAATTCGGTATGTAAATAAGGTTTATCGATTATCAAATCCGCATTTGTGTATTGTTTTGTCAGATTTTCAACATATTTTATAGTTTTGGGGTTAGAAACAATATAAGGTAACCCTTTTATATAAAAAGCACATAACCCGCCAACTGCCGTGCCGAGAATGATGGATGATATTAAAAATATTTTGCTTAAGGCATTAAATTTCATAGGTTTACCTCTTTAGCCTGTTTCTGGTATCAGATAACGGGCCGTTAAACGGGTTTCTCAGATGTGAGTAATATTTTTTTGTAAAAGTAATAGGATATTTTGGTATCCAGCTAAATCTTTTTAAAATCCCTACCGTATCAACCCCGTGTGATAATATTAAATCATCAATAGTTTCTTCGTGAGCGGGCGAAATTGATGAAAAGATTTTTACAAGATAATCAGAAAATGTTAAAACGGAATATCCAGATAATGTACCTGTATCTACTATAAATTCTTTAAATACAGAATCACTATCTGAGTCATTTTTGGTTTTGATATCTGGCATGGCTATTTTTGTCGTATCTGTGTTTTCCAATTCATACGTTCTGCCGTTATACTTTATCCTTATAATATCTTTTGTCGGCATATAAATATCATCACAAATATTAGGAATTAGGATGTTTCCTTTAAAATCAGCAATTCCATATCGATAATTTTTATATGTTAAAAACATTTGTCCGTATAACAAGTCTATTGACGAGTAAACAGGAGGTAAAATAGATTCTCCGTATTCGTTATAAATCCCAAAATCGTTGTCATTCCCAAGCTTTATGTATCTTCCGAGAATTCTGTCGCCATAGCGGTATTTGGGTTCAACCAAATAATTTCCTTTAGAATCCATAAGTCCGAATTTGTTTTTCTTTTGTATAATCCAGCCGGTACGTCCGGTCATAACCATTTTTTGATAAATTGCAGGTGCAATGATATTCCCGCTTTTGTCTTTTAGACCGAATAAATTATTTTCCGAAAAAACTGATACATTACGTGCTTGTTGAGCTGCGGTATAAAAAACCGGTGCTTGTTCGGCACTTGTTGAAACTTTATTATCAGAAGCAGTTTCACTTGCAATTCCCCAAAGAGGTATAAATAATAAATAAAATAATGTGATTAGTATTTTTCTCATATTTTTAACGGATGATATAGTAATTATTATAACAAAATTTTAGCATAAAAAGATTTTATATTATAAAAATCAGCTTTTTTGACTATTTCTTTTTCAGTATAACAAAAATTACTCCTGTCAAAATTAAAATAACGCCAAGTATAATTTTTAGAGTAATTATTTCTTTAAAAAATATTATTCCGAAAAATAGTGCGGTTAAGGGTTCAAGTGCACCAATAATTGCGGTCTTGGTTGCTCCAATAAATTTTATTGCGAATGTAATTGTTTCCAAAGATATTATTGTCGGAAATATTGCAAGCATTAATGCACAGCCAAACATAAAGAAATTATTTATCGGTTGTAATTGTGTGCAAAATTTTAAATTCCAAATATAAACGCATAGTCCAAAAAGCATTACGTAAAAAGTAAGTTTATCAGGTTTGATATGTTTTATTGTCTTTGCTTGTTTTACTCCAACCATATATATAGCATAGGAAATTGCAGATAAAAGTACAAAAACAATTCCTGTTATGTTTAGATTTGATTCGTTATTTCCGCCATACAATAACCCGATTCCGATTATTGTTAAAAACAATGCAAGCCAAATTATTTTGGGTAATTTTTCGTTAAAAAATATTCTTGATATTAAGGCGACTAACAGCGGATATATAAATAATATTGTGCACGCAAGCCCTGATGCGATATATTTGAATGCTCCAAATAGAAATACTGATGAGAGTGAAAATATAATCCCAAAAATGAATAATATAACAAATTCTTTTAGTGAAATTTTAAATGAAATTTTTTTATAAAACTTTAACCATAAACCATATATTATTATGGCGAAAAAATATCTGTAAAATAATACAGAATTAACTCCAAACCCTTGAGCAAACATAGGAAGGGCAAATAGGGGGTTTGTTCCATAGCTCACTGCGGCACATATTCCGTTGAGGTATCCTTTTGCAGTATAAGTTTTCATATCTTATATAGTATAACAAAAACGAATAACCTACTTGTCTTATTTTAATTTATGTCATTTTAAAATATTTTATGTTTGCTAAGAATGAATTTTGGAAATTAGCAGAAAGGAATTTTATGACATTTAATCCGTTGAAAGAAAAGGGTATGCCTTTAGAAAAACAATTGAGAAATTGGCACCAAATAGTTGCAAAACCGTATAAAAAGCAAAAAGTCGATTGTTATACCAGAACCCGCCAAATTTTAATGAATGGTATAGAAGTTGAAGGTTGGGGCTTTAAGCATCAGTTTAATCGTTTTATGTCAGAAGTTGACTCTGATGATAAAGCAACAATTTCACGCTTGGGCAGAATAGAAAACCAGCAGCAAATGACTTGTAATTGGTTATGTCCTGCTGATCAATCTGTTTTGGAAACGACATTGGGTTATGAACAGGTTGCTGTTGATTTGACGGCTTGGCTTGCTCAAAATGAACCGGATGAATATGTAAAAGAAACCTTTAACTTTGGTTTATTAGAAGATTTTGATCACTTATACAGGTATTCACAATTTGCATATATGACAGAAGGTATAGAACCATCAGATATAGTGCAAGGTCAAACGGATGTAATTGTAGGACGACCGACCCAGCATCATCACAATTGTAACGGTTTAAGGCTTCGAAATTTTTATGACAAAAATACGGCTTCACCACAAACAAAAGTGAATATTTTAACTGTTTTATCGGGTGAGCAACAAACTCATAATTTTTACGCAGAACATGGCTTTATGTACGCAGATCATGTGCTTCGTGAAACTTATGCGGAAATTAAAGATGTTGAAGAAGAACACGTTACAATGTATGAGTCTTTAATTGATCCGTCCGAATCTATGTTTGAAAAAGCTTTGCTTCACGAATTTACGGAGGTTTGCAATTATTATACCTGTTATGAAGATGAAACCGACGAAGAAATAAAAAAATATTGGGAAATATTTTTAGATATGGAAATCGGGCATTTGAAACTTGTGGCTGATATGTTTAAAAAATATGAAAAACGTGATCCTGAAGAAATTATAGGTTCTGAAATCGTTATTCCATGCAGGTTTACAAGCCAAAAAGCTTATGTGCAAAAAGTTCTTGAAAAAGAAGCAAATAAGCGTCTTGCTCCTGATGGTAAATATTATAAAAATTATGATGAAATTCCTGAAGATTGGGCAAGTTATGATGTACAAGAAAGACTTTCAGAAATTTCTGCACCTTCGGAAAATTGCATAAAATTGATCGAAATATATCATGACAGGGATATTGTAGAAGCAAGTGAAAATTTAAAAAACAAAGAGGTAACAATATTAGAAAAAGGATTGCAAACAAAGGCAGTTGCTCATAATACTGTTATGCCGGATGATCTTCAGGATATGATAGATAAACATGAACAAAGGGAAAAACAAAAAGAAGAAATTATATAAACTAAAAATAATTAAAGTTTTCCCCATCTCTATTAAAAAATTAAACCCGATAACCATGTGGTTATCGGGTTTAGTTCGGAGAAGGTGGGATTTGAACCCACGGTACAGGTAACCCCATACAACACCTTAGCAGGGTGCCGCCTTAAGCCACTCGGCCACTTCTCCTTATAGGCGGTTGTAACCTACAATATCGGCTACACAAATTATTGTAGCATAAATATTTTTTTTGAAAAGGGGTGGAGTAAATATATTTGTATTTGAGAATTTATGTACTATCTTCTCTTATTCATACCTCACCCTGACCCTCTCCTACTCTTTAGGAGAGGGAACATGTAATTTCGATAGAAAAATTTATAACGTTCCCCACCTACCCTCCCCCATCGGGGAGGAACGAAAGTAAAGAAGTAGGTCGGCATTGCGGATTTTGACAAGTGTGCCGTGTGAGTGTAAGCGAGCCCAACACGTCAA
>CAMOPX010000044.1 GCA_946622415.1 uncultured bacterium
ATCGGTATTTTGTAAAATCTTTATACCCTCTTCGTAATCGGGAATTGCAATTTCTCCGTTATGCAGCGGACGATATGCCATATCAATATGGAAATCCAGTTGCGGAATAAATGTTATATTTTCAGCTTTTAAGTGTAGCTCTTTTGCAATTTGTTTTTTTGCGATTTCGATATTTTCGTCATTCGATTCCAATCCCATACTTTGTAAAGTGAAATATATGGAATCTTCACCGATGATAGCGGCAGGAGTTCCATCCTTTTTGCAGGTATTTAAAACATTGCCGCCTTCAAGATAGCTTTTACCTTGAACAATATCATCTTTCCGATAATTATTTGCATATTTATTTGCTGTTTGATTTCTGTTTACTTGACCTTGTTGCTCAACAAAGCCACTTTTATATCTGTCTGTGTTTATTATATCTTGAGCTGTACTGTCAATTTTAAAATTATCATTCGGGGAATATCTATATCCGTCATTCAGCATTATTGAATAATCTTCCAACCAAGTATCTCCACCATTTATAGTTTTGACATTAAATCCCATTTCAGCCCCGATAGCCTTTAGTTCAGGAATAACTTTTTCTATCATCTCGTTCTCACGTTCATTATTCGTTACTTGGATTGTTCTTATATTTCTGTCTAATCCTTCTGACCAATTCTTCTTTTTACCCACTTGAGATTCTTGAATTTCTAAGAATTCAGGTTTTTCAATGATATTACCATCTTTATCTCTGGTTCTTTTATAATCGGTTATTTTATAAGCTTTATTCGGATTTTTTTGTATGGTACTAATTAATTCATCATAGACTACATTGATTTTTTCTGTGTTCATTTGGGCGTTCCATTTTATATGATTGCCGGAACCCTTATTAAGAAAATCGATATACATATAATTTTTTAAATTTGTTTTATTTGTAACTTCGCCCGTTAAATTACCTTTTAGATCATCCGTAATTGAACCGTCATTGATTTTTTTCAAAATAATTTCGGCTTCATTATTCTCAATAATCTTATTACCGGAACTTTCGGTTTTCTGAGAATCCGCAATTTGCATGATTTTGTTAAATAAATCTAATTCTTCTTGCGATAATTTTCCATCACTATTATCAATTTTTTTAAAAATCGAACTAAGTATTTTATTATCAGCTTTTTCCGCAAGAGATTTTAAATCTGAATTTACTTTCAGATTTAAAGTAGTTTTTTGGTTATTATTGTCATTCCAAATTTGAAAACTCATCTCTTTGCCTCGTATTTAAAGACTTATATTTAATAAAATCTTTTCTCTTCTAAAGTTAGGTAAAACCTTTAGCCTATAAAATTATTCATAAGCAATTGATTTATCATTATATGTTGCTTTTTGCGGTAACTTATTAGAATCATCTGAATACGAAAATTTTATAAAATTATCGTTATCGTCGCTGTAACCAACAATTTGTGAATTACCGTTCAACATTATAAGCTCACCTGTTTTCTGATTTTCAACTTTATCAAGACCAAAATCTTCGCTATATGTTAAATCTCCGACCGAAAACTCTACGCCGGTGCGAGAACCTCTATAATTTTCTGGTTTTATTCCTGTTTTTTCATATACGGTATCATTTACATAATCTGTTAAAAGCGAACCGCTTAATTCAGGATCGGCATTTTCCTGAACTTCACGTATGATTTTTGCAAAGTCAGCCATTGATAAATCGTTGCCATCTTTGTCTTTTCCGACAGACATTTTATCATTAATAGCCGAAATAGCTTCTTGCGGGTTTGTACTTTGTAATTTTTCTGTAAAACTTTTTTCTGTACTATTTTTACCGATATTGCCGATTTTATCCATCATAGAGTCCCAAGTTTTACCTATAAACCCTTTTTCTTCAAACATTTGGTAGTATTCGGGATTATTTGTAAAATCGCCTTTGTCAATGACGCCGTTGTTGTTTTTATCGCCAAAGATTTTAATATCTTTAGGATTTTGCACTCTCTGCCCTTGTGAATTATTGGAAACTCCTTCTGAAGGTCTGTTATTTCCAGCCGGATTTATAGATAATGACATAATTCATCCTTTCTTATTATGTAAAAATTCTCTCTATATACTAAAAAAACAAATAGAATTTCAAAATTCGCATATTCCTAAAAATTTTACATAAATTAATATAACTGTAATTTAAAAATGTAAGCTCGACAAATTCTGTTTTCTCTTAAGAGTTTACATAAATATTTTCATAATCGATTAAAAAAATAAACAGATAAAACTAACAAAATGCTAATAATTTTGATAGTATAATAAAACTATGAGTATAAAAGATGCAAAAATCCTTATTGTCGAAGATGAAATTCAGTTAAATAGGATTATGGAGCTGATGCTCCAAGCGGACGGTTATTATAAAATAAGATGTGCGTTTGACGGAAACGAAGCTTTAAATTTTATAAGAACCGACAAACCGGATTTGATTTTGCTTGATGTTATGATACCGGAACTTGATGGTTATTCGTTGTGTAAGATTATTAAAAATGATGATAATTACAAAGATACAAAAGTAATTATGATTACTGCTAAAAAGATGGAAGATGATATCTTAGAAGGTTTTAAATCAGGTGCAATAGATTATATTACAAAACCTTTCAGTAATAAAATTCTTTTGGCAAGAATAAAGGCTCATTTGGAATCTTTGAACTCAATTGGCGGCATAAAAGTTTATAAAGATATTACAATTAATACAGATAAAATGATTGTAAAGGTTCAGGATAATGAGATTGAGCTGACAAATTTTGAATACAAAATTTTAGATACTTTTATTTCAAACATAGGAATAGTTTTTAGTCGTTCAGCTCTGCTTTCAATACTGCGAGGAGATGAAGGTTTTAATATTTCTGAGCGTGCTGTAGATGTTCAAATTGTAAATTTAAGAAGAAAACTCGGTGAAAGAGGTCAAGATATAGAAACAATAAGGGGTACCGGTTATAAGCTTAAGGAAATAGTATGAAAAAAAGAGATTTATTTTGGATAAGTAAAATTATATGGCTGCTTGGTATATTAGCAATTTTTATCGGAATTTCTTTATACAATTTTATTCAAATAAATCATTTGTATTTAGACGGCGAAAAAAATGAATTAAATTTTTATAAAAAACAAATAAAACTCGCTGCAATGCCGTATTTGTCCAAAAATGATAATTCCGGATTAATGGAATATTGTGAAAATTTTAAAAGTGAAAATGATATTTCTTTTCAAATTTTCGATGAAGATAAAAAACTGATAGCAGGAACTGCTATTGATAATAAAGAACTCGATTCCGACACTCATATCTTTGACCGGCAATTGAGTAAATGGAAGATATATAAAAGCATAATCAAACATCAAAAATTATCTGATGTTAGTGAGTTTGAAATAAAAAATAAAAAATACTATCTTGAACTTGTTTTACATGAATACGAATTTGTTTCATCTTTAGTGGATTCACAAACAAATATTATAATATTCTTTGTTATTTGTTTGCTTCTTTTGAGCGGATATTTCGTATATGTTTTTTCTACCATCAGAAATTCGTTTAATAACTTGGAAGACAGTGTCGTGAAAATTTCAAACGGAGATTTTGATGCAGAAGTCAAAGTTTCAAAAGAAGGATTGCTGCAAGAAATATCGATTGCAATAAAGCAGATGACACTAAAATTAAAAAATCAAATTGTAAGACTAAAAAAACTGGAAGAATTCCGTTCTATTTTTATTCAGGATATGACACACGAAATTAAAACCCCAATTGCTACGATTAATTCTGCAATTGAACTTTTGGATACAAAAAATTCAATCGCTGATAGTGATAGAGAATGCTTTGATATAATACTTTCTCAAACCGATAACATCAATAAACTGGTAAACGATATTTTAACACTTTCTGAAATTGAACTTGAACAGACTAACGAAAACAAGAATTTTACAACATTCAATCTTAATGAGATGGTAAAAAACGCTATTTCTTATTTAAATATACAAAGTACAAATATTTGCTTTTTACCGAAATGTGATTTAAAAGTGTTCGCAAATGAAGAATTGCTTATTACTGCGATTATAAACCTTTTAAATAATGCTATAAAATATTCAGAGTCTCAAAAAATTGATGTAATTACAGAGCAAGAAAACGGTAATGTAATTATTTCTGTTAAAGATTACGGTGTAGGAATTCAAGAAAATCATTTAGAAAAACTATTTACCAGATTTTATAGAGTAGATAAGGCAAGAAGCAGACAAACCGGAGGTACAGGTCTGGGGCTTGCAATTGTAAAACATATTGCTCAACTTCACAAAGGAAGTGTAAGCGTAGAAAGTGAAGTTGGTAAGGGTTCAATTTTTAAAATTATTTTACCCCTATAAAAGTTTATGAAAAATTCTATTTATGAATTAAAAAATATTGCAAATGCCGTGAAAGATATATACGATTATGCAATGAATAAATTTATTAATTTTGACGATAATAGAGCATTAAAATATAGCTTTTAGAAAATATTATTGTTAAATAATTTATAATGCAAGTTAAAAATATACATTACCCGACATATAATAATCCTTATAATGTGCAATACAAAGGTATATATGAACATCGAAACAGGCTCTGTAACAAAGAGGTTTCCGATGCAGATAAGATAAAAGCAATGGCAGGTTCTTTGATTGGAACGGCAATCCCATTGGTGATGCTTATGAAGAAACAAAAAATCAAAAATCCGCTCAAACTTGAGTACGGAATGTGGAATATGGTAGGAATGTCTGCCGGTTCTATTACGGGTGGAGTGGCATTAGGACTTGTTGGAGAAAATCAGGAGGTAAAAACTAATCGTTTGAGAGAAGGGTTTTTTCAATTTATGAATGCTGCCATTCCAACTTGGATTGTAGGAGGAGTTTTAAGTTTGTGCAGTCATA
>CAMOPX010000045.1 GCA_946622415.1 uncultured bacterium
TTGTAATAGATATTATTGGAAAGTATAAACCTAAAATAATTTTAACATTACATGCGCCATATAAAATTGTAAATTATGACGGGCCTGCGCATGATATAGCACAAAAAATATCAGAAATAATAAGTTATCCTGTTGAACCGAGTATAGGATATCCAACTCCGGGAAGCTTTGGAACGTATTGCGGAGTTGAGCGAAATATACCGACTATTACACTTGAATTGGATGAAAAAATACCGGTAGAAAACTTAGTCCAACCGGTATTTGAAACTTTTGATATATTAAAAAATTATAATTAATCAAAATCGAAATATAAAGTAGAACCATTTTCTCCGTATATGCCATAAACTTTTTCTTTTGCATCATATTTTACTTGGACACCAAGTTCTTTTTGCAGTTTAGGATTTGTTCTTAGTGCCTCTAAATCAGATTGGGTTAATTTTTCACCTTTTTTATCCGATTTATCAGCACTTCTTAAGGCATCAAAAATTCCGTAATTTGTAGAATTAAGATTTAAAGCAGATTCTTTTGTCGGATGGTCAGTGTTTGACCATTTATATGAATTTGATATTTTACCGTTTTTTACCGTTGTTTTTGCTTCGTTATTTTTTAATTCTCTGTTACCTTTAAAATTTTTTATAGTAACATTTCCTTCAACTTTTACTTGAAAAGAACTTCCTTGCGCTCTGTTTGAAACTTTTAAGTCACCCATAATCAATATCCTTTCTTCGTTTTCTATTACGATATATAATTATTAAGTATTTTTTATATACAAATTTGCCAAAAATAATTATACATGTTCACATTTATTTACATTTATTTATGTTAATATAATTTTATAGAAATGAGGAAACAATGCAATTATTTAACACATATTCGGGAAAATTAGAAGAATTTAAAACGATAGAACCAAACAAAGTAAAAATGTATGTATGCGGTCCGACAGTTTATGATTATGCGCATTTGGGCCATGCAAGATGTTATATTACTTGGGATGTTTTATACCGTTATTTAAAATTTAAAGGATATGATGTTACTTATTGCCGAAACGTAACCGATGTCGATGATAAAATTCTTAAAAAAGCGGAAAAAGAAGGGAAAACACCGCAAGAAGTTTCTCAATATTGGTATCAACAATTTACCAATTCAATGAATAAATTAAATAATTTAAAACCTGACATAGAGCCGTTTGCGACAAAAACTTTGGGCGAAATGATATCAATGGTAAAGACATTGATAGAAAAAGGTTTTGCTTATGAATCAGGCGGAGATGTTTATTTTAGAGTGAAAAAATTCGGCAAATACGGAAGTTTATCAGGTCAGCCGATTGACCAATTAGAAAGCGGAGCAAGAATTGAAGTGGGTGATTTAAAAGAAGACCCTCTTGATTTTGCTTTATGGAAAAAAGATGAAAAATTCGGATACAATTCGCCTTGGGGTGTTGGTCGTCCGGGTTGGCATATAGAGTGTTCCGCAATGAGCAGAAAATATTTAGGACAAACAATTGATATTCACGCAGGCGGAGCAGATTTGATATTCCCGCATCATGAAAACGAAATTGCTCAATCAGAATGTGCTAACGGTTGTAAGTTTGTAAATTATTGGCTCCATAATGGATTTGTAACAATAAACAAAGAAAAAATGTCAAAATCTTTAGGTAATTTCTTAACAATAGACGATATGTTGAAAAATTATGATGCCAATACATTAAGACTGTTTATTTTGACAAATCATTACAGAATGCCTGTTGAATTTTCTGATGAATCATTAACATCCGCTCAAGCAGGTGCAAAGCGTTTAACAAATGCGAAACAAACCGCGATAAATGAAAATTTGGATATTACAACAACGCCTGAATACAAAGAATTTTGTGATGCGATGGATGAAGATTTAAATACATCAAAAGCTTTGGCGGTATTGTTTGATTTAACAACAAGAGCAAATAAAGACGAAAAAGATGCTTATACAATTCTTTATAAACTCGCAACAGTATTAGGTTTCACTTTTGAAAAAGCAGGATTATCTGATGATGATATCTTAAAAGCCGTAAAAACCGTATCAGATGCGTTAGGCCAAGATTTTCAAACAATGGATGAAATTTTAGAGCTTCGCAAACAGGCACGGGCAGAAAAAAATTGGGATATTGCCGATAAAATAAGGGTTTCTTTAGATAATATCGGAATAATCTTAAAAGATACAAAAGACGGAACTACTGTTGAATTGAAGTAGATAACAAACTTGCACCATTTTGGTTTGAACTATATAATGTTGTTATGATTGTTATAAGAAGACTGACGTGTTTTGATTATCCGAAATTAAAAAAATTGGTGTCTTATCTTTGTAATGATGACAATGATAAGATGACTAAAAACTTGGCACAGGATTCAATAAGTCTGGTCAATGGAATATTACCTTTAAGTCTAAAATTTAAGCCCGAGTCTTTTATACTTGTAGAAGATAAAGAAATTTTGGGATTAATAACAGTGGTTTGTACGGCAGGAAACCCTTATAAAATCAATATAACCCGTTTAATTTTTAAAGATAACAGATACGATATAGGAAAAAACCTTGTTGATTTTGTGATACAAAAAATTGGTGCAAAAGGTGCGACAACATTTGTAGTAACAATAGATGAATGTCATGAAGAATTGTTTGATTTATTTGTAAACGGCTGCGGATTTAGACAATGTTCTTCGGAAACTTTATGGAAAATAGAAAAACCGACTCCGCAAAAAACAAGTTTAAAATGGCGTTATGCCCAAAATTCCGATTCAGAACAAATAAGCCAATTATATAATGACGAAGTAATAAATATTTTTAAACCTTCATTATTACGTCACTCAAAAGAATTTCAAACCCCGCTTTTTGAAGGATTTAGTCCTGTATATAAAAAACGTTATGTAATAGATGGTGAAAAAAATATTATCGGTTATTTTTCAATAACAACAACGGATAATTTGAATTACATACTTGATATGACTTTAAACAGCGGATATGAAATTGATTATGACGATATAATAAACACCATGCTCTGTGAAATTGCATCAAAAAAACATGCTTTCTATCCTTTGATAAAACAAAAGAAATATATAAAAAATTCCGAGCAAATTGAACAATATTTACAATCAAAAGGATATCATCCTGTGCAAACACAACATATTTTGGTAAAAGATTTTTATAAGCCTGTAAAAGAAGAATCAAACGCTTGGAAGGTATTTATATTGGGCGAAAACCAAATTTCAGGATAAAAAATGGATAAAGAAACAGAAAAAAATTTAGTTTTATATTTGGATATGGCGGAAAAAAGTAAACAATCAGGCGAATTGAAGTCCGCAATAGATTATTATGAAAAATTTTTATCCATTGATAGCACAAAATCGGTTGTATACAATATCACTGCGGATTTATACGGCAAAGCTTACGGATATGACGGCTTGGAAAAACAGATACAATACTATCAAAAAGCTTATGAATTAAAACCTTCAAGGTTGTCTGTTTTGGGTTTGGCGTTTTGTTATGAAAAATTGGGAAATTTTGAACAAGCAGGCAAATATTATGAAAATTTAATCAATAATAACCCGACAGAAACTGATTTATACAATTACGGTTTGTTTTTAATTCATTCGGGTAAAATGTATGAAGGTCATAAATATATAACTCACAGGTTTAATATTGATGATATAAATTTAAAATACCCGATAAAAAATACAAACAAACGCTGGGATTTAAAAACCGATATAAAAGATAAAACCTTACTTGTTCATTATGAACAGGGTTTTGGTGATACGATTATGTATTGCAGATTTGTTCCGTTTTTAAAAAATTTTGCAAAAAAAGTTATTTTCGTAGTGCAAGACGAACTTTATGATTTATTAAAAAATTCACCAAAAATTTCTAACAATATAGAAATTATATCGGATAAAATCGAGGTTGAAAATATTGATTATGATTACGATATGGCACTTTTAGATGTTCCTTATGTGCTAAAAATCGAAATAACAGACCTTCCGTATACGGAAGGCTATTTGGATGTTCCGTTTGAAAAAGATTTAACCCCTAATAAAAAACTAAAAATCGGAATAGCAAACACAGGCAGTAAAGATGCAAATTATAACATTCGAGATATTGATTTGTCGGAATTTAAGATTTTGAAAGAAAAATTTAATTGTGATTTGTACTATTTGCAAAAAGAAGACATAAATACAGATTTTGAAATAACGAATTTGGGAAAAACCTTTAACAATTTTTCCGAAACAGCAAGCGCAATAAAAAATATGGATTTAATCATTTCGACGGATAATGTTATTTTGAATTTGTCGGGCGCATTGGGAGTAAAAACAATCGGCTTATTTAATAAAGACACAAATTACAGATGGTTTAAGACAAAAGGAAATGATGTCTGCTGGTACAATTCAACAACCCCTCTGCAAGCAGAAACACAAGATGATTGGGATTTTGTTATAAAAGAACAAATGATATCTATAATAAATTCTTTATAAATTTATTCTCTAATTTTCATTTGCAAAAACAGTTTTTTTAAACTAAAATTAATTTAAATTAAAAGGGGATAAAATGAGAATAGAGGCAAAGAATCTTATAAAAATATACGGAGACCGTCGAGTTGTTAATGACGTATCTTTTACAATGGAAAAAGGGGAAGTTGTCGGGCTTTTAGGGCCGAACGGTGCAGGAAAAACGACAACATTTTATATGATAGTCGGATTGGTAAAACCAAACGGAGGTAATGTATTTCTTGAAGATAAAAATATAACAACACTGCCGATGCATATGAGAGCCAGAGCGGGTATCGGTTATTTACCGCAAGAACCTTCGAGTTTCAGAA
>CAMOPX010000046.1 GCA_946622415.1 uncultured bacterium
AAACTTTTGAGCTTTTTCACTGTTGTAATATTCTTTTAAAACGTGCTTTCCTTCGACACAAATTTCTCCGATTTCACCATTTTCAAGCCATGACTTTTCAAAGTCTTCTATAATACCGTCATTTGGTTTTATAATTTTTACGTTTACATCTTCAATAGGTTTTCCGACGTATAACCCGTCTTTTACATCGCCCTGATAACTTAAAAGTTCTCGGGTTGAAATTGATGAAATTGGTTCGGCTTCTGTGGAACCGTAAACAATTTCAACATTACAATTAACAAATTTTTCTTGTAAAAATTTTGCTAATTTTGGGAAAACAGGCGCTCCACCTGTAAAAATTCGCTTTAGACCTTTTATATCAGCGAAATCTGCTAATTTTTCATAAAAACGAGGAGAACCTACTGACGTTGTTACACTGTTATTTTTTATATCATTTAAGATTTTTTTCGGGTTAATATCCGCCGGTTTTTGGGGATTAAAATCAGGAATAACAGAGGTTGTCCCGCAGGCAAGATTGTGCAAAACAAAGACAGGCAAGCTTGCCAAATCAACATCATTTTCTTGAGGTTGCAGGTGTTTTTTCAAAACATAATGCTGTTCAAGTAAAAATTCATGCGTTCTTTTTGCTGCTTTTGGCAGTCCTGTTGAACCTGTAGTAAAGGTTATTAATGCAGTTGTATCAGGTGTTGCCGAATCGGTTTCAATTTCGGTTTTTATCGTTGGAATTTGCCCTGAAATAATGTTAATGGCTACTTCCCGAACTTTTTTACTAAAAATTTTTAAAATAAAAGCTTTTGGACAGGCGATAAATGCCTTACACGGAACTATTGTTAAAGCTTGATCGAGCCTGTTTTTATCTGCCCATGCATCTACAAAAACAGCTGTTGCACCTATATAAAAAATTGCCGATAAAATTTTATATAACTCAATTGTCATCGGAACAAAAATTAAAACATTATCTCCTTTGTGTATTCCTTTTGACAAAAAATATTGTGCATAATTTTTTGTATCTTGTGCCAATTTACCGTAACTAATTTTTTCTTTTTTATGAATAATTGCAATTTTTTCGGGATGTTTTTGAGCATTTTCAAACAAAATTTCAACAATATTATTTATCATAAATTAACTCCATATAGCCTGTATTCGTGGTAAATTTCTCCTGCTAAAATATTAGCGGATACGTTGTTTGAATGCATCAGTGCGTGGATAACATTCTTATAGTCTGCTTCATACGCTTTTTTATGTATGTATTCAGTCAAATATGAACCAACTCCCCGATATTCGTAATCGGGAATTTGTGCCAAAGTTTTTATAATAAGTGATTTTTCATTTCTATCATATAAATTGTCAAATCCAAAAATAAATGCAATAGCTTCACCTCGCTTATTATCTGCCATTAAAACCCATTCCGGATTTAAAAAATTTTTAACAGGCTCATACATTTTATAAAATTCTTCAAATTCAATAGGAGTGTAAAGAAAATTATTTACAAAACTTTTTATTGATATTTCATAAATTTTTCTTATATCTTCATCAAATCTGTTAGGGTTAAATTTTCTGATTTTTATTCCTTTTTGTTCAAAAATTTTTGTGAATTTATCTAATCTTGAATAATCCCTGTCCAAATTTTTACAAATAGAAGAAGTATAATTGCCAATTGTTTCAAACCCGCATTTTTCAAATAATTCAGCGTAATACGGTTTATTATAATTGTCTAATAAAAACGGCGGATTATTTGAAGGAAGAGTTACTCTGTATTTTTTCCAAGTTGAGCCGTTAATAGGTCCTATTAAATATTTATAGTCTTTTTGAAGTGCATATTTTTTTATCTCGCTGAACAAAAATTTAGCAGCATCAATATCATTTATACATTCAAAAAATCCGATTTGAACAATTGCTCCATCACACTGCTTCTCTTCGGAAGGGTATATTAGTTTTTTATTATTAATTAAGCCTGCTCTTGCAAGAATTTTATTTTTTTCTTTTACGACAAATATTTTTTCGCAGCCCGATATGTCTTCGGATTTTGTGGTATAAAACAAATCGCCTTCATATAAAATTTTCGGAAAGCTTAAAAAATCTTCTTCATTATCAGACAAATACATAACTCACTCCTAACGCTATTAATGATAATATTGATGTTAGCCATAAACCCTTATTCAAATTTCCGTTAAATAATCTTGTTTTTATTATAAAGCCTTCACAAATTATAGATGTAATAAACGGATATATTATATTGTTCCCTGCAAATCCGCTTAAAAAAGCACAAATCACAGGAACAGTAAGAATATAAAATATCGGTCTAACCCGATAAGAATCGGCTACATCACAATCGTAATCTAAAATCCAATTTGTTTTTGCACAAATAAATGAAAAGACAAATAGTATTATTGCATAAATATCTCCCAACAAAGCCCAAATAATATAGTTTATCAGACCTAAAAGTATTACACCGGAAAATCCTATTCTTTTGTAAGGCAGCATTAAAATTAAATAACCAATTAGAAATCCAATCAAAGCTAATATTTGAAACAATATTCCGTCAACAGTGGGAGTTATGTTTTTTGAAAGTATAAACATTGTGCCAAGGGGAATAAACAAATTATCAGCACCCTTTAGACTAACTCCCTCAAATACGGTTACAATTATAGAAATTAGGAGAGCAATAAGTACGCTTTCTACCCTGCCTGTTTGAGTTGTTAAAAGTAAAATCAAATGAGTAATTAAAAATGAAGTCAAAAAGAAAGTAATTGAACCTTCAACGGTTTTTCTTGTTCCGACTTCGACCAAATATTCATTAGCACCGTAACTTTTGCCGACAAGAGCTGCTAATGCATCTGATATTGCTAAAATTAATATGGAAATCACATAAAACATAGGTTGGTTTAAAATTTGAGAATATAAAAAACACGCATAAATTGCTATAGGATGATAAATCGCGCCTTCGGATTTTCTTTCTACATCATGTATGGATTGTAAAAGTCCAAGTTTTTTACTCAAAAACATAATCAAAGCAAAAATTGCAGCTAAGGCTAAAACTGTCCAATGCGAAGTTAAAATAAACGGGAAGAATATTGTTACAAAAGCTCCGCCAAAGTGGACAAATTTTCTTGTACATTCAGTGTTTATTCCTTTTTTATGAGCAATTTCCGCTCCTATAAAAAGTAATAAAAATATTACAGATATTATGCTTGCCCAAATTAAATCAGTCATTATTTGTTACCTCATCAACAATAAAATTTTTGTAGAAAAATGCTCTGTCTTTCAAATAAAGTTCTTGAGATAATTCTTTTTTATATTCAAAATTTTTCTGTAAAATTTTTGAAATTCTTCTATCTACCATCATATTCCAATAGCAAAATTTTGCATCTGCATTTGCAGATGACAAGAGCTCCAGCGAAATTTCTTTAAATAACCCTTCATCCATATATTCAAAAATATCGGACAAATTAAAACAATCAAACTTCATGCCTGATTTTTTTGCTGCATTATTTATTGTACCTGTTTTAATATCAAGAGCATCAATATTTCTCTTAATTATATTGAAATTTTCTTCCTTTGCAAAATGAGGTAAAGCATAATCAAAATTATTCAATAAAATATAATTTACATAAGGATTATTCCACGTCGAAACATCCCGCAAAGCCCTATCTGCTCGCTCCTTTATATTTTTTGAAATCATTGAAACATCAACATACTTGAAAAATTCTTTATCTCTTCCCAATCGTCCCATAACAAATTTGTTAAAGAAAACTTTAAATAATGCCTTAAATTTCCAATTATTCCAAGTCTTGTCATAAAACATTTTCTGTGCCTGTATAGATTTTGGCAAAAATAACTCCGTCAAATTTTTTTGATTATGGACTAAAGGCATAATTATATTTGCAAAAAGTTGAAAATAATGCTCAAATTTTCCTTGGTGTATAATTCCGTTTTGAATAATTTCGGGATTATGTTCAAAGTAATATCTGCTTTGAAGTGATAAATATTCTTCAATGGATTTATAAATTTCAAGGCGGTTTTGACAAGGCTTAAATCCTAATACTTTTAAAAATGTTTCATAATCGAGATGCTTAACAGAATATTTTTTCAATTCGCAACAAGCAATCTGAGGAACACTTAAATCAACCGCAACAACAATTTGAGGGTTTTGAGTAAGTAAAGATAGTGAATTATCACCGGCAGAAGCTATAGAAATACACTTTGAATTCGGGTTAATTTCAAACGCCCTGATTAAAAGTTCCGGATCTTCCCAGCAGTTGGCATAACGTATTTTATCAAATTTTGCTCTTTCTTCAATTCCCTTACTCATTTTTAATTATCCTTATCTGCCCTGTTGAGCCGTCCATTTCAATTTCATCACCATCTTTTAATGTTGATAAAAGATTATTTATTCCGACAATTGCAGGAATACCCATTTCTCTCGCAACAATAGCACTATGTGAAAGAATACTTCCCCTTTCCACTAAAATGCCCTTACTTATCGGGAATAGCGGTACCCAACCCGGATCAGTACGTTCCGCAACCATTATACATCCTTCAAGCCCTTCAGATTCTGCAACAGAGTGAACAATTTTAACTTTTGCCCTTACAACTCCCGCACAAGCCCCAATACCGGATAAATCTCCATTTACATTTGAGGAAGTTTCTTTTGAAGTATAATCGTTTGCCGTATACACAATTCCGTATGTCGAAAATCTGTCCGCAGGATGTTTAGTTTCAAAATTTCTAAATTCTTCTTTACGGTTATTAATTAAGGTTTTAAAGTCAATATCAACAGAAGTCCCCCTAACGTAATTGAAAATTTCTTCTTTAGTTAAATAAAAAATATCTCTCTTA
>CAMOPX010000047.1 GCA_946622415.1 uncultured bacterium
CAGGGTGCTGTTTCCCAGTGAACTCGGATTTTTTATATTTAAAAAATTAAAACATAACAATAATAGTGCAACCACCAAAAAGTACCAATACGAATAACCTTGGGTATTACAAATTTTATTAGTATCTTGTTTATAATTTGAACGACTGAATAAATAATATATCAGAACAAAAATAATAAAAAAATTAAACAACCCTAAACCTAAATGTATACCGGAAACAAAATTCTGCGAAAACAACTTTAAACTAAACAAAAATATAAGAGTCAAAATTCTTATAATGTTCAAAAATACAAAACTCACGACAGATAACAACATTACAAATACTAATTTTGCAGAGAATTTTATACGAAAAATACAACCCAAAACTGCCGTAAAAATCAAAATAACTAATATTGTATTGTTTCCGCTGCAAGGATAATCCACATTAGTAAAGGAATTCCCGAAATTTATAATTGTTGATTGCGCAAGTTCACCATACCCGAATATTGACAAAAATTTTTCAACAAACGAAGCACTAAAAAACCTCAGCGGGGTACCTATAAAAATACGGACATATTCCGAAATAGGCAACACTAAAATTGTTAAAAAACTCAGCCAATACAACCTTACTTTTGATATATCTTCAGCAAACATTCCGACAACAGAGCATAAGCCACCTATAAAAATTATTAGCCCTAACAAGTAAGAATGAATATATATAACATTAATAAATTTCATTAAGGCAATAATTGAAATTATTAATATATCAAAACTGCAGCATTTAAAATACTTGCTATTGAATAATATTTTCAATGAATAAATTATTAATAGCATAAGAAAAATAAAAAATACTACATAACTCTTATACCAATGACTTTGCACCTGAGGAAACAACGCAATAAGATACAAGAGCGGTAAAATAAATCTTAATCTTTTTTGCATATAACGTTTCTTTTCATGTATATAAACAATAGCAATACTGTGCCCAATATAATCATTGCCCACTGCTCCGGTTCCGGAACTGATTGAATATCCTCAACAAATCCATCCCCTTCGTTTACGATTTTATCAATACCGCTCTGTAAATTAGCATCATATCTGTCTGAAGATTCTTCATTTGCTTTTAGAGTTTCTTTTTGGAGCATATTCACAAGTGCAATATAAGAAGAATAAGAAGTAACTATACCTTGAGTTTTTGCTATCCTGTGAATTTCATCAAGAACAGAAATATCTGATACATCCTTTTTAGCAATATTGTCATCTATCAGTTTTGAATATATAAATTTGGTAAAATCAGAATTATTTATTATCTTAGCATTAGTTTTCGCCTCCTTTGTCAGGATGACATCACCATCAGAATATACTCCGCTAAGATTTTGTTTTATATAATAATCGTTTATAACATCTTTTATATCATTCGCAATTTTCCCGTTAGTTTTTAAAATTGATAATGATAGCTCATTATAATACGGAGGGATTTTACCATCTGCATGAATAATATATAGCGGAACATTAATATCAGATAGGGAGCGTTTAGAGTCATCGTATTCATCGCCATCCGTCAGCATAATAACTATATCGTAATTTTTTCCGACAGCTTTTATTGCATCCAGTCTCTTTGTTTTCCCTATATTGTACTGAGTTACGTTATCTAAATCTATTTTTTTACTAACTAAATCATTAAAGAAATATATATCAATTACATTTTTATCTTTAATCTTCTGGTATTCGCTATCGTTTTCCAAAAAATCTTCCCACGATATTTTATTACTGTACGAAGTATCCAATAGCATTGCTATTTTTTTATTTTCCGGTTGAGCCGTTACCTCTGTTTCTTTATAACAATACAGGTTATTCTGGACATATGAACAAACAGGGAGCGGCAAAGTTTTCAAATCTGTATTTATAATATTTGAATGAACATTTTTTATTGTTTTTTTATTTACAAGGTAGGAATATTTTGTCCTTCTGTTTTCATATACATTACGCTTTTCATATATATCAGGAAGTCCGACTTCTCCGTTTTTACCTATAGTTGTTATATATGAATAGCTAACTTTTTGAGAATCCTTCGATTGAACCGGATAAACTCTCAATGTATATTGCCTTAATCCGTTTTTCTCTAATAATGCAGGATCATGGCGATTAACGACTTGCTGCTCATATGTTTTTCTGGCAGCACCTTTTGTTGATATTTCACCTTGATATTCAAGTTCATTCCCTAATTTTAAATCTACAACAACAGAACCCTGCGGCAGCGTTAGATAATAAAACACTTCCTTGTCCGTAGTGTCCGTATTAAAATATTCTTCCGTAATATTAACACGGGCTACAGGACTATCCGGATTGGTAAAAACTTCTGTTGTCCTGCTTTTCAGCAGTACTGATTTTGCATCTTTATCTAAAGCCAAAGCAGATATATCACTCCTAAATAAAGTTGAATACAAAGCTTTTCTGATTTTCTGTTTCTGGGCAGATTGTATGTTATCATCAAAAATTTCCTGATAATCAATATTCGCTGAAGACGGATTAAATTCGCCGTTGTACATAAACGGGAACGCAATTACATTAAACATGTTTTGATATATTTGCCCGACACTTTCTCTGTCATGCAAGTTTTCAACCCCCGAATAAGTCTTATCGGCAAAATATTTATATTTTGCAATATACTTATCCCCCAATATTTTTTTGTATATAAATTCCTTATTCTTAAAAGTATTTTTAGCAAATTCAATTTTTTCTTCATAACCGGAAATCTGCCTGTATTTTTGAATATTATCAGAAATTTTCACTTCGGACGGCTGGATTGATAACAATGCCAGAACAAACACGTACAAAACAGCAAAGACGGCAAAAATACGTTTATCAGCTAATCTCTTAGTATACTTAATGAAATTTTTTATATATAAAGCTACCGATATAAACGGAGATAAAATAACCAATAAGAAAAGTCCCAAAAGAAGACAGATAATAAGCGTACTCATAATTATTGCAGGCAATTCGTATAAATATTCATATGAAAATGCTGATATTAATTCATTAAACCAATCAAAAGAGAAAAATGATATTAACATATACAATAAAAACGGTAATACAAAAAATGATGAGAGTATAAACCCATATACACCCAAAATTGCGGTTGTCTCATATCCGAGCGCTATAACCTTTGGGTTTTTCAGTCTTTTGATCTTATAATATTCCGCTACCTGTACTAATACTGCAACAATTATCGACAACAAAATTACAAACATAAACGGAGTTATTTCTCTCAATAAAAAAATTCTTAAAACGCATAGAATAACAAGCGGCAGCTCTATTCCGAAAAAAAGGCGAAAAACTCTTCCGAAATTACGATATGTTTTATTTTTTATATATAAAATAGTTGCACAAACGGGAATGAGAAGATTTAAATTTACAATCAGCATAAACTGCACATTCATCCCTCGTCCAAAATCTAAAATTGATACACCGCATAACATAAACGCTAAAAAGAAGTATATCCAATTAAAAACACAAAATAAAATTCCGATTGGTATGGGATTTTTGGCACATTTTTTAATAACATCAACTATTTTCATATTATAAATCCTCTCTTCACTTATATTAAAACTCGATTTATGAAATTTCAATATAATTTATTAAAATCTTAATAATATTTCATAAAAACTTATTTTCACAAACACCAAAAATACATAACTAATAAGCAAAATCAGATTAAAATTTTACCGTTACATACAAAAATATATATTTTAAATAATTTTAATATTTACTGTTTTTCACATCTAAACTTTTTATGGTATGCTATTTATTATAATAAGAGGGATATTTATGAAAAGGAATTTATTAATACTTGCGATTATTTTATTTTCTTTAGGCGGAAACTATTCTCCCGCAATAGCTGAGGATACTCCGGAACCTAAAAAAATTGAAGCAGCCGTTCAGTATGACTGGGTTAACATGCTTCAATTACAAAGAGACGAAAAAATTGAAAATTACAAAAATCAACTTTTCGACGGCAAATATGCCGTATCAATAAAGAAAAAAGATTTCAGGAAAACATATAAAGAATTCTTGAAAGATGAAAACTATAGAGCTCACTACAGACAAATTTCTGCCGGAAGAAAAGAAACTGCAGAAGAAAATATGTCCGGATTTTTCACAAAATTCAGAGGACAGGAAATTTTATACTCTTATGCCATTCAGCCTAAAAAAGATTTAAGGCACGTATATTATTATTCCGCTAAAGGGAATTTAGCTTACGTAGATGACATTTCAGAAAACTACCCTAATTTCCCGTACCACTCAAAACAATACCGCTCAAACGGGAAGCTTGCGGGAGTAATTTATTTCGAGACAAGAAACATTCAGTATATGTACGCACCAAACGGCAAATTCAAGGGCATATGGTTTAAAGACAAAATGTATGATGCCAACGGTAAAGAACTTATGACAAGGACAAACTGGTAGCAAAGCAAACTAAGTTTGTATATTAATGCTTAGCTCACAGAACGCATAAATACAAAAAATAAAGGAAATAAAAATGATAAAAAGAAAACCTAATATAGCAATACTCGGAGCCACAGGAGTTGTGGGGAG
>CAMOPX010000048.1 GCA_946622415.1 uncultured bacterium
AGCCGGCGGTATGAAAAGGGCTGACCATACCGCAAAACCCGGGGAAATGAGTTGGAATGAGTGTGCTGCCATTGGGGCTATGCTTAGAGCTCAGAAAGCTGCAAAAGCTGCTCAACAACAAGATGCGGTGAATTTTGCTCAAAGAGTTGCTCAATTTGAAAAATCTATGATGAATATTTCACAAAAAATTGCTGATATTTCCGGCATGATTAATAAAAATTTACCGCCGATTATTGCAAAACCTGTTAACTTTGTGATAAATAATATTATAGGCAGTGCGGTGAATTTTATAAAAAATATACCGGCTGCTATTCAAAGTTTCGCTCAAAATATTTCTCAAAAATTTGTGGAAATATCCGACAAACTTGCCGCAGTGTACGGTGAAATAAAAGCAGCTATAGCAAAAAAAATAGGGGAACCGTTAAACGAATTTAAAAAGAAAGTAAAATCTCTATTTTCGATATTCGGCACGCATGACACAAAGAACGACGATAAACAGGTCGATGAAGCGAAAAAAACTTTTAGATTAAGGACCTTTATTCACGACTTGTATAAAAAATTAAAAGGCGATGATGAATTGCCTGAAGAACAAAAAGGATCAGAATAATGAATTCAATTCAGTTTAATGATGCGGAAACTCGCCGCCAACAAAGGAATTTAACAAATTCTCAAAAACTGAATAATTATAAAATGAAAGAAGGCGTAATTGTAAACAGCCTGATAAAAGACGGTGAAGATTCTTACATGTCAAAAACGCCGCTTAATCTTAATGATACTTGCGATACTATGATAATTTCGGATAGTGTTAAATTACCGGAGCAATTAAACCAGAATTTGACTAATCCGGAACGTAGTCTTTTGCCGATAAGTGCTTTGTGTGTCGGTGTTATGGGGCTTTTTGCCGGTGTTTCGTGGTTCGTAAAACGTAATGCAAAAATTACAAATGAGATATTAAAAGAAAAATGGATTACCTCTTTTACCCGTAATATTTCCATAAATGAAGAGTCTGTTCAAGCTATTGTTCAGATGGTTCAAAATCCCAATATAAAAACAATACGTGCGGGGCTTGGGGTATTAACACTTACCGCTACAGCATTTATGGGAAAAACATTCTTTGACGGGTTCAAAGATGTATGGGTAAAAAAACGTGAAGCTGATATTCAAAAAAATCTGCAAGAACAACTTATTGCAGTAGAAACACAGTCTTTTAGCGGTAAAATTCAGATTATACGAAATGCTCTCTCTGAGAAAACTAAAATGTTCTCAAATTATATTTCACCGTCTGAGCCTAAAGAGCAACCGTTTGGAATGTTTAAGTCGTCTAAGGATTTGTCTTTCGGTTCTAACAAAGAAAAAAAATCCGATAAAAATGCACTAAAATATTTTACTCTCGGAATTGCTACCGTTGCTTCGATTATAGGCTTATCTCATTATTCTATGAAAAATCTAAGAGCCGGAAATAACGAAACTATTAAATTTGTTGAAAAAACAAAAAAAGATTTGGAAGTTATCGCAAAATCCGCAAAAAATGATAAATTTGTTAAAGAATATTTGGAAAACATGCTCCAATTTATAAATGCAAGCCGCTATGACGTTGAAAAAATTGTTAATATGACAAGCTGGAAGAAAAAAGATAAAGAAAGCTTTATCAATTATGTTGTAAAAAGGATTAATACTTCAACAGTCAAAGTTAATCCAAACATAGGCGGAGATGGTACTCAAAAACCTTCATTCTCGTCGTTTGTTGATGATTACAGAGCATTTTTCTACAATTTCTTAATAGAACCTGATAACAAGCAATTTCAACAGTTGTTTTTCGGAACTACGGCTCTTGCCGGAGTAAGTTATGGCGGTAAGCTTATAGGGGATGCCATAAAAGAAGTTCAGGTGAAAAAGATTAATGCTCAAACAGAACTGGATTTGCAGCGCAGACTCGTCTCAACTGAATTGAGAAACTTTAAAGCCAAAAAAGACGCAGCCGTTAAACCATTGATAGACGAGTTCTACAGACAGGTCGATGAAGGGAAACCAAAAGAGCAGCTTAAAACAATTGCAGAAAATATTTTATTTGAAATTAAAAACGGTCCGCCGTTTGTATACTCGTAATTGTAGGTGCAAATGATGATTCAACCGATAAATTCTATCAATAACAGTTATAACAATATGTATAGTTCTACGGTTCAAATGCCTGACAGTCAGCATGCGTATTGTAGATTTAATCAGCAAAAGGTTGACATGTTCGTAAAACAAAAAGAGCATGCCCTTCCCTATTTAAGTGAAATATTAAAATATTCCGCAAATGAGGAGCAAATTACGGAAACTCTTTATATACTTGACAGAATGCTTGAAAATAATACCAAAGGCGTAGAAAAATTGTATCCGATTTTATCAAGATTTAATAATACCGAATCCCCGAATATTCAGACATTTTTGGCGGGAATATATCGTAAAATTCAGGTGCCGGATGCTTTTGGACCGCTTGTGAGCATGCTTATTAAAAATTCGCTAAACCCGCAAAATTATTCTGCTCCGTTTGATCCAAATGAAGAAATCGGAGGCGCAATTTTAAGTTATCTCTCTGACAGATTCCGCAAATCTTAGGCAATATCAAAAAAAGAGCCTCTGTAAGAGGCTCGTTGGAATTAAGAATAGCTGGAAGTATGAAAAAGATTATTTATATTAAACACAATAAGTGTCATTTTTACAATTACCCAACTGGCTAATATGATAAAACATGATAATTTATAAAATTTTGAGTAATTAAAAATCAAAAATACTCTAAAAGTGTTGAATAAGTGTATTTCTGCCACTTTATCCAAAATGATTAATATTATTGATTTACAGACATCTTTACA
>CAMOPX010000049.1 GCA_946622415.1 uncultured bacterium
TTGGAAATATCAGTCTGAGAGATTTCCTATATTCTCATATGGATTAATGGTTTTTACGTTTGCATTTTCTGCAATGTCATATTCAAAAATTTTGAGGGGGGATTTTAATTTTTCATTATTAACCCTGCTTATCGGAGCAATGACATCTTTTGGGTATTTCTTTTTACTAAGGCTTTTTGATGAATTTAAAGATGCGGAAGATGATGCAAAATACCGTCCGTATAGGGCAGTTCCCAGAGGGCTGGTAAGCTTCAGAGAATTAAAATGGCTTATATTTATAATTATAACTTTACAGTGCATTTTAAATTTTGTGTTTATCCCAAAGATGATATGGATATGGGCATTGGTTATAATTTACATGTTCGTTATGGCAAAAGAATTTTTCGTACGTGATTGGTTGCGAAAACATCCTGTAGCGTATCTTGTTTCGCATATGATGATTATGCCTGTAATTGACTTTTACACGACAGGTTTGGATTGGAATAATAACAGTACGACAATGCCAAACGGATTAATTATATTCTTAATTGTAACCTTTCTAAACGGTGTTGTAATTGAAATCGGGCGAAAAATCAGAGCACAAGAGGCTGAAGAAGCGGGAGTTGAAACATATTCTTACCTTTGGGGTGAAAAAGGTTCAACTATGGTTTGGCTTAGTGTTTTATTTACAACTTTTATATTTGCAAATATAGCTTGTTTTTATGCCGGTTTTGGCAGAATGACATTTATATTTTTAGTATTTTTCTTGATTTTTTGTGCAATTCCGGCACTTCAATTTCTTAAAAACAGAAAACAGAAATTTGCTTCAAAAATTGAAACTATGGCAGGAATTTGGACATTAGGCATGTATTTATCTTTAGGCGGTATTCCTATGATATGGCATTTTATAGGTGGATAAATGGAAGAAAAAACAGTTGGCGGCAAGGCGTATAATCTTGATATTTTAACAAAAAACGGCGTAAATGTTCCAAAGTGGTGTGTTGTAACTTCTGCTGATGATAATTTTGAAGTTGAAAAAGATAAATTATATGCGGTTCGTTCATCTGCTGTGGGAGAAGACGGCAGCAGCAACTCATTTGCCGGACAAATGGAAAGTTTCTTGTATGTAAAACCGGAAGATATAAAAGTAACAATTCAACATGTCATTAATTCTGCAAATTCGGATAGGATAAAGTTTTACAGAGAACAAAACGGACTTGCTGATGAAGATATAAAAGTAGGTGTAATTGTACAGGAAATGATAAATTCAGATGTTTCCGGAGTAGCTTTTTCTACAAATCCTATTACCGGAAAACGGGATGAAATTGTGATTTCAAGTGTATTTGGACTTGGTGAGGGACTTGTATCAGGTGAATTAAACGCTGATACATACACCGTTCAAGAAAATGATATTAAGAAAAATATTACTTCAAAACCATACAAAATTGTCTTTGACAAAGAAAAGGGATTTGGCACAAAACAGATTGAAAATACAAACCCATCTGCATCATCTTTAACCGATGAACAGATAAAAGAAATATCAAAAGAAGTAAAAAGAATTGTTGATATATACGGAAAACCGCAAGATATAGAGTGGGCTTATGAAGGAAGCAAGCTATATATTTTGCAGGCACGCCCGATTACAACTTTAGAAGATATGCCGGACAAATCTCAGCAGGAGGTTATTTGGGATAATTCAAATATTATAGAGAGCTATTCCGGAGTAACAACACCATTAACTTTTTCTTTCATAAAAGATGTATACACAGAAGTGTATAAACAATTTTTATTAATTATGGGAGTTGAGCCAGAATTAATAGAAGAAAATTCAGATATTTTTCAAATGCTCGGTTTAATTGAAGGCAGAGTATATTACAATTTACTTAATTGGTACAGACTTTTAAGACTTATGCCCGGATATGAAATAAATGCCGGTTTTATGGAATCAATGATGGGAGTAAAACAAAAACTTAACCAAATCCCAAAAGTAAAACCCAGCAAAAAAAATAAATATTTGCGTTTGGCAAACCTTATAAAATCTTTGATAATTAATCTTTTTAAACTTCCAAAAGATATTGAACAATTTTATGAACACATAAATTCAACTCTTTCACCCTATGAAAACGGAAAGCTGGAAGGCAAAAATTCAAATGAGCTTGTTGAAATTTATTTTGAACTTGAATCCAAATTAATGAAAAAATGGCAAGCTCCTTTGGTTAATGATTTTTATGCAATGATATTTTACGGGCTTTTAAAAAAATTGCTATTCAAAATTGATTTAAACGGTACATTGCAAAACGATCTTTTAACTGGTGAAACCGGAATAATTTCAACCGAACCGATAAAAAGAATTAAATTAATTTCAAATAAAATCTGTAAAGGGGAAAATGTTGATAAAGATATAGAAGAATTTATCCAAAAATTCGGTAATCGCTGTATTGGCGAACTTAAACTGGAAACAATTACCTATAAACAAGATCCGTCTCTCTTACAATTTATTATAAATTCTTATGTAAAACAGGGGATTATTGACCTTGAAAAAGAAAAAATTCATGAACAGGAAATTCGACGAAATGCGGAAAAAATTGTAAAAGAAAAAATAAAAAATCCGTTTTTTGGATTTATTCTAAAAAATGCAAGACTGCGAGTAAAGAACAGGGAAAATTTGCGTTTTGAGCGAACAAGATTATTCGGTTTGGTCAGAGAGATTTTTCTTGAATTAGGCAAAAATTTTGCATATGAAAATATTATTGAAAATAAGAGAGATATTTTTTATTTAACTAAAGAAGAAATTTTCAATTACGTTAGGGGAACTTC
>CAMOPX010000050.1 GCA_946622415.1 uncultured bacterium
AAAAAAATAATGATAAAATACCCGCCGTAAAGACAGTAAAAGCAAACAATATATCTAATTTTACAAGAATTAAATATATTAGTACCGTATTAATAAATTTTTTTATTTCATTTTTCAATAACTTAAAATTTCTTTCAATTCTTTTTGACTTAGTATTATCTCGTGGATAGTAAAAAACGGTTTCAATTCACCTCTCACCATTTTTCTTCTTGCGGCTTCAATTAGTACATTTTCGCCTTTATTAAAATCATATGTATCAAACATATATAAATGCAAATTGCCTTGATTGTCAATACCTGTAGATAAAAAATCGACATAATGAAATGCAAAATAAGCATTGTTTTTACCTAATTTATAAAATGGATATTTTTTAAATTCACACTCAAATCTTGCAATTTTATGTATTTTATCAATGTTGTCACGAATTGCATTTTTAAAATCTTGATTTTGTTTAATTCTTTTAACTTGGTCAGAATTTGATTCAAAAATATGACCTTCTACGTTTTCAGAATTGTATCCTATAGACTTAAATTGATTATTTATTTTTTGCACCATGTATTGCTTCCAATTTAACATCAAATCGCTATATTTTTTTATTTTATGGTCGTGAATACTACGTATTTTTACACTGTTGACCAAATGATTTGGTATATTTTTTCCTGCTGATAAATTATACATATTACCACCATCAATACCAGCCACAATATTGGTAATATTTTTACCAAAATATTTGTTTCTATTAATATTTAACAACTTATCTGTAGCACTAATCTTAATTTCCCTCAACATATCCTCTAACCCTAGTTCTCTAACCTTCTTTTCCAAACTCTCGGGTTTTCCGTAGAGGATATCTCCCTGTGTTGCATGGTTGCCTAAGATATCAAGAAGTTTTGATTTATATTCATCTTGTTTTAATTTTAGTTGATTGTTGAAATTAGATGAAGCATAGAGGATATCTTTCGGGGTTTCTTTTGTTTTTGATTTTATTCTGTTATTTGTATGGTTATTGGAACTGTTTCCTAATGATATGAGATTGCTGCTATTGTAATTATCACCTTGTGATTTTCTTTTTATTTCTGCTATTCCTTTATTTTTTTTTATATCTTCTATTTTTTTAATTAATTCTTTTTCAAGATTGTTTTCTTTAATAAAGTTTTTCATTTTTGCAATAGTAAGACCTGTTTTTATTATGGAAGGAGCAGCAGTTGATATTACGCTGAATAATATGTCTTTTATTTCACCTAAACTATATCCTCCGAGTAACTTCCCAAGTAGTCCTTCATTATTTTCTGTTTTTTCTATTCCTCCTTTTAATACTCCGCCTTCTTTAAAGGTGAATTTGCCGTCGTCATCACGGGGATGGTCAGATTCGTTCCAAACTGTCATTTTGTTTCCTTCCATAATTAAAATATTATTTCTATATTTATTATAAATTATATTTTCAGAAATTACCCTATTTTTGGCTAAAATTTAGACGATAGTCCAAAAAATAAACGATTTTGTTGATGAAAATAAAACAAAATAATATAATAGCCATTTTTAATACAAAAATCGCTTAAAGATAAAAGGTTTCTAAATTTAGCTAAACGGATTTACTTCGCCCTTTTTCAATTTATAAATCTGGCCGCATTTTGAACAGGCTAAAATTCTGCCCGTTGAATCAATGGGCACAAAAAGATGACTGCATTTTTCGATATCATCAGTTTTTAATTGCGGTTTTTTTTTAAATTTTCCCGCTTTTATATCTTCTTTTAATTTAAAAAACAACTCTACAATATACATAAACAAATATTAGCACCTTTACATTTTTTAAGCTATAATCTAATTATGGCAAATAAATTAAAAAGGTTTATCTCATCAACCGTTGCATACCACGATATTTCAAAAGCGGTTGATATTGCAAATAAATTAAACTGCGGAATAGAAATTTCAAGATTCGGCAGATTATCGGATATTGAAGAAAATTTTAAACAAAGAAAGATAGAATACAAAAAAATTCTTGATGATTTTGAAGGAGAATTAACTCTCCACGGATTTTTTTCCAACCTTAATATTGCAGCAAAAGATCCCCTGATTGCATCCGTGAGTTTAAAAAGATACTACCAAAGTCTTGAACTTGCACAATATTTTGATGTTTCTTTGGTTGTTTTTCATACCTGTTACAACAATTTATTAAAGCAAAAGCAATATCAGGAAATGTATTTTTTAAATAACGTAGAATTTTATAATGAATTTATAAAAGAATTTGAAGCGTCAGGAATTATGGCAACAATAGAAAATGTCCATGAACCATCGCCTGATTTAATCAGAAACCTTATTGCAGCTGTGAATTCCCCGTATTTAGGCGCTACTATTGATATCGGACACTGCAATCTGCATTCAAATACAGACCCGACACATTGGATTAAAGAATACGGAATAATGCTAAAACATATGCATTTTCATAATAACGATACAACCGAAGATTCACATTCTTCACTTTTAAACGGTACTCTTGATATTAAAAAAATTCTTACATCTCTAAAAGAAATTCAACTTTATCCGACTATAACCTTTGAAATTTTTGAAGAAAATGCGTTAATTGAAAGTGTGGAATATTTTAACAATCTTTGCGATGAAATCGGAATAGAATACGAATAGTAACTTCTTTACATTACTTCACAATTTCGGATTTTTCCTAAAGTTATTACATATTTTTGCCGATAACAAATATATAGTAACAAGG